>CALVED010000003.1 GCA_944326485.1 Candidatus Gastranaerophilales bacterium | reverse complement strand
AAAAACTTATAAAATAAACAAATAGCGATAGTCATTTTAGCTGTTACAAATAATCATTTAAGGTGTTTCTTTGCACCTACAAAACGGAGTTTTGTTTTAGGTTCGAGCGCGAGTGAACAGCGGCAGAAAAACAAAAGTTATGATTTTTCGTTTATAAAGCTAGTTTCTGCGAAATAGAATCACACTTATTTCTATTTTAAAGGGTCTGTAAATGCTATTTTTAAGTGAATATGCTTTAAAAACTTTATCTTTTAATAAATATCTTTATGTTATATTTATTATAAATTTACGTTAAATGTGGAGAATTTACTTTTATGATTTCGAAAATAAGTTTCAAAGGTGATGTCTTTTTATCAGGCAGTACTAAATCACTTGTTAAGCAAAGTGAGTTAAAGTCTATGAAAAGATATGCACAATTTAAGGATTGCGATGTAGTTGTTTTAAATAGAGATTATTATTCTAATGGAAAAGGGAAATGTGAAACAATTTTAATAAAGAAAGATAATGTAACTGGGCAGAATAATTTATTTACAAAAGTATTTGATTTTATGCGTCGAAAAGAAAATTTTGAAGATGGTGTACCTGTAAAATTAGAAAATATATAAAAATATATCAAATTAGGTTTTTATAAAAGGAGTGTTATCTATCTTTTTAGTATTTAGTTAGTATTTATTTGATATAATTTTATATTTTGATAAAATATTTTTGTTATGATTAGTTGGTTATATTTATTTGTTGCTGCTATATTTGAGATTGGATGGCCATTTGGTTTGAAAATGGCATCTTTGGGTAATAATAAAATTTTATGGATTATATTTGCAGTACTAGCAATGATATTAAGTGGCATTTTCTTATTTATTGCTCAGAAAAATATTCCAATAGGGACGGCTTACGCTGTTTGGACAGGAATTGGAGCCTCTTTTACATTTTTATTGGGCGTATTTATCTTTCAAGATACACTAAGCTTAATGAGAATGTTTGGTGTTCTTTTAATAATTTTTGGTGTTATTTTATTAAAAGTTGCAAATTGATTTTTAGATTATAAATTCAATATTAGATCGTTTTTGTGCATTATCAATCAAATTATTAAATCTTTTTTCAGGTAATACCCAGGCTCCATTTTTTGTTTGAGAAAATTTAGCTCTTTTTAAGAAAGTTGTATCTTCGGTATAAAATCCAGTTGTTAAGCTTTCATCAAATCTGTCAAATGCCTTATTCGCTAAAAATGCTAACATTGGTTCTGCAGAATTTACATATTTGTTGTTTGTGTTCATTTCTTCTATTAAAGTTGTTAATCTTGGAAATTCTACATTATCTCTTCTATAATGTCTTGAAGTTTGAGCACTAGCTATTACTTCACCTCTTTTATCATCTTTTATAAAGTAATATTCTGAGATTGGATATCTTCTTGCTCTATCTTTCTCCATAGATGGATACATACAAGCTGCTTTTTTGCTGTAAAAAACTTCATTTAAATCTCCGCTGTCTTTGGGGTCAAGTTGATATAATGTTGCTTCACTTTTTTCTTTTGTATCTTCTCTTTTTACAATACATTTCATTAATGGTGTTTTACCAAAATTTATATTTGAATTTATATTGTTTATTCTCATTTGCCTCTCACTTTCTGTTTTTTTTAAAAACGGAAATTTTATTTTTTGCTATTTATAAGATATAATTTTGTTACAGTAAAAAAGGAGGAATAGTAAATGAAATTAAATAAATTTACATCTTTTATTTTAATGGTGTGTTTTTTCTGCTTATGTTTAATATCATGTGGTTTTACTTTTTTTAAAAAAGATAATAATAATGAATTTAATACAGTAAAAACGCAAGTATCACAGGATTATTCTGTAATTAAAGACAGCTTGTGGTGTGTAACTTTCCAGCTTGTTTGGAACGATTTTATGGATAAATTTAATGGAGGTAAGCCTATAGAATTTGTTGGTGGTAATCCTCCAATTGCCGATGAATTAAATAAAAAATTTTATACATCAGATATCTTGTCAAATGAATCATATTACAAAGTACAAGATGTTATTTCTACAAAATTAAAAAAACAAATAGAAAAAGATATTAAGAAAAAGTTTAATGAAAAAAGTGACATAATCGATTTAATTAATTGGAAGGCAAAAAATTCTTATTTATTCTATGTTATGTTGAAGAAAGATTTTAATTTCTTACATCCTTTTGATGAACTTGCAGCTGCCCCGTTTAATGGTTCTGAAGAGAATGTAAAATATTTTGGAATAGATAAAAAATCAGAGAATAATTTAAAAAAGAATGTTGAAGTATTATTTTATAACTCTGAAGAAGATTATGCAGTAAAACTCTTTACAAAAGAAAAAGAAGAAATTGTTTTATATAGAACTGATAAAGATGATAATTTTGAGAACTTATATGCCTATATTGTTGATAATACTAAAAAAGATTTATTGAAAAATGATGATACAGTTAAAGTTCCAAACTTAAACGTAGATAAGATGATCTCATACAAAGAATTATGCGGTAAAAAAATAAAAGATTCAAAATATATTATTGCAGATGCAATGCAAACAATTAAGTTTAAAATGGATAATAAAGGAGGTAGTCTGAAAAGTGAAGCAGCTTTAATTGCTATGAAAATGTCATTATTGCCTCCTGAACTTGAAAAACAAAGAAATTTCAATTTTGATAAGAAATTTGTTTTATTCTTAAAAGAAGAGGGTAAAGATAAACCTTATTTCGCAATGAAAGTAGACAATACAGAGTTTCTTGTTAAAGAATAATAAATTTATAAATGAAAGAGGATAACTATTATAGTTATCCTCTTTTAATTTGCAAATAAAATAAAAATAATTATAATTTTATTATGAGGAAAATTGTGTTTATAAGTATATTGTTAGTTAGTTTCTTTTTTTCAAAAGGAGTTGCAAGTAGTTATGATATGTCGCTTCCTCTTGAGGGAAATTCTATAGCAAATGATTCTTTACAGTTTTTAGTCTTAAAAGAATTGTATCCTATAACTTCGAAGTTAAATCCATTGTGTATAAAACATAAAGTTACAAATACTCAAATAGTACATTATCCTTATGATGTTAAAAAAAAGAATGGTAAATATGTAAAAGGATATTGGAAAGAATTATGGACTGTTGATTATTGCGGACAAAAAGTACAGGTTCCTGTTACTTTTCAAATCAATAAAAATTCAACTGATTTTGAAATAGATGATAATCTGATATTACAGTAAAATCTATTTTATATAAATGTAAATTAAAATCTGTATATATAACAAAAAAATAATTTATATGTTTTGTCTTAATAAAAAGGATTTTATATGATTATAAATTCAACTAATTCTGCATCTTTTAAAGGGTATGTTCCTGTAAGATATATGGCAAAAAATCCAAAAAATGATAAATATGTGCCAGTAATAAAAAATGAAAATATTAGGAAATGTCAAGGTTTTGTAGTAAGAAATTTAAATGGTACTGCAAAAAAAATGAAAGATGAAGGATTTGTAAATTTCTATAGAGCTTATGATTCTGATTATAGAAAAAATCCTGTTGTTCATTCTGTATATGATGATAGTTCCCCAGTTGTATATATGGTTACAGGTGATGATACACAGGTAATAAGAGAGTTAGCAAAGCCTGTTGGAAAGGCAAAAGCTGAGGCAATAGATACTATTGGCAGTTCTAAAACATTTGAATCACAATCAGCATCAAGAACTTTTTTTAGGAAAGTTAAGTCATTTTTAAACAATGGTTGTAAAAGATTAAAATCAAATAGTGGTAAAAATTTATCATTAATAGTGTATTTTAATCCAAAATATTCCAGAAATGACAAACTAAAGGGCTTTGAGTTTGTAGAAGCTAAATTTGTTGAGGATGTTTAAATTTATAAGGAAAAATCTCCATACAATAATGTATGAAAGAGTTCCTTTTAAGATGAAATAGGCTTTTTTTTTATTAACTTTTATTTGTAGTTAATTTATGTAAGTATTATTTTTAAAGATTAGTCTTTAAACAACTCTTTTGAATATTAAAGTTGAATAACCTGAAATTTTAATTGGTGAGTTATGTTGACCGTCACTGTATACCGGTGATGTATTTATATTTCCGTTGCCACCATATTTCTTATCATCGGTATTTAATATTTCAACCCATTGTCCTTGAGGGAAGTTAATATAATAATCCGCAGCACCGATTCTTGGATAATCTGCAGCATTAAAATTAGTAATGGTAAATATTTCATTTTTACTTTCATTATCAACAGAGTGAGTGGCAAGTAATTGTGAAGCTTGATGTTTAACAGTATTCTCCGGAATTAATGTTCCTCTTGTTAGAGCTGGGTTCTTTTCATTTAGTATGTTAAGATCTTTAGTTAAATTACTAAATTTATTCATAATGTTTTTCGCAGAAGGTGTATATCTGAGAGATCCTAATTTAGATTCTTCAAGGGCACTTCTACCTGGTTTATATCCTTTTTCATAATATAAATAATCTTCATTAGGAATAGATTGAAATTCTCTAAAAAATCTAAATGGAGTCATATCAGCTTTTTCATCACCTTGGAATATCATTTTAGGTCCGGGGATTGAAAAAGTTCTTGCTAATGCCATTTTGTTTATATCGAAGCTTTTTAAATACATTGTTTTTATTAAATCTAAAGTTATACCTGATGATTTATCAATTCCCAATGGTTCTAATACTTCATCTTTAAATGCTTGTTCTATTGCATGTACCCATCGTTTTGATGTTAATCCGTTTGTATTATATTTATCCAGTTCACCTGTTTGTAACATAATTGCAAGTTTTTCTGCGCAGAACTGTGCTTTTTGTGCCAATATTGTTGCTTTTGCATCATCAATTGAACAATTTTTTAATTTGCTGAATTTTTCTGCTCTTGATAAATCTTCATCTCCTAAAATAATATTTTCATTTAAGTGTAACATTGGAACCATAAGTTTGGCTATTAATCTTGAACCTTCATAATTGCCTATTTCGTCATGACTCATAACATATTTTACTCTGCCTTGAGAACAATAAATGGCTTTTTCAAATCTATCAAGATCAACAACACCATATAATCCATCTTTTAAACTATGAAAATAATTAAAATCCCATTCACTATCATATCCAAGTCTTCCAAGAGAAGTTTTACTTTGAGATATATTTTCAATGGCATTGCAATGTTCATTTTCGCTTTGCCCTTCAGCTGACTCGAATTGTTTTAGAGGGTTTGTAACACGTTTATCATGCGGTTCATCATAATTATCATAAAAACTGCCATCTTTATTTACACCAACATTTGCTCTACTATCTTCCGCAATTAAAAATGCATCTGGTCTATGATAATTTATTTCTGCTGCAATTTGTTTCATTGTATAATCAGATTCCATAAATTTTGTCATATCTAGTCTTAAACCGTCACAATGATAATTATCAATCCAATTTATAGCAGCATTAACCATTAAATCTCTAACATAGCGTGAATCTCTTCCTTCAAAATTCCAAGCTTCACCAAAACAATTGTTGCCTTTAACATACGGTCCCGTCTTCCTAAATGCTGAACCATCAGGCCCAATATGGTTAGGAACCATATCCATAATTACATTTAGTCCAATATTATGCGCATAGTTTATTAAATCTTTTAATTCGTCAGGACCTCCAAGATGCTCTGATGGGGCAAATTTATCGACGCCATCATACCCCCAATTAAATGAATATGTATTTTCAACAGGCATGATTTCTATTGCATTAAATCCCATATCTTTTAATGATTTTAGTTTTGATTTTGCGGCTTTGAATGTACCTTTTTTTGTGAAAGAAGCAATATTTAGTTCATATATTCTAGCATCATCAATAGATTTTAACTTATTTTGATTATTTGCTCTTCTGGAAATTCTATTTGAATCTTTTTCATACCAATGATTATCACTCCAGTTAAACAATGAGTGATCATATAATGTAGATGCACCTAATAGGCTTTCTTGTCTTGCTGCATATGGATCTTTTACAATATCAATGTTCCCATTACCTTTGTAAATAGTAAAATAATATTTATCTCCGTGGGTAAAGTCTGTAGGCTTCAATTTTTCTGTACTTTCAAAAACACCTTGTCCTTTATTCTTGAGTTCAACAGTTTTTTGGGCAATGTTATTATCCCTTTTTTGAACTGTAACTGTAACTTTTTTTGTATCAGGATATGTAAAAAGCTTAAATGATGTCTCTTTTGTTTTAGGATCTATACTTGCACCCCAGCTTTTATGTTCACTCCAGCTTCTTCCAAAAGATAAAGGGGAGTAATATATGTTTGATATATTATTGTTTTCATAAAAGGAACTTTTTTGTGTATTGTTACTAGATGTTTTTTGAAATCTAATCTGATTTTTAGCCGCTTCAATATTATTAATAGAATTAATTTTCACACTATACCCCAATACTTTAATAAACACAAATATATAAGTATATTGAATCATATTTTATGCTTTTTTTTTGATATTTGTTATAAAAAATTTACAATATTTTTAAACACTAAATTTGAATTTTTACAAAAAATTTATTATTATAAAGTTAGTATTGAAAAGGAGAGAAAAATGCCTGAATTAAAAGGAAGTAAAACAGAACAAAATTTAATGACAGCTTTTGCTGGAGAATCACAAGCCAGAAATAAATATACCTATTATGCATCTCAAGCCAAAAAAGAGGGTTTTGTTCAAATAAGTAAGATATTTGAAGAAACTGCAAATAATGAAAAAGAACACGCAAAAATTTGGTTTAAATTTTTACATGATGGATCAATTCCTCAAACTTTGAAAAATCTAGAGGATGCGGCTGCAGGTGAAAATTATGAATGGACAGATATGTATGCAACGTTTGCAAAAGAAGCAAAAGAAGAAGGTTTTAATGATATAGCTGTATTATTTGAAATGGTTGCGAAAATAGAAAAATCTCATGAGGATCGCTATAGAAAATTATTAGAAAGTGTTAAAAATGATACAGTTTTTGTTAGAGATAAAAAAATAGTTTGGGAGTGTGCTAATTGCGGACATCATTTTGAAGGTGAAAAAGCGCCTGAAATTTGCCCCGTTTGTAAACATCCAAAAGCTTATTTCTTTGAAACAGTTGTTAATTATTAAATTTAAATAAAGACCGCAAAAGCGGTCTTTATTTTATGCAGTTGTTGAAAATTTTGGTTCACTTTTGGGGAGTGTTGGTGTATTTAATATAATTTTTTGAACCATATATTCAAAATCTGTAATTTCCCCATTCTGGTGTTTTTCTTCAAGTTCTTTTAATTTTTCTGCTCTTTGAATTTCTTCACGTACAATTTCTCTTGTGCTCTTTTGTTTTGGCATTATATTTTGTGGCTGTGTTAATGTATTTGCTCCATTAATTGCATTAATGTTCATAATATCTCCTTTACTTTATATTAAAATAAACCTTACTTTTTTATATAAAGTAAAATTATCTTTATGAATTGATAGTTAATTTATTTTTGTTAAGAAAATAAAAGTGAAATTTTATTCAATAAAACCAACTTGATTACGACCGTTTTCTTTTGCTTTATATAGACATTTATCTGCATATTCTATTAATTCTGTAGGTTTTTTCCCGTTCTCGCCATAAGTTGATACTCCTAAACTTATTGTAATTTGTACTTCTAATTCCGGAGTTAGTTCATATTTTTTTTCAGAAATAGTCTGGCAAATTTTTTGTGCAGTATTAACTGCAGTTTCTTTATTTGCATTGTTTAGAATTATTGTCATTTCTTCACCGCCATATCTGCATACAAAATCTTCTGCTCTTACACATTTTTTTAATGTATTAGCAACATGCTTTAGTACTGCATCTCCGGCTTGATGACCATATTTGTCATTGAATTTTTTAAAAAAGTCTATATCAATTAATATTAATGAAAAAGTATTTTTTGTCTTTTCGGCTTGTTGTATTTTTTTTCTTAGTTCTTCTTGAAAGAAACGGTGATTATATAATTCAGTTAGTCCGTCTGTTGTTGCAAGTTTATATGTATATTCAAAATCTCTTGATTTTAATAAATATTTTATAATAAAAGAACATACAAAAATAAATACTGAACTTAAAATTGGAATTACAACCCATATCCATACATTATATTTTTCCATTGTAAATGTTGCAAAATATAAAAATGCAAAGGTCAAAATGGAAAATAGTATTAATGAAATATATACTGATCTTATTCTAAATACAGTAAAAGCTACTGCAGCTGATAATATAAATGTAATTATTAGGTTGTATGGAGTTGATGCATTGTGAATTAATGAGTTGTCTAAAATATTATTGAATAATGTTGCATGAATTTCAACTCCTGGTAAATATTTACTAGTAGGTACAGTTTTAATATCCGAAAGAGCAAATACGTTCGTTCCAATATATACAATTTTGTCTTTGAAAATATTTTTTGGTAATATACTTTTTTCACCATTTTTTTCTGCTTGCATAGACTTAAAAACTTCCCAGAATGATACATATTTAAATGTATTATCTACTTCTGTTCCACTTTTACCATACCAATTTAAAATTGCTTCGGCGTTTTTTGTAAGCGGTATTTTCCTTTTCCCTAAAATTAAATTGTTATTAGAATCTACTACTATTTCTTTTATATTTTCATTTTCATATTTATTTAAATAATCTATTATCATTTTTACTGTCATATAAAGATAGTAATCATCATTTATTTCTGAATAATCTTTTGTATTGTAATTTGGATATTTTACTATAATGGGAACAGTCCTTGTGAATCCATCATCTGATTTTGGTGTATTTATGTGCCCTATGTTTTTTGTAGCTTCAATTATTTCTGGAAGTATAATTCTACAATTTGTGTATTTGTATGGTGTTAAGTTATCAGAATATATTTTAACATTTGTTTTTATTTTGTTATTAATAGTTGGTGGTTTTCTTAATTCAAAGTTGTAATCATCAAAATTTAGTGCAGTATAAGTATTTTTATATTTTCTAAAACTTTCAATTAATTTTTTATCGCTGTTAGGTATTCTATTTAATGACTTTATGAATAATAAATCAAATGCTACATATTTAGGTTGTTGTTTTTCAATATAATCAAGGATTTCAGCATAAGCATTTCTTGGAATTGGCCAATCACCGTATGTCTCTATTAAATATTCATAAGATGGATCATCTACTGTAACAATTATTATATCTTTGTTTACATGTTTATTTTTTGCTATTAAATTTTGTCTTATATCAAAAGATTTATTTTCAAGAATTTTTATTAGATTTTTTGTTTCATTATTTTGTAATAAGATAAAACCGAAAATGACTATTAAAATAAGTATTATAGTGAAAAAAATGTCATATCTATGTCTGTGTAATATATTTAAAAAATTATTCATAAATTCTCCAATAGATAATAACTAATTATTATCTATTTTTGAAGTTTTTTCAATTTCTTCAATATTCTTTAAAAAAATTTCAGATAAGTCTTTTATTTCATCAGGATTAATCAAAAAATTTAAAAGACAATGTTCATTTAAATTCATATTATACTTTCCAAATAAACTATATTTGAATTTTAACATTTTCAATTTTTCATACATCGACTTTTAGTATGAATGATACCAAATTTTTAATCGGCTAAATATATGAGTTTTCCATATATTTATATAATTCAAAGATAAATTCAAATAATACAAATCAAAATAATAATACTAAAAAATAATTAAATAAGGTAATGAACATAAGGGTCATTACATATCATAATTCAAAGATAAGAAATATATAAATTGTCATATAAATAAATTTTTATAGGTAGAAATGTGATGATTTAGAATCTTTTGTGGTGTAAAAGCAACACAAAAAATAAGAAGTAAATATAAAAAATGAAGGATTGTTTGCCTGTAACATTTCTTTTATAAACAAGGAGGAAAAATGAAATTAAACAAAATGACACTTGCCGCCATAGTAACACTAGGTGTAATGGCCGGCACAAATGCAGGTTTTACACAAGAAGCAACAACAGAAATATCAAATGAAATGTTGGCAGCTTGCCCTTTGTCTGGATGCCCTTCTCCTGTGACACCACAAACGGCAAAATGCCCAAAATGTCTTAATGATATAGATAGTTGTACATGTCAATCTAAAACAACTTGTGATCCTTGCGAAACTGAAAAAAAGAGCTGTGATACTTGTAAGCCATTGTCGGATGATTGTAATACTTGTCCGCCTATAGCACAATGTCCGGCACCATCAGATCCTACATGTGCTGTATGTCCACAGCCTTCTGATGCAAAAAAATTCCAGCAACAAGTTTATGCTTATCCAAATGCAATATATGGTAATAATCAAGTTGTTGGTGAACGTAACAATGGTATTTATTTAGGTGATGATTCTATGGCTACTATACAAGGTATTCCTGTAGCAGAAGCACCTTGTGCATCTCCTGCAACTGCTTGCGGTTGTGAAGATGGTACAACTACAGGGGCAGCTGCTTCAATACCTTGTCTTGACAATACTCCAATGATGAATGGTATACCGGTTGATAGAAATCCTCAGAATATAGAAGGCTGTGGTTGTCCTGTTCAAATCCATACAAATACAAGTATGGATGTTATGAAAAAAACTATCGAACCTTTCGAATATTCTGCAATGACCGGTGGTGCTGCTCCAATTGTAAGTGCTTTTGATGATGTTCCTGATGGTTATTGGGCTAGTTGTGATATTAATATCTTAACTGAAAATAATGTAATCGCAGGATATCCGGATAGAACATTTAAACCAAATTTACCTGTTTCAAGGGCTGAAATGGCTACTTTAGTGGTTAAAGGCTTTAATTTAAATGATAATGCATCTTGCCCTACAGATTTATTTAAAGATGTTCCTGAATCCCATTGGGCTAATAAAACAATTGCAAAGGCTGTTGCTAATGGTTTAATGACAGGCTATCCAAATAATACATTTAAACCAAATCAGCCAATTTCAAGAGCTGAAGCTTATTCAATTATGGCCAAAGGTATAAATTGTCCTATGGATGAATGTAAAGCTGATGAAGTATTAAGTAAATACTGTGATGGGGATAAAGTTCCATCTTGGGCTAAAATACCTGTTGCTAAAGTACTTGAAAATGGTGGAATATCAGAATTCCCAAAACCTAATGAGATTGGTGCCAATAAAGATGCAAGTCGTGCTGAAATTGCTTCAATGCTTGAAAATGTAAGAGTTGCAATGGGTTATAGTAAAGACGATAAAATATCATCTTCAGATTGTGGATGTGATGCAAAAAAAGCTTTCTATGAAAAAGAAGATATAGTTACTATTCCTACATTGCAATTAACTTTTAATGATGAAGTAAGTGCTAAATCTGCAAATATTGGTGATAGATTTGCTGCTACTACTATTGATGCAGTTACCATAAATGGTGTTGAATATCCTGCAGGTTCAAGAGTAGATGGTAAAGTTCTTGAAGTAGTAAGACCTACAAAACATTGTCAAGGTGCCTTGAAACTGTCATTTGATACTATTAAATTTGGTAAATGTAAGACTCAATTACCTAATCAAATATTAACTGCTCAAGTTAATAAGGTTAAAAAACCAAATGGACTTGCAAGATTAGTTGAATTTCCATTTACTTGGACTGGTGGACTATTAGGTGATGTCGGTAGAACAGTAGGTGGTGCAATTGTTAGTGCAAGTAATGCTGTTGAACAAACTGTTAGTGGTATTGGTGTTGGTACTGGTGAAATTTTCCAAGGTCAATTTAAAGCTGCGGGAAGAAGCTATCTTGATGTGGGTAAAGCTATTGTTAAAGCACCTGTTGATTTAACTAGAACAGCTTTATCAGGTACTATGGGTTTATTCCAATATTCTGCTGATGAAATTACATACCTTGTTGATCCTAAGGGAATGAAAGTTTCATCCGTTAACCCAAAAGAAAAAGTTACAATTGCTTTTGGTTGTGCTCAACAATAATAAATCATATTAAAATTAATATTAGTAGAAACCTTCGATTTTTCGAGGGTTTCTATTAATTTTTTCATAAAAAATTGTCCGAGAAAAAATTCACGATAAGTTGAAAGTGTTAGTGAATTTTATTACAGAACAAACACATAGTTGTTGTGAGTGTTTGTATCAGTGGTCAAACGAAGGTGTGATATGTATTAAAAAGGAAAGTACTTCCTAGAATTATGATTCTCTAAAAGATTGATTCTCTAATAAAGTTCAATACCAGATTAAATTAAATGAATGATTATATAATAAATAAATATGATAAAATTAATTTATATTATTTTTGAGGATTTATTATGGCTGATAATTTACAAAAAATTAAATGTCCTGCTTGTGGCGAAGAAATGGTTAAAATATATATGCCGCAACAAGGTGTGAATCTTGATGTTTGTGTAAACGGATGTGGCGGCATATATTTTGACAATAGGGAATTTTCAAAGTTTGATGAAAAGAATGAAGATATTTCTCCTTTGATAAATGTTTTTGAAAATAAATCATTTAATAAGGTTGATGAAACTGTAAAAAGATATTGTCCTGTTTGTGGTATGGATATGGTTAAAAATTATGCAAGTGCTAAACATGAAGTTCAAGTTGATGAGTGCTATGCTTGTGGTGGAAAATTTTTAGATTATTCTGAACTGGAAAAAATTAGAGCACAATATTCTACAGAAAAAGAAAGAGCTGCTGATGTTATTAAAGAGTTATATTCTACTGTTGGCAAGGAACTAAAGAACTTTGAAGATAAATATAATGAAGAGATGTCTAATCCTAGTATACTGACAAGATTTATAAAAATGAAATATAACTAATAAAAAATCCCTCTTTTATGAGGGATTTTTTTATATATCAATTTTTTCCATAATTTCATCAGATATATCAAAATTAGAATAAACATTCTGTACATCATCATGCTCTTCTAATTTTTCCATTAATCTCATAATATTTGTTGCTGTTTTTTCATCTGTAACTTCAACAAGGTTTTCGGCAATTCTTGTTAATTCGGCAGAATTACATTTGAAACCTTTATTTTCTAAAGTTTCAACACAACTTTGAAAATCTTCTGGTGCTGTTATAACTTTAAAAACATCATCTTCTTCAATAACATCTTGAGCATTTGCTTCAATAGCTGCTTCAAATAATTTGTCAAAATCTGTATTATCTTTTTTAAATTCAATAGAACCAACTTGTTTGAACATCCAGCCAACGCATCCGGTTTCGCCAAGGTTCCCACCAAATTTTGAGAAGAAACTTCTTAAATCACCTGCTGTTCTATTTCTGTTATCAGTCATAGCTTCAATAAAAATAGCTGTGCCTCCTGCGCCGTAGCCTTCGTATGTTAATTCTTCCATGTTATCGGCTCCAGATGAACCGGCACCTTTTTCTATTGCTCTTTTTATATTATCATTTGGTAACCCTGCGGCTTTTGCTCTATCAATTGCTGTTCTAAGTCTAAAATTGCCGTTTGGGTCAGGCCCTCCTAGTTTTGCTGCTACTATAAGTTCTCGTGAAAATTTCTGAAATGTTACACCTCTTGCGGCATCAACTGCTGCTTTTTTGTGTTTTATTGTTGACCACTTTGAGTGTCCTGACATATATTATCCCTTTCTTCTATTGTTTATTTTTTCTTTTATTGTAATATAAAGTTATGGAAAATGAAATAAATAACAATATTCAAGATGCTTTAAATTCTTTTAAAGCTGGAAACTATCAACTCGCTGTTGAGTCTTTTTTAAAGGCTTTAGAATCTGATAGTAATAATCCTAATTTATTGAATAATATTGGTCTTTGTTATTCAAAATTAGCTAATGATGAACTTGCAATTGAATATTTTATTAAAGCATTATCTTTTAATCCTAAATCTGTACAAACTTATATAAATTTAGCAGATATATATTATAAGTCTAAAAATATTATTGATGGAATTAATTTGCTTGAAAATGGCGTTACTTTAATGCCTAATGAAATTGCATTGAAACATTATCTTTCAAGATTTTATCTTGAAGATTGTCGCTACGATTTAGCTATGGATCAACTATTTGAAATTTTGGATATTGATTCAGATAATTTAGATGCTTATTGGGATTTAGGGAATATTCAGTTTGAAATGGGCGATTATGATAGTGCTGTTGCCAATTATGAAACTGTTCTTGATAAAATAAATGATAATGCTGTTTTATATTATCAAACGGCAATTGCATATGAAGCAAATGATAATATAGATAAAGCAATTTCTAATCATTTAAAAGCAATTTCTTGTAATGAAAACTTTCATCCTTCGTATAAAAAACTTGGGATTTTATTTATGGCAAGGAATGATATTGAAAGTGCAATCGAATATTTTGAAGATTATCTTAAGTTTGATTTACCTGAAGATGAAAAGAAAAATATTGAAGATACTTTAACTAGAATAAGACAATAGTTTTATTCTTTTGTCTGATAAACTCTCTTTCTTCTTTACTGATAATTTATTTATATTTTAAATTATCAGAGGTGATTTTATGAAAGATGTTATTATTTATACTGTAGACTATTGTCCTTATTGTAAAAAAGCTGAAATGTTGTTAAATGAGAAAAATATTCCATTTAAAAAAATAGATATTTCTGAAAATGAGGATGAGTATAGAAAAAAATTAGGTGAATATTATGATATAAAAGGTAGAGTTACTGTTCCTCAGATAGTTATAGGTAATAAAAGAATTGGCGGCTTTGACGATTTGGAAAAACTTAATAATTCCGGCTCTTTAGATTCTTTGCTTAATTGATAGGTGATTTATGAACGAATTCTTTAATTACTATACGTCTTTATGTGCTGGAGTTAATCCTAATTCTCTTTTATCTTCTGATCCTTTTTTAATTGCAGTAAAACAAATGTTTTTAATTCAACTTCAACAAGTTGTTTATTATATTGAAAAATTAAAAGACTTAAAGGTTGATATGTCTGAATATACAGACAAAGTAATTGATTTTATTTCTATTATTATTAATAATTTGGATTTTAGAAAAGAAAGTTTCTTTTTTATAATTGAAGATCTATATAATAACAAATTATCACTTGAAAAATTATATATATCTTCTTGTAATGATAGAAATCTAAATCCTGTATTACTAAAGGACTATCAATATAATTTGTCTTCAAAAATCAATATTTTAAAAGCTTTAAATGAATATGAAAAAAATATTCATTTATTAGAATTAAAATTAGAAAAAAATAAGAAAGCTTTGTATGAAATTATAATAAATCTTGTTTTAAATGCTTGTAACTGCTTGATTGAACTTAAAAACTATGGCGTTAATGCTAATGATGCTAAGGATAAAGTTTTAAAGCTTTTAAATAGTTCAAACTTTCCTTCCGTTACTGAAGAAGATTTAATATTTACAATTAAAAAATTTTCTAAATCTAATTATATGATAATGAAGCTTTTGAATGAAACTATCATAGATAATTTTGGACCTATAATAGAAAAAGAAGTTTCAATATGTAAAAAGAAAGGAAAAGCAATTCTAGTTTCAGGATACAGTTTTTTAGAACTTGAAAAATTGTTAATTGCTGTTAAAGATTTAGATATTAATATATATACTCATAATGGTATGATTAATGCTTTTCAATATGAAAAATTTGAAAAATATTCTAATCTTGTTAGTTACTATCAAAAATCAGATAATAATTTTGCATTGGATTTTGCTTCATTTCCAGGTCCTATATATATTTCACGTAATTCTGTGCCAAAGATAGACGTAATAAGAGGTCAAATATATACATCAGCAAAATATCCTTCTTTTGGTATTGGAAAAATTGAAAACGATAATTTTTCCTCTGTTATTCAATATGCATTGAATTCTGAAGGCTTTATTGATGATGAATATATTACTAAAATAAATATTGGTTATAATATTGAAAAAATTAATGAAAATATTTTAAAATTGATTGAAAAATTTAATAATAATGACTTTAAAAGTGTTGTTATTGTTGGTTTATTAGATAAATTTGATATTACAAATGAATATATAAAAGAATTTTTAGAATTATGTCCTGATGATATTTTTATTATTTCTTTTTCATATTTTATAGATAGAAAAAATTTTTGGTATGTTAATTCTTATTATGATTTTTCTATTTTGTATAAAATAATAGAGATACTAATAATGAAAGTTCCAGATATAAAAAATAAAATTAATATAGTGTTAACTAATTGTAATAAAAGCACTATTTCACATATATTTAATTTAATACATTTAGGAATTACTAAAATTTTTTTGGGACCATGCTGCCCAAACGTAATTAATCCACTTTTATATGATGGTTTAATAGATATATTTAATATAAATAAAATTACTGATGTTAAAAATGATATAGAAAAAATTTTATAAAAAAGTAGGAAGTTTAAACTTCCTACTTTTTTATATATTGTCAATTTTATATTTTTTGAGCTAATTCAGAAATAATTGGAGTGTATGTATATCCTGAGGTATTAGTTGCCCCATCTATGAAATTATTTACGTCTGCTTTTAATGTTGATATATCTGAGCAAGTTGTAAGAGTATTTGTTTTTGGTTCATAGTAGTATTGTATACCATTTTTCCCTTGTATATAAACCACATCGTCACCTACTCCAAGATACGTATTAGATTTAAGTTGTGTATTTATATCTGCAGCAAGGTCTTTTCCTACTATTTTTGATAATTTATCTGCTTGTACGTTTTCATAAATAGTTGTTTTGCTTCCAGTGGCTAATCTTGTACTTGAATATCCTGCATCTGTCTTTGTGATTTTGATTCCATTTTTTGTTGTGTAACTTTGATTTGTTTTTAAATTTTCAATTTTACTTATGTCAGTTTGAGAGAATCCAGTTTTATCTAAATTTTCTAATGATACTTTTTCTTGTAATGTTGAAGTATTTTCTTTTGTATAAATATTAGTTGTAGTATTTTTTAGTGAATAAGTTATATCATCTCCAACTTGGCTAATATTATAAGTTTTATTCCCAACGGTTATTTCACCTTTATTAATAGCAGTTTCAATATCACTGGCAGTTAATTTATTATTTTTAGTACTTAATTTCTTAGCAACTTTTTCTAATGAGCCTGTACCTGTTTTGCCTGTTAATTTATTATATGTATTTGAAGTCTGTTCTTTTATTGTTTTTGCTGCCCCAATTATATTATTTGCAGTACCTTCAGCTCCTGTTTTTACAACTTCTTTAGAAACATTATATGCTCTACTGATATTACCTTTTATTCCTGTACCGCTTGCTTTAGAAAGTCCTGTGCTAACTGCACCGCTATAAGGATTTGTTATTGAAGTGCTGAGTTGTTTTGCTGTACTTCTTATGCCTGTATTTACTATAGAACTTCTTACGCTGTTTGTTTTTCCAAGTACACTTTCAAATCCCGATGATTTCGCAATTACATTTGTTGCACCTTTCAAGCCAGCTATTGAAAGACCTGTTGTAAGAGAATTGCTGCCAAGTGATTGGAATGCTTCTTTTGCCTCAGCATCTGTTTGAGCATTTGATGCCGCTGAAATACTCTTTATTATTCCTGTTGTTCCTTTAGCAACTCCTACAACACATAAACCTGCTGCAATGAAAGGTCCAATGCCTGGAATAAAACAAGATCCAATTATTGCTGCTGATTTCAGTGTATTACCTAAAGAAAAATTTCCTTCTTTATCACAAAACATTCCTTTTATTCCGTTTGCGAGTCCATTTACTGCACCTTTTACAAAATTTCCTGCAGCACTGAAAAATCCTATTTTTCCATCATCTTTTCCATCTGTACAAGCCTCAGTAGAGTTAGAAACAAAAGTATCTTCTGCTTCTGTTCTTTCTAATGAGTTTGTTTGAGGTGTTGTTGTAGCAGAATTTGTATTTACTGTATTCGTATTAGATACAGTTTCTGATACCGGTTGCCATTGTGTATAGTCAATACCTCCTGTTAAGTTAACTGTCATAAATATCCTCCATTTTAAAACTCTATAAATATATAAGGTTTAGATTTTCCTATAATTGATATTTATTATATTATTGTTAACTTTTTTTACAAAAAAAATAGGTAAATATTATATATTAATACCTACCTATTTAATTAAAATTATTATAATTTAAATATATTTTTTATATATTAATACAGCGTTATGTCCGCCAAATCCAAATGAATTTGTTAATGCAATATTTACTGGAGTTTTTTCTGCTTTATTTGGTACATAATTTAAATTAGCAACCTCTTCATCTATATTTTCTAAATTTATAGTTGGAGGAACTATATTATTTAATATTGAATTAATACAAATTACAGATTCAGCTGCACCTGAAGCACCCAACATATGACCTGTTTCTGATTTTGTTGAGCTTACTTTTAAGTTTGGATTTTTTATTCTATCACCAAAAACTTTCGCAATTGCTAAAGATTCTGCAATATCACCAAGATGAGTGCTTGTACCGTGTGTATTGATGTATTGAACATCTTCCGGTTTTATTTGTGCATCTTTTAGAGCAAATTCCATAGCCTTTGCAGCACTAGAACCATCAGGACAAGGTGCAACAACATCATATGCGTCACCAGTTTGTCCAAAACCAACAATTTCAGCATATATTTTTGCACCTCTTCTTTTTGCATGCTCTAATTCTTCAAGAACTAAAATACCAGCGCCTTCAGCCATTACAAAACCATCTCTATCTTTATCATAGGGTCTTGATGCCTTTTCTGGTTCATCATTTCTTTTTGAAAGGGTTTTTGCTGCTGTAAAGGCCCCTAAACCTATTGTACATATTGCTGCTTCACTGCCACCTGCGATAACAGCATCAGCTTCATCATATTGAATTGCTCTGAAAGCATCTCCAATACAATGTGCTGAAGTCGCACAAGCTGTAACTACTGCTTTATTTACCCCTTTTGCTCCAAATTCTATAGAAATTTTACCTGCTCCCATATCTGTTATGAGCATTGGAATTGTGTATGGAGAACATTTTGTTGGACCTTTCTGAAGCATAGCTGCATAACTTTTTTCTATTGTGTGAAATCCGCCTGCAGCAGAACCTACTATTACTCCAAATCTATAAGGGTCTATGTCTGATTTATTTATTCCAGAATCTTCAACGGCTTCCCTCGCTGCAACTATCGCATATTGTAAAAATTTGTCAAGTCTTTTTGCTTCTTTTGGTTCAAAATAATCAATAGGATTAAAAACTGATTCTTTTATTTCACCGCCGATTAATACAGTATGTCCGCTCATATCTTCCATATTCTCAATTTTGGAAACAGCACTCTTTCCTGCGACTACGTTATCCCATAATTTTTTAGAGCCGACTCCAAATGGAGAAACTACTCCCATACCTGTTATTACTACTCGTCTTTTTGTCATTTTTTTCACCTATATTATCTTATAAAGAATGAGGAGAACTTGCATATCAAGAACCCCTCATAAAATATTTAACTAATTTTTGAGCGATTATGAATTTGCTTCAATATAATTAACCGCATCTTGTACAGTTGTTATTTTTTCTGCTTCTTCATCAGGAATTTCGCATCCGAATTCTTCTTCAAATGCCATTACTAATTCAACTGTATCTAAAGAATCAGCACCTAAATCTGCTGTAAAACTAGCTTCAGGAGTAACAATGCTTTCATCAACGCTTAATTGTTCTACTACAACTTTTTTTACTCTCTCAAGTACGTCACTCATTTTTTTCTACCTCACTTTAACTAATACATTATTTTTTTATTATGAAATTATTATACTATCTACATATAATTTTGCAAATTTGTAAATTATATAACAAGTCCGCCATCAACACCTATTACTTGTCCTGTTATATATGTAGCATCTTCTGCTAAAAATTTAACAGTTTTTGCTATATCTTCAGGCAATCCAAGTCTTTTTAAAGGAATATGTTCAGTTATTTTTTCGGTGTCTAAGTCTTTTGTCATATCTGTTTGTATAAATCCAGGTGCAATTGCATTTACTCTTATATTTCTTGAACCAAGCTCTTTCGCTAATGATTTTGTAAATCCTATTAAGCCTGCTTTTGCTGCTGAATAATTAGCTTGCCCTGCATTTCCCATTATTCCTACTATACTTGACATATTTACTATACATCCTGATCTTTGTTTCATCATTATCTTTATAACAGGACTTGTCATGTAAAATGCACTATTTAAATTTGTATTTATAACTGCTTCCCAGTTTTCTGAATTCATTCTTAAAAATAAGCCATCTCTTGTTATTCCGGCATTATTTACAAGTACATCTATTTTTCCAAAATCATTTATAACTTCTTCAACCGCTTTTTGGCAGGCATCTTTATCTGCTACATTAAATTTATATGCTTTTGCTTTAACTTTTAATGCATTTAATTCTTCTATTGTTTTATTTGCTGCTTCATCGTTTCCAGCATAACTTATAGCAACATTATATCCTGATTTTGCTAGCTCAATAGCACAAGCTTTACCTATTCCTCTAGATGCTCCTGTTACTAAAGCTACTTTATTATCTGTCATTATACAAGCTCCTTTTCTTCGCATTTTGAAAGCTCTTCACATACTATATTTAGTGATTCCCAATCATATATATTAAATGTTATTAAATTTGGATTTATTTTTTTGTTTAAACCGGAAAGAACTTTACCTGGCCCTATTTCTATGAATTTATTAACTCCGTTTGCTTCCATATTATTTATTGTTTGAGTCCATAATACAGAAGAACATATTTGCACAGGTAATTTTGATTTAAAATCAATGCCTTTTGTTGTTGCGTTAGCATCAACATTTGTATATATATCATACTTTGCGTCATTGAAATTAAATTTATCTACAAAATTAACAAATTCTTTTTCTGCTTCTTGCATTAAAGGAGAATGAAATGCTCCTGATACTGCTAATGGTAATACTCTTTTTGCACCAGCTTCTTTAAATAAGTTGATGTTATTTAAAATTTCTTCTTTATCACCTGTTATTACAACCTGACCTGGAGAGTTAAAATTTGCGACATAAACATTTTTTAATTTCTTTGTTAAATTAATTACTGTGTTATTATCTAATCCTAATACTGCAGCCATTGTTCCATTTGTACTTTCAGCTGCTTGATTCATAAGATTTGCTCTCTTTGATATTAACAGCATTACACTTTCTAAATCAACAACTCCTGCACTATATAATGCAGCATATTCGCCTAAGCTATGTCCAGCTGCACAATATATATCAATATTACATCTTTCTCTAAATGCTTCTAATGCTGCTATAGATACTGTTAATATACAGGGTTGTGAATTTTTTGTTTTCATTAAATCTTCTTCACTTCCGTTAAAACATAAATCGGAAATACTGTATCCTAAAACTTTATCTGCTGTATCAAAAACATTTTTTGCAGCTTTAGAATTTTCATATAAATCTTTTCCCATCCCTGACTTTTGTGCCCCTTGACCAGGGAATATTAATGCTACTTTATTCATTAAGCAATACCTTCTCTTAATTTAACAACTGCTGTTCCTACTGTCATTCCTGCTCCAAAACCTGTTAGTATAGCACTGCAAGGTAATTTCATAGTTCCTTTTTCAATTGCTTCTACTAATGCTATTGGTATTGAAGCTGCAGATGTATTTGCATATTCTTGAATATTTGATATTACATGACTTGGATTAAAATCTAATCGTTTCTCTAAAGCTTCAATAATTCTCATATTGGCCTGATGTGGTACTAAATAATCAATTTCATTCATTTTTAAACCAGATTTTGTTACACATTCTTCTATGTATCCTGGAAGTTTTGTAACTACATATTTGTATACTTCTTTTCCATCCATTTTAACAAACATTTTTTCTTCATCATTAGGCTCAACTAATGGACAATTTTTTCCTGGAATTGGCATTTTTATGAAGTCACCTAAATTACCTTCAGCCTTTAATTCTATTGCAAGTATATCATCTTGGTCATCATCAGATACTGTCAATACCATTGCTCCGGCACCATCTCCAAATAATACACATGTTGTTCTGTCCGTCCAGTCTAAACATCTTGATATAGCATCAGTTGCTACTATCAATACATTTTTTGCTGAACCTGATTTTATAAATGCTCTTGCTATCCCCATTCCATAGATTAAGCCGGAACATGCAGCTGTAATATCAAAACAAGCTGCATTCATTGCACCTATTGCTGCTTGTATTTCACAAGCACTTGATGGATAAGCATGTGTCTCTACACTTGCCGCTGCAATTATTAAGTCTATCTTTTCTGCGTCTATTTTTGATTTCGCTAATGCCTTTTCAGCTGCTTTAATTCCCATTTCAACAGCTGTTTCGTTTCCCGACAATACATGTCTTCTTTCTATACCGGTTCTTGTTTTTATCCATTCATCCGATGTGTCTATTATTTTTGTTAAATCGTCATTTGTTACAACTGCTTCTGGTACATTAAAGCCAACACCGGCTATTTTTACCGGAATATCCATTTCTATATCTCCCCGTAATATGATGCTATTCTCTTATTTACTCCTGCTTCTACCGCATTATATGCTACTTTTACAGCATTTTTTATTGCATACGCAGAAGAACGGCCATGGCATATAACTGTTATTCCTTTTACTCCAAGTAATAAAGCTCCGCCAAACTCTTCATAATTTATTTTTACATATATTCTTTTTAATATTGGACGTACTAATAATCCTACAAGTTTTGAAAAAATATCATGATAAAACTCTTGTTTTATCATATAAAATAACATTCTTGCAACACCTTCAATTGTTTTTAACGTTACATTACCTACAAAACCATCACATACTATTACATCACAATTTCCTAAAAAGATTTCCTTACCTTCTGCATTTCCTATAAAGTTTAATTCATCTTTATTTTCATCAAAAAGTTTATATGTATCTTTTGCAAGTTCATCACCTTTACCAGCTTCTTCTCCTATATTCAAAAGAGCTATTCTTGGATTATTTATGCCTAAAACTGATTTTGCATATGTTGAACCCATTAATCCAAATTGATAAAGCATTTCAGGTGTACAATCAGTGTTTGCACCTGAGTCAATTAATACTAATGGACCTTTCATTGTTGGTATTACCGTTGCAATTGCAGGTCTTTCAATACCATGTAATCTTCCCAGTCCAAATAAACTTGCACCCATTGCAGCTCCGGTTGAACCGGCTGCTACAACTGCATCAGAGCTGCCAGTTACAACTGCATTTACCGCTAAAACTATTGATGAATTTTTCTTTTTCCTTATAGCTTGACCAGGTGCTTCTCCCATTTCAATTACTTCCGAAGCATGTGTCTTTTTTATATCTAGACTTTTTGTATTTACTTTTATTCTTTTTGGTGGAAATATTCCTCCGCCAACACTACATAATATACCTTCTTGATCTATTCTATCAAGTTCTCTTTCTATATCATATAGCTTCCCGACAAGTTCAATGGGAATATTATATTCCATTGCCGCCCATACAGCTCCCTCTACAATTGCTTTTGGAGCGTTATCTCCTCCCATTGCATCTATAGCTATCCTAGTCATACTACTTTATATCCCCATTTTTTCTTTTTATCTATTCAGCTTCTTTTTCTGTAGTTGCTTTTACTGTTTTGTTACTTACTACTTTTCCTTTATATGAACCACATTCTGTACATACAGTGTGTGTTAATACAGTTGCTCCACAAGTTGGGCATATTGTTGTTTCTGGTACTGTTCCTTTCCAATTTGCTCTTCTGTGACCTTGTGCTGATTTACCTGTTCTTTTCTTTGGTACTGCCATAATTACTTATCCTTTTCTATTTTTATATTTTTAAATATTTCTAATCTTGGATCCGTTTTTGTAGTGTTTAAATATTCACTAAGTTTTTCGTCTCCTTTACAATTTATATCACAAACAAGTTTATTTGGTATATGTAATATTACACATTGATAAATAAAATCTGTTATATCTATTTCATCACTTCCGTTTAAATCTTCTGTAAAGTTGTTTGATTTTACTTCGTATTCTGCATTGTAGCCTTCATTTAGATTGTATCTTGTATAAGCTTCTTTTACATTAAAATCTAAAACTTTTGTAAAGTCTTTTAAACACATATCACATGTAAGATTTACTTCTGCATGAATTTTTCCAGTTAATATTATTGTAGTATCTAAAACTTCTACTTCTAATTTTGCAGTAACTGGCTTTTCATTATTAAATTCTTCTATTATTTCTGAAAAATTTAATATATCTTTTTTATTTTCCTTTTTTTCTATTTCTGAAATTAATATCTTCATGTATACTTATTTTAATTTGAAGTTATATTTTGTCAAACTTAAAAGGAGATTTTAAATCTCCTTTTTTATAATATAGACTAACCTATTTATTATTAATTAATTATCCAGCTTTATATGAAAAAGAACGTTGTAAATTTTGTTCAAGCATTTGGTCTGCGGATTGAAGTTCTGTATTTGCTGCTTGAAGTTGTGTTTGATATTTTTGCATTCTTAAGTCAAGTTGTTTCTCGAAATTCTCAAGTTCAACTTTTCTTGCTTCCAGTTTCTTTACTGCTGGAGAATCAGTATTTCCTATATCACTTATTTGTGACGCCAATTGTGTTATTGTATCTGTTAAATTTAATTTTTGTGTTGTTATGTCATTTATTCTTGTTTCAAGTTGGTTGACATAATTTGTTAGATACATTTTTCTGTTAAATGATATTAAGAAACCCATTTTACTACCTTGTTTGGTTTAGTGACCTTCCTCTTAAAAAAACATGTTCTGAATTCTGGGCAAGAATTAGTTCTGTTTTCTTAAGTTTGTACTTTTCATAATTTATTCGGTTTTCAATTTTTTCTAACTTCTTCCTTACTGTGATTAATTCATTTATTGTTGTTATAAATTGGTTAATACACATTTTTATTGGATTCTTTTTCTTTAGAAAAGCTCTTGTGAAGTTTAAAAAGTTTTTCAACCGATTTATATGAAGTTGTAGTTTTGTCGCTGAGGTTTGTTTTGCCACCAGGTTCTCCTTTGCTGACAAGACTACATGAATACTAAAACATTTATTATATTTTTATTGCCTTTTTATTAATATTCATTATGCCTTGTTTTTTGTTTTCCCAAATGTACTTTTATTTAGTATTAATATCGGTTTTGTATCTTTTTTTCTTTAATTATTTGATTTTTTTTATCAAAAAAAATTTACATTTTTTTACAAAAATGTAAATTCTAATTTTGCAAATTAATAATTATTAATTTTATTTATAAAAATTAATAATGTCATTAATTGTATTAATAATTTTAGTTGTAATTTCTTCAATGTATTCTGCGGAGGTTAATCCGTTTATTACAATATCAGCATTTTGCATTGTTGGGCGTATATATATTTGAGCTGTTGTGTTTACATCATTAAATTGATGTTCTGCTGCAGCTCCTGTCTTTCCTCTTAATATTGCACGTGTAAACCAACGTTCTTTTATTTTATCAAAAGGAGTGAATACGTATACTTTTATATCAAATAAATCAACTAGCTCTTCACCTAAAACATATAATCCTTCTGCTAAAATTGCTTTTGTTGGATTCTTGTATGCTCTATTTGGTATACTTTCGCATGTAACAAAATCATATTCTGGAGCATTTACTCCGCATCCATTTTTTAAACTTATTAAATGGGCTCTCATTAAGTTTAAGTTAATAGCATCAGGTTTATCAAAGCTAAAACCTGTTTTATATAAGTTTTCATAACTTCCGGCTTCTTTTAATAGGTCTGATGTATCTTTGTAATAGTCATCACAACATAGAGAAGTATATGTTTCATTATATAATTTTTTTCTCAATGCTTTTGATACATAATTTACGAGTGTTGTTTTCCCTGATGCTGATTCTCCTGTTATTCCTATTAAATAGTTCTTTTGTTTATCATTTAAGAACTCTTTTACTGTTTTTATTATTAATTTTTCGTTTACAGATAGGAATAATGGTTGTTTTTGTTGTCTGTCTTCTTCTAATATTTCTTTTATGCCATCAATTATTTTGAAAATAACAATACTTTTATCGTCATAGTTTGTATGATTATCTTTATAATTCTCTTTCTCTATGATGCTTTCGCTTGTCATTTTTATCTCCACTCTTTAATAATTTATTCATATAAACACTAATTATAAAATAATTTGTTAGATAATGTTTATATTTTTAAAAATTATTACAAAAGTTTGTAATATATGTTTTTAATTCTATTATTCTTTCTTTTAACATGTTTTCGACGAATTCAATTCTGGTAATAATTTGTTTTTCATTATCAATTCTTTGCTTAAAAAAGAATAATTTCTTTGTGTTAACTTGTAATATTTCTTTTAAATCATTGATCTGATTATAAAAATACTTGTCTATATAATCTGTTTTTTGTGGCATTTCTGATAAAATATCATTAATAATGTAAAGAGCTTTATCTATATTACCCTCTTTTATATATTTTTTATAAATTATTAAATTATTTAATATGTCTTTATAATTTTCTATTATTATTTTTTTCTTTTCTGGTAAAATTTCACACAAATATTTTTTTGTATCATTATATCCTTTTTCTATTAATTCATTTTTGATATTTTTTTCTATATTGAAATCAAATAGTATTATATCTTTAGTATCTATTACAATGTAATCGTATCTATCGTTTGTATGATTCATATTAAATACATTTTCAGTTGATAGATACCAAATTGTATTAATTATTGAACTTAAATAGTCCATCGGATTTTTAATGTCTCTGTCTTTTCTGGAGCCTTCAAGTCTGAACTCTAAAATTCTTGAGCTTGAATTGTCTAATGAATTATATACTTTCCAAGCCGGCCAACTCTTTATTAAATCACCATCAACTAATATTGCATCCCCCATACTTATTGGTTTCATTAAGCCTGGTAAACTTGCTGAAGCTCTAACCGCAAATGCAATTTCTTCTTCCGGCGTAGATTCTTTAGAAAATATAAATGGTGAATTGGTGTTTAAATCAATTGTTAAGATAAAAAGATTTTTTGATATATCTTTAAATTTTACAGGTTTATTTTTACCTTTTTTATATTTTTCTCCATAAAACTTTTTTTCAATTTTCTCTCTTAGCCACTCTAAAAAGATTTCACCTTTACTTATTGATATATCAGTTGTGAATATTGATATATTTAAGTCTCTAAACATATTTAGGTTAAAATCAAAAAATAAGTCCCTTATCTCATCTTCATTGTATCCGATTGCGTATAATGCAGCAAATACTGCACCGACTGAAGAACCTGCAATAGAATTAAGTTCTATGTTAAATTCTTTTAGAGCTTTTATTGCTCCTATATAGCACATTCCTCGAATGCCACCACCACCGAATATGCAATTATATTTTATATTATTTGTCATTTTTTCCTTTTATATATAAAAGCCCAAATTTTAATACAAAGATTTGGGCTTTTAACTTTTATATTACTGACAATTTGCGGCTTCTTCTTCTGTAACTCCCTTAATAGTTAGACTGATTTTACCTTTATCGTCTACTTTAATTATTTTGACAGTTACTATATCTCCAACATTTAGTCTGCCTTCTATTGTATCTATTCTTTCTTTGCAAATTTGTGAAATATGAACCATTCCATCTTTACCTGGTGCTAGTTCAACAAATGCTCCGAATTGAACAATTTTAACAACTTTACCCTTACAAACCATCCCTTCTTCAGGCTTGAAAGTGATTTGATTTATCATTTTCTTTGCAATGTCTGCACCTTCTTTATCATTTGATGTAATAGTTACTCTTCCATCATCTTGTATATCTATTTCAGCACCAGATGCGTCAATAATACCTCTGATATTTTTACCACCAGGTCCTATTACTGCGCCTATATCTTCAACTGGAATATTCATAGTAAATATTCTTGGAGCATATGGAGATAATTCTTTTGCTGGTTCAGTAATAACTTCTCTCATTTTTGATAAAATGTGAAGTCTTCCCTCTTTTGCTTGGGCTAAAGCTTTCCTTAATGTTTCATTTGCAATTCCTTTTGCTTTCATATCCATTTGTAAAGCTGTTATGCCATCATCATTTCCTGTTACTTTAAAATCCATATCTCCAAGGAAGTCTTCAATGCCTTGAATATCAGTTAATACAACAGGTTCTCTTCCGGGTTCTGTAATCATACCCATTGCAACGCCACCTATCATACATTTTACTGGCACACCTGCATTCATCAATGCCATTGAGCTTCCGCAGGTTGATCCCATTGATGTTGAACCGTTAGATTCTAATACATCAGATGTTACTCTTATTGTATAACCGAATTCTTCTTGAGATGGAAGCGCTGGGATATTGGCTCTTTCTGCTAAATGTCCGTGACCAACTTCTCTTCTCCCCGGACCTCTTAATGCTTTTACTTCTCCTACAGAAAAGCCTGGGAATATATATTTATGCATATAGGTTTTTTCTTTTTCAGGGTCAACTCCGTCTAATTCCTGCTTCATTCCAGGACCGGCTAAAGTAGCTACTGAAAGAATTTGTGTTTGTCCTCTCGTAAATACTGCGCTTCCGTGAGCTCTAGGTATAACACCTACTTCGCACCATATTGGACGAACTTCATTTGGTTTTCTTCCGTCTGCTCTGACTCCTTCATCAAGAATCATTGCTCGCATTATTTTCTTTTCAGCTGCTTTGAATTCTTCAGCCACAAAGTCTATACCTGTTTCTTCAATAATTTTGTGTATATAGTGATCTTCAGGTAAAGCTTCTACTTTTTCTTTTACAAGTTTCTTGGCTTCATCCAGTTTGTCTTGTCTGTATTTTCTGTCAAAATTATGATATGCATCAAAAATCATATCATGTGCAACTTCATTAATTATATTTTTTAATTCAGTTGTGTCATATGGATTTACAAATTCTTCCCTTACAATACCGCATTCTTGAGCGAACTGAAGTTGAGCTTCACATTGTTTTCTTATTTCAACTTGAGCAAATTCAACTGCTTCCATAATTTCATCTTCTGTCACAAATTTACAACCGGCTTCAACCATAATTACACTATCGTGGGTACCGGCTACAACTATATCTAAATTTGATTTAGCTGCTTCTTGATGAGTTGGATTTGCTATTAACTGACCATCAATTTTTGATACTCTTACTGCTCCGATAGGACCTTCAAACGGTGCACCGGATAGCATTAATGCACAAGATGCTCCAAGCATTGCCAATGTATCAGGTTGATTTTCTTGATCATAACTAAATAATTGTGCAACAATTTGAATATCATTTCTATAACCTTTTGGAAATAATGGTCTAATTGGTCTATCTATAAGTCTTGAAATTAATATTGCTTTGTCACTGGCTTTCCCTTCACTTCGATTATAGCCACCTGGAATTCTACCTATTGCAGACATTCTTTCTTCATAATCAATTAATAATGGGAAAAAGTCTATACCAACTCTTGGTTCAGGGCTTACACAACAATGTATAAATAACATTGTATCTCCACATCTTACTGTAACTGAGCTGGTAGCTGATTTTGCATATTTACCTGTTTCTATTGTTACTGTTTTACTTCCTACAGGTATTTCAATTTTTTTTGTTTCTACCATGTTTTTCTCTTTTCTCTTTTCTTTTTATACACTTATAATTTCTGTTTTATTATAACTTAAATATTTTTTTATGTATATTTATTCCTTTTTATGAATTATTGTTGTAATATCATTTGTATGAAAGGGCGTATTATTAAGATATTTTCTGATTTTTATTATGTTGAAACTTCAATTGGTGTTATTGAAGCAAAACTTAAAACGGTTTTAAAAAAACAAAATCTTGATGTAGTTACAGGTGATTTTGTTGAATTAGAAAGCGTTGATACTAATTCTATGCAAGCTTTTATTACTGGTATTGTAAATAGATTTAATTTAATTAAACGTCCTAAAGTAGCTAATGTATCTCAATTTATTATTGTATCTGCTTTAAAAGAACCTGATTTTAATTATGAACAGTTAGACAGATATATTGCTCATTGTGAATATCATAATATAAAACCTATTCTTTGCTTTAATAAAGAAGATATTAATGATAATAATGAATTAAAAGATGAAATTAATGAAGTATACTCAAAAATTGGTTATCAAATTATTTTTACTTCAGCATTAAAAAAAACAGGTATAAATGAACTAGAACCAATTTTAAAGAATAATACATCTATCCTCTGTGGAGCATCAGGTGTCGGCAAATCTTCTTTAATAAATGCTATTTTAAAATCTTCTATTTTAAAAACTTTACCAGTTAGTGAAAAAACAAAAAGAGGCGTTCATACAACTAGACACTGTGAATTATTAGAAATTGATAATAATTCCTTTATTGTAGATACTCCGGGTTTTTCTCATCTTAAATTTGATTTTTTACTTCCAACAGAAGTGCAAAAACTTTTTAGAGAATTTTTGAATACTGATAAGTCTTGTAAATATAATAATTGTTTGCATATAGATGAAGAAGGTTGTTCTTTAACTTCACTGATAAAGAATATACCTGCATCAAGATTTTTTAGTTATAAAAAATTTATAAGTGAGGCAAAAGAGTATGAGCAAAAAATTTCAGTTGAATCTCTAAAAAATGAGTCCAAAGTAAAATATAATAAAAATAAAATTCTGACAAAAATCTCAAATAAGAAAAGAAGTGCATCAAGAAAAACAAATAAACAAAATATGTATAAAGAAGAAATGTAGTGTGAATAATGAAAGAAATTGCAAAAGAAAGATTTAATAGTTTTAGAAAATTAGTTGAAGAAAATTTAGATAAATGTATACAAGTTTGTTACCCTGAAAGCATTTATGAATCTATGAGATATTCTCTCTTGGCGGGAGGAAAAAGATTAAGGCCTGTTTTGGCCATTGAAACTGCTTCTCTTTTCAATATTGATATTGAATGTGTTATGCCTATAGCTTGTGCAATAGAAATGCTTCATTGTCAAAGTCTTATTCATGATGATTTGCCTTGTATGGATAACGATGATTATAGAAGAGGTAAACTTTCCAATCATAAAGTTTTCGGAGAATCGACAGCAACACTTGCAGGTGATGCTTTATTAAGTTTTGCTCCAAAACTTATAATAGATAAGTCATCTGAAATAATTCCTCCTGATGTTGTTTTAAAAATTTTAAAGGAGTTTTTTATAGCTGCCGGAGTTGATGGTATTATTTCCGGACAAATTGTCGATATAGATTCTGAAAAAAAGAAAATATCTGAAAAGACTTTAAATTTTATTTATGAATATAAAACGGCAAAATTATTTAAACTTGCTATAAGATCAGGTGCTATTTTAGGCGGTGTTAATCAAAAAATGTTAGATGAATTGACTCTTTTTGCTCAGTATTATGGACATGCTTTTCAAATTTATGATGATATTTTAGATGTTACTTCGACATTAGAAGAAATTGGTAAAACTCCAGGAAAAGATGCAAATGTTGAAAAATCAACATTTGTATCTATGTTTGGTATTGATGAAGCAAAAAAACAAGTTTTATTTCTTTGTGAACAAGCTTGTGATATACTTAAAAACAACAAAATAAATTCTGTTATTTTTGAAGGTGTTGTATCTGATCTTTCAGAGGGGATAAAAAAATGTTCTTAAATACAAGTTATGAAATTATAGTTAATGGTATTGAGTCTGCCATAGTGGCACAATTATTAAAATTTATAGGTCATATAATAAAAACTAGAAAAGTTGATTTTCAAGTTTTAGCAACTACAGGTGGAATGCCAAGTGCACATACAGCAGGAGTTGTATCTCTTTCTACTACGGTAGGCTTTATATGCGGTTTTGAGTCTGTTGAATTTGCTATTGCATTAGGCTATGCATTAGTTGTTATGTATGATGCGGCAGGTTTAAGACGTTCTACTGGTAAAATTGCTGCTTGTCTTAATAAAATAAGAGATGATTTTTATGCTAATGGTCAAATGCCAGCAGAAAGATTAAAAGAATTATTGGGACATACTCCATTTGAGGTTTTTGTTGGTGCTCTTTTGGGTATCTATATTGCTTATGTTAATCATTATTATTTATTTCAATAGGTAAAAATGCTGGATTTATCTTTTTTCGATAATTACGCTGATGCTGTTTGTATTTTCTCAATAAATAATGAAATTATTTTCAAAAATAATAGATTTATTTCTACTTTTTTAGACTTTAAAACTTTAGATAAATTTAAAACAAAATTTAATTTTAATCTTTGTTTTTTGTCTTCTGAAAATATTACTTCTCTTACTCCCATTGATATATTGTTAAAATCTAAAGAAAATTTCCATACCATTGCTTCATATCAAAAATCGAACGGTGAATTTCTTTATTTATATATATATTCATTTACTTATTTTGATTATAAAGTAGTTATTTTTAAAGATATTACAAAGGAAGATTCTTTATCTAATTTAATAAAAAAATATAATGAACTTGAATCTAAATATAATGAAGTTAAAGAATCTACAAAAAAATTTTATAAGTTGCAAGAACATGCTCAAACTCAAGTTCTTAAAATGGGAATTATCAATAAAATTTCTCTTGTAATAAGAGAAACAAATGATATGGAAACAATTTTATCTTCAGCCTTGGAAGAAATTCATAATTTATTGGGTTCGTTTAAAACTTATTTTTCTATGAAAGAAAAAAATGGATTTAGAATTATATATTCTGTTGCAGATAAATCTGACATAAACTTATTTTGTGAATATGAAAGTGATGTTGTTCAAAACATTAGAAATAAAGATATTTTTATTTCTTCTTGTTTAAAAGAATATGTTAATGCAAGCAGATTTATATCAAATGGTGCAACTCGTATTATTATCCCTGTTTATAATAAAAATAGACTGCTTGGAATCATTGTTACTTTTACAAAACAAAAAATTTCAATTGATGATAATCGAGAAATTTTGCAATCAATCTCCGTTCAGCTCGCCAGCTCAATAATACAAGCTGGGTTAATTACACAATTAAATAAAAAAAATAAAAAACTGCAAAAAACATTAAATGAACTTAAAGAAACTCAATTACAATTAATTAATTCTGAAAAAATGGCATCTTTAGGTCAGCTTATATCTGGTGTTGCTCACGAAATTAATACTCCTCTGGCTTCAATTAATTCAAATAATAACTTGATTAAAAGAATTATTACTAATAGTGATAATTTAACAATTGAGCAAATTAATATTATAAAAGATTTAAATAATATTGATATAGAAGCATCTAATAGAATTTCAAATATTGTTAAATCATTAAAAAGGTTTGTTAGACTTGATGAAGCAGAATTTCAAAAAACTGATATAAACAAAGAAATAGATTTAACTCTTAAACTAATTACTCATGAATTAAAAAATAAAATACGTGTTGTAAAAAACTATTCTCAGTTGCCTCCTGTATATTGTAGTGTAAATATGTTAAATCAAGTATTTATGAACATATTAGTGAATGCTTGTCATAGTATAGCCCAGAAAGATGTAGAAGGTATAATTGAAATAAGCACAATTGTACGTGAAGGTAATTTGATTGTTAAGATTAAAGATAATGGTGTTGGTATTCCTTTAGAAATTCAAAATAAAATATTTGATGTTGGTTTTACTACAAAAAAAATAGGAGTTGGGACTGGTCTTGGACTCTCTATTTCAAAAAAAATTATTGAACTTCACAAAGGTAGTATAAATTTTATTTCAAAAGAAAATGTTGGCACTGAATTTATTATTACTATTCCAATATTAAATAAGAATTAAATAGTAAAGTATATTTTTTTTATTATATAATTTCAAATGAGAGAGGTATGTATGAGTATAAAAGCACAAAAGGGAACAAAAGATATTTTACCTTCGGAAATTATAAATTGGCAAAATATTGAGAAAATAGCAAGCGATGTTTTTTCAAAAGCAAATTTTAAGGAAATAAGAACACCTATTTTTGAAGATACCGCATTATTTGAAAGAGGAGTTGGTGATACAACTGATATAGTTAATAAAGAGATGTATACTTTTGTTAAAAGTGATCGTTCACTAACATTAAGACCTGAGAATACAGCAGGAGTTGTAAGAGCGTATTTAGAACATAGTATGTTCAGAGAAAGTCCCCCTGTTAAATTATGGTATAAAGGGCCAATGTTTAGATATGAAAGACCTCAAGCTGGCAGACAAAGACAATTTCATCAAATAGGTGTTGAAATGTTTGGTATTCAAGATGCGTCTGCTGATGCAGAGTGTATTTTACTTGCTACAGAATTTCTAAAGAGAATTGGTTTAAGTGATTTGATTGTTGAAATAAATTCTCTTGGTTGCAGTGTATGTAGAAAAGAATATAAAGAAAGATTAAAAGAGGCAATTTTACCATTTCTCGATAATTTGTGTGATGACTGTAAAAGCAGATATGAAAAAAATCCGTTAAGAATTCTTGATTGTAAAAATGAAAATTGTAATAAACTTTTTGAAGAATATAATTTAAAGGAAAAAGTTTCCGGAATTAAACTATGTCCTGAATGTTCAGATCATTATACAAAACTTAAAATGTATTTAGATGCATTAAATATTAAATATGTTGAAAATACATTTTTAGTGAGAGGTCTTGATTATTATACTAAAACAGTATTTGAGATAAAATCAAATAATTTAGGATCACAAAATGCCGTATGTGGTGGTGGCCGTTATGATGGTTTAGTTGAAACTCTTGGAGGTCCGCATACACCTGCAGTAGGATGGGCAATGGGCGTTGAAAGACTTAACTCTCTAATTCCTCAATTAGAACCTTCTAAAATAGATTATTTTGTTGTTTCTGATAATTCTGTTGAAGCTGTTAAACTCGCTTCAAAGTTAAGAGAAAATGGTTATAGTGTTGAATTTGATTATACTTGCAGGAAATTCTCTAAACAGCTTGAAAAAGCATCTAAAATTGCTAAAAAGGCTATTATATTAGGTGAAGATGAAATAAAGAATAATTATATTACTATTAAAAATCTTGAAACTTCAGAACAAGAAAGAGTGTTACTTGAAAATTTAAATAGATAATAAGTTGATTAACTGTTTTAAATAAAAAGGTGCTTGACTGCTGATACCTCTTCAAAGTCGGCACCTTCTTCTAACAGTTCTTCTGTTGTAATTCCAAACAAACTTATATATTTAGAAATATCTTCATTTATATTATTTGATTTAATTGCATGTAAAACAAGTGAAACAACCTCATCTCTTTTTAAAATAAGACCTTTTTCATCTGTATTTCTATTAAAAATTCTTTTTTTTGATTTCCCCATAGTGTAAACTCTTTTTTTATTTTAATGTTATTTCTTAGTAAATACAAGTTATATAAATAATTTAATTTGTTAAAATTTGTAAAAATAAATTTTATAAAACCTTAAATAACGCAAATTTTTACTTTCAGATGTCTTACGTTTGTAAGATAATTTTACTATAAGGAGTAACTTTATATGAGAATAAGCAATATTACACCGAACATTTACAACTATAAAAAAATAGAGAAAGCAAATATAAATAAAGAAAAAAGCAATGTGTCTTTTGAAGGGAAGAAAGATACAGCAAAAAGAGCAGCATTGCTTGGTACTGCAGCTTTAATGACAGTTCCAATGGTAAGTTGTGTAAATACAAATAATGCAAATCAAAATGCTTCTATTGTTGATTCTCAGTCAGCAGCTCAATCAGCTGAAGATATAGCTGCCCAAGCTGATGCATTAAAAGATTCAGGACGTATTGATAAAACAGTATTAGCAGATGTTTCTCTATTTTCTATTCCTGTAAGTGAATTTTATTTTACAAATTCTGATGGTGAAGTTATATTGTATCCAAATGAAGAATTACCAAGAAACGATGAAGGAACTATTATTGTAACTATTACGGAAAATGCTTCAGATGATTCGACCGGTGGTAATACTTTAAATGAGATAATTTCAAAAGTATATTCAGATGCTTTAGAATCTTATGATGAAGATGAAAAATCAGCTATAAAAAATAAAATTATTGATGAAATCATTCAAGCAAATCCATCTTTAGCTGAATATATTCATCAAGAAATGGGTGACAAAGCAAGAAGTTATGAAAAAATAAGCGGGCTTGATTTATATAAAGGTTCTACTAGTAGTGATGAATCTTTAGATACAAGATTATTAACAATGCCTACTTCTATTGTTTACCAAGTTCAGGGCGAAGAACCTGATAATGTTTCATTTATAAATTCTTCATCTCAATATACACCTTCTTCTAATTCTGCCAGTGTAATTAAAGATGGCGGTGAGTTGTTAGACGGTGAATATTCATCATTCTCTGATATGATTTATGGTATGTATGGTAAAGATATTTCAGATGAAGCATATAGAGATATTGTATATGCTGTTGTTAATTCTCCGGAAAATGCAGCTGAATTTGAATACATCTTAGATGAAATGAATTTTAATGATATTATTGATACAGCTAATATAAATGATTTAAATAGAACTCTTGATGAAAATACAGATAAAGAATTATTAGGCATTTCTCTTCCTACTGTTACAACATTAAGAACTGCAGCACAAAATGCTGATGTTGACTCTGGAAATAGAGACGGTATTGTTTATCAAATTTCTCCATCTGCCGTAGTAGATGGACAAAATGATTTATCTATTTCAATTGTTGATAATGATAATGAAGATGGATTGATGGAAGAAGGTCAAGTATTTAAGTTGGCAGATGTTCTTCAATTCTATAATTCTCCGGATGGAAACGGCAGGTTTGCTGTTGTTGTTGATGGTGAATTAGTATTAAATAAAGATGTTAATTATGTAGATGAGTTTGCAGCACAAATATTACAACAAGTTGTATATGCAAATTTAGATATATTCGCAACAGAGTATGAAGACAAAAATGGTATTCATAATTATGGTGTGTTTGATGTTGATAAAGATTATGATACTGAAGGTAAAACTTTAGATGAAATTCTTCAACACTCCACAATTAATATTAATAGATTAATGACATATTCTTTTGTTGATGAAAATGGAGCTTCAAGGTTTGAAGATGGAGTTAAATTAAACTTACCTCAGTTTAATTATAGAATTAATGAATGTGCTACATTAAGACCTTATGAATGTCCAACAAAACCAGCTGAACCAACAAAACCAGCTGAACCAACAAAACCAACTGAACCAACAAGACCGACTGAGCCGACAAGACCAACAGAGCCAACAACTCCAACAGAGCCAACAAAGCCGACTGAGCCGACAAGACCGACTGAGCCAACGACTCCAACAGAGCCAACAAAGCCGACTGAGCCAACAAGACCGACTGAGCCAACAAGACCGACTGAGCCGACAAGACCGACTGAGCCAACGACTCCAACAGAGCCAACAAAGCCGACTGAGCCAACAAGACCGACTGAGCCAACAAGACCGACTGAGCCAACAAGACCGACTGAGCCGACAACTCCAACAGAGCCAACGACTCCAACAGAACCAACTTGTCCGACTGTTCCTACTGAAGAGCCAACAAAAGAAACAGAACCAACTCTTCCAACAATACCAACAGAGCCAACGACTCCAACGGAACCAACGACTCCAACTGTTCCAACAGAACCGACAGACCCAACTATAAGACCTACGGAGGGTGGCTCAGAAGTTGATCCTGTTGAACCGACAGATCCAACAGAACCAACAACTCCAACAACACCAACTGGTCCGACTGAACCAACAGAACCAACGGAACCAACAGAACCAACTTGTCCAACAAATCCAACTCAAGAACCAACTGGTGAAACAGAACCAACTCTTCCAACTGAGCCAACGGAACCAACAACGCCAACTGCTCCAACTGGTCCTACAGCTCCGACTGAACCTACAGCTCCGACTGAACCAACGGAATCAACAGAACCAACGGAACCAACAGAACCTACTGAACCAACAGAGCCGACTTGTCCAACTGTTCCAACTCAAGAGCCAACTGGTGAAACAGAACCAACTCTTCCAACTGGCTCAACAGAACCAACAGAACCAACAGCTCCGACTGAGCCGGATGAACCAACAAAACCGACTGAGCCAACAGAACCGACAAAGCCAACAGAGCCGACTGAGCCAACAAAACCAACTGAGCCGACTGAGCCAACAAAACCAACCGAGCCAGATGAGCCAACAAAACCAACCGAGCCAGATGAGCCAACAAAACCAACCGAGCCAGATGAGCCAACTTGTGATGAAACTCCAGTAGAAACTCCTGAAAAAGAGGATGAACCAGAATTATTGTCACAGACTAATAGTTATAGTTCGGCTTCATCAACTGAGTCTTCACAACAAAAAACAACAATGGCTTCTAAATTAACATCTTATATATTATCTAAAATGGGAAATTCTAAAAAAGCAAATATAGATTCCATTGATGTATATGTATAAAAATAATATATAATAATTAAAGATAAAAAGGAGGTTTATAGCCTCCTTTTTTATAAGTTAACTTATTTTAGTTAAATAATTAAAATAGGGGTATATATTTTAAAATTATATTGTTTTATATTGTGAAAAAATAAACGTCTAAAAAGACTGAAAAATTTACTCATAATTTATTTCTGTGGAATTTTATAAGACAAACTAAAAACATTATTTTTAAGTGAGTGTGCATCCATAGTGAAAAAAGAATAATGTTTCCCAATGATAAAATTTTGTTAGCAAGAATGACTCGTTTACAAAGTACGAAATTATATTAAATTTCTCAGACAATGCATAAATATGACAGCTAAAAATTTTAAATATTAATTATGCTGCTTTATTATTAGTAAAATCTTTTTTTATTTGTTCTAAATATTCACGCCAAGGTTCAACAATGTAATCATTTTGATTTAGTGCTTCTTTTGAAATACCGGCATGGTGAATCAATGGTAATAAAGTTTCTTCACTTATACTTACAGGTGCATCTTTATTATCATCTGTATCATTACAAATAAAGAAGCCTTTGCCATTTTCGTCTTTTTCATAGCCAATTATTGTTATTTCATGACCACCATCAACTTTGTTATTTTCGTCAAGATGTGTATATCCCACAATTACATTTTGGCCTAATTCTAAAGATTTTAATATATGTTGCTTTGTTTCTTGCGGTTCACAATTATAACCTGTTAAATATCCATTTTCATCTAAGTTTTGATATACAACAGAAATTTTCGGATTTTCGAATACAACTTCTTCAACAAATGTTTTTTCGAAATCTGTTAAACCGCTTTTATCCGGATTAAATTTACCTGTTCTTTCATCTATGATTGCATCATATGTATTTTGTGAACCTAAATTCAGCAATGCTGATTGAATTAAAACATCAATGCAAGAACGTTCATTTGGATCTTTATAGGATGTTTGAACACGAGCTCTTACAATTGCATTTCTATCTGGTTTTAATTTTATTGTTATATCTTCCCAATTATTAAGTTCACTTTCTGTATTAAATTCTCTAAGCTTCCATAACCCTTCTGCTACTCCGCTTGAAATATCAGACATTTTAATGTTTTTAGTTACAGAGTAATTATTACTTGATAATCCTTGTGCAAATCTTACAAATTCCGCCGGTTTTTTGCTTGCAAGATTAAATTCCATACTTGCAACTACACAAGAAGATGAAACTACGTTTTTTGCTTTTTCAGGTATTATTTCTCCTGTTTCTTGTTCAATTGCCTTAGCTACATTTTCAGGAATATCTCCAAATTTTTGTGTAATAGAAAATGGATTATCTAATGCTTTTAAAACTTCAGTTATTATCAATGTATCAGAAAGACCTCTTATTCTTGGTTCTGTTGCTATTTTGTATAAATTGTCAAGAACCGTTGAACCGTCGTTAGAGTTATTATCATCTAATATTCCATTTTGCTCTAATCTATTTAGCAAAAGTTGTGAATTTTTGTCTAATTTTGATTTAATTGTTCTTATTTGTTGATTTCTTGAAGGTATATTATTCGTGTTATTTGTTTCTTTTTGCTTTGCAGAAAAAGAAGGTATGTATGCTTTTAGATTTTCAGCAGAATATTGAACAAAATTTTGTTTTTCTTCTTTGCTCTGAATTGTATTAGTTGATAATTCTTTGCATTTCTTTTGTTCAGTTATTGGAAAATTAATATTATTAAATTGAGAAATTTTTAACATAGTAATACTTATACCTTCTATTATTATAAAAATTTAAATAATAAAAAATTGCCATATTTTTTTATTAAATAGAAAATAAGTCACAGTTTGTAACAAAGAAAATTAAATTATATTTGATTTTTTCCTTCTTTTAATCCTCGAGCTCTATCATATAATTCAACTTTCATATTATATTCATTAGCTCTGTTAATAATATAGTTAATAAGATCTAAATAATATGGCGAAATAGTTGCTCTGTTTATTTTATACCAAACATCTTCTATATCAACAGCTAACCATTTCCCATCTATAGATTTTACTGTTTCAATCCATAAATCAATTTCTTTTCTATTATCATTAACATTTGGAATTATTATATATTTAGAAGTCATTAAGCCATAATTATTTTTATTAGCAGCAGCATATTTCTTCATATTTTCAACTACTTTTTTGAAACAGTTTACAGATTTAATTTTCTTATAAGTTTTTTCACATCCAGAATCTATTGATATGACAACATTTAATACACCTTTTTTTATTGCGTCTTCAATTGCTGGAGAAAATTTTATACCTGAAGAGTGAATTCTCATATTTCTAAATCCACTATTTGTAAGTAGATTTATTAAATCTTCAAACTCAGGGGCAATAGTTGGTTCTCCGCCTCCAAAGGCTACTTCTCCTCCAGTCCTTAATATGTTTTTATCTATCATTTCTTTTATTATTGGAACAGTATTATAGGGCTTGATTTTATCAAACATTTTTTTATTCTGTACTTCATAACAATATGAACACTTACTATTACATTGAACCCAATAGTTAAACTGAAGAAAATTAATATAATCTTCTTCATCCCATTCTTTCTCTTCTAAAAAAACACATCCTTTACAGTTTGGAAGTATATTACCTTTTCTATGTTCTTCTCTATATTTGCGTTTCTGCTCAAATAACTTTTCCCAGTCTATCATTTCACCTTTATAGTCTGTTTTTAAGGTAATGTGCCCACCGCCCGAATGGCAAGTAAAACAACAAGTCTCAAGTCTTGTATGCTCAAAATCTAAGCCATGCTCTATATATCTGCAACTTAAATACTTCATTTGTATATAACTTCCTCTTTTATTAAGTTAGCATTTTAGTTTTTTTTAGTCAAGAAACTTTGTTTTATGTTTTATGACAATAATTTTAGAACTGATTCAAGATTAATTGATAATAATTTGCTATGTCAGATTATATTCTTGTCTTTGTTTTTTCTTATATGTATAATAATTATTGTATTTAAAACAGTTGATGGGTATTAATTTTGAAATATATAAGTTGTATACATTTAGAACATGGTATTACTTTTTTTTCTAATTCAGTCCAAATTTGTTGTATAAGCTCTCATCCTGGTGGTGGTAACATCATACAAATTAATAATTATAAAGGTGAGCTTATAAATTGGGATGAACTTTTAAAAAATAGAAAAATAATGAGGGAAAATATTAAAAAAGGTATTATTCCGGATAAATGTTTTGAATGTTACTATCTTAAAGAGCAAGAGTGGAATGATGATGATTATATTGATGAAGTTTTGATTGGTCATTTTACACATTGTAATTGTAATTGTATATATTGTTATACTGAAAAAGATAAGAATTTCTTTAATAATAATAAAACATATAATATTTTTCCTGTAATAAAAGATATGATAGCAAAAGGTGTCCTTTCTAAAAAAGCTACAATTACATTTGGTGGTGGAGAACCTACTATTCTTAGTGAATTTGAAGATTTGGTTAATCTTTTATTAGATTATGATGTTTACAATATAAGAATTCATTCTGATGGAATAAAATATTCTCCAGCCATTGAGAAAGGCTTAAAACTTGGCAAGATTACTTTAATTACTTCAGTTGATTCAAGTTCAAAAAAGCTATATGAGAAAATAAAACATGTTCCTTGTTATGATAGAGTATGGAAGAATCTTTCAAATTATGCCAAAGCTAAAAATGGACTTATTCGAACAAAGTATGTTTTGATTCCTGGAGTTAATGACGATTTAAATGAAGTTAAAAATTGGATGAAAAAAACTTACGAGTCCGGAATCAAGCATATTGCATTCGATATTGAAGATAATTGGTTTAAGGAGAATAGAGATAATATTCCTCAGTATATATATGTAATATTTGATTTTGTTTATAAGTCTTATTCTCAATATAACATTGAAAGTTGTGAGTTATATGAACGGGCCTCAAACCTTAAGATAGATAGAGAAATGAAACATAATACTAAATATAATTAGCAGGTGTTATTAATGTTTTCAAAAGTTAGAAAGTATTTGCGTGATGTTTCTCTCTCTCTTAAAGGGGAAAAAAAGTATATAAGTTGTGATTGGCTCGAGTATGGTATTATTTTTGACCATGCAAATATCGTAAGAGTATGTTGTGAGCAAAGCCATGTCGGTAAAGGTCGTTATGTACTTGAAGATTCTTTTAATGGTATTTGGCTTGATGTTGATAAGATTTTAAGAAAAAAACAAGAATTAAAGGATATGGTAAGAAATAATATTATTCCTGATTCTTGTATCGGTTGTCAATTTTTAAAAAGTGATTTTTGGGAAGAGAAAAGTTTTTTTTCAAATATTTTATTAACACATTGGTCAAATTGTAATACAAGATGTATATATTGTCCTGCTGTTAGAGATAATAATCTTAAAGATTTAAATCATTATAATATTATTCCTATTATTGAACAATTAATTGATGCCGGTTTAGTAAATCAAAAAACTAAATTTTCTATTGCAGGTGGAGAAGCAACTATTTATCCTGAATTTGATAAATTATTATATTTTTTAATTGATTATGGTATTGAAAATGTAAATATAAATTCATCAGGAATAAAATTTAGTCATTCTATTGCAGATGCAATTTCTAAAAATATAGCTGAAGTTGTTATTTCAATTGATGCGGCTACATCTTTTCTTTATAAGAAAATTAAGGGAACAGATACTTTTGATGTTGTTTTGGGTAATGTTAAAAGATATTTGGAATCGCAACAAATTGGTGAGAAGAGAGTTATTTTAAAATTTATTTTATTAAAAGGATATAATGACAATAATAAAGAGTTATTAGATTGGTTTATGTTGTGTTCAAGTTTGGGAATTAGAAAATTGGCACTGGATATTGATATTGCTTGGTTTAATGAAATTGTGAATAATATACCTTCTTATGTAGTTGATTTGGTTTTATTTGCTAAAGATATGTCTAAATTAAATAATATTGAATTAGATTTGTATGATAGAGCAAACATTGTTTATAAATATTCTAAAATTGACCGAAAAATACATTAATGATAACCTAAATTACGAGGGTAAAAATGTTCATATATAAAGAAGAGTATGTAAGTAAAAAAGAAGGTTGTTATTATAGTTGTCCTTGGATTGAACATGGGCTTGTTTTTTTTCAATATAAAATTGCAAATTGTTGTATATGTGGACATTTATCTGGTGGTCACACTCTTTTAAGAAATAACTATGTTGGACAAAACATAGATTGGGACAGAATATTTAAAATAAAAGAGATGTATAGAAAATTCCATAAGAAAGGAAAAATACATAAAAATTGTATAGGTTGTCCCTTCTTAAAAGAAGATAATTGGAATGATGGCGGTAGATATATTAATAATCTATATATAAGTCATTGGTCTAATTGTAATTCAAAGTGTATATATTGTTTTTCATCTGTACATCCAGAAGATTTTGATAATAAGAAAAAATATGCTGCATTACCAATAATAAAAGATATGGTTGAAAAAGGTTATTTAACTGCTGATGCTGATATTTCTTTTGGTGGTGGTGAGCCAACTTTGCTTGATGAATTTGAAGATATTATGAATTACTTATTAGATAATTATTATTGGGGAATAAGAGTTCATACTTCAGGTATAATATACAGCCCAGCCATAGCAAGAGCAGTAAATGAAATCAGAGGTTATGTTGTTGTTTCTGTTGATGCCGGTTCTAAAGAAACTTACCTAAAAGTTAAGCAGGTTCCTTGTTATGATATTGTGCGTGAAAATATCAGAAAATATGCACTTCAAACAAATTTTACAGGAAGATATCTTGTTAGTGCAAAGTTTATTATTATTCCGGGGATAAATGATACAAAAGAAGAAATAGAAAAATGGATTTTGGCAAATAAGGAGGCTGGCTTATATACTACTGTTTTAGATATCGAAGAAAATTGGTATCATGAACATAAAGATAATATACCAAAGCATATTTTTGATTTAGTGAAATATGCCAAGAAACGTTCGAATGATCTTCATACAAATTTTGAACTTTATGAGCGTTTACAAAATGTATTTTATAATCGTAAAAAGAACTGGATTGAAAAATTATTTAAGAGAAGGTAAATGTTTGTTTTAAATCAAAATTATTTATCAAGAAAAGAAGGTTTTTATTATAGTTGTCCTTGGATAGAACATGGGCTTGTCTTTTTTCCTTCAAAACTTACAATGTGTTGTTTCTGTGGTAGTGATACTAATAATCATACGCTTGTTCAAGACAATTTTGATGGCTCTAATTTAAATTTAGAAAGAATTTTTAAAATAAAAGATAAGTTCAGATATTTTCATAAGAAAGGAAAAATTCATACTAATTGCATGAATTGTCCTTCTCTAAAACTAGATGCTTGGGATGAAAGAAATTATATAGACTCTTTGTATATAAGTCATTGGTCACAATGCAACTCAAAGTGCATGTATTGTTATTCTAATATTCATCCGGAGGATTTTTCTAAAAAATCATATAAAGTATTTGATATAATTAAAAAAATGTGTGATACCGGAATTTTAAAAAGAAATTCTAAAGTTTTATTTGGTGGAGGAGAACCTGCTTTACTTGATGAATTTGAAAATTTGATTTCTTTCTTTATTGATAATGGTTTTCAAAATATTAGAGTTCATTCTTCAGGTATAAAATATATTTCTTGTCTGGAAAGAGGCTTGTCTGAAAATAGAATACATCTTGTTATTTCTGTTGATTCTGGAAGTAAAGAGGTTTATAAAAAAATAAAAAATGTTGATTGTTATGATATTGTAAGACAGAATATAAAACAATATGCAAAATTTAAGACATCATCTGGTATTGCAAATGTTAGTGCTAAATATATTATTATTCCCGGGGTAAATGATTATATTTCCGAAATTGATAATTGGTTAATTGCTAATAAAGAGGATGGTTTATCTTACACTATTTTGGATATAGAAGAAAATTGGTATAACGAAAATAAGAATAATATTCCTAAGTATATTTTTGATTTATTAAAATATACTAAACAGCGTTCTTTTGAACTTGGTACTTATTTTGAACTTTATGAAAGAATTGAAAAACTACTTTATTAGTGCTTGTACTTCTTTAAAATTAGGATGTTTTGAACTTTTTAAAAGTTCAAATATAACCATTTCTGTAGATAATATTTGTGCTCCGGCATGCATTAATCTTTGAAGTGCAAGATTGTTATTTTCATCACTTCGTGATGCACTTGCATCTTTTATAACAAATACTTCATAACCCTCTTTTAGTAAATCAAAAGCTGTTTGAAGTACACAGATATGTGTTTCTATTCCGAAGATAATGATTTGTTTTTTATCTGTTTTTTTAATTTCACCTTTTATTGAAAACTCATTTAGAGCACTAAAATTAGTCTTTTCAATGTATTTTGCATCTGCAATTTCATTTCTTATTTCTTCAATAGTATTTCCAAGTCCTTTTGGATATTGTTCTGTTATTATAGTTGGTAAGTTTAATATTCTTACTGTTTTTGCTATCTTAATTGCATTATCTGTTATTAATTTGTTATTAACCATTTTTACAAGTTTATCTTGTATATCTATTATTAAAAATAAACAATCTTTTTCATTTATAGTGTTCATATTTGCCTCTTTAATTTATTATCTTTTAATTTATTATATAATAATTTTATTATGGAAACTTTAAAACATATATTAGAAAATAAAAAATGTTTAAAATTAATTTGCGGTGCAGGTAATGAAAATATTAAAGAGATTGAAAAACTTGTATATGTTTATGCAATGGCTGGATTTAATTTCTTTGATATATGTGCAAAAAAAGATGTATTGATTGCAGCTGAAAACGGTTTAAAAAGAGCAGATTCTCAAGCAAATATTTGTGTGAGTATAGGACTTCAGAATGATGTGCATGTATCAAAGGCTGTTATTAATAATCAAAAATGTATTAATTGCAATATTTGTTTATCTGTTTGTCCTCAAAATGCTATATATATTGAGGATAATAAGTGCAGTGTTGATGAAAAAAAATGTATAGGGTGTTTTAAATGTTTAGATGTATGTCAAAATTCTGCAATTATTACAGAACATAAGTATAAGGCTCCACATACAATGCTTTTACCTTTAATTTCCGAAAAAATTGATTGTGTAGAATTTCATTGTACAAGTGATAAAACTAATGAAATAATAGATAATTGGTATAAAATAAGGTCTTTATATAAGGGATTGTTAAGTATTTGTTTAGATAGATCAAAGCTTGGTGATGATTATATTATTTATATGTTAAAAGAAATGTTGAAAAAGTCTGAACCATATTCTGTCATATTGCAAGTTGACGGAAAACCAATGTCCGGTGGAGAAAATAATTATAATTCGACGCTTCAAACTGTTGCTTTTGCCAAATTAATTAATGATGCCAAATTGCCTGTATATATATTGTTATCAGGTGGTACAAATTCTTTGTCAACAAAATTAGCAAAAGAATGTGAAGTTAATGTTAATGGAGTTGCTATTGGAAGTTATGCAAGAAAAATTGTTAAGGATTATATTCAATATGATAATTTCTTCGAAAATGACTTATTGAAGAAAAAAGCAATAGCTGTTGCTAAAGAACTCGCTCAAGATTTATTAAAGTATCTTTAATTAGTATTTAGAAATTTCTTCAAAATATCTTTCAAGAGCTTTATAACCTTGATAAATTTCGCTTGTTACACTAACATATCTTGAAGCTACAAGAAATTTTAATTCTTTTGCCCTTATTTGTATTATTTCATTAGCATCTGCTCTTAGATTTTTTTCAAGCGACATTGACCATCTTTTTAGAAAAGACAGTTCTTCATTTATTTGCTTAATTGTTGAATATTCGAGTGGATTAAAGTCATATTTTGCGAGCAAAGCTCTTTCTTTATTATTAATACGTGGTTGAACAACAGGTGCTCCATATATTTTTTTTATTACCATATAATTATCAGCAGTTCTTCTATGAACTTCTGGAACTTCACCTCTAGCAAGCATCGCAGACATGCTTAATGAACTAAATTTATCATCATCACAGGATAAAGAACTTAAATTTGTACTTTCTAAAAATAATTTAGTATTTTTATTTAAAACTGAATTAGAAATTTTCCCCATCTCCATATATGTATAAACATTACTATATAATAATAATTCTTTGAAAAATTTTTGTCATGGAGTTTTTAAAATTTATTAAGATAAATTGTCAAATTTTTTACAAATTAAAAAACTTTATGACTATAGATTTTTTTAGAATATAATTAAATTATGTTTAAGTATGATGTAATAGTAGTTGGAGCTGGACACGCAGGCTGTGAAGCCGCAATTGCTTGTGCAAAACTTGGTGCAAGAACTCTTTTAGCTTCGCTAAATTTAGATAATATTGCACTTATGCCTTGCAATCCTGCAATAGGCGGTCCTGCAAAATCTTGTCTTGTAAGAGAGATTGATGCATTGGGCGGTATAATGGCTATTGCCGCAGATGCTACTTATATGCAGCTTAAAACTCTAAATTCTTCCAAAGGACCTGCGGTAAGAGCATTAAGAGCTCAGTCTGATAAAAAAGAATATATGAGATTTGTCAGAAACTTGCTTGAAAGTGAAGAAAATTTATTTCTTAAACAATGTACAATGACAGAACTATTAGTTGAAAATAATTGTGTTAAAGGATTAAAAGATGAATTTGGACTTGAGTATTTAGCGCCTTGTGTAATATTAACAACAGGTACATCATTAGAAGCAAGAATATGGATAGGTCTGCAATATTTAGAATTTGGAAGACTTGGTGAAGCAAGTGCTAAAGGTTTATCACCATCATTAAAAAAACTTGGTTTTACTATGGGTAGGTTAAAAACAGGTACTCCTGCCAGGGTTGATGCAAGAACAATTAATTTTGATGAAATGATAATACAGCCTGGAGATGAAAATCCGTCTTTCTTCTCTTTTCTTCCTGATAGGCCTGTTAGAAAACAATATCCTTGTTATTTAACAAGAACTACTGCAAAAACTCATGAAATAATTAAAGAAAATCTTGATAAATCTCCATTATATTCAGGACTTATTCATGGTATTGGACCAAGATATTGTCCTTCTATCGAAGATAAAGTAATTAGATTTGCACATAATCCTTCTCATCATATTTTTATAGAACCTGAAGGAAAAAATACTTACGAAATGTATGTTCAAGGTTTTTCTACAAGTCTTCCTGCTGAGGTTCAAATTAAGATGCTAAAGTCACTTCCGGGACTGGAAAATGTTCATGTTATGAAGCCTGCTTATGCTGTTGAATATGATTATATGCCTGCTGTTCAATTATCTCATTCATTAATGACGAAAAGAGTTAGCGGTTTATTTTGTGCAGGTCAGATTAATGGTACTTCCGGTTACGAGGAAGCAGCGGCACAAGGGCTTCTTGCTGGAATTAATGCTGTTAAATATCTTCAGAAGAAAGATATGGTTACTCTCTCTCGTGAATCGTCTTATCTTGGTACTTTGGTTGATGATTTAGTTACTAAAGATATAGATGAACCATATAGAATGCTTACTTCAAGAAGTGAGTACAGATTACTTCTTCGTCAGGATAACGCAGATGAAAGACTTACAAAAATAGGTTATGATGCAGGATTGATTTCTCAACAACGCTATGATGCTTATTTATTAAAGCAAAAAACTATTGATGATGAAATTCATAGACTGATGATAGATAAAATTTCTCCTTCTGTTGAAGTTAATAAGATTCTTTCTAAATATAATGAAAATATAGATAGAGGAATTAAACTTTCGGAATTAATAAAAAGACCTAGCATCACTTATGAAGTTTTAAGAGAACTTGATAAAAAAACACGTGATTTAAACTATTCAAAAGATATATATGAGCAAGTTGAAGTTAAAATTAAATATGATGGCTATATCAAAAGACAAATTCAACAAGTTAATATGTCAGATAAATTGGAAAAAATAAAAATTCCTGATAATATCGATTATTCAAAAATAAAACATATTTCTACTGAAACTCGTGATAAATTAGCAAAAATTCGTCCTGTCACATTGGGACAGGCTTCAAGAATAGGCGGCGTTAAACCTGCTGATATTTCAGTTCTTATGATTATGATAGAATCTCATCAAATTAATGTTTGATAATATTTAACAGGTTTTATTGATGGTAAGGAAAGATTTTTATTTATACTTAATATTATTTTTTATTTTTATAATGACTTATATTTTTTTACTGGGTTCTTATGAATTAATTGATGTTGATGAAACAAGATATGTTGAAATAGCTAAAAAGATGTTTCTTTCAAAGGATTATTTAACTTTGAAGTTAAATGGAGCGTATTTTTTTGAAAAACCACCTTTATTTTTTTGGCTTGAGTGCTTATCTTTTAAGTTATTTGGTAAAATTTCAGAATTTACCGCTCGTCTTCCAATTGTAATTTTATCATTGTTACCGAGCTGTTTATTGTTTTGTATTTCTAAAAAAGTAAAAGATATAAAATTTGCTTTTATAAATTTAATTATATTAATGAGCTCGTTAGAATATGTTATTCTTACCAAAATGGCTATATTAGATAGTGTATTTACAAGTTTTACAGTGGCTTCTGTTTTGTGTTTTTTTTATACATTTTATACAGATGGAAAGAAGAAAAAGATTTTTAATATTTTAATATATATGTTCTCTGCACTTGCGGTTCTTGCAAAAGGAATACCCGGAGTTATTATTCCTTATTCAATAATTATTGTTACTTCTTTTATCTTTAAAAGTTATAATAAGTTGTTTCTTAATTTATTGTTAGGAACATTAATTTTTCTGATTATAGTTATTCCTTGGCATTATATAATGCTTGATATACATGGTATGGATTTTTTTAATGATTACATTGTAAAACATCATATAATGCGTTTTATTGGTTCTGATATTATAGGAAAACAACAACCTATATATTTCTACTTTTTGACAATATTATGGGGATTTTTCCCTTATACATTCACTTTTATTTTTGGTATTGTTTCTGATTTAAAAAAAATATATTTTTATAAAATTAAATTTTTAGATATAAATAGAAATTTTGATAAATTTATATTTTTAAATATAATTTCTGCAGTATTAATCTTAATTTTCTTTTCAGCATCAACAACCAAATTAATTACTTATATTCTTCCTGTTTTTCCATTTTTATCGGTTATAACAGGTAGATATTTTTATACATTTATATATGAAAATGAGAATAAAAATTTTGTTTACTATTCTTTAATTACATTAGCATTATTTATGTTTATAGCATCATTATTATCTTGTTTTGTTTATTTTTATGTGGAAAAAGATATTTATATTAATATTATAAATCTTCAAATATTTATTGTTTTAACCTTCTTTATTTCATCTTTTTTAATTTTTTCTTTATTAATTAATAATAAAAGATTATATTCTTTAATTTATATAGCATTTTTTATGTCTTTAATTTCGTGTATTGGAGGTTACTTAGTACATAAATTTGATTATTCATTTGGTCAAAATGATTTAATGAAATATGCAAAATTAGCAAAGGAAAATAATTATACTATATCAACATATTTAACAGGGAAAAGATATAGTCTTTTATACTATTCGGATTTAGATAATATTGATTTCCATTCTAAAGATGAAATTTGGTTTAATAATGAAATTAAAAAGAAAAATAATCTTATAATTATAAGAAATAGAGATTTAAACTTAGTTAATATAAAACCGAAATATAAAGGTGTAAAATATTCTATAATACAAAACAATTAAAAAAAAAAGAGAGACATTAAATCTCTCTCTTTTTTTAATTTTATTATTAATTTATTCAACTTCAATTGCATTAACAGGGCAGCAATCAGCAGCTTCTTTAACACAATCTTCATTTCCAGCGATACCAGCTTCATTAACTTTAGCTACATCTTCTACTGAAAAAACTGCATCACATACTGATTCACATGCGCCGCAAGCTATACAACTGTCATTAACTGTAACTTTCATTATTTTCTCCTTTTTGTTTAACTATATATATAAAAATAACAGAATTATTATAGCATAAAAAATCTAAAATAAAACTTTATGATGTCAGAGAAAAAATTCATAATAAGATCAAAGTGTGAATGAATTTTTTTACAAAACGAACCAAAAACTTTGTTCTTGAGTGAGCTTGTATCCTTAGTTAACCAAAGGTGAGCAGTGTTTTCAAAAGATGAATACTTTGTTACCGAGTCATCCTCGGTAACAAAGTGCAATACTAGATTAAATTAAACTAAACCAATCTTTTATTCTCTTTGATATATAGTCAAAAGAATTTATTTCAGGTAATCTACCTGGTTTGATATTTTTTGAATATATAATTAATGGTACTTGTTCTCTTGTGTGGTCTGTTCCTTCAACGGTAGGATCACAACCATGGTCGGCCGTTATAATTAATAAATCTTCTTCTGTCATGTTCTCTATTATTTTAGGCAAATATGAATCAATTTCTTCTATTGCTTTAGCATAACCTAATGGATTATTCCTGTGTCCATATAACATATCTGTATCTACCAGATTTGTAAATATAAACTGTTTATCATATTTTTCTATATTGTAGTTTGATGTTTTCAATTCGTTTAAGTTAAGTTCATTTTTTACTGCCTTTAGAGTAATATTTAATCCTTCGGTATTACCTCCTGTATGAATAGCATGTGAAATGCCTTTACCTACAAATATGTCTTCTATTTTTCCTATTCCAAGTACTATGCCGTTGTTGTTTATAATGTCATCACAAGTTGAATTTTTAAATGGTTCAACTGAATAATCTCTTCTTAAACCACCTATTCTTTCCGGCTTTCCATTTACAATATGGTATGGTCTTGCAATTACTCTTGAGACATTGTACTCATCTGTTAAAATATTTCTTGCAATTTTGCAGTATTCATATAAAGTGTCTATAGGAATAACATTAATATCTGCAGCAATTTGAAAAACACTGTCTGCACTAGTGTATATTATTGGAAATTTCGTTTTTGTATGTTCTTTATAAAAATCTTCAATTATTTTTGTTCCGGATGCTGGATAATTGCCTAGTATACCGCCACAGTTTGTTTCTTCAATAAATTTATTTATTATTTCAGCTGGAAATCCTTTCGGATAGACTTTAAATGGTTTTTCTAAAATTAGACCCATCATTTCCCAATGACCTGTTGTAGTATCTTTACCCTTAGAGTGTTCTTTCATAATCCCATATTGAGCTATTGCTTTTGGATTTTCATTTATACCTTCAACTTTTGAAAGGTTGCCCAATCCTAAATTAAAAAAGTTTGGAGCTTTTAGACCTTTAACATATTTTGCAACGTTACATAATGTATTACATTCAGGAATATCACCATATTCTCTACAATCAGGCATTGCTCCTATTCCCATAGAATCTATTACAATTAATATAGCTCTTTTCATAAATTAACCTTTCAACAATTAATGTCATTATATTTAGTATAAATCATATAATTATTTTTGCATTAAAAAAGTTCTGCTTACCAGAACTTTTTAAATCCCTAATCTCTTCCCGACAAAATCTTTTTTAATTAAAGTCTAAACCAAATTCCCTTTTTTACTCTCTCCCATAAAGAAAGCTTATGCCATCACTCCTTCCCGAAAGCCGTTTTTCTTTGTTACTTTATAGTAAAACTTATAACTTACTCATACAAGGTAATATTTTTTAATTATTTTTTACAATGGATGAAGAGCTTACTTGTATGTCATTAAAATAATATTTACAATCGTTAATAATGGTAATTTTGACACTTTTTGCTTTTTTTTGCTTGACAGTGTCATGTTCTATTGGGAGTATGTATTCGCTTATTTGCTATTAAAATAGTAGTTTTTTCATTGTTACAGGCATGTTAATTGTATGTTATTAAAAAATGAAAATAGTTAATATCTTTGTCTTTATTATTTGTTATAATTAATATTGTTATTTAATTTAAGGATAGAAATGATTTTAAGATTTTTAACATCGGGTGAATCTCATGGAAAGTGTTTAAATGCAATTATTGAGGGTGTTCCTGCCGGAATTAGAGTTGATATTAATTTTATAAATAAAGAATTAGCAAGACGTCAGTGTGGTTATGGACGTGGCGGAAGAATGAAAATAGAGACTGATAAAGTTAAAATTCTCTCTGGGGTTAGACATGGTTTATCATTAGGAAGTCCCATATGTTTAGAAATTGAAAATAAAGACTGGGTAAATTGGCAAATTCCTATGAATACTGAACCGGTTGAGTTTACAGAAGAAAATATTGCAAAGATAAAATCTAAAGAAATTAAAAATGTAAGACCGGGACATGCCGACTACTCAGGGGCTTTGAAGTATAATCACTATGATGTTAGAAATATATTGGAACGCTCTAGTGCAAGAGAAACTGCTACAAGAGTTGCTGTTGGTGCTGTTGCAAAATCTATACTAAAAGAATTTAACATAGAGTGTATTTCCTATGTTAATCAAATAGGTAAGGTATTTTCGAATGAAGAAATAAATCCTTTTGATTATATTGAAAAAATTGAGAAGTCTGAATTAAGAACTTATGATGATGAATTATGCAATAAAATGAAAGAAGAGATTAATCAAGCACAAACAGAAGGAGATACCGTTGGTGGAAGTTTTAAAGTAATATTTAAAAATGTTCCTGTAGGATTAGGCTCTCATGTTCACTGGGATAGGAAATTAGATGGTCTTCTTGCTAAAGCAATAATGAGTATACCTGCTGTTAAATCTGTTGAAATTGGCATGGGAAAAGATGTTGCAGCATCTTTTGGCTCTGTAACACATGATGAAATATATGTTGAAAATGGCAGATATATAAGAAAAACAAATAATGCTGGCGGAATAGAAGGTGGTATGTCAAATGGTGAAGATATTGTAATTATAGCCTCTATGAAAGCTATTCCAACTATGAAAAAAGCATTAAATTCTGTTTCAATTGATAAAAAAGAACAAGTTTCTGCTCATTTTGAACGCTCAGATACTTGTGCTGTTCCTGCTTGCAGCGTTGTTGCCGAAGCTATGGCATCAATAGTTATTGCGGATGCTTTCCTCGAAAAATTTTCACATGATAGTTTGTTTGAAATAAAACAAAATTTTACTAATTATATTAAGCAAATTTCTGAAAGGTAGTACATTTGAACATTTCTTTAATTGGTATGATGGGTGCTGGGAAAACTACTATTGGTAAGTTGTTGTCAGAAGAACTTGGTGATTTTTCTTTTGTAGATATTGATTCGTTAATTGTTAATAATGAAAAATGTTCTATAAATGAAATTTTCTTAAAAAAAGGCGAAAAATATTTTAGAGAAATAGAGTCAAAAATATTAAAAGAAGTTTTGAATAATGATAATCAAATAATTTCAACTGGTGGAGGTATTGTTCTTCTTGAACAGAATATTAGAATTTTGAATGAAAAATCTTTTACATTTTATTTAAGTGCTGATGAAGAATCTTTATATGAAAGAGTAAAAAATTCTAAAGACAGACCTCTTTTATCAGATTGTGATATGAAAATCAAAATTCATTCTTTGCTAAAAGAAAGAATAAATAAGTACAAACAAGTACATTACATAATTGATACAAATAATAAAACACCTGATATAATAGTTAAAGAAATAATCAGAAGGCTGGAAATAAATGGAAAATATTCAAGTTAAGATTAATCCGACACCGGGAAGTTCATATCCTATACTAATAGGTGAAAATTTACTTGATAATCCTTATGAATTAATTAAGAATTATACAAGAGCAAATAGGTTTTTAGTTGTTACAAATGAAAAAGTTTTTTCATTGTATGGAAGTACTTTTGATACTGATTTTGCTGAAGTCATTGTATTACCTGATGGTGAAGAATATAAAAATATAGAAGTTTTAGGTTTAATAATAGACAAAGCTCTTAAATTAAAAATAGAACGTAAAGATGCAATTATTGCTTTGGGTGGTGGTGTAATTGGTGATATGGCTGGTTTTGCTGCTGCAATATATCAAAGGGGTATTGATTATATTCAAGTTCCGACAACTCTTTTAGCTCAAGTTGATTCTTCAGTTGGCGGGAAAGTTGCAGTTAATCATAAATTGAGTAAAAATGTTATTGGTAGCTTTTATCAGCCTAAATTGGTTATTGCTGATACTAATACTTTAAATACTCTTGATGACAGACAATTTAAAACAGGTCTATCTGAGGTATTGAAATATGCATTTATAGAAAAAAGCTGTAAAGCTGATGTTGATTATCATTTTTTTGAATTTCTTGAAACTCATAGAAATGAAATTTTCAGTAAAAATCATGAAGTTCTTAAAAAATTAATAAAAATATGTTGTTTGCTAAAAAGTAGTGTTGTTAATAAAGACGAGAAAGAAAAAGGATTAAGAGCAATTCTTAATTTCGGTCATACATATGCGCATGCTTTAGAAATTGTTACCGATTACAGGTATTTTACTCATGGTGAAGCAGTTTCTATAGGAATGAAAATTATCTTTGATTTAGCTTTAGAAACAGGAACAATAAACAGAGATTATTATAATAGAGCAACAAAATTATTAAGTGATTATAATTTAGTTACAGATTTTCAAATCAAATTAGATGAAGAATTATTTTATGATGCAATGAAAAGTGATAAAAAAGTTTCTGACGGTAATATTAATTTTGTTATGCCTGTTGGATTTAAAGAAGTCGCCTTTAAAAATAATATTGATAAAAAATATATTTTAAGTGGAATATAAAAAATATATAGTCATAAGAAAAAAGGGGTTTATATGAAAATATTATTATCAAATGATGATGGAGTTATGGCTGAAGGTATAAAGGCTTTAACTACTGAATTAAGTAAAGAACATGATGTTTATGTTATAGCTCCTGATAGAGAAAGAAGTGCGGCAGGTCATTCATTGACACTTCATACACCGATTCGTGTTGAAGAATTAGATTCAAGATTTGGTGCAAAAAGAATATGGATAACAAGCGGAACCCCTGGAGATTGTGTAAAAATAGGTATTAATGCTATTTTAAATGATAATGAGAAGCCTGATTTAATAATTTCAGGAATTAACCACGGACCTAATTTGGGTTCTGATATTTTATACTCTGGTACTGTAAGTTGTGCTATGGAAGGTGCTATGATGGGATATCCCAGCATAGCCGTGTCACTTGCCAGTATGTCTTCAGAACCGGAGCTATTTAAAAATGTCGCTATATTTATGTCAAAATTTGTACATAAGATAAAAGATTTTAATTTTCCTAAAAAAACAATATTAAATGTAAATGTTCCAGGATTAATGCCGGAAGATTTGGCTGGAGTCGCAATAACGCGTCTTGGCGGTAAAATGTTTACTGATGAGTATGATAAAAGAGTCGACCCTAGAGGAAAAGTTTATTATTGGATGGCGGGTGAACTTATTAAACATTGTGATAATGACGACTCTGATATTAATGCTTTAAGATGGAATAAAGTATCAGTTACGCCTATTACTTTTGAAATGACCTTAGACTCTGTTATTCCAGAACTTGAAAAAGCATTATGTAATTCAGGTATTTGTGATTGGTCTTAATATTGTCCAATATTTTTTAAATGTTCTATTTTAGGATTATTTAATCCAATTATTGCAATGCCGTCAATTCTGTAATTTTTGTATTTTTGCTTTGCATTAGATAAATAGCCTAATATTGCTTTATGTATTTTCTCTAATTTTTTGTAATCTATAGCTTCAAAAGGATGACCATAATTTAAGTTAGTTCTTGTTTTAACTTCAGCAAAAATAATACAATCTTTATCTAGAGCAATAATATCTATTTCTGCATTTTTTGAATAATGCCAATTTGTATCAATAATTTTATAGCCAAGATTTATGAAATAATTCTTGGCAATTTCTTCACCTTTTTTCCCAATTTCAATATTGTTGTTAAACATAATTTGATTATATCAAAGTTTTGTGTTAAATAATTATTTGTTATGAAAAATAAAAAATCAAAGGTAATTTTTATTACAGGTGCATCTTCAGGTATTGGTAGAGAAGTTGCAATTAAGCTTGCGAAAGATGGAAATAAAGTTTTTGCTGGTGTAAGAAGAAAAATTGACAAAAATGAAATAGAATCACTTAATGAAAATATAACAGGGGTCTATATTGATGTAACAAATCAATCAAGTATTGATAAAGCTTTTTGGTTCATAATTAAGCATACTGATAAAATTGATGTACTAATAAATAATGCGGGTATTGTAGTTGCAGGTCCTATTGAATTTTTAAGTGTAAAAAGATTAAAAGAACAATTCGATGTTAATACATTTGGAGCAGTTGCAGTTGCTCAAAAATTTCTTCCATTTTTAAAAAATGGATTAATTATTAATGTTAGTTCAATGGCATCGACAGGCATATTCCCTTTTATATCTGCATATTGTGCATCTAAAAGAGCTTTGGATATATTATTTAACTCATTATTAATTGAAAATAAAGATAATATAAAAGTTGTTTCAGTTAAGCCTGCTGCTATTTGTACTCCAATATGGAAGAAATCAGTTGATAAAACAAAAGAGTTATTTTCTGAATTAAATGAAAAAGACTTAATTAAGTATAAAAAAGAGATGCTTTATTTAGAAAAAAATGCACTTGAAAACAATATGAAGGGCATTGATTCTTCTTTTGTTGTTAATACAGTTGTAAAAATAATTAATTCTAAAAATCCAAAATTATCTTATAATGTAGGCTTTTTATCTTATCTTGCTGATTTTGTTTCAAGATTGCCATTAGTTTTTGTTAATTATCTTGTTAAATTTAAATTAAATAAAATAAATAGGTAGTTAGTTTAGCTGATTGGGTTATAGTAAAATTTATTTGATTTTTATTATATATAAGTATGAAAAAAATATATATAGTATTAATTATAATCTTTATAGTATTTTCTATTATATTCTTGTATAACCGTTTTGCATTTATAAATATAATAGTAAAGTTTGATGAACTTGAACCTTTTGAAAAGCAAATGAATGTTTATTATAAAGGTTTCAAGGTCGGTAGAACTACAAAAATATATCCGGATAAGGATTATATAAATACTTACTTAAAATTAAAGTTAAAAGCAAGTAAAGTTAATTTTCCGTCAAATATAACTGTTAGAATTAATAAAAAGAAGTCAAATGGCTATGTTAGTATATTGTATCCTGATGATCCTTCATTAATTAAGTTAAAGAATAATGATCAGGTTAAAGGAATTATAACAAAAGATATTAATTCATTGTTAGATGAAAAATTCAGTGGTGATGATATTGATGTTATTGTTGATGATGCGACTAATTTAATAGAAAGTGCAAATACTGCTGTTAAAAATTTAAGTGATATTTTTGTTGAAATAAAAGGAATTATTGCTGATTGTTCTCCTGATATTAAAATTGCAGCTAAAAATCTTTCAAATACTACTACTAATTTAGAAAAAATTTCAGATAATTTAAGCGATTCTTTAGATAGTAATACAGTTTCATCTTCAGTTGGCAATATAAAAGATACAACAGAAAATATAAAAGAAATTACATCAAATCTTAATGAAATTACAAATCAAATAGATAAAACAACCTTACCTATTGTCAATTCAGTATTATGTCAAACTCAAATGACAATTAAAAATGTTGATGAGATTACAGAAGGTGTAAAAAATACATTAAAAAAGAGAATGGGGCTGGGTCGTATGCTATTTGGTAAACCTTTGAGTTATGAGAAAAATGCGAAATAATAAATTTTCTTTTATTTATAATTAAATACTGATACAATATAAGAATGGATAAAGTTCTTGTAATAATACCTGATAATAACAAAAGTAAGTATATTTCAAAAGGTTTTTCTTCTGCATTTCGGGATTTATCATATTTTGTTTTTGAGAAAAAAATTTATGATTTAAATATAAATGAAATTAATAGGATATCTCCTGAAATCATTTTTATTTTTTGGAGTGATGTTAAACAAGTTAACGAATTAATTTCTTTTTTTGAAAGTATAAAATGTGAGAAAACAAAAATTATAAATTATGCTGAAGATATAGAAGATATTCCTTCAAAACTTAGAAATAGAAATAACTCATATTGTTTTTCATATGAGAATAAAAAGAAAAAATACAGTATAATTCCTGCAGTTCAAGCACAAGACTATAAAAGAAAATTTACTGGATATAAGTATTTAATAACTTTTGCAGGTAACCCTGCTTATTTAAATAGAGAACAGTTATTATCTAAAATTGTTTATAACTTTGGAATAATAAATATTTTTTGTCGTTCTTATGATTTTTATAAAAGTGTAGACGAAATTTATAAAAATAATTTTTTAGATTCAAAATATATTGATTTATATAGAGAATCTTATAGAGGGTATGTAGAAAATCAAAAGGAATTATCATATATATATTCTCACTCTAAAGTGAATATAGATATGTTAAGTAATAAAAATAAAAAAATAAACTATAGATGTTTTGAAATATTAGCTTCTGGCGGTTTTTTAATAGCTCCTTATAGTGATATTTTAGTTAAAAATTTTGAAAATGGTAAAGAAATTGAAACTTATAGTACTGACTTTGAGTTAATTGATAAAATTAGATTTTATTTAACTAATACTAATTTAGCTCAACTGATTATAGCTAAGGGAAAGAAAAATGTTGTAAGTAATCATTCTTTTTATGATAGACTAAAAATAATGTTGAAGGTAATATATGGTTAAAATATTAGTAATTGATGATGATCAGGCAATAAATGAATTAATTAAAGTTAATTTAGAATTAGCATATTATAATGTTATAACAGCTTTTGACGGTAATAAAGGATTTGCTCTTGCAAAACAAGAATTACCTGATCTAATTGTTTTAGATGTAATGATGCCTGAAGTTGATGGGTATACTGTAGCAAAAAGATTAAGAGAAAATGCATCTACAAAAGATATTCCTATTATTATGCTTACTGCATTAAATATGCTTCAAAATAAAGTTCAAGGTTTTAATATTGGTGTTGATGACTATTTGGTAAAACCTTTTGAAATGGAAGAACTTTTAGTTCGTATTAAAGCTTTATTAAAACGTTCTAATAATATTCCAAAATCTTTTGTTGAAAAAGAAGTTCTTACAAAAGGAGATATAACATTAATTCCGGAAACATATTCAATTGAAATTAATGGAAAAATAGCAAAAGTTACACCAATTGAATTTGATATTGTTAATTTATTAATGCAAAATTATGGGAATATGGTTTCGAGTGCAAAAATATTAAATGATGTTTGGGGATATTCTTCAGATGATGCTGTGGAAACTATTAGAGTTCATATGCGACATATAAGAACAAAAATTGATAAAATTTCAAATGGTAAAAAATATATTGAAACAATATATGGCGGTGGATACCGTTTAATTCCTGAAGGTGTTTCTGAAAAGACAAAATAAAAGATATAATGTGAATATGAAGAAACTATGTTTATTATTACTATTTTGTATATTTGGAATTACGCTGCAAGTTCATGGATATTATGTAGATGATTCAAATGCTGTTTTTTTAAATCTAGATGATTCACATAATATTAATGCTTCTTCGTCTGATGATATTAAGAAAGGAACAGTCAATTATAATCATATAAGTATAAAAGATGCACCTATGGCAAGAAACTATGATAAGTTATTATATCAAGATGTAAATAGACAATTACCTCAAAAGAAATCATATTCAAAGTCTTTAGAGAAAGATTTAAATAAGAACACTTTATTTGGCGCAACATATAAAACAACAGCATCGTCAGGTGAGTGGAGTGATTCTTTATCTGTTTATTCTAAATATAAGAAAGATAGATTTTCTTTTACATCAGCGTATAGTCCAAATAAGTTAGATTTAAAATCTAATAATTCAGGAACTGTTTCTTTTGCTCCTGAATTAAAATTAAATAATCATGTATCCATAAAAAATGTGTATTCTGATAATTTACAAAATAGACAAAAAAAGAATGAAGTAGTTTTATCTTTAAAACCATTTAAAGATGAAAGAATGGACTTAAACTTAGGTGCTGGTCAAACATATTCTACTGATAATTTACCAGCAAAGTCACAGTTAAATTTTTCTACAAAATTTAGATTTTAAATTAACAAAAAATATATTTAGATTCCTTATTCAAATAGGAGTACATATATTTATGAATATAAAATCTATTAGTTTATATAATTGTCCATTTTCTTCTAAAAAGACTTTTAAAAAAAAATTTAAGACTTGTACATATTCTGCAGAAAAATTTGAACAGCATGATACAAAAACTATTGAACATATTATACCTGTATCATTAGGAGGTAAGAATGAATATTCCAATTACCTGGTTGTAAAAAGAAGTTGGAATGGTTTAAGAAGTTCAATACCATTGAGTGAATTTATAAGAAAGTATCCACAAGTTAAAGATAATATTATTAAAACGGTATCTGAACATGAAGGTGAAATAATTGAAGGTATAGATTGGTCTAGTGAAGTTAAAAAAACATTAAAACAAGCTATTGGCTTAGATATTTTTGCAGAATAAAGAAATATATAATTATAGATTTGTATATATTTCTTAATTAGTAGTTAAAAATTAAATAATACTATATAATAGACTTTTGTAATTGATAGAAAAAGGAGAGTCAAATGTCATTTTTTAAAAAATGTCAAAACTCAATTTCAAAAATTTATGCAGCATTAGTTGCGATATTTTTGGTGAGTATGCCTGCAATGGCAGGAGAAGCAAATCTTATTGTTCCCAAAATAGATGGAAATAATTTCAATCTTCTTGTTGCTGGAATTATAGTTTCGGTTTTAGGTTTAATATGGGGACTTATTGCTTATGGACAAATTAAATCAATAAAAGCTCATAAATGCATGATTGAAATCGGAAATACAATCTTTGAAACTTGTAAAACCTATTTAATACAACAAGGTAAATTTTTAATTGTATTAGAAATTTTAATTGCAATATGTATTGCATTTTATTTCGGATTTTTACAGGAAATGAGTATAAAAAATGTTATTATAATTTTAGCGGCATCTGTTATTGGTATACTGGGCTCTTATGGTGTTGCCTGGTTCGGTATTAGAATGAATACTTTAGCTAATGCAAGAACTTCATTTACTGCATTAAAAAATAAACCATTGGATATATTGAATATTCCGCTAAAAGCCGGCATGAGCATTGGTGTATTGCTTGTTAGCGTTGAGTTAATTGTAATGTTATTTATATTATTATTTGTTCCAGGACACTTGGCAGGAGCTTGTTTTATAGGTTTTGCTATAGGTGAATCACTAGGTGCTTCAGCATTAAGGGTTGCAGGCGGTATCTTTACAAAAATTGCTGATATTGGTTCGGATTTGATGAAGATACAATTCGGTATAAAAGAAGATGATCCTAGAAATCCTGGTGTAATAGCTGATTGTACAGGAGATAATGCAGGTGATTCAATAGGACCTACTGCAGATGGCTTTGAAACATATGGAGTTACTGGTGTTGCTCTTGTTAGTTTTATTCTTTTGGGTGTATTCCCTGAATATCAAATACAATTATTAACTTGGATATTTGTAATGAGATATTTAATGATAATAACATCTGTTGTTGCTTATGGAATAAATGGAATATTAAATAATATTTTGTTTAAAAATAAACAAGAGTTTGATTTTGAAGCACCTTTGACTAATTTAGTTTGGTTAACATCAGTATTATCAATTGTTATGACATTCTGTGTAAGTCATTATTTAATTGGTGATATGCCAAATAAATTATGGTTAACATTATCAATAATAATAAGCTGTGGTACATTGGGTGCAGCTTTAATTCCTGAATTTACAAAGGTATTTACAAGCCCGAAAGCAAAGCATACAAGTGAAGTTGTTACTGCTTCAAAAGAAGGTGGTGCTTCTTTAACAATACTTTCTGGTATTGTATCAGGTAATTTTTCAGGTTTTTGGATTGGACTTGTTATTGTTGTTTTAATGACAATTTCATATTTTGCAAGTGTTCATATATCGCCGGAGATAATGATATATTCATCTGTATTTGCATTTGGTCTTGTAGCATTCGGATTTTTGGGTATGGGACCTGTTACAATTGCTGTAGACAGCTATGGCCCCGTTACTGATAATGCACAATCAGTATACGAATTATCTCTGATTGAAGAAATACCAAATATTTCTAATGAAATAAAAGATGAGTTTGGTTTTGACCCAAATTTTGAAACGGCAAAAAAATATTTAGAGCAAAATGATGGTGCAGGAAATACTTTTAAAGCAACATCAAAACCTGTTTTAATTGGAACTGCTGTTGTAGGTGCAACTACAATGATATTTTCATTAATATTAGTTATAAAAGAAACTTTAGGTATTATGCCGGAAGCTATTTTAAACTTATTAAATCCATATACTGTTTTAGGTCTATTAATGGGTGGAGCTGTAATATATTGGTTTTCGGGAGCATCTATGCAGGCTGTTACTACAGGAGCTTATAGAGCAGTCGAATATATTTCAAAAAATATAAAGCTAGGTGATTGTGATGATAAAAAAGCTAACGTTGATAATTCAAAAGAAGTAGTAAAAATTTGTACAGAATATGCTCAAAAAGGTATGTTAAATATATTTATTGCATTATTTGCTTTTGCTTTAGCCTTTGCTTGTTTGTCCGCTCCTATGAAATATAATGTTAATCCTGTATCTTTCTTTGTAAGTTATTTAATAGGTATTGCAATTTTTGGTTTATTCCAGGCTGTATTTATGGCAAATGCAGGGGGATGTTGGGATAATGCTAAAAAAATTGTTGAGGTTGATTTAAATGAAAAAGGTACTCCTCTTCATGATGCAACTGTTGTAGGAGATACGGTTGGTGATCCATTTAAAGATACTTCATCTGTTGCAATGAATCCTATTATTAAATTTACAACTTTGTTTGGTTTATTAGCAATGGAAATTGCAATAGCTCCAACATTTAAAGAAGTTGCTCCAATTGTAGGAATTATCTTATTTATAATTGCAATAATATTTGTTGTTCGTTCTTTTTATGCTATGCGAATTCCAACAGATAAATAATAATAAATATAATAAGAACCGCCATTATGGCGGTTCTTATTATATAATAATTTATGTATGGATTAAAGGTAGAGAGTTATATGAAATCTTTAAAGAAGAATTTCTTTTTAATATTAAATGTTGTTGTATTTTTATTTGTAATATTTATTTTAATAAATTATACAAGATATGATATATTACTCCTTCATGATAGGTGGTGTGCGCAAAAGGATCCTTTAGAATTCCTTTATTTGGGACGTTTCCCCGGTAAATTATTAAATCTATTTTTATATCAGTTTATTCCATATATTTTTCCATTTATTAATTTAAATGATTTGCAGTGTACGTTATTTTCTTTTATAAAAATATTAATATTGATTTCTATTATCTTTATTTATGTAAAAATATTTTATATTTTTAGAAAAGATAATGATTCAATTTATAATTATAAATCTTTTTCGATTGTTTTTTTGTTGGTTTTTTTCTTAATTTTTAATAATTATTATCTCCCTTTAAAATATCTATTCCAAATTATAGATTCTACTACATATTTTGAATGGGGTTTACCTTTACTATTTTATTCTTTGTTTGTATATTTTTTAATTAAAAATTTCATAAAAAAAAGGAAAATTTCGAGAAAAGATTCTCTTTTAATTATATTAATTTGTATATTATGTTCTATTTCAAATGAAATGTATGCAGTTTCTGCTTTTTTCTTTCTTTTGTATTTATCGATTTCGCAATTTTTTATTTTTATAATAAGAAAATTCAATTTAAAATTAAATTTAAATTTTTTTAGTGAATATAAGCAGTTATCTTTTGAATTTTACAATAATAATTTTAATACAAGTACTTTAAAAGAATTATTCAATAAATTTATATATTTTATTGTCTGTTTCTTTGTAATGTCAATGTCTCTTATTTTATATCTCTTATTTACAAATTATAGTGAAGGTAATTATGTTGGTGGTGGTCATTCTGTTGATTTCGTGTCAGCTTTTAATTCTTTGAATGTCAATTTTCTGCCATTCTTAGTACAATATTATAATAATTATGTAGTTCCATATTATTATCTTCATGTTCTAATTGCTATATCATTAATATATATTTTCTTAGAAAAGAAAATATATTACAAAAAAGTTATAATAATTTCAATTGCTATATTTTTAGGACTTTTTACATTCATTATGTTTATTTTATTTGGTGGAATGTCATTTAATGGTCAATTTTTCCTAATGCATGATGGTATTAAATATTCATATATTAAAATACTATTATTAATTCTAACTTTAATTTTTGGATATATATTTTCTTTTATCGAGTTTAGAAGGTATTTTATAAAAACTGATATTATTTTATGCTATATTTTTCTTTGTTTCTTATTTAATATAATAGGTAGTAAATTTTATAATTGGCTGGATGATTATAAGCAATATGTAAATTTTGCTAAAAATTTGCGCATAGTATCTTATGTATCGGATAAAACAGCACTTACATTTGCTAATTTAGATGGGAGTATATATCTCCCGATATTGTATTATAAGTATTATGGCTGTGAATTATACCAAATTAAATTTGCTTGTTATGATTGTCAAAATTCTATTCCAACAATGTTTAAAATAAAAATGCAAGAAATTAATAATGATAAATCAAGATTATATTCTTTTAATGATTTTATTGGTCTTGAAAATGATACAGATAATTATTATTTCTTGTATTTAAAATATATATATGGTGTCAATGTTGAAAGTTTACAATTTACTTCTATTGGTAAAGTTAATGCTGAATTAAAGAAAAGAGGTATTGATGTTATCAGTACTAATTCAAAGCGAAATCTTTGGTTTACAAGTTTAAATTATATGAAAAATAAAAAGATTAATTATGATGAATTGATAAAGAATAATGAAAAGCAAGCTTGGGCATGGGCTTCTCGTGGAAGATTTTATAGAAGAAAAGAACAATGGAATAATGCCCTTCAAGATTATTCAAAAGCCATTAGTCTTGATAGTAAAAATATATCTTATTATCTTCTTAGAGGTTTATTATATAAACATATGAATATGCATAAAGAGGCTGCTTCTGATTTTCAAGTTGTGGCAAATTCAAATCCATTAGGATTATTTTCAAATTATCTTTTAATAAAAGAATATGAATCCATTGGTGATTATAAGAAAGCAATTAATATTTGTAGTGATTTGATAAAAATATTTCCTTTTGGACATGCTGATCATGAACGTGATTTATATTTTGAAAGAGCTTTCTTAAAAGAAAAAATTGGAGACTATGAGGGGGCTGTCGCTGATTATATTAAATCTTCTGAAATTTCAGAATATAGCTATATGTTTGATTTATATAAAAAACTAGGTGAAAATTTCATGAATATTGAAAAATATAATGATGCAATTGAGTATTTTAATGACCAACTTATGTATACTCCGGATAATTACAAATTATATTATTATAGAGGTAAAGCTTATTTTAATGTAAAAGTTTATGATAAAGCTCTCGATGATTATATAACTTTTCTTGAAGAGGTTTCACCAGATACTTTATCTTCTGAAGAGAAAATAAAAGTTCTAGATATAAAAAAATCTATAAAGATTTTTCAAAAAAATATAAAAAATAATTCTGATTTAAAATATTTATACAGTGTATTAAATAAATTTAATTTTAGTTAAAAAAATAGCATCTTATTGATGCTATTTTTTAACTAATTAGTATTCAATAGATTGTTGTTCTTCATCATCAACATCATCTTTGGAATAATTTGTATCAAAATCATCCGGTAATAAATCATTGTCAGGCCATATTGTTGTTTCGTCTGCTCTTGTTGCAGATAAATTTAAACTTGCAGAAAAATCAGAATCTGTTAATTCTGCTTCCTTTACAATACAACCAGCCATATCAGCATCTGTAAAATTACAGTAACTAACAGTAGCGTAACTAAAATCTGTTCCATTGAGTATTGATTCTGAAAAATCACATTCTACGATATTTGCTCTCGTAAAATCAGCTGCATTTAAATCACTTCCTGTAAAATTTACATTAGATAAATGTGAATCAATAAAAGATGTCCCTGCAAGTTCTGTATTAGAAAAATCTATTTCTTCTAACGTAATATTTGAAAAATCAAGTTCTGTTAAATCTAATTGTTCTTCTAGTGTTTTTTTATATGAATTATATTCTTCGGGATTTTTAATAATAAGTTCTGCAAGTTCTTCTTTTGAATACATTATCTTTCTCCTTAAAATCTCTATTATTATTGTAACTTTAATGCTATTCCACAATTATACAAATTTATAACATGCTTTATATTTATTTTTCTTTCTTTTTTCAATTCTGTCAAGCTTACTTCATTATAAATGGTACAGTATTTTATATTTTATTAAAAAAATTTAGATATAGGCAATTTAATTGAATTAAATGTTTTTATAAATACATAGGGTAGGTTTTTAAGGTTTTTGTTTTGAAGGTAAGTAGTAATTTAGAAAAATTTAATATAGAAAATAGTCAGGCATTCTCAAATAAAACCTTTAGAGGTAATATAGGTCAGATTATTAATGTAAATAAGGATTCTTTTCAAAAGAATGTTTATGTTACTCCTCCAAAACCAGCCGTAAATACAAGTAAATTATTATATAATACTTATAATTCAAAGCAGCTTTTAAATGCTTATTTAAGTAAATCATATATCTTAAAATTAATTGAAAGTAATCCTAAAATTTCTGCAATGATGAAAGAAAAAGGGATAGATATTTCTGTTTATCCGGAAAATGTTTCAGAAATGATTAACTCTCATTTAACAACAACAGCAGCTTATGCATTGCAAATCGCTAATAAGATGAATTTAACTCCCTATGAGAAACAAGTATTAGAGCAAGCATGTGTTTTCCATGATTTTGGAAAAGTTTTAATTCCCAGAGAAATATTAAATAAATCATCAAAACTAACAGATGTTGAAAAAGAAATAATTGACATGCATTCACAGTTAGGTTATGAATTATTATCTCAAGCTGGTATGAATAAAAGAGTATTAGAATTAGTTAAAAATCATCATAATTACGAAACACACAATGATGATATACTTGCTCAGATTCTTACAGTTGCAGATATATATTCTGCACTTAGAGAAGAACGTTGTTATAAAAAACCATTAAGTGATAGTACTACATTAGATATATTAGATAAAAAAGTGCAGAATGGGGAAATAAATGAAGAAGTATTGAATGCATTGAAATCTGTATTATCATCACAAATAGCTGCATAAAAAAAGAACCATTAGGTTCTTTTTTTTATACTAAAAATTAGTAGCTATTATACAATTATATAGCTCTTTGAACTTTTCCTGCTCTTAAACAAGAAGTACAAACTTTAACTCTTTTTACAGTACCATTTTCAACAATTTTAACTGACTGTAAATTTGGATTTTGTCTGTATACGTTATGTTTATGAGAGAATGAAAGTTTTGCTGCTTTCAAAGGTTTTTTACCACATATTGCACATTCAACTGACATTTTATTTTCCTTTCAAATATACATTATAGGTTGATAATATAAGAAAAATAACTAATAATCAAGTCCCATTTTAATAATATATTAAATAATCTAAACAAAAATGTGTAAATATGATGATTATACTATAAGTTTAATATAAAATTATATTGGTGAGTTTGAATATGAAGTCTGTTAATAAAACGATAAGAGAGAAAATTGAAGAAAGAGAAAATCAATATTTATCTTCTTTTGCTTCAAAAAGTGCTTATAGTAGAGGTAGGAAACGCAAGGAAGAATCTTGTTATCTAAGAACTGACTACCAAAGAGATAGAGATAGGATTCTTCATTCAAAGGCGTTCAGGCGTTTAAAGCATAAAACTCAAGTTTTCTTTTCTCCATATGATGATCATTTTAGAACAAGGATGACTCATACTCTTGAAGTATCACAAATAGCAAGAACAATATCTAGAGCTTTAGATTTGAATGAAGATTTAACTGAAGCAATAGCTCTTGGACATGATTTGGGGCATACGCCATTTGGTCATAGTGGTGAAAGAGTGTTAAATGAACTAATGCCAAATGGTTATAGACATAATGAACAAAGTGTACGTGTTGTTGATTTTATTGAAGATTTAAATTTAACATATGAAACAATAGATGGAATATTAAATCATTCTTATGAGTGTATGCCATCAACTCTCGAGGGGCAAGTAGTAAGAATTTCAGATAAAATTGCATATATAAATCATGATATACAAGATGCTATAAGAGCGAAAATTATTTCTAATGATGATATTCCTAAAGAAAGTGTCGAGTATTTTTCTACTACAAATAGAATTAGGTTAACTAAGATAGTTGGAGATATTGTAGAAAACAGTCTGGGAAAAGATAAAATTATAATGTCAGATGAGTGCTTTTCTCAATTTATAAAGTTGCGAACTTGGATGTTTGAACATGTATATAACAATTCGCCGGCAAAAGAAGCAGAAGATAAAGCTCAAAATGTTATTAAAAGATTATTTGAGTATTATTGTGAGGAACTTGCTAAGACTTATGTTAATTCTTCAAAAAATGATATCATGTTAACAGCTTGTGATTATGTGTCGGGGATGACTGATAGATATGTATTAATTAAGTATGAAGAATATTTTCTTCCTTCTCCATTTATTCAAAAAAACAATGATGAGTTTTTATTTAAACTTGCGCAAATGAACGGATTAAAATAAATGTCAGCCGAAAAAACATATTCAGAAGTAATTGATGAAATAAGAAATCGTTTAGATATACTTGATGTTGTTCAATCCAGAGTTGTTCTAAAGAAGAAGGGTAATAATTATTGGGGTTGTTGTCCTTTTCATAATGAAAAAACCCCTTCATTTTGTGTAAATGTGCAAAAAGGAATATTTAAATGTTTTGGTTGCGGTGAAGGCGGTGATGCAATTAGTTTTTTGATGAAGATTAATAATCAGTCATTTAATGATGTGATAAAAGATTTGGCTGTGCAATTTGGAATAGAGTTGCCTTCTTTTTCCGGAAATATAAAATCTGACACTGATGAAAAGCAAAAGGTAAAAGATTTATTAAAGAAAGTCTGTGAATATTATCATGAGAATATTTTAACAAAAATAGAAGCTAAGAAAGCACTTAATTATCTTGAAAATAGGGGTATTGATAAAGAAATTATTAATGAATATAAGTTAGGATATTCGCCAAAAAGTTATAATGATTTACAAAATAAATTCAAAAGTGAATATACTCCTGACATAATGGAAAAAGCCGGGCTAGTTATAAAAACCGAAAAGGGAGATTATATAGACAGATTTCGTCATAGGATTATGATTCCAATTAGAGACGAAAAAGGTGAAGTAATAGCATTTGGTGCAAGAGCTATAGAAGAAGGACAAAATCCAAAATATTTAAATTCACCTGATACTATCTTATATAATAAAAGTAGAATATTATACGGAATTAATGTTGCTAAAGATAAAATAATTGAAGATGATTATGTAGTTATAATGGAAGGTTATTTTGACGTAATTTCTGCTCAAGCTGCAGGATTAAAAAATACGGTTGCATCTTGTGGTACAGCTCTTACTGTTGATCATATAAGATTAATTGCAAAGTATTCAAAGTCAAGAAAGATATATTTGGCTTTTGATACTGATGAGGCAGGGTTAAAAGCAACACAGAGAAGTACTGAGGTAATAAAAGAAGCATTTTCTGGACTTGGAAATTTAAAAATTTTTGATCAAACATATTCTTCACTATCGGATGATAAATATACATGCGAAATTAGAGTTATTGCTCCTTTTGATAGTAAAGATCCTGATGAATATATTAGAGAGTATGGAATTGATAAATATAAAAAGTACATAAAAAAAGCTCCTTTATTGTTAGATTTTGAGCTTAATCAAATATTGAAAGATTATAATTCCAATATATCTCCAACAGATAAGTTAAAATTAGTAAAAAAAATCATGCCTTTAATTGAGGAAATTCCTAATAATATAGTTCAAAATGAATATATAAAGATAATTTCTGATAAAATAGAAGTTGATGAAAATGCTTTGATTAGGGAGATTAATAAAACTAAAATGTCTCAGAAACTTATAGAAAAGCCAATTGAGAGAATTGTAACAAAATCTTCAAATAATTGTGAAAAAGCACAAAAAAATTTATTATCTTTGTTTCTAACTGGTGGAAGTAATGTAGACGTAAATTATCTTAAAGAAGTTATACAAAATGTTAAATTTATAGATAAAAATTTAATTATTATCAAAGAAGCAATTGACAAATTATTATATCGGATAAATAATGATGTGGAAAAATTAATACAAGCCCTGTATACACAATTTGCTGAGGATAATGAATTAAAGGATATAATAACAGATTTAATATATATAGCTGACAGCTTTAAAAACCTTTCTGAACGTGACTTTAAGGCTGCGGTGTGGGATAATGTCAACAGTATTCAACAATATCATTTTGATTGTGAAAAACAAGAATTAAGGTCAAAGTATAAACAATTAAATGATGATGATATAGAGTCAATGCAATATCAAATGCAGTTACGTGAAAAAATAAAAAATAAACATAAAATCGGAGAATAAATTCAATGAGCAAAAAGAAAATTTCAGATTTATCGGTAGTCGGAATATTAGAAGGAGATGAAGCTATGGAAAATGAATCTAGCGATACTTCAAGTATTATACTCATGACTGAGCCGGAATCTATTAGCCGTGACGGTATGGATGTTATTATTAATTCAGAGAGAAACAAAATCATAGATACTATGGAAAATGAGGATTTGTTTTCAACAGATTTGACTGATGAAGTTGAGGATGATGATGTTTCAATTACTGACGCACTTTTACCAAAAGGAGTGTCTTTTGATGATCCAGTTAGAATGTATTTAAGAGAAATAGGTCGTATAAAACTTTTAACTGCTGATCAAGAAATAGATTTAGCAAAAAAAATAATACAAGGTGGTAATGCCGGAGTAATTGCAAAAAGAAAATTAGTACAAGCTAACTTAAGACTTGTAGTAAGTATTGCAAAAAAATATGTAGGTAGAGGCATGTTATTTTTAGACCTTATTCAAGAGGGAAACCTTGGTCTAATAAGAGCTGCGGAAAAATTTGATCACGAAAGAGGTTATAAGTTTTCTACATATGCAACTTGGTGGATTAGACAAGCAATTACAAGAGCTATAGCTGATCAGGCTAGAACTATAAGAATACCTGTTCATATGGTAGAAACAATAAATAAGCTTAAAAAAGTAACTAGAAAATTAGCTCAAGAACTTTCTAGAAAACCAACGGAAGAAGAATTAGCTGTTGAAATGAATATTTCAGTTCCTAAATTAAGGGAAATTATTAAAGTTGCTCAAGAACCTTTATCTTTAGAAACTCCTATAGGTAAAGAAGAAGATTCCAGACTTGGTGATTTTATTGAAGATAAAGATGCTGATGCTCCTGTTAAAACAGTTGCTCAAGAACTTTTAAGAGAAGACTTAGCTGAAGTATTAAGTGGTTTATCCCCAAGAGAAAGAGATGTTCTTCGTTTAAGATTTGGTATGGATGACGGCAGACAACGTACTTTGGAAGAAGTTGGTCAATTGTTTGGTGTTACAAGAGAACGTATAAGACAAATTGAAGCTAAAGCGTTGAGAAAGTTAAGACATCCAAATAGAAGTAAAAGATTAAAAGAATATATAGAAGTATAAATTAAAAATAAAGAGAGAAGCTATTTAAAGCTTCTCTCTTTTTAATAAGTTATTTTGATTTTTTATTATTTATACTTGTAAATGTTTTTTTATTGAAAGCATACTTCCGCCGGCACTAAAGAATATTGCTATGACAAATATGCAGAATACTACAATCTGAAGTGCAAAATCTGATGTAGGAACATTTAAGAAATCATTTAATTTAACTAATGCATTTTGTACAGTATTTAATGGTAATAGTGAAATAATGGCACCAACGAATCCATATATAGCCCCTTGAAGAATTAAAGGTATTTTAATATACCAATTACTTACACCCATTAATCTCATAATTTCTATTTCTTCTTTTCGTGATTGTATAACAAGTTGTATTGTACAATTTATTATTATTATTGTTAGTAAAGCTACCGCAATTAATACAAATACTGTTACTGTATTATATACAGTTGTAATGGTTTGAAGCTTTTTTGCAAATTCTTGTGCATAATTCATGCTTTCAATGCCTGATAGTTTTTTTATTTCATCACATACAATTAGAATGTTTTTAGGATCATCTACAGTAACATGTATTGTATCAGGTAAGGGATTATCCATTCCGGATACATCTATGTTATTGTTCATTTCTTCCCAGGCTTGTTCTTTTGTCTTAATAGAAACTTTTTTTACGTGTTCAATATCATTTATTCTTGAAGACATTAACACAGGATCGCTTTTTTGTTTAAGATATACAGAAATTTCAAATGTATCACCAAGATTATCTACATAAGAACTTAATGAAAAACTTGTTCTGAATAGTGCGCCAAAAATCGTTAGAATTGCAGCAATTGCTGCGATAATAGCAATATTAATTAATCCTGTTCTTTTAATCCCATATATAGTTTCCATTGCAATTCTATACATTATTCTAACGGAAGATAGATGTCTTTGCGGAATATGTTTTTTAACGGTTTCTTTTATTTGTCGTTTTTTATTCATAAGTACCTGCCTGAACGTCCCTTATTATTTGACCTTGTTCCATTGTAATTACTCTTTTTCTAAAATAATCAACAATATCTCTATCATGAGTAGAAACAATTACGGTAATACCTTTATCATTAATTTGTTCAAGTATTTGCATAATTTCTAATGAATTCTTCGGATCAAGATTTCCTGTTGGTTCATCTGCAATCAAAAGAGGTGGTCCATTTACAATTGCTCTTGCAATACTTACTCTTTGTTGTTCACCGCCTGATAATTCCGTAGGTTTTGCATTCATTTTATTTAATAATCCTACAATTTTTAAGGCACCAGTTACCCTTTCTTGAATTTCTTTTGAACGCATTCCTAAAGTTCTTATTACGTATGCTATATTGTCATATACAGATATATTCTGAAGCAGTTTATAGTCTTGAAAAACTATTCCCATACATCTTCTGATATTTGGAACCCTATCATTCGGTAATTTAGCTATATTAATATTTCCAATCATCACAGTTCCTGAGGTTGGAACTTCTTCTCTATATAAAAGCTTCATTAATGTAGACTTCCCAGCACCTGATGAGCCAGTTAAGAATACAAATTCACTTGACATAATATCTAAATTTATATTTTGAAGGGCATAATTATCTTTATATTTTTTATACACATTTCTAAGTTGAATCATTTAACCAATTCCTGTATTTTTTGTACTAATTTATTTGCGTTTAATCCATAGAAATCCATTAATTCTTTTGCTTTACCGCTTTGACCAAATTCATCATTAGTTCCTATCCGATTAACTTTTACGGGATAGTTTTCGCTTAAAACTTCACAAACAGCACTGCCTAAACCTCCAATTATTGAATGATTTTCTATAGTAATTACTCTATTTGTTTTTTTTGCAGATTTTATAATAGTTTCTTTATCTATTGGTTTTATAACAGGAACATTAATAATTTCTGCATCTATCCCATAATCTGATAATATTTTAGCACAATCAATTGTTTCTACCAATGTTTCACCATTTGTAATTAAAGAAACATCATTACCTTCTTTTACAATGTGAGCTTTTAGCGGATTAAATTTATATGAAGATTCATCGAATACGTCAGGGAGATTTGTCCTTGCAATCCTAATGTAAACTGGTCCATAGTGAGATGCAGCAAATTCAATTACTTGTTTTGTTTCTGTTGCATCAGCTGGAACTATAACCATCATATTTGGTATACTTCTCATAAGAGAAATGTCTTCTAATGCTTGATGGCTTGCTCCGTCTTCTCCAACAGTAATTCCACCGTGTGTAGCCGCTATTTTAACATTTAAATTTGAATAGCATATTGTATTTCTAATTTGTTCCCAGGCTCTTCCAGTCGCAAACATTGCAAATGTTGAAGCAAAAACTGTTTTACCTGTACAAGCAAGTCCTGCTGCTGTTGTCATTAAATCTTGCTCCGCTATTCCTACATCGAAAAATCTATCAGGAAATTCTTTTGCAAAAATCTGCGTTTGTGTAGAACAAGATAAATCTGCGTCTAATACAACAATGCTATTATTTTTTTTTCCAAGCTCTACTAAGGTTTTACCGTATATACTTCTTACTGATTTACATTCTCTGTCCATATTAACCCCTTAATTTAATTCTAATAATGCTTCTTTTAGTTGTTCATCATTAGGAGCTTTACCATGCCAGCCAGCATTGTTTTCCATAAATGATACACCTTTACCTTTTATGGTATTTGCAATAATAACGGTAGGTTTTATTGCTTTTTTTGCCTGTTCAATAGCATTATATATTTGTATTATATCGTGTCCATTTATTTCAATAGTATTCCAGCCAAATGCCGTAAATTTTTCATTGACATTACCAACAGACTTAACATTTTCTGTAGAACCGTCAATTTGCAATTTATTTCTATCTACAAATGCAATTATATTATCAAGTTTATTATGTGAAGCATTCATAGCCGCTTCCCAAACACTGCCTTCTTCAAGCTCACCGTCGCCCATATATACATATACTTTACTATCTATTTTGTCTAGCTTTAATCCTAAAGCCATACCGCAACCTATTGAAAGCCCTTGTCCTAATGAACCGGTTGAAACTTCTATGCCATTTAATTTTTTAGAACAAGGATGTCCTTGTAACCTTGAACCAAATTTTCTAAATGTCATTAGCTCTTCTTCTTTGAAGTATCCGCAGTGAGCAAGTATTGCATATAATGCTGCAGATGCATGACCTTTTGATAGTATAAATCTATCTCTATTCTTATAGTTTGGATTCTTTTCACCTTCAGGAAAATGTTTCATACATTTGGTAAATAAAACATTTAATATATCAACACAAGATAATGAACCTCCCGGATGCCCGGATTGAGCGTTATGAATCATCATTAAAATTTGTCTTCTGAGTTTTTTTGATACGTCTTTTGTTTGTTCAATATCAAGTTCATTAATTTGATTTATCATTTTTTCCCCTTTGATGCAAAAATAATCTATATTGTATTGCTTCTATTATAGCTTTAAATGCAAAGAGTGGCAAAGTTTTATATATTCTTTTTAATCTTTTTGGTTGCTTATATGTTCTATATAGCCATTCAATACCCATTATTCTAAAAAATTCAGGCGCTCTTTCTACAATGCCTGCCCATACATCAAAGCTGCCTCCAACACCTATATATATTGCATTAGGCACTTTTTCTCTGCATTTTTTTATAAAAAAATCTTGTTTTGGTGAACCAAGTGCTACTAATATTACGTCAGGTTCTGCTTGAGATAAATCGTCTATAATTTTTTCTTCTATTGGTAGTGTAAAATATCCATTCCTAAAATAGCATATATCTAAATCACTATATCTTTCTTCTAAATTATTTACTGCTAATCTAATTACATCTTCTTTTGCTCCAATCATTGCAATAGAATATCTTAGTGAATTACAGTGATTTATTAGTTCAATAGCTAAATCAACGCCGGGAATTCTTTCTTGATTTATTCCTTTTAATTTTAGTGCAAGTTGTATTCCTATTCCATCTGCAACAACAAGTTCTGCTTTCCTTATTATTTCATCTAATTCTTTATTTTTTTGTGCTTGTTCAATAATCTCAGGATTGATTGTAACAACATGAGTTCCTTGTTTATTTTTAATTCTTTCAATGAGAAACCTTATAGTATCATCAAAAGAGATTATATCTACATCATATCCTAATACTTTTTGTTTTTTTCTATTCATTTCTCTATTATTACTATCTTACATTTTAACTGAGTCTTGTAACTTTGAATTTACTTCATGAGCTGAGTCTTCATAGCCGACTCTGCCCATCAGTGCATATGTATAATTTTTGGATTGCTCTACTCCGGGTTGATCGAATGCATCAATATTATATAGAGCACCCGTTATTGCGGTTTGTATTTCAAACATATATAATAACTGCCCCATATAATAAGGTGTAATTTTAGGTACTGTTATAGTAACACTTGGTCTTTTATAATCAATTAATGAAGCCATTGTTGAATCAGCTTCTGCATTAAATAATTGGTTTATTGTTTTTCCACCAAGATAGCTTATTCCCGTATATTCAAAAATATTTGGAATATTAAGAGTAGTATCATATTCTTTTACCCTTAGAAAATTAATTATTTTGTCGCTTGGTCCTTCATTATATAATTGTATTTGTGAGTGTTGATCTGTAACTCCGATTGCTTTTACAGGAGTTTGACCTGTATTTACAATATTATTATTTTTATCTCTTTCTTTGCCCAATGATTCTGCCCATAATTGGCAATACCAGTCTGCAACGTATCTTAATCTATATGAATATGGCATCATTACAGATATGTTTTTGCTTTTCTTTACATCCATTAGAAAATGAATTAATGCATTTTGAGCCGCTATATTATAGTGTATATCTGTATTCTTCAAGGCTAAATCCATATCTTTTATACCTTGTGTTATTTCTTGGATATCAATGCCTAAAAGGGCAAATGGTAATAATCCTACTGCTGAAAAAACAGAAAATCTTCCTCCTACATCATCAGGTATATAAAAGGTTTTATATCCTTCTTGATCTGACAATTGCTTTAATATACCTATATTTTTATCTGTTGTTGCTATAATGTTTTTTCTATAGTCTTCTCCAAGTTCTTTTTCCATTCTGTCTTTTAAAATCATAAATTGAGCCATTACTTCAGCTGTAGAACCCGATTTTGTTACGACATTTACTAGAGTCTTTTTCAAATCCAATATATTTAAAAGTGAATTCATTTGATCAGGATCAATATTGTCTAAGAAAAATATTCTTGGATAATTATTTCGTTGTTCTTTTGTTAAAAAGTTCCAATATGAAGGTAAAAGTGCTTCACAAACAGCCATACTTCCCAATGAAGATCCGCCCATACCTAAAATTAATAAATTTTCAAAACGATTTTCAACAAGAGCCGCATATTCTTTTACATACCAAATGGTTTCCTCATTATAACCTAAGTTCATCCACCTAAGTTTTTGACCCGGCTTATCTTTATTTGAATTCAAATCAGCAATTATTTTGTGAATTGTATCTTTATAATTGTCAAATTCTTTATCTATATCTAAGCCGTTTTCACTTCCTATGATATCTTCTCTGATATTACGATAGTTTAGCTCTATCATTTATACCTCGCTTTGTTATATTAATGTTTGGCTTTTTACCAATATCTCCTTTATTTATTGTACATGCTTACAAAATATTTGAAAGAAAAAATAACTAATATTTAACATATTTAAATTTTTATTATTTATATTGTAATATGTAAATATGAATGAATTTGAAATATTAGAAATTATAAATAATAAATTGTCTTGCAATTCGTATTTGGGAGATGATTGTGCATTTTTATCAGACTTGGATTTATTTATTACTCAAGATACTTTAGTTGAAGATGTACATTTTTCAATGTATACAACTTCGGCTTACTTGTTAGGCAGAAAATCAGTTGCAGTCAATTTAAGTGATATTGCAGCTTCTCTTTCAATACCAAAATACATAACTATTTCATTATCTCTTCCTTCAAATGTTAAAAATAATTTTGTTGAAGAATTTTATAGAGGTGTTAATGATATTTGTACTGAATATGATGTAAAGGTTGTAGGTGGAGATATTACAGGCTCTGATAAGATTGTTATTTCAGTATGTGCAATTGGTAAAAAAAATTCAAATTTTTTATCTTCAAGAAAGTTTGCTAAAAAAGGTGATTATGTTTTAACAACAGGTTTCCACGGTTCTAGTTCTGCAGGATTATATGCTTTATCTAATTTTTTATATGTTGATGAAGAGTTACTGGCTGCTCATCTGAATCCTGTTCCAAGATTAAGAGAAAGTTCTATGCTTTTAAATTGTTTGGATTGTAATATTGCCGTTATGGATTCTTCTGATGGTTTAATTGATGCATTATATAAAATTTCTTTATCAAGTAAACATTCAATAGAAGTTGATATTAATAAAGTGCCTGTAAGTGATAAATTAATTCATTTTTCAAAAATAAATAGTCTTAACTACAAGGAATTTGTTATGTGGGGTGGAGAAGATTATGAATTAATTGTCTGTGTGCCAGAAAACATATATTTAAAGCTAGATAATAACATATTTACTTGTATCGGAAAAGTAGTTAATAAAGACATATTCCCTTGTGTATATTTAAAAGATGGCAATAGTAAATTTAAAATTAATGCAGATACACTTATAAATAAATCTTATAATCATTTTGCATGATTTGTATTCTTTAAGATATATTAAAAAAGTGTTTAATATTGGCAAAAAAAATATTGTTTTTTTTTAGTGCATGTGAATAGATAATTGGATACTTGCAATGAATATTCTTACACAAAATATAGCCGTTCAAAATCTTTCTAACAAAGGTATGCAAACGCCAGTAAATGCATCAAAAAATAAAGTTAATCCTCTCTCAACAACTAAAACAACAATAATGTATATTAATGATTTACATGGTCAAGTTCCTAAAATGCAGAGATTATTATCAGCAGGCGAACATGCTCAATTTGTTGCAAAACAAAATGGTGCTGATATGTTGAAACTATGTTCGGGTGATACTTTTATAGGTTCAGATGAAAAAAGAAATATTGTAGCCGCAAAATTTTTAGATTTGGCAGGTATTCATGCCGAGGCTCCTGGTAACCATGAATTTGATATTACTGCATCTGTTTGTGGAAAATTATTAAAAAATTCCAAAACTCATATTCTGGGTATGAATATGAATTTCCCTAATAATACTTCTGATTTAGCGAAGAAGGTTCTTAGATCTACTGTTGTTCAGGGTGAAAGCGGAGACAAATATGGTTTAATTGGTGTTCAGCCATCTGATATGGGTTCTAGACTTAAAGATAAGAAAATTTTAGAAGGTATTACAATAGATGATAAAGAGCAAACAATTAAAGAATTAAGAGAAGAAGTTAAAAAACTTCAAGAACAAGGTGTAAATAAAATAATATTATTGTCTCATGAAGGAAACGCTATTGAAAAAGAAATTGCTCAGACTGTAAGCGGTATTGATGTTATATTAGGCGGACATTCTCATGATTTAATTGAAAGTATTAGACCAGGTGAAAATATGTTTTATTCTCCAACAGGAGAACCTGTTGTTATAACTCAAGCAGGAAGAGATGGTAATCATTTTGGCATTTTAAATCTTGAGTTTAATAAAGATGGTCAAATTACTTATGTACAAAATAATGTTTTAGATACTAATCTTTATTCTCCAAATTTAATTATGTCAAAGACAATTGATTCTATTCTCGGTAAATCTCCTGAAATCGGTTATTTAAAACATGTTGATCCAATACCTAAAAATAATTTACTTGAAGAAAATCCTTGGGCAGATTTTGTTGCAGATGCGCTTAGACAAAATCTTGATTCTGATATTGTATTAATAAATTCTGCTAATTTCAGAGGAAGTGTTGATTATGGTAGAGTTACAGAAAGAGATATTACTAGTATTTTCCCATTTAATAATAAGCTTTTTAAAGTTAAATTAAATGAAAAAGATTTGGTTGATGCAATTAAATTATGTGGAAAATCGCTAACATCTAAGAATTCTAAACCAGGAATAATGCAAGTTTCAGGTCTTTCTTATAAATTAGATAGAAGTGGTAATCTGTTGGAATTAATTTATGTAGATAAACAAGGACATAAAAGATTTATAGATGTAGATAATCCTGATCCTAATAAGGTATATACTGCTGTTTATGATGAATTTCTTGTTGGTGGCGGAGATAACCTTGAAATGTTAAAACGTGATAATAATGATATTTTGGAACGTTATGCATTTGATAAAGATAAAGTTACTATTGACTATATTAAAACAATTAATCAACCATTCGAAGTGAGAAAAGATAACAGAATACAAATTGTATAGAATAGTTTCTTTATAAATATTTAATTTGACCTTTTATTTCTTATTTTTTACAATAATAATGTTATATAGTACATGTTGTAAGAATTTTGGAGTATAAAATGAGGTCACATAATGTTGCTGTAATAGGTTGCGGTATTTGGGGAAAGAATGTTGTCAGAAATTTTTATAATTTAAATGCATTACATACAGTTTGTGATTTAGATGCTGAAAATAGAAAAAACTTAAGAGAATTATATCCTGATATTGAACTAACTGCTGATTCTAATGAGGTGATAAATAATCCTGAAATTGAAGCAGTTGCTGTTGTTACCCCTAGTCATACACATTATAAATTAGTTAAACAAGCAATTGAAGCAGGTAAACATGTATATGTAGAAAAACCTATTTCTACTGTTTCAACAGAAGCTATGGCACTTGCAGAACTTGCTGATAAAAATAATATAGTGCTTATGGTTGGTCATTTATTAATGTATCATCCTGCCGTTAATAGATTAAAAATGTTAATTAATGAAGGTGCTTTGGGTGATATAAGGTATGTTCAAAGTGATAGATTAAATATAAATCATTTTAAGAATGACAGGAGTGTAATGTGGGATTTAGCTCCGCACGATGTTTCTATGACAAGTTATATTTTAGGTAAAGAACCAGTCAGAGTTATAAGTGCTGTTGGTGCTTCTTCTGATAATAATGATATTATGGATGTTACACATGTTACTATTGAGTACGAAGGTAATATTATTGCTCATATTTCTGATAGTTGGATACATCCTCAAAAAAGAGTTAATTTATTAGTAAGAGGAACTAAGGCAACTGCTATTTTTGACGACACTCTTGCAGAAAATAAATTACAAGTTTTTGAAAGTTCAAGTCCTAAAGTATCCAAAACTGAAGTTCTTGATTATATTGAAATAGAACCTTTAAAATTAGAATGCCAACACTTCCTAAATTGTATAGAGCAAGGTAAACAAGCTAGAAGTGATGGTCACAATGGGTTTAATGTTGTAAAAGTTTTAGAAGAAGCAGAGAAAATTATGTTAGGTGAAAAAGTAAAAAAACTTGATAATGTTAACTTTGCTTTGTCTAGAAGTAAGAGATAATTAGTATAGGGGATAATAATGGCTAATTTGTTAACAATATTAAGAATGATTCTTGCTGTAATTGCAATCGAGTTTCTTTTTACGGGCAGTCCTGCTTTAAGTATTACTGCTATATTTTTAACTTTATTTGTTATTGTTTTAGATGGTTTAGATGGTTATGTTGCAAGAAAGTTAAATGAGCAATCTAAGTTTGGTTCTGTTTTTGATATTTTAGGAGACAGAGTTGTTGAAAATTTATATTGGATTGCTTTTGCTGTAATAGGTACTGTTGGAGTTTGGGTTCCTATGGTTGTTGTTACTCGTGGTATTATTACAGATGGGTTGAGAAGTATAGCTCTTTCTAAGGGATATACTGCTTTTGGAGAATCTTCAATGATGAAGAATAAATTTTGTCACTTCTTAACAGCATCAAGATTTTCAAGAGCGATATATGGTGTTGCAAAGACTTTAGTATTTTTAATGCTAATTATTGCTTATATACCAAATCTAGAATTTTATGATTGTATGACTGTAGACCAATTTGTTCTTTATAGTAGTATTCAACCATACTTAATTAAAACTGCAAATGTATTAGTTTATATTACTGTTGCTATGTGTGTAATTAGAGGTCTTCCTGTTATTTTTGAAAGTAAAAGATATTTAGATGAAGATTAATAGTCGTTTTAATATAGTATTATATGAACCAGAAATACCTCAAAATACCGGAAATATTGCAAGGCTTTGTGCTTGTTGTGGTGCGAGGTTATTTTTAGTCGGAAAATTAGGATTTTCTTTATCTGATAAGTATTTAAAAAGAGCCGGATTAGATTATTGGAATAGTGTTGAAATAACTCAATATAGTAATTTAAATAATCTAATGTCAGATTTCCCAAATTCTAAATTCTATTATCTTACTACTAAATCAAAAAATATTTATACAGATTTTTCATATAAAGATGGTGACTTTTTTGTTTTCGGACCTGAAACAAGAGGATTACCAGAAAAATTATTAAAGGAAAATGAAAAATCAGCCGTTACTATTCCTATGTTGGACGGTCAAAGGAGTTTAAATCTTTCTAATTCTGTGGCAATTGTTATATATGAGGCAATAAGACAAAATGGCTAATATAATTAATAAAAAACTGATAAATTCACTCCTACCAAAAAGAATTCAGAATTCAAATAAATCCACATTTGGTAGAGTTTTAAATATAGCAGGTTCAGCTTTTTATCCTGGAGCTGCATTTCTTTCTTCTATATCTGCATTACGAATTGGGGCAGGATATGTCTCGCTTGCTTGTATACCTCAGTTAATTAGTATTGTTTCTTCTATGGCGCCTGAAATTACATATATTTCTTTAAATTCTAGTTCTACAGGTTGTATTGATTCAAATAATAAAATTAAAGACTTATCAACATATAATGTAATTTCTTTAGGTTGTGGAATTACAACAAATGATACGACTAAAAACTTTATACTTAATTTACTTCCGCAAATATCAGAAAGGCAAAGACTTGTTATTGATGCTGATGGCATTAATATAATTGCTATGAATAAGAGTGATATATATTTAAAAAATGCAATAATTACACCTCATCCTAAAGAACTTTCGAGACTACTTAATGTTAGTGTTGCGGAAATAAATGACAATAGAGAAAAATATGCTAGAATAACCTCTCAGACTTATGAATGTATTACGGTGTTAAAGGGAAATCAAACAATAGTAACAAATGGAGAAAAAATATATATTAATCAGAGTGGTAATTCTGCTTTAGCTAAGGCTGGAACAGGTGATGTCCTTACTGGAATTATTGCTGGTTTATCTGCACAAAAACTTTCTCCTCTCGATGCTGCTTTAGCTGGTGTATTTATTCATGGATTAGCCGGTGATATTGCTTCATCAGATATGACAGAATATTCTGTGCTTGCGTCTGATGTTATTGACTATATTCCTTTTGCATTAAGAGAAATAATTACTGTGGAGTAAGTATTATTCTAATGGATGACCTTAAATTATTACAAGAAAAATTAAAACAAAATCCTAATGATTATAACCTTTTAGAAGAATATGCCGTCAGGCTTTCTGATATTGGTGAAAATGAGGAAGCATTAAAAAATTTTATTTTTCTAAATGAACAATTTCCAAATAATTCTAAAATTTTATATAACATTGGCATAATTTTAGAAAAGCTGAAATACTATGATAAAGCAATTTCCGCATATGTTAAGGCATTAGATATAACACCAGATGATACTGATATTATGTATAATCTCGCAAATGTTTATGTTACTGTCAAAAATTATAATGATGCTGAAAATTTGTTTACTCTTGTTATACAGAAGGATAAAAACGATGCCAATTCTTATTTTCATTTAGGTGAAATATATTCTAAAAAAAGAATTCATGAAAAAGCTATTGAAAATTTAACAAAAGCAATTCAGCTTAATAATGAAGATATTATTGCAAAGTTTTATTTGGCTTATGAATATAATGCTATCGGAAAAATTGATTTGGCAATTGATTGGTATAATAAAGTTTTAGAACAAAATTCTGATTATAGTTGGGCATATTATAATTTAGCCTTAATATATTTAGAAAAAGGTGATGATAATACTGCTATTTCATTATTAGAAAAAACTATAAAAACTAATCCTTTAGATAAAGAAGCTATAAAATTATTAATTAAGGTATATTCAAAACATAAAAAATATTCATTAGCCGAAAGAGTTTTAAGACAAGCTATTCATGATTTACCTCAAGATGCAGATATGTGTTATTTGCTTGCAAAAGTATATAAAGAATTAAAAAGTAGAATTAATTATATTAAGTATTTAAAATATACAATAAATAAGCAAGTAACTTTTTCCGGTGATATAGAAGAAGTTCAAAAGGAACTCCAAGTAGCTGAAGAAAATAAAAATTGAGAATTCTTGTGAGAACTCTCAATTTTGCCGTGCCACTACCTATCGACATTTATAAATAAAGTTTTGTTTATTTTTATCTCCTTCAAAAATAAATACACCCACAGTTTACATCTTAGTGCTGCTATGTTCCCATCCTGACACGGTTCGATGGACTATGCCATAAATACTTTTGCTATCATCAATAAAGATAAACTCTGCCGTATTCACAAGTGCCTCACAGTAGGCTCTGCACCCCGCTGTGCGTTCGGGTCAAGAGATCCGCAATGTCCCCGTGGAGCACGGCTATATTATTTTAAAATAAAAATTACTTTCTTGCAAATTTAATATTTATATAATGTTTCTTCTATTCGTATCAATTGATTGTATTTTGATGTTCTTTCACTTCTTGATAGTGATCCTGTTTTTATTTGCCCTGAGTTAACTGCTACTGATAAATCAGCAATAAAAGTATCTTCAGTTTCTCCTGATCGGTGAGATATTATTGTTTTATAATTATTTTGTTCTGCTAAAAGTATCGTATCAAGTGTTTCTGTTAATGTACCTGTTTGATTCGGTTTTATTAATATGGCATTAGCTATTTTATTTTTTATTCCATTTTCTAATCTTTTGTAGTTTGTTACAAATAAGTCATCTCCTACAAGTTGGCATTTTTCGCTAAGATCTTTTGTTATTTTTTCCCATCCTGATTTATCATCTTGATCCAGACAATCTTCTATTGAAATTATTGGGTAGTTATTTATTAATTTTGAAATGTATTCTATCATTTCGTCACTTGTAAATTCTTTGTTTTCTCCGATCAGTATATATTTACCGTTTTGAAATAGTTCTGATGCTGCAATATCAAGACATATTTTAATTTCATCTGTTGTATATCCGGTTCTTTTTATTGCTTCAATTATAATATCTAAAGCTTCAGTATTAGAATTAAGATTTGGTGCAAAACCTCCTTCATCTCCTACTGTTGTTGAATAACCGTTTTTATCTAATATTCTTTTTAGTTCATGAAAAATTTCAATACCAATTTTTAAACTTTCTTTGATGCTGCAACTTTTTATAGGTTGTATCATAAATTCTTGTATATCCAGTTTATTATTTGCATGTGCTCCGCCATTTATAATGTTCATCATTGGTATTGGTAATTCATGACCATATATTCCGCCAATGTATTCATATAGTGGCATTTTTCTGCTTATTGCTGCAGCTCTTGCTGCAGCCAAAGATACACTTAATATTGCATTTGCACCAAGATTTTTTTTATTACTTGTTCCATCTTTTTCTATCATCAAATAATCGATTTCTCTTTGGTTATATATGTTTTTTCCAATTAGTAAAGGTTTAATTACTTTCTCTATATTGTTAATGGCTTTAAATATGCTTTTCCCAAAATAATTTTTTTCATCATTATCTCTTAATTCAATTGCTTCGTATTTTCCGGTTGAAGCTCCTGATGGTATGCTGCATCTCCCAATGGTACCGTCATTTAGTATAATATCTGTTTCTAGTGTTGGTGTTCCTCTAGAATCAATTATTTGTCTTGAGACTATGTTTTCAATTGTTGTTTCCATTTTAATTATCCTTTCGTTTTATGAAAACAATCTCACGTATTTTTATAATATGGTATAATCTACATGTATATATTTGTGGAGGTAATATGAAAAGTTCAAATCCTATATTAAGAGATAATGTATTAGAGCAAACTTATGCATTAACTGAAAGACCTATGAGTATTTCAGGAACAATGAATAAACTTCTAATTCTTTCATTAATTATGATTATTGGAGCTGCTGCTGTTTTCTATCAGTTCTCACTTCAGCATTATGATTTTGTAAATATGATTATGACTGCCGGAATAATAGTTGGTTTTATATGTGCTATTATTATCGCTTTTAAAACAGATTTAACTAAATATCTTGCTCCTGTATATGCTTTTTCTCAAGGTGCTGTTCTATCCGGTATTTCTTGTTTCTTTGAAAAAGTATATCCTGGTATTGTTATTCAAGCTATTTCTATGACTTTAATTGCTGTATTTTCGATGGCTATGTTATTCAAAATAGGTGCTATAAAGGCAACTGAAAAATTTAAAGCAGTTATTTTTATTGCAACATTAGCTATTATGATTTTTTATATTGTTTCTTTTATTATGTCATTTTTTGGTGTATTACCACCTTATTTCTATTCTAGTTCAATACTTTCTATTGTTGTAAATGTTGTTATTGCAGTTATTGCTGCTTTAAACTTAATTATTGATTTTGATTTTATTGAAAGAGGTGTACAAACTCCACTTCCATCTTCTTTTGAGTGGTATGGTGCTTTTGGACTTCTTGTTACAATTTTGTGGCTTTACATTGAAATATTAAGATTGTTGTCTAAATTAAGAGACAGATAATATATGCGTGTATTAAAAATAATATTTTTTAATATTTTAATATTATTTTTATTATTATGTGTATTTGAAGTTTTTTTAGTTATTGATAATAAAAGAAAAGCCCCTAACGATAAATATCATATTGGAAAACTTCCATATATTAATTTATTAAGACCTGAAAGGTTTAGAAAACCTTCAGGTCTTAATAGTACAAAGCAGCCAATTATAATTTTAGGTTGTTCTTTTGCATACGGTTGGGCTTTAAAAGATGAACAAACTTTAGGCTTTAAGTTATCTCAATATGCAAATGTTCCTGTATATAATTATGCTGTTCAAGGGAAAGGTTTGCAAAATGCTCTTTTTATATTACAAAATAAAATTTATGATAATTCTATAAAAAATCCGCAATATGTTATTTATGTTATGATGAGTGATCATATTAGAAGGCTATATACCAATGTTTGTATGGGAGATTTTGTTGGTTACCCTATATATAAAATTGATAAATATGACAATCTTACCTTAAAATATGATTATTTTCCATTCTATAGGCAGTTCTATACTTTTTATTTCTTTAATAATCTTATTTTTAATAATCTCTTATACAAAGACTATAAAAGGCATAATAGATATGTTAATGCATATTTTTTACAAATGAATAAGGAAATAAAAAAACAGTATCCTAATATTAAATTTGTAATATTAATATTTGGAGATAAAAATAATTTTGGGCTCGACTTATCTAAATTAGAAAAAAATGGTTTTATTATTTTACAAACACAAGAAATTACTGGAATTAATTTCTTTAATTCAAGGTACCAATTATCTTCAACAGATCCGCATCCGACTGAAGAAGTATGGAACATTATTGCTCCTGCATTAGCAGATAAATTGAGTTTGTAAGTTATAATTCGTTTGGACAAGTTCCGTTACTATTAAAGTTAATTAAGCATTTTAGGCTGTTAGTAATCATTTCTTCTACTGCTGAGTCTGTAAAGAAAGCCATATGTTGGGTTAAAATTACGTTTGGAAATTGTCTTAAATATGCCATATCTCTGTTTTTTATTATATCTGTTGAAAAAGAATGGTGATATATTGTATCTTCATTTTCAAATACATCAAGTGCAATAGCTCCTATTTTCTTTGTTTCTATTCCTTCTATAATATCAGGAATATTCATTAATTCTCCTCGAGCTGTATTTATTAAAATTATGCCGTCTTTCATTTTTGATATATTTTGTTTATTTATTATTTCTTTATTTTCTTCTGTAAGTGGCATATGGATTGAAATAATATCAGATTCATTAAGTAATTCTTCAAAACTGGTATATTGCACTATATTTTTTATATTATCATTTTGATAATTATCAAATGCAAGTATTTTACAACCAAATCCTGACAAATTTTTAATTACAGTTGATCCAATTCTACCGGTACCTAAAATTCCAACAGTTAAATGCCTCATCTCTTTTCCCATTAGACCATTTAAAGTGTAATCATTTACATTTTGACGCCACATTGCCGGTTTATATTTTCTTATTGCTATAAGCATTAGCATTACGGTAAAATCTGCAACTCCATTTGGAGCATAAGATACATTACTTACTTTTAATCCAATTTCTTTTGCATATTTTACATCTATATGGTTATAACCTATAGTTCTTGTCGAGATGTATTTAACACCAATGTTCTTAATTTTATTTAGTAAATCTTTTCTTAATATACTATAACCAAGAATTGATATTGCATCTGCATTCTTGCATAAATCAATATTTTTTTCATTTAAAATTTCTGTTGTCGATATAATTTCTATATCTTTTCTTTTTGCATATTCAGTTATTATTTTTTCTTCATAATCTCTTTTTTCAAATATTATTATTCTCATATTAAAATCCAGCTATATTTTCTTCCCTGGAGTGTTCTACTTCACATTTTACCTGAAAAATTTGTCCATACAACTCACATTTTAAACCTATTTCTTTTGAACTATTTAATGTAAATTGCATTAGATTATATATTGGAATTAAATCATTATTTACATTATTCATAATCCATCTAAAATCTAGATTTAGAACAACACTTTTTATTCCTATTTCCTTACATTTTTTTAGCCAAATCAAAATTTCTTCTTCGCTATCATTATATCCTGGCACAATGATATATTTTGCTTTTACATAATCAGCGTCTTTAGGTTGATTTTTTGCATATTCTTTTAAATTCTTCCAGACTTCTTTGTAAGAATTGACTTGTTTTACTTTTTTATGTGTTTCTTGTGTACCTGCATCTATTGATACTAATACTCTTATTACTCCTTTTTTTAACCCTTTTATTATAGAATTACTTCTTTTAATGGCATTAGTGTGTATGATGATTTTCTTAAAATCATTATCTATAAATTCTTTTAATAGTGATTCAAACTCACTATATATAGTAGGTTCACCACCAGCAAAATCAATTGTTCCATCTTTCTTTAATATGTTATTTTTTATCATATCTTTTATTAAAGGCAAAACTTTATATGGTTTTGTATTTTCTAGAACATATTTATCTCTTGGCGCATCACAATATATACAATTAGAATTACAAGGAACCCAAGGGGTTAGTAATAAATAATCAATGTAATCACCATTATCCCACTCTTTATATGCAATATTTACACATTCCTTACAAAGTTCAGGACATGTGTTTTGTCTAAATTTTTCTCTTAATTCTTTTTTTATATTGAAAAATTCTTCCCAATTAATTTTTTCACCGTGATAGTTTTCATAAATTATTGGTCTACCGCCATATCTTGGATTGAAATTATTACAAAATCTTATAGTATTACAAGAATCAAGTACCATTCCGTGTTCTATGTAGCTGCAACTTTCAAATTTTTCCACATTTCCCTCATTATATTAATTTGTATTCTGTTGTTAAGTATCTGAAATTATTATAGTCTATTAAATTTAGGTTATATTCTTTTGATTTTTCAATTATATATTTGCAAATATCAATTAAATATGTAGGAGTTTCTACATTTTTTTCTCTTAATTTTTTGCAAAATTCATTTTCTATATCTATTACAATTGATTTTACTCCATTTTTAATATTTAGTTCTAACCATTTATCTATTTCTTCTTTATTTGTATTTACATCAGGTATTAATATATATTTAGTTTCAACAAAGTTCTTTGCATTGTCAACTTGGGCATTTGCATATTTTTTTACGTTTTTCCAGAACTTGTCAAAACAGTCAACTCTCTTTATTATTTTGTACATTTCCCTTGTACCGGAATCAGCAGAAAGACATACGTGCAACTTTTGCTCTTTTATTCCTTTTTCAATTGCTTTAGAAAATTTAATACCTGATGAGTGAACTGTTATTCTATCAGCTCCATTTTTTAATAGTAATTTAATTAAATCATCAAATTCTTCAAGTATAGTAGGCTCTCCTCCTGCGAAAGTTATTTCTCCGCCGGGTTTAAATAATTTTTTCTTAAATAATTCTTTTATTATTGGTAAAACATTGTAGTGTTGTTTCTTTTGATAATTTTTTTTATCCCATGCTGTGTAACAATATATGCAATCACTATTACATTTTGTCCAATGATTAAAATGAATATAATTTATATATTTTTCATTGTCATCCCAATCTCTATTTGAAAGATTGAAACAGCCTTCGCATTTGTCATTTATAATATTTTCTTTATTTTCATTTATAAATTTTTGTTTTAAATCAAATATATTATCCCAAGTTAAATCTTTCCCACTATAGTTTTCTTTAATATATAATCTTCCGCCACCCTTATGGCAACACAAACAACACATCTCAATGTGATCATTTTCAAAACTTAAACCGTGTAATATCCAATGGCAGCTAGTATATTTGCCCATTATTGTGTCTCTTTCTCTTTATGAAATTTCATCATATGTTCTGCTCTCTCATAAAGTTCATATTTTAATCCGAGTTGTTCTGCTTTATTTTTTGCATAATTAAATATTTCAAAAATTTCATCTGGTACATTTTCTCTTCTTGCATAAAACCACTTTGATTCAATTTCGTGCAATACAAAATTAATTCCATTCTCTTTTGATTTTATAAGCCAAGCATCAATTTCTTCTTTTATGTCATTTTCACCAGGTATTACTATGTATTTTGTTTTTACCGCATATTTATTTTTTTGTTTTGAAGCATAATTTTTAAGATTCTTCCAAACTTTATCGTATGAATCTACCCCTTTTATTTTTCTGTGCATTTCTTTTGTTCCTGAATCAACTGAAACAATTAAATCGACACATCCTTCTTTTAATCCTTTTTCTATTGCTTTTGAATATATAATACAAGATGAATGAATTCTAATTAGTGGAAATCCAAAATCAATGAATATATTAAGCAATTTTTCAAATTCTTTTAATAAAGTAACTTCTCCGCCACCAAAACTAACATGACCATTTGGCCTTAATATATCTCTTTTTATCATGTCTTTTAAAATCGGCAGAAAATTGTAATTTTTAAAACTATTATATCTTTTTTTATCTGCCATTGTGTGACAGTATGTGCATCTTGAGTTGCATTTTGTCCAATAATCCAGATTTATCATACTTATTTTTGTATGATCATCATCCCAATCTTTTTCTTCTAAAAAAATGCACCCTTCGCATTTTGGATATATTTTTCCGCTTTTGAAAATGTCTTTAATATTTTTCTTAAACTCAAAGACTTTCTCCCAGTTTATGGGTTTTCCTTTATAATTGTCTTCAATTATGGTATTTCCGCCACCTTTTGCACTATATAAACAGCATACTTTGTATGCATCTATATCAAAATTTATTCCTGATTCTATCCAATAACAACTCTTATAGCGCAAAATTTATTATCCCTCTTCTCTCTCTAATTTTATCATAACTCTTATTAAAAGGAAAAGACATTCTATTGAATGTCTTTTTTGTTTTTATTCTTAATATCTTCTACAACGTGGAATTTTGTAGTTCCTGTTTTCATTTCTCTGTATTTATATATTAGTTTTGGTATTACATAACCAAGAACCAGACAAGATATTCCAATATTTGCCATAACAGAGCTTACTTTGAGTGCCTTCGTTTTTGCTAAGAATTTATTAACTGGTTCTTTTGCCGATTGGAAGTTTTTATCTATATTTAATAACTGTTCAGCCAATGATTCTATTTCATTCATATCAATGTATTTTGATGTATCTATTACATTAACTCCGTTTGAATCTTTTAATGTTTGTATAAACTTAGACTTTTTTGCTGCTTGAACTAATATATTATCGGGATTATTTATTAGAAAATTTAATTTTTCTGTTAATGTTTTATTTTTTGCAGGTAATTGTGCAACGTCTTTTGCTATTTTACCCTTTAATAGTGCATCAGATAGTTTATTATCCATTAATACATCAATTTTTAAATCAATTGGTTTATGGAAAAATTTATCAGCAGCTTTATTTATCCCTTTTTCTATTAAGTTTCCAAAGCCATATATAAAGAATAAAAATCCACCTTCTTTTATTGCGTGTTCGAAAAATTCTGTTTTATTCCTTGAACATGCAAGCCTTTCTGTGGTAATTCCTGCATCTATAATTTTCATGTTATGTACAGGATTAAACATTATTGCTTCGCTAAGATTTTTCCCAATCCCTTTAAATGCAGGATTTTTCATTGATTGATACTCGTTAAATTCTGAAAAAATATTCTTTTCTTCTTTTTCCTCTATTTCATGATCTTTTATTGATTTCATTTCATCAAGAACTGTATCTTTAGTCCTTTTTTGTTTTGTTTTTGTTAGAAGAAAAAATGTGGCTAATGTTAGAGCTGTTGCTGCAATAATTTTGCCTTTATATAAATTTTTAGCAAGCTTGCCTCCATCTTTTAGACAGTCTTTTATTGCTGATTGTACAGTCTGACTTTCCGTATTTGTCATTATCCCTTTTGCATTTTCTTTTGCCCATGTTGCATATTCTTTATTCGCTATTATTCTTGGATCTACTTGGGGATTTATTTTTCCAATTTTATACGCAGTAAAGTCTATTAATTTTTTATAAAATGGAATACCACCAATCCAAATTGCTTGTGTCCCAAACTCATCAATTGCTCTATCCATTCCTTCAATGGGACCACCTTCTTTAAATGACTTGTATGTTAAACTTGATGAATCTACTCCATCTTTTATCATTATTGGTACTAATGATTCTTTATTACCTAATGTTGAAACTACTTTTGTTGTTATTGCTTGTATCGACATATAATTTCCTTTTTTTTTGTACTACAAGCCCCAAACTAAATTCATTAATTTGACAAATGGGGCATTTGCCTTTTTTATTTTTTCTTCTCGTCGAATATTGCTCATTTTATCTCCTTTTCTATGCTAAAAAGCCTTCTAATCATTAATTAGAAGGCTTTTATATATTTGTACATCAAAAATCGTACGATTATATCGTAAAGCCTCCTTTATTTATATAACGTCGATTTTGAATGTTTATCATGTTTTACCTTTTTCTTTAGTATACCATAAATTATTCTTCAGTAACTGTTTCTTCTTCTACTTCTTCTTTTAATACTTCAGAAGCTGTAACACTAACACCTAATGAAACTTTAACTTTTGAAGTTAATTTAATTTGCATATTAAACTTGCCAAGTTTATTAATAGGTGCATCTAAAGAAATTGTTTTTCTGTCAATTTCAATTCCTGTTTTATTTTTAATTTCTTCAGCAAGTTTCTTTGTAGTAATTGCTCCAAATAATTTACCACTTTCTCCTGCTTTTGCAGAAAATTCAATCATTTCTAAAGCTTCAATTTTCTTTGCTAATTCTAAAGCTTCAGCGTGTAATTTTTCTTGTTTTGCTTTTATTCTTGCAATATTTTTTTCTCTATTTTCTTTTGCACCCTTTGTTGCTATTTCTGCAAAATTTTGAGGTAATAAAAAGTTTCTTGCATAACCATCTTTTACAGTTACTATATCACCTGCTTCTCCGATATTTTGTACGTCTTTTTTTAGAATTACTTCCATTTTATGTCTCCTTAATATAATTATTGTCTTATAGTATTAAATCATAATAAAAACAAAATAAATTGTCACGTTTATATTAATAAATTTAACCGTGAGTTGTTTTTTCGTTATTTAATACTACTGTCCAATAACTGCATTAAGATCTTCGACCATTTTTTCTGGGTCTATTCCGTGAACTTTTGCTCCAGCTTCTAAGTTTTCAAATCTTGCTGCTGCACAACCGATACAGCCTAACCCATATTTTTGAAATACTTCTATTGTTTCAGGATATTGTTGTACTATTTCTATTAATCCCATTTCTTTTGTAATTTTTGACATGATTATTTGACCTTTCCTTGATTATTTAATATATATCATTAAAATTATACAACAAGATTAGTATAGGTGTATATGTTTAGATATTTAATTGATATTTTTTGTAAAGATACTACAATTGGTCTTTGTCAAATTGAAAGAAATAAAAAAATTAGAATATTTAAAAATAAATATTCTAATACTCTTTTTAATAAAAAATACAATAATAATTATTTTTTCAATAGCTTCACTATTGATCAGACTGCTTATCGTCTTTAAGTAATTTTTCAAAATCAGATGGTTTTATGCTTTGTATAAAATTTCTGAATTCTTCTGATTCTTCTTCGTCTTTTGCGCTATCACAAGAAACACTACCATCTGCTAAAACTTTTGCTGATACAAATATTGGTGCATCAACTCTAATTGCCACTGCAATTGCATCTGAAGGTCTTGAATCTATAGTTATTTCTTCTCCTTCACTATTTGTTAAATATATTGTAGAAAAATAAGTTTCTTTTTCTACATCATTTATTTCTATTCTATCAACACAGTATCCTGTTTTATCTATTATGTCTATAATTAAGTCATGAGTCATTGGTCTTAAGACTTTTATATTCTCAATTTTTCTTATAATAGCACTTGCTTCAGCTGATCCAATCCATATTGGTAGTGCCTTTCTGTTTTCTTTATCATTCAATACAATAATAGGTGAACCGCTTGCTGTATCAATTGCTATACCCATAACTTTCATTTCAATCATTTTGTATTCCTTATAATAGTTTTGTTAAAATTTCAGCTCCATCGTCTGTAACATTAACTGTATGTTCAAAGTGTGCAGATGCTTTTTTATCTCTTGTTACAACTGTCCATTCATCTTCAAGTACATCTACTTCATCGCAACCAAGATTTAACATTGGTTCTATTGCAATAGTCATTCCCCTTTGTAAAATAAGTGGATTATTTGTTCTATAGTTAAAAACGAATGGGTCTTCATGCATTTCTCGGCCAACTCCATGTCCGCCATATTGTCTTACTATTCCCAGTTTATACTTTTTTGCAACATCTTCTATGGCTCCTGCAACTGTCTCAAGTCTTTCATTGCTTTTCATATATTCTAATCCTGCAAAGAGCGACTCTTCTGTTGCTTTTAGCAGCATTGCCTTTTCTTCTGAAATTTTACCAACAGGATATGTCCAGGCACTATCGCCTACAAAACCTTTTAATGTTGCACCTACATCTATACTTATTATGTCTCCATCTTTTAATATAACGTCATTTGATGGAATGCCGTGTACAACTTGTTCATTTACAGATGTACATATTGTTCCCGGAAATCCATGGTAACCTAAAAATGTAGGATCTGCTTTGTTTGATTTTATTATTTTATAAGCTAATTCGTCTAGTTCTTTAGTTGTTACTCCTTCTTTTACCGCATCTTTCATTGCTGCATGAACAAGAGCTACAACATTTCCTGCCTGTTTCATCAAGTTTACTTCAAACTTCGATTTTCTATGAATAGACATTTTCTTTTATTGCTCCTTTTAAATTATTATAAATTGTATCTATATCTAAGCTTGCATCTAACTGCATTAATATACCTCTATCTTCATATAATTTTACTAGCGGTTCAGTTTGCTTAAAATAAGTTTCAAAACGCTTATTCGCAACCTCTTCTGTATCATCTTCTCTTCTTGTTAATTCACCGCCGCATTTTTCGCATTTTGTTTCATCTTTTAATTGCATTGTCTTTAAATTATATATTGCTCCGCATTTGCTGCATGAACGTCTATTTACAAGCCTTTCTACAAGTTTTTCTTGTGATACATTAAAGTAAAAAACTTGTAATTCTGCTTCTTCATTTTTATCAATTTCATTTAATATTTCATCTAAAGCTATGGCTTGTTCCATACTCCTTGGATATCCATCCAGAATAAATCCATTTTTACAATCGTCTTTTAATAATCTATTTTTTATAATTGTAGAAACAAGTTCAATTGGTACTAACTGCCCATTTTCCATATAACTGTTTGCTAGCTTTCCGTTTCCACTTCCGGATGCAACCTCTTCTCTTAATAGTGAACCAGTATCAATATGTGGCAGGTTGAATTCTTTTGATAATTTTTTTGTTTGTGTTCCTTTGCCACTTCCAGGTGGTCCGATAAAAATAAATTCTTTTTTCATAATTCTCTCCTGCTTTGACTAGTTACTTAAAAATTATATCACATAATACTTTTTGTATAAAAAAAAGAACCCTTACTGGGTTCTTTTCTATTATAGTTTTTATTGTTTTAAAAAACTTTCATAGTTTTTTGGCAACAAATTGGTTCTTACCTGATTAATAAAGTCAAGTGCAACTCCAACCATAATTATTAATGATGTTGCCCCTATTCCGTGAAGCGTTGTAATTCCTGTAATACTACAAGCGATAGAAGGAATTAGTGCAACAATACCTAGTCCAAAAGCTCCTATAAAGGTTGTTTTACTTAGAATTTTATCTAAAGCCTCAGCGGTTGGTTTTCCAGGTTTTATTCCTGGTATTGATGAACCATATTTCTTTAAATTTGTTGCTATTTCCTTTGGTTGTAAATTAGGAATTATTGATGCATAGAAGAATGTAAGACCAACTATTAATGCAAAATATATTGCATTATATAGAAAACCTGACGGATTTAATGCATTTGATATTAATACTAATATATTTCCGAATGTTCCGTTACTCATATTTGCCCTTCCTACAAGTTCAATTATTGTAGTTGGGAATAATAGTATTGCTATTGCAAAAATTATTGGCATTACACCACCAGGATTTAACTTAAACGGAATAAAAGTATTTGTTCCGCCATAAACTTTATTGCCTACCTGTCTTCTTGGATTTACAATAATAACTTTTCTTGCTGCTTCTTGCATTATTACAATAAATACCATTGTTGCAAAAAATATTAGCAATAATAATATTAAGCCAGGCTGCAATGAAGAATTACCTGAAACTAGCGTTGCTGTTTGTTTTGTATAAAACGGAATTTTAGAAATGATACCACAGAATATTAACATTGATGCACCATTTCCTATGCCTCTTTCTGTCATTAATTCTGCAAGCCACATTGTAAATGCAGAACCTGCAGTCATTATAATGACTGAACCAAGAGCAAATGCTACAATATTAACATCTGGCATTATTGCTCCTCTTGCTGTTTTTAACAGGTATATTACAAAAACAAGAGATTGTAATGCAGCTATTACTATTGTAAATATTCTTGTATATTGAGAAAGCTTTCTTCTTCCGGCTTCGCCTTCCTCTTTTTGTAATTGTTCTAATTGTGGAATAACTACCGCTAATAATTGCATTATAATTGATGCAGTTATGTATGGACCTATCCCAAGAGCTATTATTGATACATTTCCTAGTGCTCCACCTGAAAACATATCTAAAAATCCAATTAGATTATTTGTTGCAGCTAAATTTGCAAAGTTTTGTGCATCTATACCAAATAGTGGAAGTTGTGCACACAACCTAAAGACCATTATCATTGCAAGTGTAAAGATTATTTTATTCTTTAAACCTGCAATATTTAAATTTGATAACATTGCTTGTAAATTTTGCTGACTTGGTGTGTATTGTTGCATTATACTAACTGTGCCTTTCCACCTGCTTTTTCAATTTTTTCTTTTGCTGATTCAGTAAAATATCTTGCACTTACATTAACAGCTTTTGATAATTCACCGTTACCTAATACTCTTAATGCTTGCGCTTTAGAATCAACTTTTCCTTCTGCCTTTAAAGATTCTAATGTTATTTCATTTGCTTGTACATTAGACAAGTCACCTACATTAATTGCTGCATAGCATATTGCATTGAAATTTTTAAATCCTTTTAATTTAGGCATTTGTCTGTATCCAGGCATTTGACCACCTTCAAATCCTCTTTTTGATGATCTTCCTGCTCTCTGTCCTTCACCATTGTTACCGCGGCAAGAGGTTTTACCCATTCCTGATGATCTTCCTCTGCCTACTCTTTTTATTTTACCTGTGGCACCTTCTGCAGGTCTTAAATCTTCTATTTTTATTCTTTCAGCCATTTTAAATTACCTTTCTTACTACTCAGCTACTTTTAATAAGTGAGAGATTGCATTTACCATACCTTTTATTACAGCTGTATTTTCATGTTCAACTGTTTGATCTTTTTTCGTTAGTCCTAAAGCTTTTGCAACTCTTCTCTGCTTCTCTGTTGAGCCTATTAAGCTTTTTACTAATGTAATTTTTATATTTTTATTTGCCATTTTCATTTTCCTCTTAATTTAGCATATCTTTTAATGATAATCCGCGTCTTTTTGCAACTACATCAAATGGTTTTAATTCTTGTAGTGCTTTCAATGTTGCATTTGCAGCATTTAATGGAGACTTTGATCCCAATGATTTACTTAATATATTTTCAATTCCAGCAAGCTCTAATACAGCACGAACTGCACCGCCTGCTATAACTCCAGTACCTTGTGAAGCAGGTTTCAACATTACACTGCCAGCTCCTGATGTTCCTGTAATTGGATGTGGTATTGTTGTTTTAAATATTGGAACTGTTATTAAATTTTTACGTCCGTCTGCTATAGCTTTTTGTATTGCAACTATTACTTCAGATGCCTTTGCACAACCTACACCTACTTGGCCGTTTTTATTTCCAACTACAACTATTGCTCTGAAACTTAATTTTTTTCCACCTTTTACTACTTTTGTTACTCTTCTTACTTGAATAACTTGTTCTTTCCATTCTGTTTGTTGTGTTTCTACAACAGTTTCAACTTTTCTTTTTTTACTTTTTGTCTTAGTTTCTTCCACTTTGATTGCCTTTCATAAGTTATGTATCCTTAAAAATAAAAAAACATGTAATTAAACCGTTACTTACCTTAGCATAAGTATTTGGTTTTTGCATGTTATATGTTGGATTATATTTTTCTGACTTTTTTATAATATTATATAAATATTTTATTTCAAGTACTTTTTTTATCTAGCTTAATATATTTTGATTCTTTCCAAGATAAGTCAATATATTTTATATTTTCATTTAACATCTTAACTTCCGGAAGTATATCACTTATTGCTTTTATTCTCTCAAAAACTGATACATCTAATTCGCCAAGTCTTATTTTTACACTCGTTAATTGTACAAAGATGTTATGCGGTTGTCTTAAGTCAATATATTCTACTCTCTCTTTTGAATAACTTTCTATGTTCTTTGCTAATCTATATAATGTTGATATTCTTTCATTATTCCATTTCTCATAATCGTCCCCTTGTGTCCCGTAACTTAATACTTTTACTGTATTATAACTCTCATCAAGCGGTAAATACTCTTTTGGAATAACTTCTCCTGTAAGTGCATATGCTATAACAGCTGGTGTATCTTCTGTAGGAGAAACTGTTATTGCTGGCGTTACTTCTTCTATCATTACTACTAATCGTGCAGGCAGCCAAAATCTTCTTACATATGCCCTTTTTATTGGCTTCAATGTTTCTATTTGATGTGCTATTGGGGCTGGATTTATTCTGTATATTGGTTTTTTTTCAAGATTAATTTTTTTCATCTCACCAATGATTCTTTCTTTTTTTACAATCCTATTCCCTAATATTTCAATATTTTTACTGTTTGGATTTGTATATATATCATTTGGTAGATACCAATAATGCGATATTAAAATACGATATACACCGTACAATATAATAAGTATAAATATAAATCTTATTAATTTATATATTCTTCGTATTGCAATTTCTCCGCGTCTTGCTTTTCTGCGGAGTTTATGTTGCTTTATTCTTCTTTCTACTGAATATTCATTTGACATTTACTTATTTAAGCCCGCATTATTTAATATTAATAATACTAAATCATCATATGTAATTCCCATTACTTCTGCTTGAGCAGGAAGATCACTTGTATCAGTCATTCCTGGACTTGTATTTATCTCAAGAAAATATGGTCTGTCATTCATTACCATAAAATCAATTCTTGAAACTCCTGAACAACCTGCTGTTTTATGAGCTTCTATTGATATCTCTTTAATTTCTTTTGTTGTTTTTTCTGATAATGATGTTGATGGAACTATAAAATCTGACATTCCTTTTGTATATTTTGCTTCATAATCATACCATTCGTTTTTTGGTCTTATCTCTAGTATTTCAGTAGCAAATACTTCATTGTCTTTTTCTAATACACCTACTGTTATAAAAAATCCGTTAATAAATTCTTCAATAAGTACATCATCATTATATTTTATTGCTTCTTTATAAGCAGGCATAAGTTCTTCTTTTGTATTTACTTTTGTCATTCCAAAGCTTGAACCTTCACATACAGGTTTTGTTATTAATGGGTAATTTAAATTTTTACATTTTTCTAATACATCTTCACCTTTTTTTATAAATACAGACTTTATTAATGGAATATTTCTGTTTGTTGATAATACTCTTTTTGTATATTCTTTGTTCATACATATGGAACTCGCCATTACACCACTTCCTGTATATGGAATTTTTAAAATTTCTAATATACCTTGTATACAACCATCTTCGCCATATTTCCCATGTAATGCATTATATGCAACTTCTATATTATTTTCTATTAGTGTATTTGCAATATTCTTATCTACATCTATAATTTGAGAATTGCTATATCCTAGTCGTTTTAAAGCATCTAAAACATTTTTCCCAGATCTTAATGAAACTTCTCTTTCACTGGATAAGCCACCACATAATACTCCTATTTTTGTGCCATCTGAATATTTTCTGTCATTAATTCCCATAATTTATACTCTTCCGTTCCTTTATTACCGATATATATTATTTCAGGTTTTAAGCTAATTGTATATTTTTCCTTTACTTTTGAATACATTCTGTACATTAACTTTAATACATCTTTTGATGATGCATTATCTTTATTTATTATAAAATTTGCGTGTTTGTCAAAAACCATTGCACCGCCTTCTGTTTGACCTTTCATCTCACACAAATCAAGTAACCTTCCGGCTGAATCATTTAATGGATTTTTAAATATGCTTCCAGCATTTGGATAAGTTAATGATGGCTGTCTTGTCTTTCTGAATTCAATGTTTCTTTTCATTATTTCATCTATGTCTTCTTCATTCCCTCTCTTTAACTCAAAATCAGCATTTAATAGGACATAGCCGCTATTTGAAATGATTGAATTCCTATATTTAAAATTCATTTCTTCTTTTTTTAATGTTATTACTTTTTTATTTTTTACATCATATATATTTGCACTTATAAATGTATCAGATATAGATTGATTATGTGCTGATGCATTCATACAAATCATTCCACCGAAACTGCCTGGAAATCCAATTAAAAATTCAAATCCACTGAGATTTCTTTTTCTGCATTCACTTGATACTATAGGACCTTTTGTTCCGCAAGAAACATTTATCTTACATCCGTTTATAAAATATTTATTTAATTTTTCTGTTAAAATTATAGACTTATTAATATAATCAGAAGAAAATAATATGTTTGAACAATTGCCAAGTATGTAATCATATTCTTCTGAACTTAATAAGTTAATTAATTCTTCTATTGTCTCTGGAAATGCAACTGTTTTGACATTACCACCAATTTTAAAAGTAGAATGTTTTTTTATGTTGTAATCATTGTATATAATTGTCAATTTATTTTCTTTCCTCTAAATTATCTATTAAGGCTTTTCCAAAATTTGTTATATCACCGGCCCCTAATGTTATAACTATATCACCTTTTTTTAACTCAGGATATATTTTATAGGCAGTTTCCTCTATTGTGCCTGGTATATATTTAGAATTTTTATTCTCAATAACTTTTGAAAATGTTTCTGCGTTAACATTTTCTATTTCTTTTTCACCAGCAGAATATACATCTGTTATATAAACCATGTCAGCTGAGCCAAATGCAGTTTTAAACTCATTCCATAAACCTTGAAGTCTTGTAAATCTATGCGGTTGAAAAACTGCAATTAATCTGTGATTTCCCTCCAATGAATTTTTAACACTATTCAATGTTGTCTTTATTTCGCTTGGATGATGTGCATAATCATCATATACGCTTATTCCTTTATATTCTCCAACTTTTTGAAATCTTCTTCCCATACCAGAAAAAGTTGAAAAATATTCTTTTATTTTTTTTATATCAATACCTGCTTCTATAAGTGATGCTATAACTGCTAATGTATTATATATGTTATGTTCTCCTGGTATAATTATTTTAAATGTATCAATATATATTTCATTTTTGCAAACGTCAAATTCTGATGTTAATCCTTTCTTCTTTATATTTTTTGCCATATATATTGAATTATTCTTTAGTCCAAATGTTATGTAATTATAATCTTTATATAATTCCATAAATTTTTTATTACCTAAATTATCATTGTTTATTATAACGTTCTGATTTATATTGTTAGACAAATATTTATTGAAAGCTCTAGCAATGTCAATAAAACCATTTTTATAATAATCCAGATGGTCTTCTTCCATATTATTTATTACCGCAATGTCAGTAGAGTATTTTTGTATAGTTCCGTCAGATTCATCAAGCTCTGCAATAAAATACTTATTACTACTATACTTACCATTAGTATTAATTTCAGGTATGATTCCTCCCACAACATAAGAAGGAGAATAGCCAGCCTTCTCTAAAACATACGCACATAGTCCGCTTGTAGTTGTTTTTCCATGTGTTCCTGAGAAACCAATAAAGTAGGAATTTTCATTTTTGGAAAATTCATCTGATATCATTTTTAAAATATCGGAACGATGATATATTTTTAAATTTAATTCCTTAGCTTTTTGTATTTCAGGATTATCTTCATGTATTGCACTGCTTGCAATAATAATCATATCTTTTGATATATTTTCTTTACTATGCCCAATATGTATTTCAACGCCTATATTATTCAATAATCTTGTATACTTACTTTCTTTTATATCTGAACCTGAAATTTTTGCTCCTCTTTCTTTTAAATATTTAGCTAGAGCACTCATTCCAACTCCACCTATCGCTATAAAGTGAAAATGCTTACTTTGTAAATTTCCCATGGCTATTCTCTTATTATGTATTCCATTTATAATTTTATTATAAAAAAATAAATTGTATTTTTATATTTATATATAAATTGCAATATTATAAAACCAATATAATATTACACTTTTTTACTGAGCCAACTTCTATCAAAGTCACTTAAAAAAATCACTAATACTTTAAGCTTGTAGTGAATTTCTTCTAGTCCAATTTCTTTAAATAGTTGAATTATTATTGAAATAATTGTACAATGAGGACACTTCGGTATGAATAAGAGGTTAATATGAAATTACACGTACAAACATTATTTGTTGCCATAGGTCTTGGGATAAAGAGAAATTGGCACATCTTTCTTGCTATTATTGCAGGTGTGATTTTCGGAAATTATATTCACGAAAATCCTGACTTTTTAGTTCCATTTATTAAAATTCTAAACATAATTGGTCAAGCATTTATTAGAGTTATTCAAATGGTTGTAATTCCACTTGTTTGCAGTGCAATTGTTGTTGGAATATCAAGTATTGGTGATAGCAAACAGATTGGTAAGTTTGGTAAAAAAATGATACTTTATTATGGTATCATAACTGTACTTGCTGTTTCATTGGGTGCTTTACTTGTTTTAGTTATAAAACCTGGTGTTGGTGTTCAAGAATATATTAGTCAGGCTTCTGCATTAGAACTTCAAAATCAAGTTAATAGTGCTATTGCAGCTCAAAAAGGTCAACTTGGAAATATGTTTTTGAATATGATTCCTCAAAATCCTTTAGAGTCACTATCAAAAGGTGAAATGATTCCTATTATTTTCTTTGCTTTAATTTTTTCTTTAGCTTTATCTAAAGTTGGAGAAATAAATAGACCTATTGTTTCATTTTTTGAATCAGTTTTTGCAGCAACAATGAAAGTTACTGATTGGATTATGATCTTTGCGGCTCCTGGTATTTTTGCTCTTACAACTGTTGCTGTTTCTTCTTTTGGTCTTAGTATTTTTAATACTATTTCTAAATTTTTCGCAGTAATATTTATTGGATTTATGTTACAACTTCTTGTTGTTTATCCATTAGTTCTAAAATTCTTTAGTAAGGTTCCTGTTGGTACATTATATACCGCTGTTATTGAAGCATTGTTAGTTGCTTTTGGTACTGCATCAAGTAGTGCTACACTTCCTTTAACTATTGCTTGTTGTGAAAAAAGAGGAATTTCTCATAAAGTTTGCAGTTTTGTTCTTCCTTTAGGTGCAACATTAAATATGGATGGTACTGCATTATTTCAAACAGTAGCTGTTATATTTTTAACTCAGGCTTATGGCATTACGATTGAGCCATTACAAATTATACAAATTATGATTTTAGCAATTATTGCTTCAAGTACTAGTGCAGGCATACCTGGTGCAGGTTTAATTACTATTGCCCTTGTATTGAATGGTTTGGGTCTAACTCCACAGCAAATGGTAGAAGGTTTTGCATTCTTATTTGCAATTGATAGAGTTGTTGATATGTTAAGGACTACTGTTAATGTCGCTAGTGATGCTGTTGTTGCTGCTGTTATTGCTGATAATGAAAATGAAATTAACTATGATTTGTTAAGTAATACAGAAGAATATAAAGAAATTATATAGTTACTTGTATTAAATATAATAAAAAGCTCCTAACAAGGAGCTTTTTATATATAAAAAAAAAACTCCCTTTCGGGAGCTTTATATTTAATCTACCAAAACTTGTTGAATTTCAACATTTGGTTTACCCAATACTCTCACCAATTCTAAAACGGATGCTTTCATTTGACATCTTTGTGATGTTCCGTTAAAAAAGTCTGTGTAAAAACAACCTTCACAAACACAACCTCTTTTGTAACATTCTAAAGCTGTGTTTGTCCATCTTCTTACTGCGATGGATCTACCCATATCTCTGCTTCTAAGCACTAGAAATTCCTCCTTGAATTAATCCCCAAATAATTTTGTAATGTATTGTTTTTTAGCATGTACATTCCCTAATTACTTACTTATATTATATATGTTTAGATAACTATTTCAATAAAATATTAGTCATTTATTACGTTATGATACAATTTGTAATAATATTAGAGTTTGTATATTATATTTATTTGTTGACTATCTAAAATTTATTGTAGGAAATTTCTTTACTAATCCTGATTTTATTGTATTTATTTCTTTTTCAATTATATCATCAGTTAATGTTGCTTCTTCATTTTGCAATGTTATCCTATAAGCAAGACTCTTATATCCTTCTTGAATGTGTTCTCCCTCATATATATCAAACAAATTTGAGCCTTTAAATATCTTAGAATCAGCACATTTCTTTATAGCCAACATAATTTGTTCATTTGTAACTTCTTTTTCAATTGCAAAAGATATATCTCTTTGTACTTCAGGAAATTGTGGCAATTGTTTATATTTTACAACTGTTGATGAAACAGAATTTATTAATTTACCTATATTTATTTCAAATAAAAATACATCTTGATTTATTTTTAATTTATCTTTTATTATAGGATAAATTTCACCAAAATATCCAATAACTTCCGGATTCTTTCCTAGTAATAAAACTTTAGCTGCTCTGCCGGGATGTAAATATTCACAATCATCAGCTGGAACAAGTTTAATTCTATTATTAATATTTAGTGTTTTAAATAAACTTTCCATAATCCCTTTTAATGAATAGAAATCGACTTTTGGTAATTTCTTCCATAAATTTGAATTTGTTTCACCTGTAATTGCACCTGATAAAATTTGATTTTCTTCAACTCCACTATCTTTTTCTGTCGCTGCTTGTTTGATAAAGTATGTTTTACCTATTTCATATATCCAAATATTTTTTTGTCCGTTATCAAAGTTTGTTTTTACAGTATTAAGTATATTGGCAATAGTTGTTTGCCTTAACATTGTGTGTTCATCAGATTGTGGATTTTGTACAAATACTGCTTTTTCTTTATCATATTTTAAACCAAATTGATTTAATAATGGTTCTCCAATTAAAGATGATGTTATTGCTTCATTAAAACCATATCCTATAAATAATGAATTAATTTCTTTTAAAAGTTTAGTTTCAAATGATATTTCAGGAGATTTTGTTTTATCAGGAAGCGTTGGTTCAATCTTATCGTAACCATATATCCTGGCAATTTCTTCTATTAAATCAACTTCTTGCATTACATCATTTATTCTGTAGCTTGGTACTTTAAATCTTGCTGCGGCATCATTTTTTCCTATTAGTTCAAAGCCTAGATTATTAAGAATTTCTATACACTTATCTGAAGGTATTTCGGTACCCAGAATTCTTTTTATTTGATTAAATCTTAATGTTATATGTAAATCATCAAGTTTATTAGAACCTGTTTCAGCTATACCTTCAATTTTTGCATCAGCATATTCTGATAATAATTGTATTGCTCTTAGTAATGCAGGTTTTGATGCCTCTATGTCTACTCCTCTTTCAAATCTTGCACAAGCTTCACTTCTATATCCTATGCTTCTTGAATTTTTTCTGTTTGTTGCAGGAGTAAAGTATGCTGATTCCAGGACTATATTTTTTGTTTTATCATCAATTCCTGAGTTCTCGGCGCCAAATACGCCTGCTACGCATACTCCTTTTTCTTTTGTTGCACATAAAATTGAATCATTATTTAATTTTCTTTCAACGCCATCTAAGGTTATTATTGTTTCATTTTCTTTTGCTCTTCTTACGCATATATATCCGTTTAATTTATCCATATCAAAAGCGTGTAATGGTTGTCCATATTCAAGTAATACATAATTTGTAATATCAACAACATTATTTATAGCTCTTATTCCGGAAACTTCTAGTCTTCTTCTCATCCATTCTGGTGCCGGCTTTATTACAACATCTTTAATTAGACCTGCAGCATAATACTTACAAGCATCTTGTGCCAGAATTTCAACTTTAAATTTATCAGTTTTTAAATCTTTAACAGATTCTATTTTTGAAAATATTAATTTTTTATTGAAAAGTGATGCGATTTCTCTTGCAACTCCAATCATTGACATTTCATCGCCTCTATTCGCAGTCGGGGCTACATCAATTATTGTATCTTCTTTTATATTTAATACTTTTTCTAATGGTAAACCAACTTTTACGTCACTGTATATTTTATTTAATATTAATATTCCATCTTCATCTTGCATTCCTTCAAGACCTAACTCATCTTGAGAACATAACATACCTTCTGATGTAACACCCCTTATTACAGCAGGTGTTAGTTCAAATTGTTCACCAGTTTTTCTTGAAAATACTTTTGAACCAACTGAAGCATATGGAATAATTTGTCCGACTTCTATATTTTGGGCTCCACATACTACCGTCTTTATTTTATCTCCGAGATTTACATCTACTAAGTGTAATTTATCTGCATTAGGGTGTTGTCTAATTTCTTTTATTTCTGCAGTAATTATATTTGTGAATTTTGCTCCTGTTTTTTCTATATCTTCAACTTCTAAACCACTCATTGTTAGTGCATGTACTATCTCCTCTGTACTTATGTCACTAATATCTACAAATTCACTTAACCACTCTAATGATATTTTCATCTCGTTATCCTCTTTTCCCTATATTTTTATTCTATTATAAAGAAATTTTTATGTCACGAGACTATATTTTCTTAATATTTTTTATATTTTTGCAAAATATATCTATTTAGTTAGAATAATTATATGAATAAAATTTATACCCCTAAATTAACTATAGTTTTGGTTTTTCTTTTTATTATTATCTCAATATATTTTATTTCTTTAAATTATTGTGATAGTAAGGTCAATGATATGTTTATTAAATTAAATGTTAATTTATTAAACAAAAAAGCTTCTGATAATGTTGTTTTAGTTGTTATTGATTATAAGTCATTAAATAAAATAAAATGGCCTTGGAATAGACATATATTTTCTGATATTTTTGATTATCTTGAATTTGTATGTGGTGCTAAAGTTGTTGTTTTTCACAATCTTGTTGTTTTTCCGGATACATATAATCCCAAAAGTGATGATTATTTCTACAAAAATTTATCCTTGCATAATAATTTAATTAATAGCTATATTTTATTGAATTCGAATTTAACTGGTGAAGTTCTTCCATCTGAATATATATCTGATTTTGAAAATAAGTCTCATATAAATATTTTGGATAAAAGAACAAAGAAACCTTTTACTGTTTATAAAGGTGTAATAAAGTTTCCCAAGAATTTTTTAGAGAATGCAAATATACTTGCTTCTTCTATCATTCTTGAAGATAAAGATGAAATTGTTCGTAATTATATGCCCGTTGTTCAACTTAATGATAAGTTGTTTCCTTCTATTGCTCTTAGTGCATATTCCTTGTATAGTGGCATAAATTCTTTTATTCTATATGATGATTTTCTTTGCTCTAGTGATAATTGTAAATCACTAAAAATACCTGTTTTTACAAAAAAGAATAGAGATTATATTGGTAATACCGTTTATGGTATATTATCTTTAATCAATTGGTATAAACCATCTAGCACTTATTATACTCATAATACTTATTCTGCAATTGATGTTATTGATTCTTATAACTTATATAAAAAAGGATTAATACCAAAACTCAGTGTTAATGAATTTAAAGATAAAATTGTTATTATAGGCTTAAATGCTGATAAAAATGTTTGGGAACAGCTTAGTGAAACACCAATATTAAAAAAACAGGCAGATATTGATATACATGCTACTGTAATTGATAACATGCTCGAGAATACTTTTATTTCAACAAAAAAAGATGATTTTACTTTTATTATTACTTTTGTTTTTTCTTTATTTATTATTTTTGGATTTAAAAAATTCAAAAATAATTTAATTTTTACTACACTGCTTTCGTTTTTATACTTTTGTTATTTTGTTTTTGAAAATAATTTAAAAATTTTAGTTCCTCCGTTTACTCCAATTATTACTTTATATTCTTGTGCTCTTTTGAAAAAAATATATTCAATAATTACCACAGATAAAACAACTGAAATGATAAAACATGCTATGGGAAAATATATATCTAAAGATGTTATGAAAAAAGTTTTATTGAATCTTGATAAATTAAAGCTTGGTGGTGTAAGAACAGTTGTAACTATATTGTTTGTTGATATTAGAAACTTTACTAAAATATCAGAAGAACTTAGTCCTCAGGATGTTACTTCTATATTAAATGAATACTTTTCTACAATAGAACCTATAATTGCAAAATATCACGGAATTGTTAATAAATACATGGGGGACGGAGTTCTTGCTATTTTTGGTGAACCTATAAAAAATGATAATCACGCAATAAATGCAATTTCTTGTGGAATAGAAATTATTAACAGTGTTAAAGTACTTAGAGAAAAATTTATAAAAGATGGTAAACCTAAAATTGAAGTTGGAATAGGTATTAATACAGGAGAAGTGTTTGCCGGTAATATAGGTACTGAAGAAAGATTTGAATATACAATAATTGGTGACAATGTCAATTTGGCGTATAGAATTGAGGCTTATAATCAAATTTTAAAAACTCAGTTTTTAATTAGCGAATATACTTATAAGTTTGTAAAAGACTATGTTGATGTCGTAAAATTAACACAAGTTACCATGAAAGGCAAATCAAAACCTATTGATATATATGAAGTCCTTAATTTAAAGAATAATGATGAATAATAGTTATATAGATAAAATTGATATAGATCAAATAAAAAGAGCAATACTTGTTGAAGAAAAATATAATTATATTGATATTATGGGTAGAGAAACCTCTTTTTCAGGTTTTATTATAAAACAATTAAGATTAATATATAAGTATTCTTCAAAGGCTCCAAAATGGCTTCCTATTATTGAAGCTTTTGAACATTATTCTCAAGAAAATATATTGCAAAGAAAAAGAACTATTACAAGATTTGTATCTATATTAAAAAAAGATCTAACAGAAAAAAATGATGAAGATTCTTCTGTCAATGACATAAATAATTCTGACATATATACAATTGATGTTGTTCAATTAAAGGGAGTTGGACCTAAGTTTGGATATTTACTCAATAAGGTAGGTATTTTCTCAGTATTTGATTTAATTAGTTATTTTCCTAAGAAGTATATTGATTATTCTTCTAGAGTACTAATTAAAGACTTATCTGTTGGCAATAATGTAACTATATATGGACAGATATCCGCACTTAAGTCTTTTACAACTAAAAATAATTTAACTATTATTAAAGTTACAGTTAGAGATGAGTCTTCATTCTTAAATTTAAACTTTTTCTATTCTAAGATAAACAGATATTCTATTGAAAGATATAAAGCTCAATTTCCTTTATATTCAAACATAATGGTTTCAGGCTGTGTTAAATTTGATAATTATTCGAATGAACTTACAATTGATAAACCTCAATTTCAAATAGTCGGAGATAATACTAATTCTGATGATAATTTAAATTTGGGAAGAATTGTGCCTGTTTACCCTGTAACAGAAAATTTAAATATAAAAGCATTAAGAAAAGCAATTAATAATGCTTTAACTGAATATAAGCCTTTAATAAAGAATATTATTCCTGAAGAAATAAGGATAAAGCGTAATATACTTGATAGAAGAAAAGCTCTAAATATTATTCATTTCCCTAATAATATGGAAGATCTTGAAAGAGCACGATTTTCTCTTGTATATGAAGAACTGTTTCTATTACAATTAAAATTATATTTATTAAAAGAAAGAAATTCTAAAACATATAAAACTGTATCATTAAATATTCATGAAAATGGTTTAGTTAATAAATTCATCAAGTCATTGCCTTTTGAGCTGACTAGTGCTCAAAAAAGAGTATTAAATGAAATTTTAAATGATATTAATTCAGATAAACCTATGCAAAGACTTCTTCAAGGTGATGTTGGAAGCGGTAAAACAATTGTAGCTTGTATAATGCTTTTAGCGGCCATTGAAAATGGATTCCAGACTGCTATAATGGCACCTACTGAAATTCTTGCACAACAACATTTTAATAATTTCGTTAATTGGCTTACACCTTTTGGTATAAATGTAGCTTTATTTACATCTTCAAATACTAAAAAGCAAAAGTTAAAACTTGAGAAAGATTTAAGAAATGGCCAAATTAATATTGCTGTTGGTACTCATTCTCTTATACAAGATAATATTGAATTTAATAATCTTGGTGCAGTTGTTATTGATGAACAGCATAGATTCGGCGTAAAACAAAGAAATACTTTAAAATCAAAAGCTGTAATACCTCAAATGCTGACAATGACAGCAACTCCAATTCCCAGAACTTTAGCTCTTACTGTACATGGTGACTTAGATTTATCTGTTATTGATGAACTTCCAAAAGGTAGAAAACCAATTAAAACAGCATTATTATTGGCATCTCAGAGAAAAAAAGCATTAAATTTAATAAGGGAACAAGTAAAACTGGGACATCAAGCATATATTGTTTTCCCTTTGATTGATGAGTCTGAAACATTATCTGCTAAAGCAGCTACAAAAGAGGCTGAGAATTTGAAAAATGGTTATTTCTCAGATTTAAGAGTTGGACTTTTACACGGAAAAATGAAGACTGATGAAAAAGATAAAGTAATGTCTGATTTTAAAAATAAAATTTATGATGTATTAGTTTCTACTACTGTTGTTGAGGTAGGTGTAGATGTTCCAAATGCTACAGTTATTGTTATAGAAAATGCAGAAAGATTTGGTTTGTCACAGTTACATCAATTAAGAGGCAGGGTTGGTCGTGGAGTTGATCAATCTTATTGTATTCTTATATCTTCATCTAAAAATGATGATGCAATTAACAGACTAAATGTTCTTGTTCAAACAAATGATGGATTTGTAATTGCAGAAAAGGATTTGGAAATAAGAGGTCCAGGAGAATTTTTAGGTGTAAGACAAAGTGGTTTGGTTGAACTGCATTTGGCCGATTTAACTAAAGATTTGTATATTTTAGAAATGGCAAGAAATGATGCAAAATCTTTTGTTGATAATAAAAAAGAATTTGATGATGAATTAAAAAACTATATTAATTCAAATTTGTCTGCATTAGTTGATTTTAAATTATCTGATTAATCTTTTGTCTTTAGATATACTACTAATGTCCAATCTCCGGCATGTGTAATTGAATCAATTCTGTAATTATCTTTAAATGATGCCATCAAAGAATTTTTTATTGTCGAAAAGACTAGAAAGATAAATGGAGTCTTATTATATAAATTCTTATTATTTAAAATTTCTTGTATGTTTTCATTTGATAAAAATGAAACATTATTTAAATATATAATTCCTATTCTATCTCCTCTTTTCATTTTATTTTGAAAATTATTGATAGAATAAGATAATATATTTTTGTTTGGAAATTCTTTAAATCTATCCCTATATATTAAGGAACCACTATTAATAACTCTCTTATAATCAGGATCATTATATAAAAAATAATTAAAATTAAATTTGTTTATTGAATAAAAATTATAATTATCATTTTTGGTTAAATATCTTTCAAATTTGTCTTTATCATAATAAGTTAAAAGAACAAAATCATTTTGCTTTAACCTTGAGTTTCTGAGTAATTCAACAACACATCTATGACCTTCAGGTCTGGTTCTTCTTTGTGCTGAATCATTTGCAGTAAATATATAGAATAAATTTAAAATTAAATAAGAAGAGATGATTATTACTCTTATTTTTTTATTTTTTAATCTATATAAACCATAGCACATTAATAATATTAATGATGGATATATTTCAGCTGAATATTTTGTAATTAAAACCATCCTTCCAGTGTAAGAAATGAGTATTAAATATATATAAAAAACTGAAATAATTATTAGTAAACAATGAGCAATTTTGTTTTTTGTTTTTATTGTATTTATTATTCCAATAAATCCTAATATACTTGGAATTATGGCAAAAATAATAAAAATATAATTTATTTTTCCATTTTGATAAATATAATAAAAAATGCTGTCAGGAGTATTAAGTACATTTGCTTGAATTGGTGAAAAGTAGTCAGTAAATGTTAATATTACTTTTGTAAAATTGAAATCTGTCCAAAATTGTGAAAGTGAATTATATGTAAGTATATTATATAAAAACGGTGCAATGACAATTAAAATAGCGAAAAGTGGTAATAATACATATATTGAAATATTGTACAGTACTTTTTTACGTGAATTATCATCAAGTTTATCTAAAATATAATATAATGAAAAAATTAATAATATAAAGACATATATAAAGCCTAAAGTATGTGTTAATACAATTAATACGTTAAATATAAAAAACAATATTAAATCTTTTTTATTTATATTCTTTAAAACTTTAATTGTGTATAGTAAAGATAAGGATGTAAATAAAAATAATAAACTGTATGGTCTAAGTTCCTGTGAAAAATATATTAGAAAAGAACTTATCGTGGTAGTAATTGCACACAAATAGCCCAATTTATTATTCTTCATTGTCCTTCCGACAAAATACATTACTGCAATAGAAAGTGTAGAAGGAATAACTGAAGAATATCTGAGTATTGTATCAGTATCATTAAATAAAAACATCCATAATTTTAAGTAGAGGTAATATAGTGGTGTATGGCAATTCCTTACCATATTTTGAAAAAATAGCCATAAATCAGGTTGTGAAGAAATTTGCCAACTTAAATATTCATCATACCAGAAACCTTCAGGTTTATCTAAAAACCATATTCTTAGCAAAAAACCAAATATTATTATTAAAATTAATTTAAATGTATTATTATTTTTCATGTTAATTGTTATAATATTTAAACTATAATATAATAATTTTAGCATATTTAAGAATATATAGTATGAAATTAATAATTCAAATACCTTGTTATAATGAAGAAGTAGCACTTCCTGTTACATTATCAAAGCTTCCTACTCATATTGACGGAATTGATGAAATAGAAGTACTTATATCAGATGATGGCAGTACTGATAGAACAATTGAAATAGCAAAAGAGTACGGAGTAAAATATATTGTTACAACAACTCATCATAGAGGTTTAGCAAGAACTTTTACAGCAGGAATACAAAGAGCATTGGCCGAAGGTGCAGATATAATTGTAAATACAGATGCTGATAATCAATATAATGCAGATGATATTGAGAAAATAGTTAGACCTATACTAGAAAAAAAAGCAGATATAGTAATTGGCGCAAGACCAATTAGACAAATAAAAACATTTTCTCCTTTGAAAAAATTTTTACAATTTTTTGGTTCTAAAGTTGTAAGATTATTAAGTGCTACTGCAACAGAAGATGCGCCTAGCGGATTTAGAGCGTTTTCTAAAGATGCTGCTTTGTCTATCAATGTTTTTGATAATTATACTTATACTATTGAAACTGTAATTCAATCTAAAACAAAAGGATTACATATAATTTCTGTTCCAATTAGGGTTAATGATTCATATAGAAAATCTAGACTAGTAAAAAATATTTTTCAGTATATTCAAAGAAATTCTTTTACAATTTTAAGGATGTTTATTATTTACAGACCTTTTAGATTTTTCGCAATAATTGGTGGGAGTATTTTTCTAATTGGTCTTTCTTTGTTAGCAAGGTTTATTTTTCTTTATATATTAGATGAAGGTAATGGACATATACAATCTTTAATAATATCTTCGATGTTAGTTATTACTGGCTTCCAAACTTTTCTTTTTGGAATATTAGCTGATTTATTAGCTATAAACAGAAAACTTATTGAAGATGTTCAGGTAAGAACAAAAAAGTTAGAAAATAAATAGCCTTTATAAATAACTAGTAGACTATCTGAATTAATATAAATTTAAAACATAATTTTCATATGAAAATTATATTAATATTTCTAATTATATTTTTTTTTATAAATCCTGTATATGCAGATATGACAGATTACATCGATGATTATCTAAATTCATATCAAAGCGAATCGTATAAAAAATTTTCTGAAGTAGCAAAAGGTAATGCTACAATTTCTGATATTGAAAAGCGGCTACTGATTGATAGAGAAATATCAGATGAACTTGGTTCTAATTTTATTTATCTTGATTTGGAAAATTGTATAAAAACAGCTTTAGGTGAAAATTTTGATATTCGAATTAGAAAAGAGAATAAAAATGAAGCATATTGGTTAAATAAAAATGCTCAGTTTAGCATATTACCTGATATATATTATAATTTTGATATAAGATATTTAACAGGTGAATATTTAGTTGGAGGGATAGTTGCTACTACTGCCCATGAAGTTCCAATACAGAGTTTAGCGGTATTGGAGTGGTCAACAATTAATCAAGGTAAATATTTTTTTCAAAACTCAATAACAAGAAATGCATTAAAATCACAAAAAGCTGAACTTGAATATACTCGTGAAGAAATAATTTTAAATACTGTACTTGCATATTATGATACTTTGCAAAAGAAAATGGAAATAGAAGTACAGAAAGTAAATTTATATGACAGAATAGAGCAACTTAAGTATACTAAAGCAAGATTTGATAGTGGCTTAGGTACATTGTACGATGTAAAAAGAGCACAAGCAGAATTGGCCGGCGCTCAACAAGACTATACAACAACACTTAATAGTTTGAGGTTAAATCAAGCGGCATTAGCTAATATTATGGGAGTAGATATTTTAGATGCAATATATCCATTTGAGATTTCTGTAGATAGAAGAGTTTTGGTAGATCCGTCTTTTGATATTGAAGCGTTGTATAATCAAGCTTTAAAATCAAGAGAAGACATAAGATCTAAGAAGGCTGAAATATCAATGTATAGAGCAATGCGGAATATGAATTATACTGATATTATTCCAGAAATCACATTTTCATATCAAAATGGGTTGGTTGGAACAAGGAGAGTAGGTTTATCATCTCATAATAGCGTAATTTTTGATGTAAGAGCACATTTGGGGAAAAATATGTTATTAGGAACTATTACGCAAATGAAGGCTGATACTGCTGTTTTACGAGCAAAAAAGCTAGAACTTATAAACTTGCAAAGAACAGTAAAGGAAAACATTTTAAATGCATTTTATGACTCAGAAAATGCTATAAAAAAAATTGAAGCTTCTAAAAGTGAAACTGAAGCTGCTAATCATAGTGTAGAATTGTCATTGGCAAACATGAAGGCAGGAGAGGCAACTTTTATTGATGTTATTGCTTCTCAAAATTTAAAAGTCAAAGCAAACATTAATTTAATTACCAATATGATTGAATATAACAAAGCACAATCAAAACTTTTATTTGAAATCGGACTAATAAGTGTTGATAGTGTTTTGAAGGATTATCAAAAAAAATATTATTAATGAATAAAATATTTTATTTCAGGGTACTTTACTATCAGGAATAAGTAAATGAGTATATTAAATAAAATTATTAATAATATATTTTTTAAGTCTTGTTATAAATCAAAAATGGAGGCTGAAATTTATGAGCAGCCAAATGTTATAGATAAAGTACTTAAAAAATATATTTCAAAAAATGGTAATATTAACATAGATATTCCGGATAATGTTAATAAAATAGCCTTAATTGCCAGTGGTTCATCTTATCACAGTGCTACTATTGCAGCTAATTACCTTAGGAATAATGTTCATTGTGAGGCTCAATCATATTATGCAAGTGAGTTTTCTTTGGTTGAGAATGTAGATGTTGACTCTGATACATTATATATTTTCATATCCCAATCAGGTGAAACTTTTGATACAAATAAGTCATTAGAAAAGGTAAGTAAAAAGACCAATAAGACGCTTGGAATTACAAACACTATAAATTCTACATTATACAATAATGTTAAGTATAAAATATTGACTTTTGCAGGTGAAGAAAAGTCAATTGCTTCAACAAAATCAATGAGTGCTCAACTATTTTGTTTATTCTTAATAGCTGCAAAAATTATGCAACAAAAAGAGATTCCTTCCGATAAAATAATTTATGAACTCCAAAATGTAAGAAATAGTATAAAGAAGGCATTTGAATATAGAAAAATAATTAAAGAATATTCTATAAAACTACATAATTACGATAATGCAGCTATTTTAGCTTCGGGAATGTTTTATCCTCTTGCAAAAGAAGGTGCTTTAAAAATAAAAGAAACATCGTATATAAATACAACAGCTTATCCGACAGGAGAATTTCTTCATGGTCATATTGCAATTTTAAATAAGAGATGTGCTGTTATTTCTGTAATAAACAACAATAATATTGAATTTACAAAAAATGTTATTAAAAAAGTTAGAGATAACTATAAATCAGATCTATTAATAATTTCTGCAATTCCTATTAAAAGCTTCGAAAATGATATAGTAATTTCAGTTAATACGATGTTTGATATTGATTTTATATTTACAACACTTATAATTATGCAACTTTTAGCTTTTGAAACAGCTGTTATTTTAAAAAGAAATGTAGATAAACCAATTGGTTTAACAAAAGTTGTAAAATAATTTAATATTTTTTTTTAAATTAACAAAAAAATTTTTTTTTAGAGTTATAAAAAATTGTTATGATTATTCCAGTTCAAAATTTTAATTTTAATTTTAAATCTAATCGTGTTAGCACAATAAATAACAGAAATGTATTGCCGTATCAGTTTTTGAAGCCATTACAGTACGATGTAGTGTCTTTTTCAGGCAGAGCAAAATTGTTATCGGAAAACATGAAAGATGCTCCGTCCGAGTATACTTGTAGAACTGTTGAAGAAAACTCTGAGCCTGCAAGATTCTATTTAGATTCTGTTTTGAATAAATATTTAGGGCAATATATAAGTAAAGCTCATGAATCTAAGCTTTCTTCTTCACCTATAGCAAGATGTTCAACCCGAAAAAAAACGCCGGCCAGTATTAGAGAAAAAGTTGTATCAAAATATTCTAAACTTCAAAGACAAGAAGTAAATAAATTTTCGAATCAAGTTTTTGATGAATTATCTCAGTATTTTAGAGTTAATCCAAATGTTAATAAGAATACAATTATTGCAGATATTAGAAGAGTAATTGATTCTGATGATAATAGAAAAAAATTACCTATTTATCAGAATAGTGCATATTATTTAATGGAAATTATTGAACTATTAAAAAAATATAATAGATTTGATTTTGATTCAGTATCTGCTGATAGATTTAAGAAAATTTATTCAGAAATTGTTGAATCACTTGAAGATTCAGCGCCCAGTGAATCAATAGATGTTGATCCAAATAGTATTGCTGGTATAAAACATTATGCAAAAGATATAGTTGGTGCAAGAATACTTCTAAGAGACGCTGACCCGGAATATACATCTATTATAATTAATGCATTAAAAAAAGCTGTTGAAGACGGCAAATTAAAAATAACATCAATTGAAAACAATGTACCTGATCCGGATAAATTACCCCCTGATAAACAAATTTCAGATTATCTATATGCAACTGATGCTCAACTTAGATCTTTAGCTAAAGCTTCAGGTGCTGAACTAATAAAAAATAAGTCTAAAACAGGATACCTTGCTGTCCATATAAATGTTGATTTATCAAATAAAGCATTTGAAAGAAATAATGGTGTATTTAATGGATATAGTGGTGAAATTCAAATAATTGGTGAAGATGTTGAAAAATTGAAAGATATAGAAGATTTATGCTATAAATTAAAAGATAATAAAAATGCTATACATATTGCTTATAAACCTTTTAGAGAGCATTTTTTAAAGTATTATAATGAATCTACAAAAGATGCATTTGATGATTATACTTATGCTTTATATCTTGCACAAAGAGCTTTAAAAACAGGGACAAAAAGGAATACAGTTTTCCCAACATTAGCTGAATTGGGATTTGATACTAAATTACCACCAGAACTTGATTTTAATTTACTACGCAAAATAAAATCTGACTGTGATAAAAAATTAAAGGCAATGGAAGAAGAACAATTAAGTCAAAATCGTAATAATATTGCTACTACTGCAAAAAGCATTAGAAAACGTGATGAAATCAAATTGGCAAAAAGCTACGTATCTTACATGCTTAATTAATAATAATTTTTCATTGTTCTATTCATAAAGTCTGATAGATATGGAATATAAAATATTCTACCTAGAAAAATTCCAATAATTATATAAATAAGCAATAAAAATAATATTAATTCAAAAGCAGTAAAAGATATACCTAATGAATAAAATCTTATTATTTTAAATGAAATTATGTAATAAATAATTGCTGCAATAAAATCAAGTATTGGTAATTTTGCTAATATTGATAATATTATATCTAAGCATAGCTTTATTATAGTTAATAATATTGCAATTACCATTGATTGAACAACATTATACATAAGAAAAAATCTTAGTTTTTTATTTTTTATATGAGCAATTATCAGCCATAATAAACCGACTATGCCCATTGTAATATATGATAATATAGAAATGATTTTTTCTATATTTGTAACTTTAATACTATTATGCTGCACTTTTATCATCTTTCTTTTTTATTTTATCATTAATATATTCTTGAACAACTTCAATATAAATTAATTTTAATTCATCATTATCAGTATCTATATCAATTGCTTGCTTGTACATTGAAATTGCTGTTCTTAAATCTTTTAGCATTACGTATGTATTTCCAAGTAAAATATATGCGTTAGCATTTATAGGTTCAATTTCTATTACTTTTTTATAATAGAAAATTGCTTCATCATATTTTTTTATTGATGAATATAAATTACCAAGTAAAGTATATGCATTGGTTAAATTTGGATAAAGATATATTGCCTTATTATAATATTCAATTGCTAAATTAATCTTATTTTGCTCATATAAAGAGATGGCAAAACATACTATTGCTTGATAATATTTTGGATCTATTTTAATTACTTTTTTAAATAATTTATTTGCAATTGTATACTCACCGGCAGCAGAATATGCATTTGCAGAATATAAAATGTACCTTGTATTATCTGGCTTTAATTTACAAGCACTGTCAAAATATTTGCAAGCTTCAATATAGAGGTTTTTTTTCATTAAAACCAATGCAATATTAATATAATTTTCAGGCAAAGTATTACATAAAGATAAAGCTTTTTCATAGTATCTTAATGCTTCATTATAATTATTATTATCTTGATAAAGCATTGCAATTGCTGATGGTATTATATAATTATTCTTATCAATATTTAGAGCTTTTACATAGTTCGACATTGCTTGCTTGAATTCTCCAATTTCCGCATAGGCATTTCCGAGATTAAAGAACACAGACATATTATCTATACCTAATTCTATAGCTCTTGAATAATAATTTATTGCCATTAAAAAATCATTTTTACAATAATATAAGCTGCCTAAATTTGTTAATGCAATATAATTCGTTGGTTCAAAATTTAGCAAACTTTCGTACACATTGATAGCTAAATCATACTCTAAATTTTTCAAATATGCATTTGCAAGATTTAAATAATTTTCTGAATTATTTGGATCTGATACAACTGCATTTATTAATTGTTTTATTTCATTAACTTTAATAGCTTTATCCATAAAATATATTATACTAAATAAAAAACCTAGTAGCAAATAAAATCAGATTAGAATCAGGCATATTCTCACAATCTCTTCTGACATAATTTAGCATTAATTTCATGTTCGTAAATATATTATATGATATTCCTATTGTATACTCACTAACATTATCATCACTAATATGTTTATTGTAATCAAAAATATCATATCTTCCTAATATAGTTAGTTTTGGTGTTATATCATAAGAAACAAGCGTATAAAAACCGTCAGCATCATTATTAGATTCTTGTATTGCATTATATCCGTTTGCGTTTGCATATTCTATATGAGTATGAAACTTTTTATAATCATAACCAAGCATAAAAGAATATATATTATAACTAATATTATTTTCACCAATATTATATCCACTGCCAATTTTAAGTTCTCCTGTTTTTTCTGATATATTTGCAAGTGGTTTAATCATAAAATAGCCTGTAAAATCAGCGCCCTTTCCAAAGTCTTTCATATATCGGGTACTATCGTATATTCCAATATCATAATCAAAATACTTATAATGACCTATGTTTTTTAAGCCAACAGATCTGGAATCTCCCAGAGTTCTTCCCAGTTGTGATTTTAATACCATTTCCTGGTTCCAAGTACTTCTGCTTCCGTCAAAAGAATTTGGAATTCTTCCATATTGACCGATTACTATTTTTTGATTTGGATTTATTTGATGTGAAAAATAAATTTGTGAGATTCTTTGTGTAAACCAATTAGAATATCCTTCTAAACTTCTTGTAAGATTTATATCAAACATAAATTTTGATTTATTTTCATTAAAATATATTGATACCATTGGTTCAACAGTGTGGAAGTCGTGTGAAAGAAATTGACCATTATGATTTGTATTTCCATAAGATAGATGTCCCGAATATATAAATGTAGCTTTAATTTTATTTATTTTTGAATTTTCGAATTCTAATCCATCTTTTGAGAACAGTCTTAAAATTGGTGATATTTCATTTTTGTCTTCAACTTTACCGTAATATATATTTGATAAATAATTCAAATCCAAGCTATTTTTTTCTAAAATAACTTCTTCAATAGCATTTGCGTAACTATTATTAATAAAAATGATTAAAATTAATACTATTATTTTTTTCACAAAAACCTATTATTAATTGTTTAAATATTTAAAATACTATGAAAATAATTTATTGTTTTTAACAATCCGCTTTTTATATCTGTAGTTGGGCTCCAATTAAGTTGATTTTTAGCAAGAGTAATATCAGGTTCTCTTTGTATTGGGTCGTCTTGAGGTAGTGGTTTATATACAATATTCGAATTTGAATTTGTTAATTCAATTATTAATTTTGCAATACCTTCAATTGTAAATTCTTGAGGATTTCCTAAATTAACAGGACCAATAAAATCATCTGAAGAATTCATTAGAAGTATTAGACCTTCGATTAAATCATCTACATAGCAAAATGATCTTGTTTGCTTACCGTTTCCATATACAGTAATTGGCTCATTTTTAAGTGCCTGTATAATAAAATTAGAAATTACTCTTCCATCATTAAGTGCCATTTTAGGACCATAAGTATTAAATATTCTTGCAATCTTAATTTTTATTTTATGCTGTCTGTGGTAATCAACCATGAGTGTTTCAGCACATCTTTTTCCCTCATCATAGCAACTTCTTATTCCAATTGGATTAACATTTCCCCAATATGATTCAACTTGTGGATGAATTTTAGGGTCGCCATATACTTCACTTGTACTTGCCTGTAATATTGATGCTTTACATCTTTTGGCAAGACCCAGCATATTTATAGTACCTATAACAGATGTTTTTATTGTTTTAATCGGATTATATTGATAATGAATAGGTGATGCCGGACAAGCTAAATTATATATTTGATCAACTTCAGCTAAATATTCTTTTATAATATCGTGGCGAACAAGTTCAAACTTATTATTACCAATAAGATGCCTTATATTATCTTTTGAACCTGTGAAAAAATTATCGAGACAAATTATATCATTACCTTGATTTAGTAACTTTTCTGATAAATGTGAACCTATAAATCCAGCTCCGCCAGTAATTAAAATCCTCTTCATTTATAGTACTTTTGTCCCTTCTTTTGAAAATTGCATCTCATATAGGTGCTTATATTGACCATTATTAATTGACATTAATTCAGCATGTGTGCCTAGTTCAACCAACTTGCCATCATTAATTACTGCAATTCTATCAGCATTTTTTATTGTTGACAACCTATGAGCAATAACAAACACGGTTTTATTTTTCATTAAGTTGTCTAAAGCTTTTTGTACAACGGCTTCAGATTCATTATCTAAAGCTGATGTTGCTTCATCTAATATAATAATCGGAGTATTTCGAATCATTGCTCTTGCAATCGCTACTCTTTGTCTTTGCCCACCGGAAAGCGTTAATCCCCTTTCACCTAAAAATGTATTAATTCCATCAGGTAATGACTCTATTACTTCTGTTAAATGAGAGGTTTCTAATGCTATTTGTAATTCCTCTTCTGTTGCTTGCGGTTTTGCAAGCATTATATTTTCTTTTATTGTTCCTGTAAATAAAAAATTATCTTGAAAAACAATTGAAATACTATCTCTCAAATCTGATAAATTAAAATCTCTTATATCTATACCATCAAATTTAATTGCTCCGTCTTTTACATCATAAAACCTTGGAATAAGATTTACTAATGTAGATTTTCCGCCTCCTGAATTTCCAACAATAGCAATTGTTTCTCCTATTTTTACCGTTAGATTTATATTTGACAACACTGTATAATTATCGTTATATGAAAAAGTAACATTTTCAAATGATATATTTTTTGTTAATACTGGTACATTTACAGTATTCTGTTTGTTTTTAATAAGAGGCACATAATCAAATAATTCAAAAACACGTCCCATTGCAACAAAAATGGTTTGAATACTTGTTAATGTATTACCAAGTGTTTTTACAGGTTTATATAGTAATAAAAGAGAAGTAACAAACGAAGCGAATGAGCCTGCTGTCATTTGTCCTGTATATATTAGTTTTGTACCGTAATATAAAACAAAAGCAATACCAAATGAAGCTATTAAATACATTAGTGGAGACATCCAGCCAACTCTTTTTGTTAAGGATATTGAAACATTAAAACTTTTGTTTATGTCATCAATAAAATTTTTCATTTGCCTATCTTGTAAGTTGTAGGCAGTAACTACTTTATTACCTGAATATGTTTCATTTATCGTAGTTGTTATATCACCGGTAATTACAGTATTTTTATTTGAAACAGATTTTATTTTTTTTCTTATTAATAAAACCGGCATAAAGGCAATAGTAAGAACTAATACTCCAACTACAGCAAGTTTCCATGAACTGTATAACATTACAACAATTAATGAAGCAGCACCAAATATACTTATTATAAGTGTTTTAATTTGTTCTACAATCCCTTTCGATGCAAAATCAGGATCAGTTAGATATCTATTTATTATTATTCCTGATGAATTTTCATCAAAAAAAGATGTATCCATATAAATTAATCTTGAAAATAAATCAATTTTAACAGCATTTGTAATTTTTAAACTTGTCCAATCAGTAAAGTATGAATTTAAATATCTTAGAACTCCTTGAAATAGGGCAAATCCAATAATTGCAAATGGCATAGCAATTGCCAAAATGGAATAAGGTATTTCAAATCCACATATTATTAAATTTTGTTGTCCTACAACATAGTCCATATATGGTTTTAGTGCAAATGATACAACTCCATCTAATAATCCGACGGGAATTGCTATAAAAAAACCTAAAATAACTCTACCCATAACAGGTTTTATATATGGAAAAATTCTTTTTAAAAGCCAGCCATATTTAAAGGATGTCAATGCTTGTGTATCTTTTAACTTCATATTAACCTACCAATCAAAATTATATTAATCTATTTTATAATGAAATAATGTCATATTAAAGATTGAAACATAAATTAATGTTAATTTAAATATTTAATTTTTTTTAATTTTGTAATATCATAATATACATAATGGTCTTAAAATGTAAAATTATTGTAATATTAAGCTAAAAACTAGCATAATATTATATTTAGAATATTTAAATATTTGTGTTTATTAGAGGGGAAATATATGAAAATTGGTGTTTTTTCTGAATTTAAGTCATCCTTACCAACTAACTATAAGCATAATAGTCAAAATTTAGCTGAGAAAAATGACGACAAAAATTCTAAAAGCGATACTACTATTAATAAAATAAAGAAAGCTGCACCAATTGTTATTCCATTAGTTGCAATACCTATTACAGCTGGTATTACATATAAATTATCAAGTAAAAATATTAAATCATTAAAAAGTGATATACAAAGCCTTACAAGAGAAGTAGCAAAATTACAGGTTGTAGATGAAGAACGTTCAAGGTTAGTATCTAAAACCGTTGAAAACCATATAGATAAGACAAAAGTAGGAAATTCTCAAATTTGGTCTGCATTATTAGCTATAGCAGGTCTCGGCGGAGTTTATAATGCAGGAAAATTAACTTCTGATGATAAAAGAGACGTTACTACAAGGATTCAAGATAGAGTAGAAAGTATTGATAGAAGATCAACTGATGCAATTAATAGTGCACAGCATTCTCTTTCTGTTAATGCAAATAGTTTAAATAGAAAATATACTGTAAATTTAAATGGCATTCAGCTCTTGCAAAATTCAGACTCTTTAAACAAAAATGCGCAAAAATATAATCAAGCAATAGCACAAATTCAGTCTGCGGCACCAAAATATTTATACGAAGCACCGGATATAAAACCAATTACTTCTCAAAATCCTACATTATGGTCGATAACATCTGAATTTGCTCCGATTAAAGAGGGTGGGCTGGGCTCAGTTCCTGTTGAAATCCAAAATAATGTCTCAAAGTTAGGTATAAATATTCCTACATTTATTCCTATGTATCAACAAAAAGGAACTGCAAGTTTTAGAGAAGAAGAAGGAAAGTATTTTTACAATTACAAAGGTAAAGAATTTGAACTTGAAAAGGTTGCTTCTTTTAAATTAGATACATATCAAGCAGGTAAATCAAAGACTGAAGATGTTGAAATTTTTGTAAACAATTCATTTGATAAAGATGGAAATAAAAAACAACTTGTATTTGTAAAAAATGACAACTACTTTAACGGTACAATATATCAAGCTAGTGAAAAAACAGAAGAACCGGAAAAATTTGCATTTTTCTCAAAAGCTGTTTATGAATTTGCAAAAGCAAAAATCGATAGAAAAAGTGTTAAAGATTTAGTTATTCCTAATAAAGAAACATTCGATTCAATTACAGCGCCTGATGCTTTAATCCTAAATGATTGGCAAGCATCTCCGGTCGCAGCACTTGCAAGATATAAGGCTCCTTTAGAAAATGCTTATGGTCAATTAAGTGATGATGCTGCTGATAAACTATCAAAAATGAGAATTATAACTATTGGACATAATGCAATGTATCAAGGTTCAACTAGAAATAATAATGATGATACACAAAGAAGGGAAGCAACTACTAACATATTGAATACTTTATTTGATAATTTTGCATATGATATAGTAACTAATGCAAAAACAAATGCTTCTGATACAAATCCATCTGATCATGGTTTAAAGAATCTTGATAATGTATTAGTAATCAATCCAAATGATCCTCAATCAAATCACACTAATCTTTTAAATATAGGAATTTGTTTGAGCGATTATTTCCATCCTGTATCACAAAATTATGCAAATGAAATTATTTCAGATGATCATCCTGAACTTTCAGGTGAATTAAGATGGGCATTAAATCAGAAAAATAATGCCGGTTCCTTAGTTGGCATAATTAATGGCAATGATTTTAATAATCTTTCCATTGAAGCAAAAAGAGATACAATAAAAAAACAAACAGGTCTAGATTTTCAAACCTATAAAAAATCTTCTTCTATTGATGAAGTTATGCAGGCAAGAAAAAATAATAAAATAAGTTTTTATAACAATTTTATGCTACCTTTTTCTCTTAAAAATGATGAAAGTATACAAACAGAACAAGTTAGGAATGTAAGAAATCTTACAACCAAATTAGAATTGGTAGATGAAAAAGGTAATTCAAAGTTACCTGAACTTACTGATGAAGAACTTATTAATACTCCAATAATTTCATCAGTTGGTCGATTGGTATCTCAAAAAGGCATACCTGTTATGACTGAAGCAATTAGAATGTTATTAAACAATTGGGAAAAAGATTTCCCTGGTAAACCAAAGCCAATATTTTATATTGCCGGACAAGACGGTGAAGGCGGTGTTCAAAGAAAATATGTTGAAGATTTAAAAAATAAATATTTATCAAATGAAGATTCTAACAGAGTAATCTTTGCTCACGGATTTGCTCCAATGAATGCAATTACTGCTGCATCAGATTTCTTCTTATTGCCAAGTATTTTTGAACCTTGCGGTTTAACTCAAGGTGAGTCATTTGCTGTTGCTACTCCTGTTATTGGAAGTGCTGTAGGTGGTATTGTAGATACTGTTAATAGAAATGGTAAAAATAATGGAATACTTACCGATAAAACTAAACCTCTTACTTCAAAAGGATTTTATCAAGCAATGAAAGATGCATTGACTATATATTTCGACCAGCCTGAAAAATATCAAAATATGGTTAAAGATTCTTTAGATGAAGATTTTAGCTGGATTCAAAAAGGTAAGCAAGGACCTATATTCGATTACCTTGATAAAATAGGTATTGATAGATCTACACTTCCTGATATATCTTAACTTAAATTTTCTTTAAGAAATTTAAGTTGCAACTGTGTATAATATGAATTATCATAAAAACATGGATAATGATTATTCTACATTGTTAGATAAAGCATATAAATTACATGTTTCAGGCAATTATGCTGAAGCAAAATTGATATATGAAAAATTAATTGAAATAAATCCAAATAATCCTGATGTTATCAATTTATTGGCACAATTATATGTTGCAATTAAAGCTTTTGATAAAGCAATATTATTATTTAAAAAAGCTTATGAAATTACTAAAATTGATGATATTAAAGTAAATTTAGCAAAGGTTTATGTATATAAAAATGATTATAATACAGCAATAGATGAATTAACTTCTATTAATAAAAAGAATAGTACAATATTAAATCTTATAGCATTTATCTATATGAAAAAATCAGATTATTTAAATGCTGCTAAATATTATGAGGAGTTAACTTCGGTAGACGATAAAAATTTAAATATTTTATATAATCTTTCATTGTGCTATTTATACTTAAATAAATTAAATGAAGCAATTGATTATGCTCAAAAAGCTTATGATTTAAATTCTAACGATTTAGATTTATTATTACATTTGGCGCATCTTTTTGAAAAGGTAGATAATAAGGAAAAAGCACTATATTTTTTAATAAAAGCTTCGGAAATATCTGAAAATCCTGATATATTCTATAGAATGGGTGTTCTTTATAAGAATCTTGAGATTTATAATGATGCTGTAACATATTTTCAGAAGGTTCTTAATATTGAACCAAATAATAAAGAGGCACTTTTAAATATTGCTCAGATATATAGAAATATTGATAAGAATGAAGCATTAAATATTTATATTGAAGCACATAATAAGTTTCCTGATGATACAAATATTTTATTTTGCATATATAGTGTATATGTTGATATGTTAGATTTTGATAATGCGTTAGCTATTGCATTAGGTTTAATTCAAATTGATACTAAAAATTCTATGTATTACTCAATGGTTGCAGATGCCTATTTAGAATTGTTTGATTATAATAACGCTATAAAATATTATAAAATGTCATTAGAATATAATCCTAATGATGATGGAGCAAAATGTTCACTTGCTTATGCATATTCTTGTCATAGAAATGATGATAAAGCTCTTGAAATACTTAATAAATTAGAAAAAACTCCTGCAGTAATACAAGATTTGACAATAATCCATTTAAGAAAGAAGAACTTTAAAGAAGTTGAAGAATATTATTATAACTGGCATACAAAAAGTCATACAGTAAAAGATGCGGCAGAAAAGGCAAGTAAATATTTTTATAAACTTAAAGTTGGTGAAAAATATGGTATTTCTGAGCAAATATTTTCTAAGTTCAGGTCCGAGCTGCCTGCGAACATTTTAAATAAGATTAATATATATAAGAAAAAGTTGTGGAATAAAGAGGATATATCGGGGAAAAATATACTTGTTTATTCTGCTCACGGTGCTGGTGATTTAATTATGTTCTCTAGATATTTAAATATTTTATCTCAGAAAGCTAAACACATTACGCTTACAGCTCCTGATTCTCTTGTAGATTTATTAAAATATAATTTTAAGAATGTTGATGTTATTAACAGAGAATGTGATATAGATGAAAGCTGTTATGATTTTTCAACGCCGGAAATGGGATTAATATATAACTTAAATATGGATTTTAATAATATTCCATTTCCTGAAAAATATATAGATATATCAGAAGAATTAATAAAAGAAAAAGCGAAATTAGACATATTTAATAACGATAAAATTAAGGTAGGTCTTTTTTGGCAAGGTAATCCTACTACACTAAGAAACAGATCTGCAAAGTTAAAATATTTTAGTCCTCTTTTTTTAATAGATAGATGTAAATATTATTCATTTCAGTTAACAAATATTGATTTTGAATCAAACGACATTAAAGAAAAATCTCAAATTATTGATTTATCGCCTTATATTCAAAACTACTCAGATACTGCAGCTTTATTAAAAAATATTGATATATTAATAACAATTGATACATCTATAGCTCATTTAGCAGGTGCAATGGGAATTAGAACTTATTTAATGCTACCATATGATTCGGAGTGGCGTTGGTTCTATAATGAAAAATCAACTGAATGGTATAATTCAATAAAAATATTCAAACAAAATATTCCAAATGACTGGGATAGTGTAATTGATAGAATAAAGATAGAAATAGAAAATAATATATAATTTTATGACAGTAAATTATAAAGAAATTTCGGATAAGGCATATAAATTACATACAGAAAATAAACTTGAAGAAGCTGAAAAGTTATATATAAAGCTTTTAGACATTTCTCCTCAAGACGTTAATATATTAAACTTGTATGGTTTATTATGTATTTCAAAAGGGGAATACAATAAGTCAATTAATTTACTATCTAAAGCTTTAGTATTAAATGATTCTGTCTATATTTTATCTAATCTTGCAAAGGCATATTTATCAAATAAAGAAATAGATAATGCTATAAAGTTATTAGAAAAAGCATTAGAGAAAAGTCAAAATGATGATATTTATTATTCGCTTGCTATTGCATATAAATGTAATAATAATTTTAATAAAGCAATTGAATGTTATACAAAAGCAATAGAAATTAATCCTAAGAATTTTAATGCTTGTTATAATCTTTCAATAACTTATAAAGATATAAATCAAATAAAAGATGCAATAAAATATGCTAATAAATGCTTAATCATAAAAGAAGATGCACTAGAAGTTTATACTTTATTATCAACATTATATGAGTTGGATAATAATATTGAAGATGCAATCAAGTCTTTAGAAAAAGCAGTTTATATAAATCCAAATGATTATTTATATTATTTTAATCTAGGAGTTTTATATTCTAAAATTAATAAAATTGATAAATCAACGCTAAATTATCTTAATGTACTAAAAATTAAGCCAAACCATGCCGAAACTCTGGTAAACTTATGCATTTTATACAAAGATAAAGATAAAAATCGAGCAATGGAGTATATTCTTAAAGCAAGAGAAATTGCTCCAAATGAGAAAAATGTATTATTAAATTTAGCGCAACTATACAGAGAATTGTATGAAAATAATAAAAGTATAGAAATTTTAAATTATTTGTTAACTCTAAATACTTCAAAACATGAGGCATATTCTTTATTAGGAATTAATTATATGGATATGGGTGAGTACGAGTTAGCACTAGAGTCTTACAATAAAGCTCTGGATATTTCCCCAAACAATACAAACTATCTTCACGGTAAAGCTGTAGCATTAAAGTATTTGGGTAAATTAAATGAAGCTAAATCAATACTTGAGTATATTCTAAAAATTGAACCGGATGCTAAGCAAAGCAAAATTACACTTGGCATGATGCTTTTGACTAATAAAGAATTTGCTAAAGGAATGAAGTTATATAAACAAAGAAGTGAAGATACTAAATTTATTGAAATATTTAAGGATAAATATTGGAATGAGGGTATAAATATAGAAAATAAAAATATATTGTTATATTCAAACTGCGGATTAGGCGATACTATAATGTATTCCAGATATATTAATAATTTATATGAGATTACAAAAAACATAACACTGCAAACCGATAAAACTCTTGTTTCTATTTTAAGCAGAAATTTTCCTAATATAACAGTTATTCCTAAAAGCAAGACACCGGATATTGAATATGATACTGTAATTTCAATTATGGATTTGCAGTACATTTTAGGTATGGATTTTAATAATATTCCACATCCTGAGGGTTATTTAAAACCTGATAAAAATCTTATAAAATATTTTTCAAATCTTGATATTTTTAATAATAACAATAAAAAAATAGGTCTTTTTTGGCAAGGAAATAAAAAAATTTTCAAAAACAGATCAATAAGTTTTGATATATTATCACATATATTAAAATTGAAAAATATAACATGGTATTCGTTCCAATATGAAAATGGAGTTGAGAATATTGAGGGATTATATAATCTAAATAATTATATTAAAAATTATGATGATACAGCGGCACTTCTCTATAATATAGATTTATTAATTACAATTGATTCATCAATTGCTCATATGGCAGGTGCTTTAGGTATAAAGACTTTACTATTACTTCCTTATACTGCAGAGTGGCGTTGGTTTAATGATACAAAAACAACACCATGGTACAATAGTATTGAAATTTTCAGACAAACTAAGATTAATGATTGGAATAGTGTAATAAATAAAGTAAAAGAAGAGCTATTAAGTTATGCTTATTAATGAAGAATATACTGTAAAGATAGAAAAACTTATAAATGAAGGTAAAGGATTAGCCAGAATTAATAATATTCCTGTCTTTGTTGATAATGTATGTCCTGAAGATATTGTTAGAATTTGTATAAAAAAAATAAATAAAAATTATTTAGTTGCTGATGTTGTTGAAATAATTGAACCATCAAAATTCAGAATAAAGCCAATATGTGCTCTTAGTAATATTTGTGGTAGTTGTAATTGGCAACATATAGACTATAAAGAACAACTAAGACAAAAGGAAAATATAGTAAAAGAAACTCTAAAAAATATTACAGGAATAGATATAGAAGTTAATCAAATAATTCCATCACCGAAGATATCAGAATACAGGTGCAAAGTTCAATATCCAGTATCTCAAAAAAATTCAGGAAGAATTATTGCCGGATATTATAAGAAGTCTTCTCATGAGCTTATAAATATTAAATATTGTCCTATGCAAAATCCTTTAATCAATGAAATGATGGAATTTATAAAAGAAAAAGCTCAAGAATTAAATATTACTGCATATAACGAACGAAAACATATAGGAGAGCTAAGACATATAATTTTTAGACTATCTTCTGACTTAAAAAATATAATAATAATTTTTACTGTAAATAAAGATAAAATAGACACAAAATTTAAAACAATTGCAGATATATTAGCAAAAAGATTCCCCATGATTAAAGGTGTATGCATAAACTTTAATCAAAATAAATCAAATGTAATAATGGGGAAAAAAACACAAATTATTCTAGGTGATGATTATTATATAGAAAACATATCAGATAAAAAGTTTAGAATAAGTGCAAATAGTTTCTTTCAGGTTAATCCATATTGCGGGGAATTAATGTTTGAAACAGTTAAAAAATTAATAAAAGAAAATATTACAAATCCAACTATATTAGATGCATATTCTGGGGTATCTAGTTTTGGAATATGGCTAAGCGATATTGCATCAAGTGTTGTTTGCATAGAAGAAGTTGAATCTGCTTCAATCGACGCTAAGTATAATGTTGAGTTAAATAATTGTAAAAACATTGAAATTATAAATGGCGATGCTGCTAAAAGCTTTGAAAACTTAAAGAAAAATAATATAAAATTTGACGTATCAGTAATTGATCCGCCAAGAAAAGGGTGTGATTTAAAAGCATTGGAAAATTTAATTTCTTTAACAAATAATTATATAGTATATGTAAGTTGCAATGTTTCTACACTCGCAAGAGATTTAAAATTTCTTACTGAGAATAAATTCAGTCCAACAATAGTTCAACCAATTGATATGTTTCCAAATACTTATCATACAGAAGTGATAACATTATTAAAAAAAGAAGCTATATAAATAGCTTCTTTTTAATTCCCCAATCTCCAATTATTAAGTCTGTAGCCTATTAGTCAAGTAAACTTTCTAATATACTTGCATTTTTTATTGCAAGCGCATTTTCTTTAACTTTTTGTTTGTGAATGTAAGTTCTTAATGCTTCACGAATTAATTCACTTCTGGTTCTGTTTTCGCCTTCAGCAACTTGGTCAATTCTGTTTAAAAATTCTTCAGGCATTGAAATTAAAACTCTAGCCATTATATAACCTCTTTCAAAAATTATTCTCTTATATATATAAAAACATTTGACTTACAAAAAGTGCTATATTTTTTATATAAATTTTATTTATTTTAATTTTATAATATTTAGAATTTTTTCAATTGAGCAAATGCTTCATCAAGAGCTTTTTTTCCAAATTTACCAAAGTCAACAATTAACATTGAAGATGACCCTATTTTTTTAATTTCATCAATTTTTCCAACACCAAATTTTGAATGAAAAACTCTATCACCTGCATTATACATCTCTGAATTACTATGAATATTTGCCGAAAGTTGTTCTGTATTAATTTTAATTTTATTATCGTCAGCTTCTTTTTGTTTCTTTTCTAACAACATTTTCTTTATTGGATTATTCTCTAAGAAATCCTTCATCTTATCTTCTTCCAGTTTTTTTCTTTGATCAGCATTTGCTTGATTACTTTTACTTTTAACAACAAAAGTAGTATTATGCTGAACACGTTTTTGAGGTGCAATAAAGCTTTTTCCAAAAGAAGTAGTTGATTTAATACTTCCATCCGGGTTTTCATCTAACCTTCTTGTTTTAATTGTGTCAACGGCTTTCTTAAATGTTGTATTTTGACTATATGAAGAATTTGCATCGGAGTAAGATGATTCACTGTAATCAATTAAATCTTGAGGAATTTCAGATATAAATCTACTTGGGTTGTAATACTTATATTCTCCCCACATCTTTCTTCGCTTAGCATAACTCAAGTAAAGATTCTTTTTGGCTCTTGTTATTCCAACATACATAAGTCTTCTTTCTTCTTCCATTTCACTCGGAGCGTCAAGAGAGCGACTATGAGGGAAAATACCTTCTTCTAGACCGCAAAGAAAAACAGTATCAAATTCAAGTCCTTTTGCGCTATGAAGAGTCATTAGTGTTAATGAATTTGAATCATCCACATAAGAGTCAATATCGCTTACAAGAGAAACTTGTGATAAAAACTCCCCTAAGATATCACTATCTTGCGGAACAAATTCTTTAGCAACACTTAGAAATTCCTGAAGGTTATCAATTCTTGCTTCAGCCGTTGTTTCATCTTCATTTTCTTTAATATCTTGTATATATCCGGATTTTTCTAAAACATAACCAATAAATGCAGGTAAATCCATCTTATTAAATTGATTTTGAAAATCAATAATTAAATTGTAAAATTCTGATAATTTAGATTTATATGCAGGAGTAAACTCATTATATTCTTCTATATCTTGTAAAATCTCCATAAATTTTAAACCTGAGTTTTTAGCAATATGAAGTAGTTTATCAACAGTTCCGGAGCCTAAAGATCTTTTTGGAACATTAATTATTCTTCTTAAACTTTGTGAATCACTTGGATTATAAATTAATTTTAAATATGCAATAATATCCTTAATTTCTTTTCTGTCATAGAATTTCAGTCCACCAACAACTTTATATGGAATGTTATTTGCCATACAAGCTTCTTCAATGGCCCTTGATTGAGAATTTGTCCTATACAGAACAGCAATATCAGAAAGTGATTTTGTAAGTGAAAGTCTTTTTACTTCTCTTACTAGGTTTAATGCTTCATCTGCTTCATCATTAGCTTGATATAAGCTTAAATTATGCCCTTTACCAAGGTTAGAATATAAATTTTTACTTATTCTTTGTTGATTATTACAAATTACTGCATTTGCAGCATTTAATATTGTTTCTGCAGATCTATAATTCTGTTCCAATTTTATTAGATGTGTTTTCTTAAATGCAGATTGCAAATTAAGGATAATCCTATAATCTGCACCTCTCCAACTGTATATGGATTGGTCAACATCACCTACTACACATAAACTTTTTCCAAGAGGAATATCTTCTTCCTCTTTATTATTTGTGTATATTGATTTGATTAATTTATATTGACAAATATTTGTATCTTGAAACTCATCAACTAATATATGCTTAAATCTTTGAAAATATTTTTCTCTAACAATATCGGACTGTTCAAGTAATTTAACAGTAAGAACAAGCATATCATCAAAATCTAGGGCATTATTTGACTGCAATTGTTTTTGATATTCAAGAAAAATTTGCGCATATTTTTCAGATCTATAGTCTCTTGCACGAGTAGCATAAGAATATGCATCAAGCATTTTATTTTTAGCATTAGAAATAATAGTTTTTAATAATTTAGGTTGGTATATTTTTTCATCTAAAGAACAATTTTTGATAGCAGCTTTTAAAATTGAATTAGAATCAGTTTCATCATATATTACAAATTTATTATCATAGGATTTGCCATTTTCATCTTTGTATTCAGAAATGTCTGTTCTTAAAATCCTTCCTGAAATAGAGTGAAAAGTGCCAATCCACATTTTTTTTGCTTTTTCTTCACCAACCATTTTAGAAAGTCTTTCCACCATTTCTTTTGCAGCTTTATTTGTAAACGTTACTGCTAAAATTTCGTATGGTGATACTCCATTTTCAACCAGATTAGCAATTCTTGTAGTTAAAACTTTAGTTTTACCGCATCCAGCACCAGCAAGAACAAGTATAGTACCTCTATCCTGAAGTACAGCTTCTTTCTGCTCCCTATTCAATCCCTCTAGTATATTTGTCATAATTAATTATAAAAAACTAAGCTCTACATAATATTATAAATTGAAAAATTTATTATTCAAAGTACTATTTACTAATATGAATGTAAAACCTGTAAAATTATTAACATCTTTTATTTTTCCAAAAATGTGGTATTATATTTTTATAAAAAAAATTTTACAGGCAAATAGGAAGATATATGTCAGACGAGAATAAAAATGAACAACAAATAATGGTACCGCTTGATGAAGATTTAGATACAGTAAAGTCAAGTGATCCAAACACTTTAGATGCACTAGCAATGGAATTAGCAACAATACAACAATCAGCAAAGAAAGTTGCAATAATAGGAAGTAGAAATTTACCAATAACTCATCAACAAATTATTGAAATTTTATCTTATGCGCTTGTAATACAGGGGAATACTGTAATAACAAGTGGCGGTTCAAGTGGAACAAATGCTGCTGCTATTAGAGGTGCAATGAAAGCTAACCCTGAAAAATTAAGAGTAATATTACCACAAACTATAGGACAACAGCCATCTGATGTACAAGATCAATTAATAGGAGTTCCAAATATATTAGAACATCCTGATCGTTCAATGATGACATTAGCTGATGCAAGTAGAATATGTAATAGAGAAATTATTGATGAATGTCAGCAATTAATTTGTTTCTTATCACATACATCAAATACTCTACATAAAGCGATACAGCATGCAGAAGACTCTCATAAAGTTGTTACTGCATTTTACTTAGATTAATTTTATTTAAAATGTCTTTAGCTGCTGCTTCTCCCATGCTAAAACAGCTTATTTGGGTTCTTAATGCTGATTGTGATTGAAAGTCTGCACTTAAAATTCTTCCAACAGCATATAAATTATTATATTTATCAGAAATTAAGGCTTCAACAGGCAGATAATATTTGTGTTTTGTATATCTTAGGAGGTCTGTATTATTTTTATTTGTATGTATATCAATTGGATAATCACAAGCAAGTGCAATATTATCAGGCTTTTCCCCACTTAATATTTTATCAACAGTCATAGTATATTTACCTTTTACTCTGTAAGATTCTCTCTGTCCCAGCATATCGGCAATATGGGAAATATAAGCATTTTGAAAGCCTTTAAGATATTTTTTACAGAATTCAGATATTCTATATATTCTCTCTCTAGCTTGCCTTAAAGAACGAGAATAAACAAATGGATCATTAATATCTTCACTATCATCCAATATAATTCTTGGGCAGTTAAAAGCAAGCGCGTCAGGCATTTGAGGGATTGAGAATACCTGAAAATACGCTGTATCTTCATATTCAAGGACACCATCACAAACTGCCTTTTTAAATATTGGGGATAAAGCCCAGTTTTTATGCTCATCCCATGTGCATGCAGTTGATAAGTATATCTGATTTTCTGTATACTCGACTGTAGTAACATCTCTGTTTGTATCAAATTTATAAAGCCAATCTGTAAATGATTTTATATCAATATTTGACATAATAAATCTTAAACTTGGAGATTGTTTTTTTTCGTCATCATTTTGAAAATTACAATTTAGAAGTTTAAAAATTTTTCCATTTGCAGTTGCGTCTACAATATAACTCGACTCGATATATATCGATAATAATTTATGAGATAAATTTATACTATAGGAGTTAATATTTTGATCATATGAGATACTAAATGGCTCAGATGAGAATAATACACTGCATTTAACACTACAAAGCATCTTATCAAAGACTATTTTCAATAGTTCAGGATTAAACCAAGCCTCATTTCCATCAATATAAGTATGTCTAGCAGAATATTTATCAGCAAAAATCTTTAAATCATTAAAAAACTCAATATTTATGCCATCAGAATCAATTTTCATAGATGGAATAACAAGTCCTTGAGTTATACTGCCTCCAAGTACATCTGATTTTTCAACCAGTAAAGTATTAATTCCATGTTTTGCTGCAATGTATGCTGCAGCAATACCTGATGTTCCACCACCAAAAACAACTAAATCATATTTCATAATGTATACCTATTAAAAATTTTATAATAAATAATAAAAATAAAAAAATTGTTTATAAAAGTTTATTTATCAAATTAAATCTAATAGATATATAACTATAAAATATTGAACAACATTAAATTATTATTGTTATATATCGTAAAGTTATATGAATAAATGGAATTAAATTATATATAAACTATAATTAAATATAGATATGAAAAATTATAATTTTTTTAAAACAGATGACAATTCAACAGGCTTATATAATTTAAGAATAGGTGATATATATCATTCAAAAACAGGTGCATATAAAGAATCAAATGAGAAATTTATTTCTCCATCTTATGAAATTTTAAAGAATAAAAATAATATAAAATTATTAGATATATGTACAGGAATTGGATACAACTTAAAAGCATTTATAAATAAATTTATTGATAAGGAATTAATTATAGATTGTATAGATATAGATGACTCTCTTGTTAAGATTTCACCATTTATAAAAGATGGAATAGATAATCAAAGCATAAAGTTTTTCTTATTAAATGAAATTCTAAAGAATAATATCAGATTAGATGATTTGAATATGGAACTAAAAGAATGCCTTAATTTAGAAAATAAGCATTTTTTTGACGAAGATATGTTAAATTTGATATATTTTTTATCAAAATCACCATATAAAACAATGCAGACCCCTCAAAAAGGCACCTTCTTACATAATATATATTATAATTATATATCGTTTAGTAATTCTAAGGATGAAATTTCACATTTATTCTTAAATAAATCAATTAAATATCACTTCAATGACGCCAGAATAATACTAAATAATATACATAGTACTTATGATGTTATATTTCTTGACGCTTTCTCTCCACAGAAAGATCCGTCTCTTTGGACCATTGATTTCTTAAGTCTAATTAGTAATGCTATGCACAATAATTCTATTCTTATATCTTATTCTCGCTCTACTCCATTTAGAAGTGCGCTATTAGAATTAAATCTTAATGTTGGTAAAACAATTTTAAATAATGAAGATTTTGGAACAATTGCATCTAAAAATAAAAATAACATTTTTTACCCACTTACTAATTACGATTTAAAGTTAATCGAAACAAGAAGTGGCATTACCTATAAAGACATAAATTTGAATTTAGACTCTTCTACTATAATTAATAATCGAGTTATTGAACAAAATAACTCAAATAGAATATCACATACAAAATTTCTCAAAAATATTGTATAACTTTATTGCTATATTACTAATAGATATAAATAAGAATTGTTTATTTTTATTGCTATATATCTATTAGATATTAAATAAAGAATTAAAAAAATTAAATTTAAATTTTTTATTTAAAATTTTAGAATTATTATTTTTATTAAAAAAAAATATATATACAAATATTTTTTAATCAGAGGGATAAAACAAACAAATAATATTTCTATTATTTCAATTGGGAGGGAATAATGGAAAATTGTATAATTAGTCTAATGCTTGTTGAAGATCAAAAACTACTGAGAATAGGCATAAAATCACTATTTGCAGACAACAAGGCTTTTAACATAGTTGCAGAGGCCGAAAACGGCAAAGAGGCAATAGATAAAGCATTTCAATACAAACCAAATGTAATAATACTTGACATTTCACTGCCTGATATGTCAGGTTTAAATGTATTAAAAACATTAAACAGCAAAGAATGCAGCTCAAAAACAATAATATTAACATCTCATAATTCGCCGGATGAAATTTTAAAAGCATTATCATTAGGCGTTTATGCCTATGTATTAAAGGATGTTAATACAGATAGATTAATGAATATTGTAAAAACAGTTAATGATGGAGCAATGTGGCTTGACCCTAAAATTGTACCGGTATTGAGAGAAAAAAATGATAAAATAATACCTCAAAAGCAAACCTCAAGGGCAATTTTTAAAAACACACATTCAAATCTTACACAAAGAGAATATGAAGTATTAAAACTTGTAGTTGATGGTAAATCAAATTTAGAAATTTCAAAGATTTTGTGTATAAGCGAACACACTGCAAAAGCTCATGTATGTAATATTATTCAAAAATTAGTCGTAGACGACAGAACCCAAGCTGCTGTTAAAGCCATTAAAGAAGGAATAGTTTAATAATAATTATTTATTTAAAGTTACGAAATATTAATCTTATATACTTAATAATAACAAAAAAAATAATAATCTGACTTATAATAAATAAAAAAATCGGAGGTTCTATATGGAAGCAGAAATAAAGACAATGCCAAGAAAAATTGAAATAACTGATTTACCGAATGAAATTCCTGATTTTACTTCTTCATATGAACCGAAAGACTCTCTAATAAAAAAATGGATTATAAATTGGATATTATCTGCTGTTTCAAAAAATAAAATTAAAGAGAATGATATTATACCTTCAAAAACAGATTTATCAAAATATCTTGGTGTTAGTGTTGGAACCGTTCAAAATGCTATAAGATATGTTGAAGATGAAGGATTACTAAAATCTAAACAAAAGATTGGAACAATGATTTCTAATGTTACAAATCCATCATCTGATATGATAAAGTCAACATCAAGACGTGATAAGGCAATACTTGCTATAAAAAAATTTATAATTCAAAAAGATTTTTCATTAAATAAAAGTGTACCATCAACTCGAAAAATGTCTGAAATTCTTGGTATTTCTCAAAACACAACAAGATTAGCATACGAATATTTATGCAAAGAAGGTATTTTAGAATCAAAACAATCAAGAGGCAATGATTCAAACTGGATATTAAAAAATTATCCACAAGTAGTCTATTTGGAAAATAGGAATACAGATGTTTTAAAAGCAGACACTTTAGTCGATAAACTAACAATTGAACTAAAAAAATATTTTGCATCTAAATATGCAATTGGTGATAAAATACCGTCTCATGAATATTTAGCGTCAGAATTAAATGTTAGTGTAAAAACTATACATGATAGTATTACAAAACTATCATCGGAAGGAATTTTGATATCAAGAAGAGGTCGTTATGGTACGATCCTTGCAAAAAATCCATTAGAAAGATCTTACGAACCATTGAAAGAAAATTCAATTTTCTCAAAAGCTGAAGATGCAGCATTTTACAGCTATCAAAAAATAGAATCACAAATTATAAATTTAATAACAAAAAAATATAAAATTGGTGATAAACTTCCATCAATGAAAGATTTATCTAAAGAGTTTGATGTTAGCACAAATACAATACGAAAAGCAATGAATTCTTTGGCAGGACAAGGTTATCTTACCTTTTCTAGAGGAAGATTTGGCGGTACATTTATTGTTGACACTCCTATTGATTATGAAAAACAAACTTATCAATGGCTTTCAATTAATCCAAATTATATTTAAGATGATATTAACTTAATTGTTAAAAAAACAATTAAGTTAATCAAATTTTACATATATACAATTCAACGATATATATTGTTTCATAATATAGCTCAATTAGACAAAATGAAAAAATGTAAATAAAATGTTAAAATAATTATATAAAAAAGCTATATACTTTGTGTTTATAATAAAAATTTACGGAGGGTTCTATGTCTAATAATGCTACAGATTTAAAACAAAATTCATCTTCCATTACTTCAAAATTTACAGAAGAATTTGAAAAATACCTTAAAATGCAATCTTTAAAAACTACTTTTAATGGTTGTGATATTGAAACATTTAGTTGGTATAAAAAAATGCTTGGAATTGGTTGTTAATGTTAAAAGAGACTCAAAAATGAGTCTCTTTTTTAAATGACATAATACTGATTTTTTGTTAAACTTTAATATATGAGAAAGTTATTAACATTTATTCTATTAACATTATCTTTTCTGCTTTTTTCTGTAAATACAGCAAAAGCAGAAGAAGAAATATTAATTTTATTTGATGCAAGTACTTCAATGATGTATGAAATAGATAATCAACCAAAGTATATTCTAATGGTTGATGTCATAAAAAAGATATTATCAAGAACTGATTCATCAAAAAAAATCGGATTAAGAATAATTGGCATACCATTAAATCCGAGCATGGTTAGTTATATATTTTCACCACAAAAAATGTGTAGAGCAACAGAACTTTTGAACCCAATTAAATCAAATAATATAGATAATATAATAGTTAATCTTGATTCTATATTTCCACTAGGTCTATCACCTATGACATACAGTTTAGCAACTGCAATTACAAGTGACTTTTCTATTTCTGCAAATCCAAAGCATATTATTCTAATTACAGATGGAGAAGAAGGTTGTGATCAAGATCCATGCCAATTTATAAAAGAAATCACTTCAGTTAGAAAAGATATTAAAATAGATGTAATAGCAATTAATGTAACAGAAGATAAAGCAATACATCAATTAAAATGTCTTGCCCAATATACAGGCGGAGAAGTTAAAAATGCAAACAATCCAGATCAAATGGATTTTGCTTTTCTTTCTGTTCTATCTAAATTTAGTTCATATTCTAAATTTTCACAATATACTCCTTCACAAAGAAATATTATTAATTATAAAAATTATATGTTTGAAACAGATAAATAGTGACTATTAAGAAAATTTTTGATAAACTTTTAATATCTTGAAGAAGGATTATAAATTGTATAATAAACTATTGTCAATATTAGTTATATTACTATTATTATATTGTCTGCAATTAAATGCCTTTTCATATGATGATTTTGGCGGACGTTATGGATATACTCAATATACAGGTGATGATAGTAAAATTAATTCAATACAATTTAGTGATGAAGAAATTTTAATAATATTAGATTTTTCATCATCAATGCAAAAAAAATTAACCGACCAGCCAAGAATTAACTATGCAATAAGTGCATTACATAATGTAATAGACAAATTACCTGATAATACAAAAATAGGTTTAAGAATTTTTGGTCCAGATGAAAAATCATTAACAATGTATCGTTCTGGTTCAGGAATCAATACTAATGGTGATTGCAAAGCATCAAGACTTGAAGTTCCAATATCATCGGGAAATAAATCAAGTGTAAAAAATAAATTATCAGCGTATATGCGACCTTTTGGTGAAACTCCAATTGGATATTCTCTTCGCCAAGCAATAAATAATGACTTTATTTCAAGTTCATCTCTTAAACATATTGTACTGATTACAGATGGACAAGAAGGCTGTGGTGATGACCCTTGCCGTTATATTAAGGAAATAATGTCTAAACGTAATGATATTAGAATAGATGTCATAGGTATATCTACAGATGAAAATGCATATTCTCAATTATCTTGTATTACAAACGCAACAAATGGTAAATATTATGTTGTAACAAATGCACAAGATCTCTTTGTATCTATTGAAACTGCAATAATAAATACTAATTCAAAAATTAATACTCCAAATATTACAACAAATAACATATCACTTGATAATAATACAGATCAAAAAGTTACTACAAATAGTTATTCACATGGATTTTCACCATCTGGGTTTTCAACTCAAGATGTTAAGCTAAAAGACAATATGATTTACAATAATAAACCAGATCAAAGAAAACCACCATCAAGAATTAAATACTCAAAATACTCTTTTGAGTTCGATATATAATATCTCTTGTAGGATAATGACATAAGAAACATTTTTTGATAGTATAAATACACAGGGTGGATAATGAATAAAAATATATTTATATACACATTTATAATAATTTTTCTATTTTGCAATCTATGTTTAGCTGAACCAAATTTTACATATTCAACACCGAATAATTATAAATTTAATTCTCAAGAAAATTTAAATAATAACACCGGAGAAAAAATTTTATTTATAGTTGATTTTTCTAATAGTATGAATGAAAGATTAGGAAATAGAACAAAAATTGATATTGCCTTATCTACTATGAAAGAAATTTTGCAAATGATTCCCCCTCAAACAGCTGTTGGTATGAGGGTATATGGTCATAAAACAGGTTTTACTCCAAGACAAAGTTGTACTGCATCACAACTTGTATCACCTATTCAACAAAATAATGCAATAAATATATATTCAAGACTAAGTTCAATTAATGCAGTAGGGTGGACTCCAATTACATATTCATTAAAGCAGGCGGCATTTTTTGATTTTGCAGATACAACAACTAAAAAAAGAATAATACTTATTAGTGATGGTGGTGAAAATTGTGATGAAAGTCCTTGTGACTTTATAATAGAGCTTATGAAAACAAGAGATGATATTAGTATTGATGTAATAGCACTTGCTATTGGAGATCAAGATGCAAATAATCAGCTTAAGTGTGTTGCTTTAGTTACTTCAGGAAAATTTTATAATGCAAATACTGCCGCTGAACTAAAAAATAGCTTACAAGATTCTTTAAATCTACAAAAAGAAGTTCAAGGTGTCATATTAAAAAAAGAAAGTTATGATAAAAATGAATAATTATGCAATAATTCTTGCATCAGGCAGCGGCGAAAGAGCTGGTCTTAAAATTCCAAAACAATTTGCAATTATTGCAGGAAAAACTATACTTGAACATACAATAGAAAAGTTTGATAAACATAATCTAATATCAGGAATAATTATAGTATCAAATCCTTTATATATTGATAAAGTTAAAGATATACTTATAAAAAATAACTATGAGAAAGTATTAAAGGTTCTTCCAGGAGGAAAGACAAGACAGCAGAGCTCCTATATAGGTATTTCTGCTATAAAAGATATTAATTCCAACGTTTTAATACACGACGCTGTAAGACCTTTTATTGATGATGAAATAATTTCTAATTGTATTGAGGCACTTAGTAATTATAATGCAGTTAATGTTGCGATAGAATCATCTGATACAATATTTGAAATAGATAACAATAATCTTCTTAAAAGTAACTTGAATAGAAAACTTTTAAGAAGGTGTCAAACTCCACAATGTTTTAAGCTTGAAACTATTAAAAAAGCACATGAACTTGCAATATATGATAATCTTACAGAAAATACGGATGATTGCAGTCTTGTTTTAAAATACAATCTAGCAGACATATATATAGTAAATGGCAGCGTTAATAACATTAAAATTACTTACCCAATAGATTTAGAAATAGCGAACTTAATATATGAGAAACAAAAAAAAGAGAATACATAATGCATTCTCTTTTTAAATAATAATTGAATATAATTATTTATATAAAGGAGCTAATTTAGCTTCTTGTTGAGGAATTTTTCCTTCTTCAATTGGCAAATATACCCTATAATCAATTACAGGGAAGCAATTATCAATTGATTCTATTTTCTTTAATTCCTCATCATTTATATTACCAGACTCAATCATATCAGCAATTAAAGAAAATCTTTCAACGTGTTCATTGAATCTGTCAGTTGCATAATCCTTGGCTTGCCATGTAGTTATCAGGAATGGCCAGTCAGAGCTTTGTAACAATAAGTTTTCTCTTGCAAGTTGATTTAATGCTCTATGTAAAAGCTTATCCTCAGGTATTTTCTCATATTTAGAAACAATATCAATAATTCTTTTTTCACAGGCATGAATTATCGGCCACATCCATTCTGTTAAATGATTTAACCAAACATAGAAATGACCGCCTTGTCCCCAAGAACTTTCCGGTATTTGAATAGTATCAACAGGTGGATGCTTTTCTAAATACTCACCAGCAGTACATCTTTCAATTTCAGGTACAAAATTATTTAGCTTTCTAATAACTTGTTTTATAAATTCAACACCTTCAAACCACCAGTGACCATATAATTCAGTATCAAATGAAACCATTAAAAGACCTTCTTTTCCTGTAGCTTTTTTATGGTCATTTAAAAGATGGAATAAAAGTGTAGTGTAGTGGTCAGAATTAGAATTAACTTGATTCATAGCTAATACAGGATCATATAGCATTTTATCTCCTAAATCAGTATTTGGAGAAGTAATTCTCCAGTAATTCATACCTGATTTATCATCTTTTTTATGGAATTCTCTATAAACGCCGTCACCAGGATAACCATCAGCAGCAGACCATACTTGGAAACCTGCTCTGTCATTTCTACCCATAACTGCAACTTGTGCGTCAGGAAGCCAATATGCAGAATATGTATCATATCCCGTTGCTTCTCTTTGAGGAAGTGGAATATATTCTATATTTCCATATATACCAACAACTCTTCTGTTACCAACAGAATTACCGCCTTCTATAACATGAGATTCTGTAAAGAAATATTCTATGTCATTATTTTGAAGTGTAACTTCAATTGCCGGTCTCCATTTTTTTTGCCCATCTTTACCGATATATTCATATCCTTGTCTATAAGCACATTCAGGAAGCCAGCAGCCTTTTGCTTTCTTTCCGAACAATCTTTTTGTTGTATCTGAACCAACTTTAAATTGTGCATTCAAGTTTGTATCAGTTGCCAATAATGGAGAAAAACCATGTGTTGCACCAGATGTAGTAATTTCTATACAGCCTAAGTCTTGATATTTTTTAAATGCACTTATTAAATCTTTATTATATTTATTTACGAAAGAATCTTTAATATGATTGAACCAATCAAAATAATATTTTGCTAAATATTTTAAATGTTGAGAATGTTCAACTTTAGGATCAGGATATCTTTCTAAATCCTTCGAAACTGCAGCAATTCTTGAATCTAAATATTCTACAAATCCATTCTTTAAATGCTCATCATTTAATTGTTCTGCTAATATTGGTGTAATACCAACTGTTAACTTAGCTTTTATTCCCTCTTCTTCATATAATTCTGATATTGCATTTAGCAATGGAACATAAGTCTCAGACATACATTCATATAAATTTTCTTCGCCAAAAGGCCACATACCAGCCATTCTGTAATATGGAAGATGTGAATGTAACATAAATACAAATGATCCTACTGTCATATTTAACCTCCATTTTTTATTTATAGTAGTTATAACATAATTCTTTATAAAATATAACCCTATAGTACTAATTCTTGAGTATTGTTTACAAAACTTTTAAAAAAAAAATTTATTATCAATTTTATTTTTTTTTGAATTTTAAAATAAAAAAGGAAATTTAATTATGAAAGTATCATACAGTAATAATATTATAAATTCTTATTTAAGTAATACAAATAAATCCCCAAAGTTCAAAAACACTTTAAATAAAGATGTATTTGTAAAAAGTTGTTCTTTTAAAGGAAATAAATGTGATGTAAATAATATAGATGAGAAAAGCTTTTCTGAATTTGAAAAATGGTGTAATAATACTAATTTTTTAGAACAAGTAGAAGAAATAGTAGAAAGAACAGGGAGAATACTTGGTTCCGGGTTTGAAGGTGAAACATATGAAATTCCAAATAATGACAATTGGGTTATAAAAAAATACAAAAGAGGTAATTTCTTCCAAATTCCGAATGAAAAGCCTAAAATTGTAGAAGTTAAAGATATATCACCTGAATTAAATATTGGGCAAACTATAGCAAGAGTTGAAATACCTCATGGAAATAGATTTTCTTATGTATATTACATATTAAAGAAACAAACAGGAAAATCTTGTGGTATACCATTTGAATTTGCAGACCAAATTACACCAAACTTTGTAAATGAGCATATTAAATATCTTCAAGCCATATCTAATTGTCCTGATTCAACCTTTGAAAAATGTATACAAGATACAGCTTATATAACAAAACAAGGTTATGAAATTGATTGCTGCAATCCATATAATTTAATGTTTGATACTGACAAACAGAGAATTAATTTTGTTGATATAAATGACAAACTAAAGGGAAATAATACGCAATTTGGTAATGTATTATTTGCTCTGTTAGACGGACATTTTGGAATTAATTTTGCAGAATCAGACTATTCTGAAGAATTACAAAATAAATCTCAAGAATTATCAGATAAAATTATTCAAAAATTTATTAAAGCAATGGACAAAGCCGGAACAAAATTCACAAATGGAACATATTTTGACAAACTAGTTCAATCTAGCTTATTAGATAATGCACTAGATGCCAATTCAATTGATGAAAAATACAAAGCTTTAAAAGAAAAAGGATTAATGTAGTTATATAATACTTGAAAAAAATAATAAATATGTAATAATAAAAAAGCACATTGAAAATTAAATAAATGGGGACGTTTTGGATTTGACGGGTGGATTGGTGTAATCAGGCTGCGGGTCTCAGTGCTGTTCTGAGTTATCAACAAGCAAACTAAAATAAACGCTAATAACGTAATTAAAGCTGATTTTTCAAGAGCACAAGCTCTTGCTGCGTAAGGCGCAGTTCAGCCGTTATATTAGACCAACTTGCCGTTTAATATAGCGCTAACATGCAAGTTGCAGCTCTATAATGATGGTAGTAGAGTTAAGTTTTGCCATCAAACTGCGTAACAGTTAAAACTACTTTGATAAAACTATAGGAGTGGTTCGTTGCCGTAGTTTTATCGAGATTAACAGGCCTACGCTCGTAGATGCAGGTTTATATCCCATTCCGGACGAGAGTTCGAATCTCTCCGTCTCCAAATTTATAAGGAAGAGACCGACTATGGTCTCTTTTTTTATGCCAGAATCCTACGGTTTGCGCGTTTTACCCAAAATCAGAGAATTTCTTTTTGTGATTTTTTAAGATTTTTCGCGATATAACTTAAAATTCTCTTTTGGCTAATAAAAAAAGTCCTTTTATTTTTACTAAAAAAACAAATATTCTTTTAATCAATCTATTATTATAAAAAAGAATACTTTCAAATTATATAAATTCAAATTATATATAAGTAAGTTATTAAGAGAGTTATAAAAACGGAGAAGGGGGGATTCGAACCCCCGGCAGAGTTGCCCCTGCACAAACGTTCCAGGTTTGCACCTTAAACCACTCGGACACCTCTCCATTGAATTAATTAATCTTTATCTATCTTGTTCAATATAGTCCGCTCTTGTATTTATAGCAAATAAAGAACCTTTCGTCAATAAATTACTTTTTGTTCTTTTTCTGTTTAAAGATTTTCTCTAATTGTTTTAATAAGACAGCATAATGAGTTAACTCTGTTTCATCGGCTCTATAGATTATTTTTAATATACTATTTCTTAATATATTATTTTTATTTTGTACATTTATTCCACTATCGAAGTCTTTCATTTCAATATTTAAAATATCCAATATCTTTACAAAATTCTCAAATTTAGGATAATGAACACCTGTTTCTATCTTAGAAATTTGTTTTTCTGTTAAGCCAATTTTTTCAGCTAAATCATTTTGAGTCATCCCACGTAAAACTCTATATTTTTTTATTTGCTTTCCTATGTTAAGTTTTGAATTTTTCATTTTTACTACCAGACACTTACTTAATTATGTAGTACATTAAATATATTTAAAACATATTTTAACGCTTATTTTTAAACTGTTATAGTAGTCTTTTGACTATTATTATTGCTATATCATAATTTCTAATTATTTTATATTAAGTTATAATTATTCTATGAAAAAGCTATTGATTACTATATTATTTTTTTTACTTTTTTTATGCATTTACTTCATTAAAGATAAATCTTCTTTATATAAAGTTCATAAAATTAATTCACCGATATGTTTTTTTATTGATACAAATAATAACTTTATATTTGATGAAAAAACACCTTTTACACTAGAAGAGATAGATTATATAAAATCTGATACTGATTATTCAAGTGATTTTTTATTTAAAAATTTATCTTTAGATGAAAAAATACTACTTGAATATTTAGCTAATGAAACGTCAAAAAAACTATTAAAAAATAAATTTGTAATAATAAAAAATAATAACCTTTTAATAGAAAATAAAAATTGCAGAGATGAATTATTAAAATCGGGTTATTTTTATGACAATACCGAAATATCTAAAAAAAATTTATTAAACAAAATTAAAAGTATTAATATATCTAATTATCTAATACTTAATAAAAAAAGTAAAAAATACCATAAGCTATCTTGTCAAAATGCTAAAAGTTCAGATCAATATAAAATTATCCATAAAGATAACCTTGAAAAGAAATATTCACCTGCAAAATGTTGCTTTAATCAACCTAAATTTAAGGTAAGTGAAAAGAATTTATTAAATACTTATTATAAGAAAAAATATTCAAAAAATAATATTATTATATATTTTTTAGATTTAAATTCAATTTTTATTCCTAATAATTCTTGCAATACAGAAGCTTGTTTAGCATTAAAAGAAATAATTGATAATAGTAAGGAATCTATAGACTTTGCCCTATATGGATTTAATAATCAACCAATAATATATCAATCATTATTAAATGCGAAAAAGCGTGGAGTAAAAATAAGATGGGTATCTAATTATGAAAATAATGATATTAAATATTATCCTGATATCGAAAAATTAAAACATACATTTACTGATTTTAATACAAATGAAAATAGTTATTCTAAAGGAATAATGCATAACAAATTCTTTATTATAGATAAAAAAGTTGTATTTACCGGTAGTGCAAATATAACAAGCACGGATTTATCAGGATTTAATGCAAATTATTCAATACTAATCAAAAATAAAGACATAGCCAGAATATATACTGATGAATTTATGCAAATGTATAATGGAAACTTTAGTAAGAATAAGAAATCTTTGATAAAAGATATTGTAAAAATTGACAATAAAACTAAAATAAATATCTTATTTTCTCCACAAGATAATATTATTGATAATAATATTATAAAATTAATTGATTATGCACAAAACTATATCTATATTTCTGCTTTCTTTATTACTAATAAAAATATATTAAAACACCTACTGGATGCAAAAGAACGTGGAATTGATATTAAAATTATAAATGATGCAACTAATGCAAGTGCAAAATACACAATACATAAAGAATTAAGAAAATCAGGAATAAAAGTAAAAACTGAAAATTATGCTGGTAAGATGCATATGAAATCTATAATTATAGATGACAGATTTTCAATTATCGGATCTATGAACTTTACTTATAGTGGAAATTACAAGAATGATGAAAATGTACTTATAATTGATAATAAAGAAATAGCAGAATTCGCAAAAAATACTTTTCTACACTTATGGCAAAAAATCCCTCAAATATATGAATCACAAGATCCAAGAGCTGAATCAAAAGAATCAATTGGCTCTTGTTTTGATGGAATTGATAACGATTTTGATAAAAAAATTGATAAAGAAGATGAAGGATGTTTTATAAAAAAATAACTTATATACTTTCTTTTAAATATTTTTTATAATTTTTCTTCTTTGTTTTTTTCTTCTTCACAGTTTTTCCTATAGTTTGTGGGTTTTCTATAACTGTCTTATTAAATTTAACTTCTGAATCTTGTGTTCCTACCAGCATAGAAAGAAGCAACATTGTATTTTGTCTAAATGCATCATATCCTATAGTTAATTTAGCATAATCAGGACCAATACTTACAAGAAATCTATTTTCTTGAAATAAATCATCTGAACGAACATCCCTATTCATAGCTAGAGAACCTAAATATCCAATTGATATGTATTTGCATATTTTTAAGCTTTCAATAAAGATTAAATTAGAACGACCATAACGATATCTGTCAAATTCAAATGGAGACTGTCCTGCAATAGCTGCTTGTAAGTACATTATTGATTGTTCCCAAGGACCAACTTTTGTATTTAATGCAGGTCCTATTCTGAACAGACCATGGACATCACCAGTTGTATAAATGCTTGCAGAAGTCTGTGCAGCAAGTCCTATATTAACACCAATATTTCCCTCTTCGTTTCTATACGAATAAAATGGCTTAAACATTTGTGTCATCCATCTGAATCTACCTTCAGCATCACCAAAATCAGCTCCGGGAACATCATCTACAAACATACCTGCAGAATACATTTGTGAGAAATGTAAACCTAAATCTTTAACAAAATCTCTTCTTGAATATGTTAAATTAGCAGAATATTTTGGCCTTCTATACCCTAAAAACCATTCACTTTGATTTGTATATCTTGAATAATTTAATAATAGACCGGGCGCTAATCTTTGTCTTCCTCTAACTAATAACTCATCTCTCGAAGTACCATAAGCAACTTCTGTCATGTTATATGCATTTCTGTATCTGGCTATACCACCAACACCTATTTTATCTTTACTATAGGTAATTATTGGAGATAATTTTAATGTAGAACCGCCAGGTACATTTAAAACAACAGATGGGCCGGCATGCATACCTAACATATTTAACGAACCGATTTCAGGAATATTTGACTCTACAACAGTATTTTTTTTGTTAGATACAATTTTGGCTGATGGTACTGATGCTATTTTATATTTTTTTAAATATAAGTCTGCATTCTTTATAGTTATAATGTCATGATCTTTTTTAGAATCTATATAAATAGTTTTTGCTTTTATAGAATATACACCTGAATTTTCAGGAGTTATTTGGTTATTTTTGTTAGAAAGAATTCCACCTTGATCAACATACGCAGCAAAAGAATTTGCTCTAAATGCCAATGTTTCATTCTTTAAGATTTTTGCTACACCTTCATACTCTTCTATTCTATCTGAATATATGAAAGCCTCTTTTGCATCTAACTTAATATCCTCTGTTTTTGTAACAGGATTTTCTATCCAACCGTCAGGTTTACTTAAATCAATTCTAATAAAATCACCTTCGGTAACAGTATCTTTTGATATTAGCACTACATTTTCATTAGCCTTTAATATATTTCTATCGTAGTTATATATTATTTTATTTGCAGACAATACAGTATGTTCTTTAGTAAAAGTAATTTTAGCGTTACCAATTGCTTCAACCTCATATCTTTCAGGAAAATATTCCATATAATCAGCACTAAATTCTATTTGTGGATTTTCATTTACTTTATGTTCTTCTTCTTTTATTTTCTTTTTTTTAAAAAACGAAAACCTATCTTTTATTGAAAATTTTGTATTCTTCTTGTCTATTAAATCATCATTTTTATTTATAGTATCTTCTTCAATAATTTCAGAATTTTTTGCTTTATCCTCTTCTATAAGTATATCTTCAGAATTTTGTAATATAAAAGAAGATTTAGTATTTGAATTATCTATAGTTTTATCTTTATCAATTATTTTATTTTCAAAATTCACATCATTATTATTACTTTTATCAATTGAAAAAGAATCATCATCTGATTTTTTAAATATATTAAATATAGATTTACGTTTATTATCTTTTGGTTTTTTCTTTATCAAATTAATAACAGTTTCTTCTTCTTGAAAATTATCAGACACTCCATCTGTATAAGTAGGATTTAATGAGGAATAAAAAGGGTCTAAACCAAGCTCTGGATAAAAATCAGCAGCAAAAGATAAATTGCCACTTATAAAAATTAAGATTAAAATTATAAATACTTGCTTTTTTGCCACTATCTATTCCTTATAAAAATTTATTAGGATTTTGATGTTTACCATTAATACGAACTTCAAAGTGTACATGCGGACCAGTTGAGTAACCGGTAGAACCAACATATCCAATTACTTGTCCCCTTAGTACATTATCACCAACTGAAACTATTTGTTTTGACATATGTGCATATAAAGTAGTAGTAGGTGCACCAGTACAAGAACCGTGGTCGATAATTACTACTTTACCATAACCACCATACCAACCAGAATATATAACTTTACCGGAGTTTGAAGCTTTAATTGGAGTTCCATAAGGAACTGCATAATCGATACCAGTATGGAAAATCTTTGTTTTAAAAATAGGATGAACTCTATAGCCATAAGGTGAACTAATTCTTGCGCCTTGAACAGGAAGTAAGAATCCAGTTCCTACAACAACTCCACTATCTTTTGTTGACTTAGATATTATAGAAGTTAAATTATCAGATAATCTTTTTAACTCGCGTTCTGTACGTTCATATGTTCTTTTATCCTTTTGGATTTTTTCTATCATTGCTTTATTTTGCCTGATAGTATTTTCAATATTAGAATTTTCTCTATTCATATCTTTTATAATGCCAGATAGTTCACGCTTTTCTAATTCTAAACGCTGTTTTAATAAAGCAATTCTTCTTGCTTCATCTTTTAAATTTTTCATTTTTTTCTTATCAGATTGAATAATAATGTTTTGATAATAAATTCTATCTAAAAACTCGCTAATACTTGAAGTAGACAATAATAAATCAATAATCATTGAATGATTATTCTTATATATACACCTAATTCTTTCAGCAGAAGCACGATTTCTTTTATTATATTCATAAAGATAAGAATCTAATTCTTTTTGTAACTGAATAATATTTGATTGTTTTCTAGAATACTGGTCCTTGGAATTTTGTAATGCTCTTTGATTTCTTTCAAGTTTTTGCTGATTTCTACTCAATTTATTTGTTTCTTTTCTTTCAAGATTTTTAAGAGAATTTATTTTTTGTCTTATTAATAGTCTTTTTTGTTCTACTTTTTTTACCTGTTGAGAATTATTTGCATAACAAGTCAAACCTAAATTTAATATTAGGAATATAAATGACAAAAAAAACGTTATTACTCTCTTATATGTCATTACAGAATCCGATTACTTAACCAATTATCATGAATAACATAGAACCAACTGTCCACAATAAGAAACAAAATATTATAGCTGATATAATAATTTTTCTTTTTTCTCTAAAAAATTCCATAATAATTCCCCAATATATTCTACTATTATAATTTTACTCTAAACATCAAAGTAAAGAAACAATATTAACCACTTTTTAACAATTAATTCTCAAAATTTCTTTGTCTGTAATAATAATATCTGATGAAATATCAAATTTATCAGGATATATATTTTCAAAGAGTAAATCAGAAAAAACCAATGTCACTTTAATTGGAGCACTTTTTAAAGCAGAAAGAAATCTATCATAGAAGCCTTTACCATATCCTATTCTATATCCATTCCTATCTGCCGCCAGTGCAGGAATTATAACCATATCTAATTTATTGGGATTAATATTTTTTACGTTAGTTCCAGGTTCTAAAATATTATACTTATTAAGCACTAAATTATCTTTATCATAAGGAATAACAAGCAGATTATTTTTATCTATTTTTGGAATATACCAATTTTTACTAATATTATTAAAATAATCCAGTGTACAAACCTCATCACCAAAAGAAATATACGAAAATATATTTTTTGCTTTATCATATTCTGGTAATGAATATAAATTTTGTTGGATTTTTAAACTTAAATTTTTTACATCTATAGTTTTTCTATAATTTTTAGCAAAATTTCTTATTTGACTTTTCATACATAAATTAGAACACAAAAAAGGACTTATTTAAAAGTCCTTTTTTAATATTGTATAAATATCAATTAAGATTATTTAATATTAGAGAATGTCCAAGCGTCAGAAGCTGGAGCAGTAGCTTCTTGATATTCTTGACCTGATACACCACCCTCATCAGAACCATGAGCTATTGGTTTATACAATCTATTATAGTATTCAATAACCATTCTATCAGAATTAAAGTAAGCTTCTGCGGTTCTAATAGCTTGACGCATCATTGTTGCCCATTTAACCTTATCATTATAGTATGTCGGAATTATTTGATTTTCTATAATATCCATCATACACTCGTAATCTTTTCTATGTCTTTCTTCCCAAGGTATATTATCATCAAGACCAGGATATTCAATAGTATAACCGTTTATACCAGGGAATGTACCTTCAACAGTCCAACCATCATAAGTTGATAAGTGAAGTGCACCATTTGCATTAGCTGACATACCTGATGTACCTGAAGCTTCAAATGGTCTTAATGGTGTATTTAACCAAATATCTGATGCTCTCTTCAATTTTCCGCTTAAATCAAGTTCATATCCTGTTAATACAACTACATTCTTCATTGTATAAGAACTTCTTAAGATTTTATTAAACATTTCTTTACCAATTACGTCATCAGGATGGAATTTTCCTGCAAAAATTAGTTGTACTTTATTTTCGTTTAATAATTTAAGAATTCTATTTTCATCCATAAATATTAACCAAGCACGTTTGTAATCAGCAAATCTTCTTGCCCAAGTAATTGTTAATACATTTGGATCTAATTTTTTACCTACTGTATTTGCAATAAAATCAAATACTTCTTTTTTCATTTCTTTCTTAGACTCTAATAAAGCCTCAAGATTATCTGTTTTCATTCTATCATCTTGCCAATAATGAAGATTTACAGCATTAGTTATAGCTCTGATTGGACATCTACCTTCTACCCAACTCCACATTTTATTAGCAACTAAACCATGAAGTTGTGAAACAGCATTAGCTAATCTTGACATTCTTAAAGCAGCAACGGTTAATGAGAATTGCTCACCGCCAAGTTGAACAGCAACATCTCTTGATATGCCTGCAAAGAATCCTGCTTTAAGTAAATTGTCAACCCAATGTACTTCATTTCCTGCTGCTACAGGAGTATGTGTTGTAAATACAACTTTTTCTTTTACTTTACTTAAATCACCATTATATTGATTCAATAATTCAAACGCAGCAGGTAGAGCATGACCTTCGTTTAAATGAACACAGTCAAAATTGTATCCAATTTTTTGAAGTAATCTAATACCAGCAATACCAAGAACAGTTTCTTGTGAAATTCTAATTTTTTCATTTCCGTCATATAACTTGTGTGATATAGACCTTGCCCATTCTGAGTTTTCTTCAATATCAGTGGTTAAATAATAAACCGGACAAGTATCAAATAAACCAGGTTCCAGTTTAAATGCTTTTACTTTTACTTTTTCACCATAGACATCAACATCAACACTAACATCAATATCAGTTAAAAAGTCATAATGTTTTCTAATATAAGCAACTTCTACATTGCCTTCATGATTAATTCTTTGATTGTAATAGCCATAAGACCACAACATTGTAATACCAACCATTGGCATTTGAAGGTAACCTGCTGAAAGCATGTGTGAACCAGCTAAGAAACCTAACCCACCAGAATATGTTGCTATTGATTGATCTATTGCTATTTCCATTGAAAAATATGCTACATTTGGTAGTCCCATTGATTCTCCTTTTGTCTTCTGAACATTTCATACCGTCAAGTATCTTATATCAACAAGATAACAAAAATGCAACTCTTTCTCTACATTTTTTTTTATTTTGTTAATTTCAATTAATTTAAAATCAACAAAATTTATTGTTATTACAACTTTATAATATATAATTCTAGTATTCTATATTTATTAAAAAAACAAAAAGAAAGTTTAATATGAATTTAGCTGTATTTGATTTTGATTCAACATTGATGGAAGGTGAAACTTTAGAGTTCATTGCAAAGGAATATAACATTGAAGAACTAATGAGAAAAATAACAACAGAAGCAATGGAAGGAAAAATTGACTTTTTTGAAAGTCTTACAAAAAGAGTTTCACTTTTAAAAGGTGCAAAAGAATCAAAAATTATTGAAATATGTAAAAACCTGCCATACACAAAAGGTGCAAAGGAAACAATATCAGAACTGAAAAAATTAGGATATAAAGTTATATGTTTTTCAGGAGGATATGAAACAGCAACAATTCCAGCTCAATATATTTTAGGTTATGATGCTCAATTTTCAAATATATTGCATTTCAAAAATGGGGAAATGACAGGGAATGTTGGTGGAGAAATGATGTTTTCTGACAGTAAAGGTAAAATGCTCAAAAGACTTCAATCTCTTTTAAATATTTCAGCAAAAAATACTCTTGTTGTAGGTGATGGGGCAAATGACTTAAGCATGTTTAGTTATGCTGATAAACGTGTTGCATTTTGTGCGAAACCAATTCTTAAAGAAAAAGCAAATATTATTATTGATAATAAAGATTTATCTGAAATTATTAATTATATCTAGTTTATACACCAAGACTAAACATTTCTAAACCTGACTGTAATAAACTGCCTGTATTATTTTGTGATGTATTTCGAGTTTGTTCATTTGTCGGTTGAAATGCATTCATAACTTCACCTATTGGATTAAACATATTATTATTACTAAACATATTAGTATTATCACTTCCGAATAATAAAGAAGAATTTAATAAAGAATTTTCATCTTCTTCTGAATCTTCATTTCCTTCATTTTCTAAATTTTCTAATAATTTATCTAATTCTTCTCTTAATTGACCTGCTAATTGCTGAATATATTCCTTTGTTTGTTCATATAGTTCTTTTTTTATATCTAACTCAGATTGAGCAATTTGTAATTGTTGTTCAGAAGTTGTAACAGCCATTTCAGCTGATTGAAGCGATTGTTCTGCAACTGCAAGACTTTCCTCTGCTTCTTGAAGTTCTAGTTTCTTTTCTTCTAATTCTTGCTTAGCTTCTTCAAGTTCTTGCTCTGCTTGAGCTTCTTCTTGCTGAGCTTGAGCAAGCTGAGATTGAGCCTGAGCTAATTCAGCTTGTGCTGTTGCTAATTGAGCTTCTGCAGCAGCAAGTACTGGAGCAGAAAAAGGTATTGCAGCACTAGCAGCAGCTACTTGAGTTTGTGCAGCACTCACACTTGCTTGTGCAGTAGAAACTTGAGTTTCTGCTTGAGCTACAGCTTGTTGTGCATTTGTTAAATTTGCTTCTTTATCTTGTACTACTTGTTCTTGATTAGATACTTCTTCTTCTTTTTGTGTTTTTGTTTTTTCTGCATCATCTTTTATATCTTGAGCATCATCTCTAGCTGCAACAGAGTCATCATAATTTTGTTGTGAAGATTCAAGTTTAGATTCTGCCTGTTCAACAGCTTTTGACATTGCCTGTACTAATATAGATGAATCAGGATCTTGTTCTATCTTTGCTACTTTATCTCTTGCAGCTTGAATAACTTCTTTGTCTTGGCTTGAAAGTGCTTTTTTAGCCTCTTCAATTTCTGCTGAAGTCATTGAATTTTGTGTATTTTCAATATTTTGATTTAAATTTTTATCATCATTTTGAATTGTATTATCATCTACAGATTCTAATTCATCTGTTTCTGTCTTATTTGAATTATTAACACCATCTATATTTTTATCATTATTTTTTGATTCAAAAGTAACAACATCAAAACCAAAAGAATCCATTAAAATTCCTGCAGGTGTTGTTTCAAAAAGGTCACCAATCATATCTTCAGTATTGAAAAAATCCCAAACCGACTTATCAATTTGTGATAAATCTTCACTATTTAAACCAGCTTGTTCAAGTATTTTAGGTAATTCTCCTTTTTGTAAAGAAGAAATTCCAAATGATTGTGTCATATCTTAATATCCTTTTATTTATATAAAGTATTTTTAAAATTAAAAATTACTAATTTTATAAAATTATTAAAAAATATTAAGAAAAAATTATTTCAAAAAAAACTAACTTATTACTATAAGTAACACAGTAACAAATTGTGTATTATTTTATAGACTTCTTTTATTATTTTAATTTTTACATTTAATCAATAACAATAGAAAGATTTAAAGTATAATATACTTCATCATGATTTGTAATTGTCCATCTTAATACATCAAAGTCAAACTTTTTTAATTCAGCTTCTATGTATTCAGCAGAAAATTTTTCAGGAATTTTTATTTTTATCTCTTTGTTAATAATCATTATTCTACCGTAACAGATTTTGCAAGATTTCTTGGCTGGTCAACATCTTTTCCTAAAAATTCAGCAATGTAATATGCAAGTAATTGCAATGGTACACATGTAATTGCCGGAGATAATATCTCACTAACCTGAGGAACCTTTAAAACAATATCAAACAAAGATTTAATATTTTCATCATCAGAAGATGTTAATGCTATTAATTTAGCATTCCTTGCTTTTGCTTCTTCACTATTAGAAAGAACTTTTTCATAACATATTCCGCCAGGCATTAAAATTGATAATACAGGCATTGTTTCATCAAGCATTGCAATTGGACCATGCTTTAATTCTCCCGCCGGATAACCAGTCGCATTAATATAGCTTATTTCCTTTAATTTTAATGCACCTTCATATGCAGTTGCAAGGTTGATACCTCTTGCTATATATATGAAATTTTTAAATGAAGAAAATTTTCTTGCACAATTTTGAATATTTGATGTATTAGATAAAATTTCTTCAATTTTTGTTGGCAACTGTATTAATTCATGCTTTAAATTTTTTACATAAACCTTATCTAAAGAATTTTTGATTTCTGATAAATATATAGCAAGCAAATAAAAAGAAATTAATTGAGCAGTATATGATTTAGTTGCAGCAACACTAACTTCAATACCTGCATTTACAGGAATTAAACTATCTGCTAATCTTGCCATATTTGAATCAGGCCTGTTAGTAATGATTAATACATGCGCATTTTTTTCTTTAGCTTGTTTTATTGCAGTAATAGTATCAGCAGTTTCACCTGATTGTGAAACACCAATAACAAGTGTTGAAGAATCTGTTGTTGTTTTCCTATAAATATATTCGCTTGAAGGTTCAACCTCTACAGAAATTCCTGCAAAATCTTCTATTAAGTATTTACCTACTAATGCAGCATGTAAAGATGTACCACAAGCTATAATTTCTATTTTATTCAATTTTTTTAATATATCAGCACTTATTTTAACTTCATTTAAACTAATAGGTGCATCTATATCATATAATTTTCCGTTCAAAACATTTCTAATAACATCAGGCTGTTCATGTATTTCTTTTAACATAAAATGTTTATATCCAAGTTTACTTAATGCAACAGGTTCCCAAGGTAAAATTTCAACTTTCTTATTAACTATAACCCCATTAACATCAGTAATTTTTACATTATCCTTTGTTACAACAGCTATCTCATTATCATCCAAGTATATAGTTTTCTTTGTATATTCAATAATCGCAGGAGTATCGCTTGCAATAAAGTTTTCACCATCACCAACACCAACTAACATTGGAGCATGTTTTCTTGCCCCTACTATAACATCAGGTACATCTTTATGCATAACACATACAGCGTAGGCACCTTGAAGTTGCTTTACTGAATTTCTTACTGCAATCTCTAAATCATTAACTTTTGAATATTCATAAGCTACTAAGTGGGCAATTGTTTCTGTATCCGTTTGAGAACGGAATTCACAACCTAATTTTATAAGTTGTTCTCTTAACTCTTTATAGTTTTCAATAATTCCATTATGAACAACAACCAGTTTACCGCAAGTACATGTGTGTGGGTGTGCATTTACTAGTGATGGAGAACCATGTGTCGCCCATCTTATGTGACCAATACCACTTGTTGGTTTTACAATTTCAGATTTTCTTTCTTTTACTTCGTTTTTTAAATTTATTAATTTACCTAAGCTTTTATATATTTTTATCTTATTATCATCTCTAATTGCAATTCCTGCAGAATCATATCCTCTATATTCAAGATTTGTAAGACCATTAAAAAGAACATCAATTACATCTCTATACCCTGTATAACCTACTATTCCACACATTTATTTTTTCCTCAAACTAACTTATCAATAAAATATATAATAACTTATAAATGTAATAAATGATATTAAATTATTATAAAGTTTTTTAGAATTAAATTATAAAGAAATTCGACAGATCTAAAGATAGAACTTTCTTTATTTCTTCATATTCAAATGTTTTTCCAAAAATGACTGCGAATAATGGCTTTTTCATATAGTCAATTTTTCTCACTTCAAGTGGATGTGATAATTTAGAAATAAATGAGTCATAATCAACACTTTTAATTTTTGATTTATCAATATTTGATGGTATATCGGCACAAATAAAATAATAGAATGCCTCATCTGTACTATTCAATATTTTATTCCAGTCAGGTTGTAATTCATCCTCAAAGCATTCATAAATATTAATGTTATAAGCAAATGAAGCTAAATCTGTAACACACCAGCCTGCAAATCGCATTGGATTTATCTCTATTGGAACTATTTTATTCCCATTTCTTCTAACTTCTATATGCATTGGAAAATTTTTAAATCCAGCTTCTTTTCCAATTAATGTTAATAATTTTTGGAACTCTTTGATATTTTCTTGTATAACTTTCTTGGATGTATAGTATATTCTGTCTGAAACATCGTTTTCATCAAAAAACGGATGATGAAATATATTTAAAATTACAGCTTCTCCTCTGCTATTATAATATGCATCAACAGCATATTCTTCACCATCTATCATTTCTTCTATAATAAACTTTGATGAGTCAACAACTTCTTTTGGAAATACATTTTTAAAATTATCAATATCCTTATCAATGTTTAAAATTACTCTTTCAAAATCTGCTTCATTTTTGACAGGATAAACACCAAAACTTAAAAAACCAACTGCAGGTTTTAATATAAATGGATACTTTAAGTTATTTTTATCTAACAACTTAATTTCATCAACAGTTATCTCTCTAAAATAAAAATCCGGATATATTCTCTGGAGTAATTTCCTAAACTTAACTTTGTCTTTACATAAATTTATTTTTTGAGGAATATCTGTAAAGTCAAGATTATTTATAATCCACTCAATAGAATTTTCTGAATTTGCATATAATTTAAAATCTTTATTATTTTTTGCAATATCAATAACAGAACTATCATCAAGTAAGAACTCATAATCAGTCATTTCTTCAACAGAAGCTGAATTTTTAACAACTTTATATTTATTTTTCTTTATTGTTTCTTTTAATAATTCAGAAATATATGGCGGATTAAGTATAAACATTTAAAATAACCTCTTAAAATAATAATAAATGTATAATAAACCATAAATATGTTTTTTCAACTTAATCAAGTTAGTATAAGAAAATTTATAATAAGAAAAATGTGATGTTTAATTTATACGGAAATAATATAAGATAGAAAATTAGAATATTTTATTGTATAATAAGTAATGAATATGCCTCTGTAGCTCAGCTGGATAGAGCGCTTCCGTCCTAAGGAAGGCGTCGCACGTTCGAATCGTGTCAGGGGTAGATTTTTTCAAAACAAGCCTTTTCTGTTAAATAGCAGAAGGGCTTTTTATATGTCCAGCTTAGCTTTCCGTCATTTAAAGTACAGTTCGAAAGTAGTGATTTCAATAAAATCAGCTTATTCATAGGCGAAAGTTGCAAATACTTGTCATAAGTGTTTTCCAGGAGTTCGAGAGTAGAATTTATTTCTTCCATGAACTTATTATTTACTTCATCAAAAGAATCAATTCTTGTTTTTATTTTAATTAGCTGCTGCTGTCTATATTCGTTTTCATCAGACCATTGGTCTTGTGAAATAACTCCATTGATTTTATCTTGATATATTATTCTAATTTCTTGACGGAGTTTATCTGCTTGTGCTGTTAATCTTTTAAGTTCCTCTTTTTGAAAGTCTTGTTCTTTTTCGTTAATTTCAATTATTGCTTTTAATATTTCTTCTTTGACTTCTTTTGGAATTTGTATTGCTTTAACAGCTTCGCCTAATTGGTCTAATAATTCTGTTTCATTGTAATATTTTCGGTTATTACATTTATCTTTTCCATAAGCCCAAGTACAATGATAATATGTGTATTTGCCCTTTTTAACTTCTCCTACAATACTACAGCCACAATCTCCACATTCTATAAAGTTACCAAACAAAAAAGTATGTTTTTTATATAAAGGCTTATTATCTTTTTTAAATGCAATTTGTACTTTATTAAATAAACTTTTTGATATAAGAGGAGTATGAATACCTTGTTTTATTTCACCTTTAAATTTAAACAGTCCCATATAGAATGGGTTTTTTAGCATATCTTCTAATGCACCTACAGTTATTTTAGGCAGATATGAACGATATATATAGCCTTCTTGATAGAGTTGATTTACTGTATTTTTGATTGATATATCACCACTTGAATAGATTTCAAATGCTCGTTTTATAAATGGTGAAGTTTTTTCATCAATTTCTATTACACTTTTCCCTCTTTCATTACGGACATTTTTATATCCATAAGGTGCACGACCAGGGAATATGCCTTCTTCTGCTTTTTCTTTAAGTCCTTTTTTTGTTTCTTCACGAAGATTATCAATAAAGTTTTTTGCCATTAAAACTTTTAGCCCGTGAACAAACTTTTGATGAGATGTTGCGTTTTCATCTAATACTTCATTCTCTTTTACAAAATGAATTTCAATATTACTTTCGTCTATTAAGCCATAATCATAAGGATTACGATATAATCTATCCGTTTTTTCAACAAGAATAACATTTACATCTTTAGAGGATTTTAGAAATTTAAGCATAGCATTAAACTGCTGACGACCAGATTTTTTTGCTGTTTCTGATTCAGTAAATTCTTTTACTATTTGAATTTGATTTTTTACTGCATATTCTCTTAAAAATTTAACTTGTGCAGGTATTGAAAAACCTTGTTTTTCTTGTTCATCTGATGAAACTCTAGCATATAAAACAGCTTTTTTCATTTAAAATTCCTTTTACATATATTTAAATTTTATACAAATTTGAAAGAGATTTAAATAAAATATTACAGTATCTTCATGAAGAAAAGTAAGGATTTTATGCCAATAAAAAGATTTGATGACCGTATATTTTTTATACTATTTACTTTGTTAAAACACCAAACATTTCAATTAGATAACTTAAGTTATTTATTTGATTATGAAATTGATAAAACAAAAGATATATTAGAGAAGATTTTTGAAGTTAGTAAAAAGTTTAATATCACTCTTTCTTTTTTATATGCTGAAACCGATATAGAAAATCTACAAATAAAAGAATACATATATAATCATAGAACTGGAATATGTAATATTATTGAAACTATAAATAACAATCTAAGAAATAATATTGATATATTAAAAGAAGTTGAAACAGATATTCCCTTTTTTGAATATATAAAATGTTGTTTGGGCTGTACTTTTTCAATCAAAGAAAATGAATTAGAAAAATTTAAACAATCATTTTTAGAATATGCAGAAGATAATAAGACAACTACTAGAATATATTCAGGTGAAGAACATAAAAAAGCATTAGTAAAATATTTTAAAGCACCTGATGGTAAAAAAATGTTACCAAATCCAAAGATTAAACTAAGCAGAATTACTGATATCATTGATAATTATGAAAATACAAGCAGTAGATATAACTTTTGGCACTTCTTCTACTTACTAGAAAAGAACAACCAAATTGAAATTCTTGCACTTTCTATTGATGAATTTGAACCGACTATAAATTTTAAGGTTCTTGATGAAAAAACTTTTATTAAAACTAACTCAAAAGCAGATGAACAACTTAACCAATATAAACATATAAGAGTTTTTAAACATAAATTACTTAATACCAAAACAGATAGAGAAGTAGAGATAAGACCATTTGTTGCAGCTATAATAAGTTATTTAATAGAAAATCAAGATGAAGATAGAATTTCTAAAAAAGACTTAACAAATAAAACTAAAATAAACTTAAATAAAGAACAAATCAAATATCATGTTAATGCAAGCATAAAAAAACTTCTTGATAATGAAAAAATTGAACTGTTAACTTATCATAAAAGTAAAGATAAATTTTTTATAAATCATATTTCTGAAATCAAATAAATATTTTTTCAACAAGTTGAAAAATTTTAATAATTTTTTACTAGGGCTGTAAATATTAGTTTTTAAATCCTTTTTGTTTTTTTCCAAATAAATAATTTTCAACAAAATCTCTTTCTAATTTTGTTGAATTTTTTAGCTCTATAACTAGGTTATGCAAAAAAATAATCAAAAACTGCCTTGGCAAAAATATGCAGATATAGAACTCACAGAAGAAGATTTTGAGGAGATAAATTTAAATTTGAAAAATTTTGCTAACGCTCTTTTGAATATTAACAAAAATAGAAAATTAGAAAAAGGAGGAAAAAATGAACAACAAGTTTGAAGTAATATCTTCAATGATTGAAAATGGTTTTTCAATTATTGAACTTTATGGGATAGATTCAAATAATAATTGTACTTGTTACAAAGGTGCTGACTGCACATCATCAGGCAAACATCCTGTTAATAAGAAATGGAAAGAAAACACTATTTCAAGCAAAGAAGAACTTGAAAGAATCTTACAATTAAGACCAAATGCAAATTTTGGTGTTGTAACAACAGAAAATTTATTTGTAATAGATGTTGACCCAAGACATGATGGCTTAGAAAGTTTAAAAAAAATATATGGCACTTTACCACCAACACTTACGGTTAAAACAGGAGGTGGGGGATACCATTTTTACTACATATCTGATGAAGAAATTAGAAATAGAACAGGGATTTTAAACGGTATAGACATAAGAGGTGAAGGTGGTTTCGTTGTAGCACCAGCAAGCAAACATAAATCAGGAAATTATTATCACACTATAAGCTTTAAGGAGGTAGAAAAATGAATTGTATAGCTAGGCTATCTAAAGAAGAATTTAATAACATTTTTAATGAAGAAAGAAAAAATATAACTGATAATGAAAAAAATAGAGAAAAAAGACCAACAGCAAACCTTTTTATTGAAGGTATGAGGCATAATAGTCTTGTTAAAATAGCAGGTTCATTGTCTCGACAGGGAATTTTAGGTAATGACCTTATTGCCGAGTTAATAGCAATTAATTTAAGAATGTGTAAGCCACCATTACCTAATAGCGAGGTTATAAGTATTGCAAAAAGCATAAGTGAATATAAAAACTATGAACAAAATACTGAATATCTAGACAGCAATATGGATTGTAAAAAAAAGATTAAAATTATACTCAACTCCAAACGGATTAGTGTTAATGAAAAATCTGAAAAAATTACAAAGTTTCTAATTAATGATTTGAATAAAAACGGATATTTTATATACACAGATACAGAAAATTGTTTTTACTTTGATAAAAATAGGAAAATTATTGTACCAATAAATTTAGAAGATAATTTGTATAAAAGACTTATACATAGCTATTCCATTAACCCAAATATACAACATTATAGATACATATTTGAAGAATTAAAAATATATGCTTTCAATAATGGTACAGAAGCTGCTGTATATAAATTTGCTCATTATAATAAAGAAAATAATTGTGTTTATTTAAAGTGTAGTAGAAATAAATTATATAAAATAACGATTGATAATATTGTTTTATTGGATAATGGAACTGATGGAATTTTATTTTCAAATGTTGTTGAAGTTAATGAATTTACCTATATAGAAGAATTAGAAGAAGATACAAATCCTATAGAAGAAATAACCTCAATTTGTAACTTTGATGATACCGTTCTACCAAAGAAAGTTCAAAGCACATTAGCTGCTGCTTGTTTTGTAGGATATTGCATGCCTGAATTTCTAGAAACAAAGCCAATATTAGCAATAATAGGTACAAAAGGAAGTGGAAAAACAGCACTATTCAAAGCTATATTGAAGGTTTTATTCGGAAGTAAATCAAATGTTAATGCTATGCCAGAAAAACTTTCAGATATTGACGCATTAATGTCTGTTTCCCATCTTCTGCTATTAGATAATTTTGATACACACAAAGAGGGTATAAATGATAAATTTGCAGTTTATGCTACGGGTGGAAATGTAAGAACTAGAAAGTTATATACAAATAGCGAAGTTCATACAATAAAACTAGATGCTTTTCTTGGATTTACAACTAGAACCTTATCTATAAAAAGAGATGATATTCTTCAACGATTAATATTGTTGAAGGTAAAACCAATAGAAAATGGCTATATTCCAGAAAGTAAGTTATTTGAACCAATACTAAAAAACAGAAATAAAATTTTGTCTTATTTAATAAAGGAAGTTCAAAGAATACTTAGATTAATTAGTGATAAAGCGTATGAAGATGATAGATTTTCATTTCGTATGGCAGATTTTGCAAGGTTTTATACTCTTTATCTAGATAATAGAGAAAAAGCAAATGAGAACCTAAATAAATTGATAAAATTTCAGCAGCAAACCTGTATTGAAAATGATTGTATAATTATGTATTTAGCAGAGTTTATGCGAAAAAATCCCGAAGGTTATTATATAGCACAAGCAATTTATAAATCTATTGAATCAATGATTAGTGCTGCAAGAAATAATCATCAAGTAAATAAAAATGAATTTTTTCAAAACTACGAAAATGTTTTTTCTTTTGCAAAAAGGCTTAATAATATCAGTAAGGAAATTAGTGATTTTATCATCATAGAAACTCGAAAAGGTCGTGCAAATCAGACAGAATACAAATTATCAAAAGGTGAGAAGTTTGAAGATATAGATAGAGTTATTGAAATTGAGGCAGATGAATTAACTTCATCAATTCTTTAAAACAAATGATTAAGGTGGTTAAGTAAATCACCTTAACTTTTTTTATATTATTTTTTTTTTATTTTTTACATAGAAAGAATAGAATATATCTTAACCATCTTAACAAATGTGCATACTCACAAGTATCTTCTAAAAAAAGTCTAAACTGACTCTTTTAGTCCCCTTTCCCAAAGCCCAACCCACCCCGCGAGGGCGAATGGGTAACATAGAAACTATTTTTTATAAAAAAGCTTCTCTATAAAAAGTTAACCCCTTTTTTTATCACCCCTTATACTCATAAATATGTACCATTTTTAGAATATAAAACTCTCCTATGTAAATATATTTGATATTAATTATAGATAAAAGGGCACACCTAACAATATTAACTTAGTCAATTTCCTGTTTTTATTTCAGATTATTCCTATCTCTTTTCTTATTGCACTGCTTTATGCAAATAATAGCAATCAATATCTAATATGCAAGATACACTTCGTCTGCCAGAGTATCCATCTTGCATATTTTCTATTGCTCGCTTTGTCAAAGGTATAAGCAGTACATAAGAAAGGAGACAAGAATAATGTCTGAACAAAAAAAATTTAATTTACTTCGTTATGTTTACGGTGAACTGTTTTTATCTTCACTATCAAAAACAATCACTGACATAACTATCGACTCTTGGAAAGCTAATGCGTGGAGAAATATCTTGAATTGGCTTTGCAACAATGAACATATTTCTGGATTAAAAATTGAATATGTTAGCCCTAAAAAGCAAAAGATAACTTATATCTTTAACCATAAGAATATAATTTATCCAAACTACTTAAAGTATTTGCAACGGCTCGTTGATGATACAAACATCAAACTAAGTTGATTACTAATGATTTTAATTTGTCTGTATATATTTCAGTTGATTTTAACTGAAATATTTCAGACTGCGTTTATAAGTAAAATAGGAAGGTTTAAACAATGAAAAAAGATTACAAAGAAACAATTACAAATAACATTATTTCTCTTTTAGAGAAAGGTAAAATCCCTTGGATTGCACCATTTGAACAACAAATCATCCCAATGAACTACTTAACAAAAAAGACTTATAATGGCATTAACCTTTTAGTTTTATGGATTGCAGGCATGTTGCTTGGTTATACCGGTAATTATTGGATAGGTTTTAAGCAAGTAATGAAACTTGGAGGAAAAGTCCGTAGAGGTGAAAAAGGAACACCTATAACAGTATGCTGTACCTACAAGACAAAAGATGATGATACAGAGGAAGAAATAACAGGATATTATTATAAAACTGACTATGTCTACAATATTTTTTCACAAGTAGATGGAATTAACTTTGAAGAAAAAAAGCCAAAATATAAACCATTGAAAGACTTTGATAAATTGATTAAAAATACAGGCATAAAGGTAAGACATCAAGGCGAGAAAGCATTTTACTCTGTCAATGATGACTTTATAAATATGCCATTTAAACATAAATTTAAAAATCAAACTGCATACTATCAAACATTGGCTCACGAATTAATACACTCAACCCTTCATAAAGAAAGATGTAATCGTATTCAAAACATTGATTTAAGAACAGAAGAAGGTAGAGCATTAGAAGAACTTACTGCTGAAATCGGAGCTGCATATCTTCTATCAGAATTTGGATTAAGGTCAAATATAAACAATGTAGCAGCATATGTTCAAAGTTGGATTAAGGCACTTAAGAATGATACAAACTATATTTTTAAAGCCTCTAGTCTGGCTAGTAACGCTGTTAAATATTTAGTAGCTTAGTCAAGAGTTATATCCACTAACTCTTTTAAAGAAGTATCAAGGGCATTTGCTAAAACAAATAAACAGTAGATTGATGGACTTCTAAGTCCTTGTTCGATAGCACCTATATAAGTTCTATCAACACCGATTTGAAATGCTAAAGCTTCTTGTGAAATGCCCTTTATATTTCTAAAATATTTCACTTTAGCACCAAGACTTTTAAGTATTTTCTTTTTTAATCTACTTTTAGTTTTCATATTTACATTATGTAGCTGCGACTATTTGTTATCTACCGACAATTAGTCGCATATAAATACCATCCAGAAATATAGTTATAATAGGGCATTTACAAAATGTTTAAAAAATATTTGTAGCGGGAACATGATTTTTGTATAAAGTAATTTTTATTTAAAATATTTTTAGAAAGGAATAATTATGAAAAACGTATTTCTTATTTTTGTAGCTGTTATAGCAATAACAACATCTGTACAAATTGCACAGGCGTCATCTGGAACAATTACGATTATGTCACCATCAGGTGGACCAACCACATGTACAACAACTACAACACACTCTGGAACAATAGTATTTTGTCCGTAGAATAAAGGAGAAAATAATGCCTATGATTTCATATGGGGATATGTATCCAGATAGTTATCCCCATACTACAATATTGCATGTTATTACTGCTGTTGTTTTAGTTGGTGGTGGTATATTAGCTTGGATTTATGGTTTTTTTGAATCAAAAAGCAAAGCTAAATATGTAAAAAACTCACTATTTGACTTCATTGGAATTATAATTGGTTCTATTTTATTCTCGATTTGGTCAATATTCTTTTATTTCATTAGTGTATTAGGTTTTGCAGATACAAAAGATGAAAAAACTCCAGGCGGTGTTGTTATTTTTTTTAGAATTTTTTTTATTATCGCAATTTTCTCCCTTATTCTTTTCCTAATTAACTTGAACTGATTATCAACTTAAATAAAATTTAAAACTAAAAATAAAGGAAATTTTAATGAAAATAATTATAGTACTTTTTTTGTATTTTACAACTTACCATCATTTGCTGAACCACTAACAACAAAAAGAATTTTCATTTAAGCTAATACAAGTTATGTATTACAAAAATTTTGATGATGTAATAAAATACTCAACAATACTATTAAACAATGACCCTACTAGTTGGGCTTATTATAGTTATAGATGTTTAGCCTATGCAGCACAATAAAGTATAGAAACTTCAAAAAGAGGACTTTCAGATTGTAATAATACTATAAAATATAAGCCAAACTCATACTCTGCTTATTCTGGAAGAGGAATAATTAACATGAATCAAAAAGATTTTGAAAGTGCTTTACTAGATATGAATATGTCAATTCAGAACAATCAAAATATAAATAAAGAATTTTTATCAAAAGCATATTATATGAAGGCAATAATAAAAACGATACTTAATTATGATATTAATTCAATCGTATTAGACATGGAGTATTCTGAAAAAGTTTCACCACATACTTATAAATATTTAGATGAAACTTTTGAAAAAATTAGAAAAGAGACAGGAACATAATATGAAAAAATATTAGTTTTATTTTTAGCAATTATAGTAAGTTGTACTTTTGCAAATGCAAATACATTTTTCGAACCACAATGGAACGAATTTTGTCCAAACCAATATGCCAATATTAGCCTTGAAAAAAAATTATAAATTAGCAGAAAAGGAATATTGGCAAAAAACGAAAGAAAGATTTTAATAGTAAAATCAATCAATGCAGAAGATATTTAGCCGATAAACTTTCTGCTTGTTATGCTAGTTTAAGACAAATTGAAGGTAACGCAACAGCATTACATATAGAAGAAGTAAGAATAAAACAGCAAGAATATGCCTATGCTGCTAGTATGACAAACGCTGTAAACTATACGATTAATAGTATGAAGTATTAAATTATTTATTAATGATATCCGAATTACTAAAAATCATATTTCAACAAAGTAATAACGCCACAAATCCAATAATTGCAGATATTTTACCCTGTGCATACTCACATTTGCATAAAAGAAAATAAAAAAGTTCTACCCACTTTTTTTCTTTGTTGTAATTGAAACAACTTTCGGCTTACTATAATGTCTTTTCCAATCTTTTCTTAAATGAAGTTTTGATATTTGGGCTATTTTTTTTGCTAAATATAATTCAAATAACTCATTTTTATTTGGTTCAGTTGTTATATTATAATGCCTTTTATCTGTATATACTAACCTTATAAAATCTTGCGTCATCGTTTTTATCTTCAATAGTTCTTGTACTTTTATATCGCCTCTAGCAATAGTCTTAAGTGGTTCTTTTCTTCTTTTGAATAAATTATCCCCTTCTATATAAACTTTTTCTGAATAATTATCTAAAAAAGAATTATATAATCCGTCAATACAAAATACAGATATTTCCCCCCAATTTTTATCTCTTTTCAGCATAAATGCAGTATGACGAACACCAAATTCATCAAAATCAATATAACTTGGGTCTAATATATACCTAGTAACAACCTTTGGTTTTTTACAATTAAATCCCATTAACCAACATATCCATATATTTGATAAATTTTTCTTGAGTTTTCGTATTATGAAGTTCAGTACCATAACTCTCCCCATCAGGAGCTAATATAACGTACATAAAAGAACCTTTTCCATCGAAAACAATTGAGGCATCAAGTCTAAGTTTCTTAATTTTCCAATCAAAACCAATATGTCCATTTGGATAAGGAATTATCTGTGGCTGTGGAAGATTTTTTATAGAATCAATAAATGTATACGCTTGAAGATACGCAGCATATGAAAGTTTATAAGCATCTTCGCCGTCCCAATTATCATAATCTCTTTGTGAATACACATTATTTAACTTTTCTTTCAAGACAACCGTCATTGAAACTTCTTTCGTGCTAGTCAAATCAGCAATAAAGTCATGATAAATTTCTTGTTCAAAAGTATTTAGAACAGGTTCATTAATCTTTGTATTCATCCATTGATTACACGCAAGTGCCATCCTTAAATTCCTTTATATTGTATATATCATTAAAATGACTATAGAAAATATCATTCTTAAAATCTTTTAATTTAATCAATTTTTCTTGTAAGTTTTTTTCTGAGTTTATTTTGTCTTCTAATGTTGTATCTATATCAAAAACAATATTTACATTTTTATTGCTAGATATCTTAAACATTGCTTTTACATTTGCTAATAATTTATCATTGTCAGGAGCTTCAATATTAAAAACCGACATATAATTTTTTATTAATGCATAATCTTTTTTCTCTTCGTTAACAACAGTAATTTGTGGTTTAATTTTAAAGTAGCGATTATAATCTTCATATGAAAAACTAAATATATTTATGTATCTAAGTCCAATTTTAGTAATTTCAAAATCTTTTTTCTTAAATTTTTTTATTTCGTCAAATGCTTTATAAAACTTGTTAATAAAGTTTTCATAAGTTGTATATTTATTACCATCCAAAAATAAAATTTTACCATTACTAATCTGCAATTCTACAGTTTCATCTGTATTAGAAAAAACATGAACAGCTTCTATGTTATTTGTTATTTTATTTGATTCTCCAAGTACAAAAGAAACAGCATTTATTTTATTTATTTTTTGATAACTTTTTTTAAAATAAGAGCATTTAGATAGCTCTTCAATTTCATCCTCATTAACTATAAAATCATTCAGTTGAATAGCAACTATTACTTTATCAATAGGTGGATTATCTAATTTCTTCCTCATAATAAAATCCTTATGTATGTATTATAACATTTAAAAATAAAAAAAATGAATACTCCATATAATCGTTATTAAGATATTTATATAACTACAAATTCTATCAATTTTGAAAAATGAATAAATCCTATGCTACATTTTTGAATAATGCCCAAGTTCGAATCTTACAGGCTAGAGGGTATTTTTTTTCAAAACAAGCCTTTTCTGTTAAATAGCAGAAGGGCTGTATTTTTACGACCACTTTAATTATCACATTTAGTTTGATTTTTGTCGTTCTGAATTTTGTTGATTGTTATTAAAATATGCTTCTGCTCCATGTACTACTTATTCCTGTTTTATGAGTTGAACCTTTAATATAAAAAGAATTTTCACCAATATATTGTTTTAATAAATTAAATAATGGCTCATTCGGTGTAATATATGTTTTTAAATTTGCTCCGTCTAAATTATTCAATCCTCATTTATTTTTAATAGAACTAAGCAAATCTTCTGTTACACAACCACTATAAGTTCGAAATTGAATATTTTCAAATCCTTCAGTAAATGCTAAAGAGACATACCTATTGCCATCATTGATTGACCTATTCCTGTTGTTATAGACGGTTGTCCGTTAATAATACTATTTCTATTATAATTTTCTGCAAACTCTTTTAGAGATTCAAGCTGAGGAAAAATTTTCCCTCTACCAATACCCAAAATATTATTTATCCAATCAATAGCAATTTCAGCTGGTGAATTTTTTATATTTTCAAGGTTAATACCTTTTGTACCGTCTGCCCATAAAATAACTTCATCTGTTTTTGTATTCTGAATTATAGCTCCTATAAAACCATTATTTAAATGTTGATAATCTAATATTTTAAAGTTTACAACATCACTGTTTGCACTACTATTGTTAATACGAATTTCAAATGTTCGTCCTATATATCTATCACTATCATTGTTTATATCTACAAAAATCATTTTTTGAGGATTTGAAATATTTCCTAATGCATCAATTAAACAAGCATCTAGATTATTTCTAGAAGTAGGAATTGCTGAATCATAATCAATTTTTTCTAATACATTTTTTACATACTCCTTTATCTTCTTCAACAACTTTGGGTATATATAGTTCTATATCTAATTTATTGTAATGTCCATATAACAAAACTCTGCCATCAGTTAATGATGAAATAAAAGAAGTTGTTACATAATAAGGATAATGTGTTGAACCTATTATTATTGATTTTCCTGTTTCTATATTTAATATTTCAGCTTTTTTCTGAGGTTTAGTCGGGAAGTCGAAGAAAAGTCCTCTTCCACTTTTTGCTTCATTTTCATTTCCACCAACAATGAGAATTCTTCCATCGTAAAGTTCTGTAGCTATAAAATTAGTTCCTCTTGGAACTGCCATTTGTCCAACCAAAGAAAATTCTTCTTTTGTTGAATCGAACATAAATATAAATCTTGAATCAGCTGAAGCCCAATCATAATAATATTCTTTTACTTTTGTGTTAGATAAATAAGGATGTTTTTCTATTTCTTTTATTACAAATTTATTCTTTACAGTTGAAAAAAATAGCATTTTACCATCTTTCAATCTTAATGTATAATGGCATCCTCCAATGTTCGGTAATTCTCTATTTTCAGTAAAAGTCAGTGTTTTGGGATCAAAATATGTATAATATATTCTTTTATTTAAAAAATTCTCAAAAAAGACTACTACTTTACCATCTTTTGTTAGAATAGGTTCATATGCGGGGATAAAAAAATCTTGTTTTTGTATTAACTCAAACTTATCTTTTATAGGATCATAGATTTCTATTTGACTTGCCAGCATGTCTCTATATTTAACGATATATTCGCTTATTACTCCACCATTATTGCGTGGAATCCATCCTCCATATATTAAAACTTTTCCATCAGGTAATAATAATGTTATGGGATTATATCTTCTTATATTTAGTTTCCCTTTTGTCGGAGTTAAAGTATCTTTTTCTGTATCATATATATAACCATGCATTGATGCTTCTTCATATTGATACTTATAATCATTATATTGTATCATGAGATCTAAATTATCCCTTATTTCAGGCAAATATATTTTTTCAGCTTCTTTATATGGTAATATTCCACATTTATCATATGTACATTTTAATTGTTCTCTAAATTTTTCATATGGTGTAATAATCTTAGGTTCAATAAATAATATCTTCCCATCATTTAATAAAATTGCAGTATTACGATTAGTTTCAAAATTATACTTTGTATTACATTTTTTTATGTGATTAGTGTTTAAATCAAATATATACATATTTCCAGAAATCACGAACAATATTCTGTTATCTTTTAATTTTATTAAATTTGTGGGTAGATTAAAATTTGTTTTTACGATTTTAAAATAACCGTCATTTTTATTTTCAATAATTTTAGATAGTTTTTCTGTATTACTAGTAGTTTTTGCAAAAGAAAAATTTAGTAGGTTTAATAAAATCAAAGTAAATAAAAATAACATTAAATAGCGAAACCACTTTGTTTTTATTATTTCTATACTAATCTTATTTTTATTGATCTCTTTCAAACTTCCCTCACTTATTTTAAAAATTAAAATCTTTTTCATCTTAATTCTTAAAATTTTTTTATACTCCATATTACAAGTTTTTTTCATTCTTGTATATAACTAACTGGATTTATAAACTTTATAAATTTAACCATTTTGGCTATATCTGTATTACATTTAGACTCATTCTAAAGTTATGTTATAATTTGATTCTTTGAATAATACACACAACCTCAAACGCAGATTTACAATAGTTTTTAAGCCATATTTTTGTTCACTCTAAGACCATAATATTCTGTAACATTCTTAATTCAGGAATTAATTCATAAGTATTAATTTTTCAATCTTCAACATTACCTTAGTTTTTATTTCACAATTTTGATATTACGATTTTTATTTTACTTTTTTACTGTTGGGTTATGGGAAACCAGACATTTTTCGCAAAATCAAAGATTTTGGAAAAAGCAGTCAAACCCAACCTACATACTGTAAATTTCTCATAAAAACTATATACAAACAAAAAAGACAAAAGGGAAAGAGCAACAAAGAGATAAAATAAATGACATAATTAATTCAAAAAGTTTAAATGAAGGACAAAAACTAAAAAAGTTCATAGGAATTGCTTATTTATCTGATGTACTTAAAATAATTACTGAATTTAAATCATTATATAAAAACAAAGTTTTTATGAGAAATCTATATATGGAAGATATAGATTTAAATTATATGAAAAGGTACCAAATAAAACTATGTGAATTAAGAAATGCAGTCATTCATCTTAATATTGAAAAATATATACAGAATAAAGTCATCGAAAAAAGTAATAATAATTGTATTTATTTCTATTAACATTTATAATTTAATTTGTCATTTAATTAGGAGTATATATTATTAATGGATTATTGTTCAAAACCCTTTGAAGAATTAGAAATAGATGTTGATGGTAATTGCTACTGTTGCTGTAGATGGTGGAATAATGCATATTGTTTTGGCAATATTTTTGAACAAACAATTGAAGAAATATGGAATGGTGATAATGCTCAGAAATTAAGACAAAGTATACTTGATGAAAGTTATAAATATTGCAATACAAATATTTGTTTGAAAAGTTTTAATAAAAATATAAATTATAATATTGTAACTAATTACCCAAGCCAAATAAGCCTTTGTTATGATTACACTTGTACTGCTAAATGTGTGTTTTGTAATGATGAAATAAAGAAGATGTCAGCCGAAGAAAGCAATAAATGGAAAGAAGTTGAAAGAACAAAACTTTTACCTTTATTAAAAAATGCAAAATTCATTAGATTAAATATGACTGGAGAGCTTTTTGTAAGCGAACATTCAAAATCTTTTGTAAAAAATATTGCAGAAAAATATCCAAATATAAAATTTGAAATTGTTTCTAATGGTATATATGCATCCAAAGAAAATATTCAAGAACTAGGTATTGAAGACAAAATTGAATCCATAAAATTTTCATTACCCTCCATGAACAAAAGAACATACAAAAAGCTTGTAAGAAATGGAAACTTAAGTAAAGTTTTAGAAAATCTGCAATATATTTCTTTTCTAAAAAAAAGTGGAAAAATAAATGATTTTAGACTAAATTTCGTAGTATGCTCATTAAATTATAAAGAAATTTTAGATTACTTAAATAAAGCAAAAAAATTGGATGCCGTAGTTGATATTATGATGTTAAATAAAAATGACGAGTCTACAGAGTTCTTAAAAAAATTTGATTTATATAACGTATTATCGCCTAAGCACCCTGATTATAACTCTTTCATTAAAATTATAAATTCAAAAAAAATAAAAGAATTTAATAATTTAAATATAAATCAAGAGTTTTATAAATTAGAAAAAGTTAAGCAATCATTTGCAGTTAAACTCAAAAATTTTTTCAATAAATTTTTCCTTTATTTTTAATTATTTAAATTTTCAATACAATTTTTTATATATTCTTGTTATTAACTAAGAACGTAACTCATAATAATTTTAAGACACTAATTAAATAAAGAAGAGGCAATATAATTAATTTGCCTCTTCTTTTATTAAAACAACTAAGATTTTTTAAACCAATGATTTTTATGAGCATGTTTATGCTTTGGTTTATGCTTATGTTTCGGCTTATGTTTATGAGGTGGTTTAGGTTTATCATCACCAAAACAAAAAAAACAATCTCTATGCTTATTATGATGCTTTATTGAATGGGAATCTGATGTCTTTAATACTACTTCCGTATCATTCTTTTTTAACCCAAACCATGTAAAAGAATCATGAGCATAAGACACAGAAAACATCGAGATTACAGACAAACAAATCATTAAACAAAATATATTTTTTCTCATAAATCCTTCAACTAATTTATTAGAGAATATTATAACGTATTTAGTAATTTGATAAAAGTTTTTATAGAAAATTTAAATTGTCGAAGAAAAAATTCACGATAAACTGAAAGTGTAAGTGAATTTTTTTACAAAACGAACCAAAAACTTTGTTTTTGAGTCAGCTTGTATCCATAGTGAAATGAATGTTAGCAGCGTTTAGGTGATTAATTTGTTCACATGGATGACTCGGCAAGAAAGTAATATACTAGATTAAATAAATATATCAACCAACAAATGTGTCTGAATTTACAATATAATCAACTATTTCCTGATAATCATCAATTACACTTAAATTTCTATATTTTTCTATATAATCAGCTCCCTGTTGTGTTACCTTGTTTGCCCAAGCACCGTCATGGTAGCACCAAAAAACAGCTTCCATTAAATTATTAACCTCACTAGGGAAAACACCATTTTCACTAAAATCATTTAATTTTTTTTCTTTTAAAAATTTAATATTATAAATACAAGCATCTAAATTATCATATGGATTCATTATATCAAGTTCCGCATCTGTACCTTCCAATCCATAATAATAATTCAAATAATCAACAGTAGACGGAGTAAGTTGAAAAGGTCCAAATGCCTCACCAGTATAGCTTGTTATTATATTCCCATTATCATCATAAATTCTTCCATTTGATTCAATCCACAATATTTTAAGAACATCTATTACATTAACTTCTCCATCACCGATAGCATTAACTCTCTCTTTTATTAAAGAAAGTCCATTTTCACCTAAATCATCTGAAAAAGTAGAAATTGCATTCATTATATTGTTATAAGATTTTTGTACATTTTCATCTTCAATTTTCGGAGGAAAGACTATTTGATAGTCATCAACTTGACTTGATTCAACATTATTATCTTCTATATTTTTAATATTTTGAGTAGATATATCTTCAGATAAATCTTTTTCAGGTTCAGCATTAAATTTATAAGCACCCATTGCTAAACCACCAATAGCAACACTTGCCGCAGTTAATCCACAAGCAATTCTTTGTTTTAATTGTTGTCTTTGTCTTGCTCTTCTCCTTTCTCCAACACTTCTAGAACGTCTATGGTATGTATTTGAATTAACACAGTTTTTTTGAAAAGAGTCTTTTGTCAATGGGCGTTTTACTGTTATATAACTGTCTGTTTCATAATCAAATATTTGTGATGTTGAATATCGTTTGCCTGCATTTTTAATATGACTTGAATCAACTTTTCCTTTGTAATCTCTAGATGAAGAATTATAATTACCATAATTAAACATAAAACTACCCTAATTTACCTACCTTAATTATATAAAAAATTTCTTGTAAAAAAATTGTCATTTTTTTGTTTTTAGTTGTAAAATTGTAAAGTAAAGCGGTATCGTCTAGGGGTCAGGATAGTAGATTCTCATTCTATTGACACGGGTTCAAATCCCGTTACCGCCGTTTTATTAATATTTTTATATTCGGATTATTATGGACTACGATAAGAAAAAAGATTGCCTACCAACAGAAACAATTAATAAGATTAAATCAATATTAAATGATGTTGGTATTGATAATCTTGAAGAAATTTTTCTTACTCGTATTAAAGAAGATGGTTGCAGTAAATCACTAAGACTTTACATGAAAGAGGATTATTTTTGTGGAACTAACGGTAAGGGTACAACAATTGAATATGCTAGAGCAAGCGCTTATGCAGAATTTATGGAAAGAATTCAATATCCATATATAATTAAACATACTCCACCTGATAGTAAGAAAATTTCAAAAAAACAATTTCTTAAAAATCAAATTTACCAATACTTTTTAAAAGATGCTGACATAAATAATCAGAAATATATAAATAAAACTATTGATATTGCATCAAATTATAATAAATACAAAATTGGTAAATGTATTGAAACAATTCCTTATTATCATGTCAATAAAAATCGAATTGTATATCTACCTCCGAGATTAAGGTGGTACACGTCTATTTCAACAGGTACAAGTGCAGGAAATACCGATTATGAAGCACTTGTTGAAGGGTTTTGTGAAGTATTCGAAAGGTACGTTCACACACAAGCAATTCTTGAAGAAATTTCATTTCCTGATATTCCTGAAGAAGAATATATGAAATATGAATCAATTAACAAACTTGTAACTTACATAAAAAGCTTAGGATTTGATATAAATGTAAAAGATGCTTCTTTAAATGGGGAGTTTCCGGTTATATGTACAATAATTTCTAAAAATAATGGTAAATCTTATTATGCATCATTTGGTTCACATCCATATTTCCCTGTTGCAATTGAAAGATGCTTAACAGAATCTTTCCAAGGGTTTGATTTAAGCAATAAAAATATTATTAATTTCGTCTTTAAAACAGAAGGAGAAAAAGATAACAATATTGACTCTGCTAAATATGATAACTCTTTACATCATAAATTCACGGAATTAAATAAAGCTTTCTTTATAAAAACACCTGACTATGTATATGAACCTGAAAATTGGACTGATGTTTCAAATCTTTCTAATGAAGATTTTGTTAAATCAATTATTAGAAAATTATTGAACAAAAATTTAGATATATTTATTAGAAATGTTAACTTTTTAGATTTCCCAGCTTTCCAAATATATATACCTAAGTTAATGTCAAATTTTTATTATATAGATGAAAAAAAAGGACAAAATATTAGATTTAACTATGATAAATGTAACACAATTATTGAAGATAATCTAAATTATAATCCGACTATGGATGAATTGCTTGACTATTTCAATTACTTCTTTCATATGAGAATGAGAGTATCTCCAAAACAATATAAAAACATAGAAATATACTATCTTATTCTTTTGATAATTGCTAAAAATTATGAAAAAGCACTTAATATAATAAATTCTATGTTAAACAATAAAAATTTCTTTCATAAAAAAATATTATTGTGCTTCTTTAAAGACTACATTGAAGAATATTCTAAAAATAATAAAAACAATATAGTAAAGAATATATTAAAAAATAAATATGGATTTAAATATACAGATAAGCTAATAAATCTATTATTTACGAAAAATGGATATAATAATCTAATAAAAATAATGAAAAATAAAAATCATTATGAAAATAAATGTAGTAAAAATACTTTGATAAAGAAAAATAAAATTATAAGAAATTTAATAAAAATATACAGAAAAAATATTCCTAATCAAATGAATATAAAAGAATTACTTTTTGATTAATCAACTCTTTTTATCCCATACAAATGAGAAGTATATAGGTAATTAATTTTTTTACTTAGAATTTTGTATCTAATAAAACTATAAATATCATGAATTATATTTTTATCTTTTAGAGAATTATTGCTGCATTGTGAATAAAAAGAATAAGTTTCTGTAATAAATCCTCTTTTCAATGATTCATTTTTAATTCTTTCAACAAAATTTATTAAGTATGGATCAATATTATAGTTTAATAATCTTGAATACCTTGCATCAACGTCTATTATTACTTTTTTAATATTTAATTTTTTTGCAAATGACAAAAACTTAGAGAATTCAGTATAATTATCATTTATAGTTGGAATTATAATATATTTTAAAGAAATAGTCTCAGGCTCAGTTAAACCAGAAGCGTACTTTCTTAAATTATTAACAACAATATCAAAAGCATCAACATTTTTTATTTTTTTATAAGTTTTTCTTGACCCTGCATCTAAAGAAACAACAATGGCTGCAGTATTTTTTACTAATGCTTGATGCAATTTATCAGAATAACGAATTGCATTAGTAGGAACAAAAACTTTTGCGAAACCTGAAAGTGCAAACTTATCAATTAAATCATCACATTCTTTATAAATAGTAAACTCCCCGCCACCTATATGTAATTCTACACCTTGACGTATAATATTTTGTTCTTTTAAATTATTTAAAACAGGAAGTATATCATAAGAATTATTAGTTCTTTCATTTTTTTCCAAATTATTACTACAATATATACAATCTGCATTGCAAGCACTAAAATGAGTTATGGTTATTGAATTAATATAGTGATCTTCATTCCATTCTTTTTCTTCTATCTTAAAACAATTTAAGCATTCTTTAGGACAACTACCATTTTTAAAAACATCATTATATTCTTTAATTTTTTTGAATAAGAAATCCGAATCAATTAATTCACCATGATAATTTTTACATATTATAGGAGGAAACCCACCATTTATCTGATCATTAGGTGAAAAACAACACGAAACTAACATCTCGTTATAAAAACATAAACCATGTTGTATTAAATTACAGCTTTTATATCTCATTATAAACTAAATATTCTTAATTAAATTAGCCATTTCAATAGCAGATTTAGCTGCTTCTGAACCTTTGTTACCAGCTTTTGTGCCGGCTCTTTCAATAGCTTGTTCAATATTATCACAAGTTAAGACACCAAAAATAACAGGTATTCCAGTTTCAAGAGAAACAGAAGCAACACCTTTTGAAACTTCAGCAGAAACATAATCGAAATGAGCTGTAGCACCTTTAATAACTGCACCAAGAGTTATAATAGCATTATATTTGTTTGTCTTAGCTGCCTTCTTAGCGATTAATGGGATTTCAAATGAACCAGGTACCCAAATTACATCAATATTTGATTCTTTTGCACCATGTCTTACTAGTTCATCAATTGCACCGGATAACAATCTTGACCCTATAAATTCATTAAATCTTGCAACTATTATACAAAACTTTTCGTCACTAACTGTTAACATACCTTCTATTATATTAGTCATATTGCCTCCGATTCTTATATTTTGATTTTACAATACACACTTAAAATATTAAATAAAGCTCAATAATTATTTACAAGACTTTATTATATTTTAGACTTTATAAAGTGTTTATATATTTCAATAAAGGCTTTATCTCTATTAAGTTGAAACTTGAGTTTTTCTGTACTCTCAAACTTCATCTGATTTCTAATTTTTGTAACAAAAGCAATTTTAATTTCTTGACCATATATGTCATCATTAAAATCCAATATATGTACTTCTGTCTTTATTTCTTGATTATTATCATAAGTAGGGGCAAAACCATAATTTAACAGTCCATTATATTCTTTTGAATTTAAATAAACTTTAACAAAATAAACACCAAATGGAATCCGAATTTTTTCATCTTCGTAATTAATATTTGCAGAAGGGAATCCAAGACTTCTTGCAATATGCTGACCGTGAATAACATTTCCTTTTATAAAAAAGTTATATCCAAGAAGTTCATTTGCAAACAAAAAATCACCTAAAAGAATTCTGCTTCTTATAACAGAGCAACTTACTACATTATCTTTTATAACAAAAGGCGGAACTTCAAAATATTTATAATTATACTTTTGTGCATTTTGACGTAAAAACTCACTGCTACCTTCTTTATTGAAACCAAAAGTATGGTTAAATCCAGTTGTAATAGCAATTGGTGAGAAATACTTAATAAGTATATTTTCTAAATAATCCTTTGCTTTTAAAGTTGAATAAGGTCTAAAATCTAACAAAACAACATTATCAATACCTATTTCATTTATCATTGAAAGTTTTTCATCCAACGTCAGCAACAATGGAACTTTTGAGTTAGTTAGAATATTTAAAGGATGCTCTTTAAATATAATTACTGTAGATTTGGTATTATTAATTTTAGCTATTTTTATAGCATTTTTTAGTACAACATTATGTCCCAAATGTAATCCGTCAAAGAATCCTAATGCTAAAGAAGAATTATTAATATATGTTAATCCGTCAAAGATATGCATAATATAATTATAGACAAAAATTATTAATTGTTGAATACTAAATTATAGAGATTTTTATATGGTAGAGACATCAAAAAATTATAATAATACATTTGATAATAAAAAAAACAATGCAACAAATTTCTATAAAGTTTGGGATAGAAAACTTGGGGCTTATTTTGAAAAAGATGGAACAGCTGTTTTTAAATTATTCACATTTCCTGATGTTTTAAATGTCAAACTGGAAATAAAACCGAAAAATGAACCCATTCAATTCTTTGATATGCAAAAAACAGAAAATGTAATTTGGCAAATTACTTTAGATAAAGGAATTATTAAACATAAAGACAGATATAGATTCGTAATAACTTATAATGATGGCGAAACAATAGCAGTAAAAGATCCTTGTTCTATGGAGCAAGATGCATATTTTAAATGGTCAAAAATTTATAATCATCATTTATATAATTGGAAAGATAAAGATTGGATTGATCTAAAAGATAAAAGAAAAATTTCAAGAATTGACAATAATAATAACCAATTATTATCTGTACAATCTTTAATGATATATGAAATGCATATAGGTACTTTTACAAAAGAAGGTACATTTAAGGCTGCAGAAAAAAAATTATATAAAATATCAAATGAATTAAAATTTAATGCCATAGAAATCATGCCGGTTGAAAATACTTATTCATTCAACTGGGGATACGATGGTGTAGATAAATATGCACCAAATCATACATATGGGACTCCGGATGATTTAAAAGATTTAGTAAACACTGCACATAATTTAGGACTTAATGTAATAATGGATATAGTTCCTAATCATTTGGGTCCGGATATTGCACAACTGCCACAAACAGGACCATACACAGATGGTGTAAATTGCTTTGGTTACAAATTTAATTTTGAAAATAAATACAATGAATACGTACGTGATTTTATAATTGGCGCAGCATTAAATTGGGTAATTAACTATCATTGCGATGGATTAAGAGTTGATATGACAAAATTTATGTGTTCAGATTATACTCTTAAACAAATGGTGGCAGAAATGAATTATCATTGCCCACATTCTTTCTTAATTGCTGAAGATGGCAGAGACAATGACTATAGAATAACAAGACCATTTCCACCGCTTGAAACAGAAGAAAATGAAATTAATCATAAAAAGTTTATTAATAAAATAATAAATAATAACATTTCACTATCAAGCCTTGGATTTGACAGTGAATGGGACTTCCCTTTTCATAAACAAATAGCTTCAAGTATTCTTGGTTCTTGGGATTGCGTAATAAAAAATTTATGTAATTTTGATTATTCATTAAGAGATGCTCAAACAAGAGTAAAATATGTTATGAGTCACGATGAAATAGGTAATATTGATGGAACGAGACTTATTTCTAAAATAATGGTTAATGAATTAAATTTAAATGCAAAAATATGCGAATGTGCATATAGTGAAAAATGTAAGAGAATAGCACACGCAGCAAACAATATAGTTACTACCTTAGTATCTGGTAAGCTTGAATCAATGAATGAAGAAGAATTAAAAAAATTTTATAATTCTAACTTTATAAAAGAAGTAATACCTGTTGAAAAAGTATTAAATGCCTACTTAAATGCTGTAAAAATGCATAAACTTGCAATAGGGAAAGTATATTCTATTCCAGGTCCGAAAATGATTTTCCAAGGTGATGAATCAGCTAATTTATCATATTTTAAATTTTTTAGAAAATTTTCTAGTGGTCCAGAGCCTTATCTAAGAGAAAAAGGGTATGAACCTGGTTTACCAGCATTTTTAGATTCTAAATTAGATGCTGTACATGTATGTGAAAAATATCAATATATAAACAAAACAACTGAAAATTTTGTTAGAGACTTAAATATGTTATGTAAGGCTAATATTGCACTTACAACTGGACATATTGATAAAACAATTGTTCATGAATTTTCAGATACTCACGCTATATACTGCAAAAAAATATATAATGAGATTTTTTCAATTTCTAACTTTTCAAATGTTAAATACCTAAAAAACTATGGAATTCTATTTCCCAAAGGACAGTGGAAAGAAATATTTAATTCAGACAACCTAAACTATGGCGGAGAAGGTAAATATATAAATGAAGAAGTTACAAAAGAACCTTATAATTATATATCACTTCCTTCTTATGGTATTGTTTTCTTTGAAAAAATATAAATTTTATATTCTTTGAAGAACGTAAGAAATAGCTCCTCTATTTTCATCAAAAACAGATTTTGCATTTTTACAATATTCAACATATTTATTCTTATCAGAGTAAAAAGAAATAGCCTCTTCTATAAATTCTTCTTCACTATTAACTATAACTGCACATTTTTTTTCAATTTCAATTTTATAAACATCTTTAAAATTAAATATACAAGGTCCGGATATAACAGGTTTTTCCCAAATACTTGCTTCTAAAGGATTATGACCACCTGTTGAAGAAAAACTACCACCAATAAAAGCTAAATAGCAAATTGAATATAACTTAGATAGTTCACCCATCGTATCAAGTAAAATTATATCTTTCTCATCAAAATTATCATTTGAAGAACGTTTTCCAAATTTAAACCCGGTTGAAGAAATCAAATCAGTAACTTCACAATATCGTTGAGGGTGTCTAGGAGCAAGCAATAGTTTAACATCTTCATTTTTTTCTTTCAATTTTTTAAATACACTCAAAACTATTTCATCTTCACCTTTATGAGTACTTGCAGCGATAAAAATCCTATAATTAGAAGTTTTTAACTCATTAATATAATTATCAATTTGAGCTTTATCAATATTTTGAGAAATATCAAATTTTAAATTTCCCATTACTTCTGTAGTATTTTTATTTGCACCAAGATTAATAAGTCTTTGTGCATCATCATTTGATTGCATAAATATTTTTTCATATTTTTTTAATATTGGCTCAATAAATAATTTTATTTTTCTATAACCATTAAATGATTTTGGAGAAATTCTTCCATTTACCATATAAATTTTAATATCTTTTAATTTAGCTAAAGAAATAAAACAAGGCCATATTTCTGTTTCTGCAATAATTATTTTTTCAGGCTTATAAGTATTAAAAAAAGAAAGAACACTAAAGAAAAAATCATATGGGAAATAAGTTATTTTATCAGCATATTGAATAAGAGATTTTTGCGCTATTTCCTGTCCAGTTGCTGTTGTTGTAGTAATAATAATTTTGTCATCAGGATTTTTTATTTTATACTCTTTAACTAATTCTTTTATGGCATTAACTTCACCAACAGAAACAGCGTGAAAAATAACAGTTTTATTTCCTTTCATATCATAAGAATAAAAACCTATTTTTTCTTTAAAGCCTGCTCTAAATTTAGGTTGAAGAATAAATGCAATTAATATAACAGGCAATAATATTATAGCAAGTATAACGACAACAATATTATAAATAAAAATCATATTTATTCTTTATCCTCATCCATAATAATTGTTTGTTCTGGCATAATACCTTGAATATTTTGCATTTGCGCAGGAGTAACAATCTGAATACCAAATTTAGTTCTAAAAAGATGTTTTACAGTTTCACTTTGTATATCAAACATCATATTATTGAATAAATCATAAGCTTCTTTTTTATACTCTAAGAGTGGATTTTTTTGTCCATAAGCCCTTAATCCGATACCATCTCTTAACATATCAATATTATGTAAATGATCAATCCATCTGTTATCAACTACTCTTAAAAGAACATCTTTTTCAAGTCCTCTCATTATATTATTAGCAGTGAAAGGTTCTTGTTTTACATAATTTAATTCATATTGCTCACCAACTTGATTATAGAATGCAACAGTTTTTTCTTCATGTTCTTTATATGCCGTTATTGCAAAATCTTTTATTTTTGCATAAACATTTTCATATTTAAGACCTTGAATATCTTTTACTTCCAGATAAGAAAGTTGAGGTATTTCAGAGTGAATTTCCTTAACCAGAGAAACTAAATCCTCATAAACGTATTCATCAGGATTCATCCCTGGAGCAATATATGATTTTAAAAGCCTATCTACTTCACGTTCTATCATATAAATAATATCATCATAAAGATTATTACCTTCTAAAACTTTATTTCTTTGAGCATAAAATTTTTCACGCTGCAGATTCATAACATCGTCATATTCCAATACACTTTTTCTTGCATCGAAATGGAATGTTTCAACTTTCTTTTGATTTTTTTCAATTTGTTTAGTAATAAATACGTTTTCAATTGCAACATCTTCTTCAAGATTAAATGAATTCATTAAAGCAATAATCTGCTGTCCACCAAAAATACGCATTAAACTGTCTTCAAGTGATAAAAAGAACCTTGTAGAACCAGGGTCACCTTGACGAGCAGCACGGCCTCTTAACTGATTATCAATTCTCCTAGATTCATGTCTTTCTGTACCAATAACATGTAATCCGCCCGCATTAACAACTTTTTCATGTTCTTCTTGCGTTATTTTTCTTGTCTTTTCAAGAATTTCATTCTTAATTTTTTCATAATCTGGAGTTGTTTCTGGAAATATATTTTTCTTAACTAATTCTTCTTTTGCCATATACTCAGGATTTCCGCCCAACAAAATATCTGTACCACGACCTGCCATATTTGTCGCAATAGTAACGGCTCCATACCTTCCGGCCTGAGCAATTATATAAGCTTCTTTTTCGTGATGTTTTGCATTTAATATATTATGCTTTATTCCTCTATTTTTAAGTAAGTCAGAGACCAATTCTGATTTCTCAATACTTATTGTACCTACAAGAACGGGTCTGCCTTCTTTATGCATTTTTATAATTTCATCAACAACAGCAAGATATTTTCTATTTTCTGTTTTGTAGATAATATCAGGCATGTCTACTCTAATGTCTTTTTTATTAGTAGGAATTGTTGTTACTTCAAGGTTGTAAATTTTACCAAATTCAGCCTCTTCTGTCATAGCAGTACCTGTCATACCTGATAATTTAGGGTATAATCTAAACAAATTTTGGAAAGTAATACTTGCAAGAGTTTGAGTTTCATCTTGGATTTTAACTCCTTCTTTTGCTTCAACAGCCTGATGCAAACCGTCAGACCAACGTCTTCCTTCCATTAACCTACCTGTGAATTCATCTACGATAATTACTTCACCATTCTTAATTACATAATCCGTATTAAGATGAAATAACTCTTTTGCTTTTAAAGCTTGCAGCAAATGATGAGCATACTGATTATTAATATCAAACAAATCTTGTATTTTTAAAATTTCTTGAGCTTTATCAATACCTTCTTCAGTTAGAATTACATTTTTATTTTTTTCATCAACTTCATAATGAACATTTTTAACCAGTTGAGGAGCAACAGCAGCCATAGTTCTATAAAGCTCAGCAGATTTATCCAATCTTCCGCTTATAATTAAAGGCGTTCTAGCTTCATCAATTAAAATACTGTCAACTTCATCAATAATTGCATAGTTATATGGACGCTGCACTCTTTGTTCAAGAGATGTTGCCATATTATCTCTTAAATAATCAAATCCAAACTCATTATTAGTACCATATGTTATATCGCATAAATATGCTTCTTTTTTCTTAATAAAATCATCATAATCATTCATTCCGGAGAGAATAACACCAACTGATAAACCAAGGAATCTGAATATTTTTCCCATCCAATCACTGTCTCTTTGTGCTAAATAGTCGTTAACAGTAACTATATGAACACCCTTTCCTGTAAGAGCATTTAAATATGCAGGCAGAGTAGCAACTAAAGTTTTACCTTCACCGGTTCTCATCTCAGCAATTTGACCCTCGTGCAGGAAAATACCGCCTAATAACTGAACGTCAAAATGTCTCATATTTAAAACTCTTTTGCCTGCTTCTCTGACAGTTGCAAAAGCTTCAGGTAATATTGCATCTAAAGCTTGCTTTTCAAGCTCTCTATCTTTTTTTATGTCATTTGAAGTTGGACGAGCAGCTAAGATTTTTTTAAATTCTTCTGTTTTATTCCTAAGTTCTTCATCAGTTAGTTTTATAAATTCAGGTTCTAGAGCATTTATATGTTCCACAACCGGCATCATTTTTTTTATTTTATTATTATTGGGATCGCCTAATAACTTAATAAGAAAATCAATCATTCTCCCTAATCTCCGATAATCTACATTTAACAAGAATTTTAACATATAAAAAAAATTTTTTTAAGAATTTTATAATATTTTAATTATTAAAAAATATATAAATATGTGTAAGAAATATTATACTTAAAAAATTCATACAAATAATTACTCTCATTATTATTAATAAAACATATAATAAGCTTTGTAAACTTTTCTTAACAATTGACACTATTCAAGCAAATTTTAACATTTATTGTTTTAATTGATGTAGAATAAGTATGTAAGGAAGGTATAACATGAACATTTCTGCAACTAACTGTACTCCAATAAAACCAGAAGCATCATTTAAAGGTAATTTTTATGAAACTTCTTCTGACTATGACAGAGTTCTAAGGGTAACAAATCAATTAAATGATGAATTTGTAGAATCAGATGATATAAAGAAACCGTTTGCAGCTGCTGCCTCAATAGGTTTAGCAGGTTTATTAGCATTTGCTTCAGGTAAAAAATTAGCATCTATATTTACAACTTATGCAAAAAAAGCACCTGTTGCAATGGAAGGGTTATTAAAACAAGGTTCAAAATCAGCTCAAGATTTTGCAACTTCATTAATAAATGAAAACCCAGATAAACTTTCAAAAGTAAAGAATGTTGCAGGTAAAGCAATCGGCCAAGTTGAAAAATTAGCAAGAAACGGCTATAAAAAGCTTGTATATTCAGGTATTCCCGAATCAGCAAATGTACAAGAAAGAGCTACAAAAGCATTCCAAAACGCAGCAGGTTGGGTTGGTTTAGCGACAGTATTCCCTGCAATATGTGGAAGAGATGCAAATGATGACGGTGTAAGTGATATTTTACAAAAAGGTCAAAATGCTTATACAGGAACAAAAACAAAGTTTGGAAAAGCATTTGAAGAAACTTCTAAAATAGCTGAACTCGCAGAAATATTTATGTAATTTATTTATATTAAAAAATGGACTGTTTAAAACAGTCCATTTTTTTTGCATATTTAATCTACCAAAAGAAGATAGTTTTTTTTATAATATTTTTATGAGGAATATTTTTGTAAAAAAAGCGAATAATAATATAGTTAAAGAATTAAATAAAATTGGGTTTGATACTTCTTATATTGTTGAAGCATCATCAAAATATGAAGGACATTTATACAAAATATTTAACTTAAAGCCACATGAAGCAAATATTTTAAAACAGCTCTGTCTATCTTTAGGTTTTGATTGTGCTGTTAACAGAGATACAATAATGTGTAAATGCGAGACTACTGATGCAATTATTTTTGCAACAAATTCTCAATTAAAAAAGCTCATAAAAAAATTATATATTCAGCCGTTTCGCTTAAAAGAAATAGCGAAAGAACTTAATTTTCAATTAAATGAAAAAGTAGAATCAATTGCAATAAAAAATAGAATATTTGATTGGTCAAGACCATACATAATGGGCATTCTAAATATAACACCGGATTCTTTTTCAGACGGAGGAAATTATAATTCTGTTGAATCAGCTTTAATACATTGTGGTGAGTTGATTAAAAATGGTGCAGATATTATTGATATAGGCGGCGAATCAACAAGGCCTGGGGCCGAGAAGATTAATACAGAAGAAGAAATAAATAGAGTAATTCCAGTTATAAAGGAAATTAGAGAAAAATATTCTGATATTCCAATTAGTATTGATACGAGAAATTATGAAACAGCAAAAAATGCAATAGAGATGGGTGCAGATATTATAAATGATGTTTCCGGATTAGATTTTGATAAAAAATTATTTGATTTTGTAGTCAAAAAAAATATACCAACAATAATTATGCATTCAGACAAAGTTCCAGCAGTTTCTACAGATTTTGTTAATGCTGATATTGTTGAAGAAGTATATATGTCTTTAAAAGATAAAATTGAATTGCTTGTAGATTCTGGACTTTCCAGAAAAAATATAATAATAGATGTTGGGATAGGTTTTGGGAAATCAGTTGAATCCAATTTTGAACTTTTAAAAAGGCTTGATGAATTTCAAAGTCTAAAATGTCCTATTTTATTAGGAATTTCAAGAAAATCATTTATCAGAAAAACATTTAATGTTACTTGTGAAGAAGCTGATTTACATACAGCATTATATTCTTCTATGCTTTCTAATGTTAATATTCATAGGGTTCATAATGTTGAATTAACTAAAAAGTTTTTAAATATTGCTCAAAAATTATATTAGAAATTATTTGTTTTCTTTTGTTGTTTTTTTAGAATATCTTTAAAACTATCAATCGGTTTAAAATAAAACCCACATTTATCTGACATTACTCCATTCATGTTTAAAATAATTTCAGAAGGATATCTTCTGCAAATACCGGGTCTGAATTTATGAATAGTGCAAATATGTTTTTCTTTATCAAATTTATTACATTTAAATACAAGCCCATTAATATCTTTATCAATTACTTCCAAAAAAGTGTAAAATGGGTGCAGTTTTTTTAATTTTTCAAATTCTTCAACTGTTTTAATAGTATCTTTTTTGTGATTTACATATATTTTACTGCAACAATCACCACACCTGTTGCAGCTGCCATATCTAAAGTATTTTCTTTTTAGTATGTATTTATAAAAAATTTTCTTTAAAAACATAACATAATTATATCAGTAATATTAAAACTATTGTAAAATATAGCTATGGATATAAAAGAACAATTACGTTTAATACCGGAATCAAGCGGATCTTATCAATTTTATGATAAGACAGATACAATTATTTATGTAGGTAAGGCTAAAAACTTAAAGAGAAGAGTTTCTAGTTACTTTAATAAAAAACACGATTCGGTGAAACTTAAAGTTATGGTGCCTCAAATTGTAAAAATTGAGTTTATAATAACAAATTCAGAAATTGAAGCGCTAATTTTAGAATCACATTTAATAAAAAAATATAAGCCAAAGTATAATGTTTTACTAAAAGACGACAAAAAATTCCCTTATTTCTTAATAACAAAAGAAGATTATCCAAGAATATTGGTTACAAGAAAAAGAAATAAAAATATGCTTGAAGGTAAATACTATGGACCTTATACAAATGCAAAATCAATGTATACAACTTTAGATTTATTAAAAAAACTATTTCCGCTAAAACAATGTAAAACACCAAAATTTAAAGATAGACCCTGCATTTATTATCAAATAGGAAGATGTATGGCACCATGCCAGAAAAGAATAAGCTCTGAGGATTATAAGAAGCTAATTAAAAATGTAGAACTTTTCTTATCAGGAAAGCAAATGCAACTTGTTGAAGAGCTTAAACAAATGATGGAAAAATGCGCCGAAAAAGAGGAATATGAAAAAGCAGCAAGATATAGAGACAGCTATTTTGATGTTTTAAAAACGATAGAAAAACAAAAAGTTGTTTATGAAAACACCAATATAAATCAAGATATTATATCAATAAGCAGTGATGAATTTATAGGCGGAATTTCTCTTCTTCAAATTAGGGATGGCAGATTAACGAATAAAAAAGACTTTGAAATATCAAAATCTGACTACGATTCTGACAGTGAAATAATTACATATTTTATAAAAGAATACTATCAATTATCAGAGAATGAAGATATACCATCAGAAATAATATTCTCGTATAAAATAGCTAATGATGAAAAAAGTATTCTTGAAGAGTGGTTAAGTTCAAAAAAAGGCGCCAAAGTATCAATAAATCCGAAAGATAGTAAAAGGAATCAAGAAATATTAGAACTTGCATTAAAAAATTCAAATTATCACTTGCAGGAAATGAAAGTAAAATCATTGCAAGAAATACAAAATAATTTTAATGAAACAGGTTCATATATACAAGAGAAATTAAAATTAAGGAAATTTCCACATACTGTCGAATGCTTTGATATATCACACATACAAGGAACAAATACAGTTGCATCATTAGTTTATTTTTATAATGGAATGCCTAAAAAAAGTGAATATAAAAAATTCAAAATTAAAACAATTGAAGAAGGAAAACCTGATGATTTTAAATCAATGAGAGAAGTAATAAAAAGAAGATATTCCAGATTGCTCAAAGAAAATAAAGAATTTCCGGATTTAATAATAATAGACGGAGGAAAAGGACAACTTTCAAGTGCAGTCGAGATATTAGAAGAATTAGGAGTAAAAAATCAAGATATAATATCACTGGCAAAAAGAATAGAAGAAGTATTTTTACCAAATAAAACAAAATCAGTTTTGTTTCCAACGAATTCACAAGCACTATATTTTTTTCAACGCATAAGAGATGAAGCACACAGATTTGCAATAACATATCACCGCAGTTTAAGAGAAAAATCAGCCTTGCACTCAGAGTTAGATGATATTGAAGGACTATACAAAAAAAATAAAAAAATTCTAATTGAAAAATATTCAGATATTGGGAAAATATCAAAGTTAACAAAAGAAGAATTAATGTTATTAATGTCACAAAAACAAGCACAAATAGTGTATGATTATTTTAATACACAATCAAAAAGGCTTGACAGTAAAAATACCCATTGATACCATTTTGTATGAAAGAGAGAGATAAATGAAAGAGTTTAATGAAAAACCACAACAAATAACATTTGATGTAACAGATAGATGTCAAATGCAATGTGTAACTTGCTCAAAATGGAAAACTGTAGCATCTGATGTAATGGATAAAGAACTTACTACAGATGATTGGAAAGGCATTCTAAACAAATTACAAAACTGGCTAGGTGAAGGTTTTTGGTTTTGCTTTTCAGGCGGAGAACCATTTTTAAGACAAGATATATTTGAACTTGCAGAATATGCACATTCTCTCGGTATAAAGGTTGCATCTATGACAAATGCTTTCAGCATACAGCATCTTTATGAAAAAATTATAGACTCACCAATTGAATCATTAAATGTATCATTAAATGCTATAAATAATCCGCTGATACATGATGAATCAAGGGGAAGACAAGGTTCTTACGAAAAAACAATTGAAACAATTCAGACACTTACTAAATTAAGAAATGAAAAAAAATCTTCTCTGGGAATAAATATTGCAACAATTATGTTACCTGAAAACTTGGAAGAAATTATCCCACTTGTTGAATATGTAACAAAAAATAAAATCAATGGAATAATGTTTCAATTACTTGATGATAAAGAATCCTTCCACGGATATTTTTACCAAAAAGGATGCAAAACATCCACATATAAAATGCCTGATGAATTAAGAACAAAATATAGAAATATGTCAAAACGAGCAATTGAAGTAATAAATAGATTAATTGAAATGAAACAAGCAGGACATTCTATATATAATTCTTATGAACAATTAAATGCAATGAAAGTATTCTTCAACAATCCTGATGATATTTTAAATGAAATAGTTTGTGATGTAGGGACAACTAACTTTGCAATTGATCCTTATGGCGATGTAAGGTTATGTTTTAATATGGAACCTGTTGGAAATATAAAAGAATCTAATCCTGAAGATATATGGCTTAACGAAAAATCCAAAAAGTGCAGAAATATGACAAAGAGCTGCAAAATGTATTGCAGATTATTAAATTGCAATTTTAAGCATAATTTTGCAAATTTTAATAAAAGTTTCTTATATAAATTAAAAAATAAAATAGTAAAGATACTTACAGGCAGAAAATAAAATGAATCACACACTAAAATCGTTATTATTAATATCAATATTTAAAAATGTAATAAATGATAATATAATTTCATCATTTATATCTTTTATACGAAAACTTACTTCAAATGATAATATTGAAGATGCTTTAACTTCATATTCAGAATTTATATACAAACTTTACAGTTCAACAGATAATCAAAATTTGTATGAATATTTAAAAGATTTAATATATAAAGATGAAAATATACTTTCTCACGGATGCACTTGTTGTATAGAAAAAAATAATCAGATTTTAGAAACTGCAAGATATGAATTATATTTATTCAGTGAACTTTTACACTATGATTATAAAAGAATAAAAGATGAATTTATCACTAAATTTCCTGAGTCAAAAGATATTATAGAACATTTACCAACATTTTATACAAATAAAGAAGTTAATTTTAATTTAGAAGATATAATAAAATCTTATACAACTAAAGGTTATGGTGTTTTTTCCTGCTATAGTGCATTTAAGTATAATGAAAAAAAAGAAATTATACCTATTAAATATTTTGATGGCATTACATTTAATGATTTAAAAAATTATGAATATCAAAAAGATATAATAAAGAAAAATACAAAAGCATTTATTGAAAATAAAGAAGCAAATAATATACTTTTATACGGAGATAGAGGCTGCGGAAAATCATCAACAGTAAAAGCTTTAATAAATGAATTTAAAGAATACAATCTAAAAATAATACAAGTATATAAAGAAAGCTTCATATACTTATCAGATTTATATGAAAAATTAAGGACTCAACCTTTAAAATTCATAATATTTGCTGATGATATATCTTTTGATGAAGATGAGAAAAACTTTTCATCTATAAAAGCAACACTTGAAGGCTCCTTAACAAATAAACCTTCAAATGCAATAATATATGCAACTACAAATAGAATGCATTTAGTAAAAGAGAGTTTTTCTTCAAGAGAAGGTAGTGAAGTTCATTACAATGACACAATAGATGAACTTGTTTCACTATCAGACAGATTTGGAATTATGCTTACTTTTTCATCACTTACAAAGAATGAATATTTAGATATTGTAAAGAAAATAGCAAGTGATTGCTGCGTAAAAATAGATGATAATCTACTAAAAGAAGCAGAAAAATTTGCTGCGCTAAAAGCAATAAGAACACCAAGAGTTGCAAGACAATTTATCAATGATTATATTGCTTCAGAAGAAAAATAATTGTAAAATAAAGTTTCAATTTTCTATATACATCTTATATTAAAAACATATCTATTGTAGTATAAAAATGTATTTCTGCGAGAGGTGTGTGTATTTATGAAAATTTCTGCTATTAATCCTTACATAAAAAGTTATTTATATTTTTCAGGCGAAAAGAATGAACCGGTAAAAAAAAGAAATAAAGTTGAATGCCGATATGGTATAACTCCGAAAGGAATTAATGGCGAAAGACTTGTAATGGGCGGCAATGCTGGTGAATATTTTATATTAACAAGAAATCTTTCAAATGAAAAAGTAGGATCGAAATTTATAGTTGAATCAAAACTTCCCGAATATAAGCATCTAAAAATGCTAATAACACCGGAGAGTGAAATAAAATCAGACACAATGTATATTGGTATAAAAAAGAAGGGACAGAGAACTCCAAGCTTTAAAGGACGATTATATGGAAGCATAAGACAAGAAGATGGAAGAATAGACTATAGAATGCAAGAAGAATATATTCGATATTGGATGGAAGGAATGCATTCCAAAATAACAGAACAATATTCTGATCAAAATAATGAAATAAAAGAAGATTATAATTTTTTCATACCAAGTGATGGCGATGGAACAAGATATAGAGATATAACAACACTCCAAGGAGGTGTTACAAAGCCTGCATCAATAATACCGGCAGAACTTAACGAAAAAAAAATGTCACTTGTTCAATCAGTAATAACAAATTTTACTAAAACAGGAAAACTTGACAGAATGTTCGACCTAGTTAGAGTCAAACCTGCTCAAGGCAGCGCATATGCATTCTTAGAAGCTTTAAGAACAAATCAACTTTCAACAAAAAAGCCTATAGTATTCAGCTGGGGCGATAATTTTTCAGATATTGATGTAGCAAAATTAATGAAAACACATGAAGAAAATAATTCTGCATTTACAATAACCACAATACCAGTAGACAAATCACAAACAAAATCATTAAGTATAGTAAAAATTGATTCATTAGAAAATGGAGAAATAAAAGAATTTGTAGAAAAACCAAAAGATGAATATTACATAAACAGCTGTGTAATAGAAGAGCTTGGTGATAATAAATGTCTATCAGCAGTAGGCCCTTATGTAATATCTCCTTATGTATTGGAGTGGATAAAAGATAAATACACAGAAAATCCTGATTATTTCTTTAACACAGATAAAGGATATGATTTTTCATCAATGATAATAGCAAAAGCATTAAAAGCTATACAAGCAGGTGAAATAAAGGATGAAAAAGGAAACAGCTTAAAGATGAAACTTCATATTATTTCTGACCAAGAAACTTGGTCTGATTTAGGGACTCAAAAAGATTTTTCTAACGCAATGAAAGCAATAAAACAAGGGAAATATTCAAATCTTCCTTATGAAATGATTTCAACAATAAAAAGGAATGTGGACGAAGACGGCAATATAACTTTTGATAATAATGCAAGAAAACTTTTTGATGAAATGAGAGAAAAATTAAATTTAAACACAAAAAATATAATCTCATATTATAGTGAATAGCTTTGTGATATAATTATTTCACTATGAATATAAATAAAGTAAAAAGAATAGTATTTAAATTTGGAACAAATGTATTAAGAAATGAAGATAAAGAAATATCTCTTTCAAGAATATATTCTTTTATAGAGGATATATCTAAGTTACACAGAAAAGGAAAAGAGATAATAATAATAACTTCAGGAGCAGTAGGACTTGGTTCAAAAAAGTTAAATGTAGATTCAGGCGAAAGTTTATCTATAAAACAAGCTTGTGCTGCAGTTGGACAATGTCAACTAATGAGCATATATGAAGATGGATTTAATAAATATTCTATTAATACAGCTCAAATACTTTTAACAGAAGATGATTTTTCAAATAGAGTAAGGTATTTAAGCTTGAGTAACGTACTTAATACACTTTTGGAACTAAAAGTAATACCCGTAATTAATCAAAATGATACAGTTTCTGTAACAGAGCTTGCAGAGACAGGAAATCCTCTATATGGAGTTAGCTTTTCAGATAATGACAAACTATCTGCGCTTGTAGCAAGTAAATTAGATGCGGATTTATTAGTAATTCTTTCAGATATAGATGGATTATACAATGATAATCCAAAAGAAAATCCTAATGCAAAACTAATACCAGAAGTAAAAGAAGTAACTCAAGAAATAGAAAACTACGCACATTCAGCCTCAAAAGGAGGAAGAGGCGGAATGAGAACAAAACTGGAAGCAGCAAAAGTAGTAACTCATTCCGGAGGTTTTGTAACTATAGTAAATGGTAAATCACCACAAATTATAAAAAGATTATTCTCAGGAGAAAAAATGGGAACAATATTTTATCCTGCAGAACAGCTTTCACAGAAAAGAAGGTGGATTGCTTTTGCGACTAATATTACAGGTCAAATTATAGTTAATGAAGGTGCAAAAAAAGCAGTAACGAAAGAGGACAAAAGTTTATTAGCAATTGGGGTTACTAAAGTCAAAGGTATTTTTTCAAGAGGAGATGTTGTATCTATACTTGATGAATATAATAATGAATTTGCGAGAGGTATTGCAAATTATGACTCAACAGATTGCAAAAAAATAATAGGAATGCACTCTGATAATATTTATGAAATACTAGGTCATAAAAATTATGATGCAATAATTACAAAAGATAACATTGCATTATTATAGGAGTAAAAATGTCAGAAATTATTGAAATTGCGAAATTAGCAAAAGAAGCATCAATAAGAGCACTTCAATTGAGCGAAAAAATAAAAAATGAAGCTTTAATTAAAATATCAAATGAAATAGAAATAAATAGAGAGCAAATAATTGAAGCAAACAAAAAAGATTTAGAAACTGCAAAAATTCTTGTATCACAAGGTGAATTATCAGAATCAACATACAACAGACTAAAGTTAGATGATAATAAACTAAGAGATATGATACAAGGTGTAAAAGACATTGTAAAACTAGAAGACCCAGTAAATAATGTAATATGGGAAAGAGAAATAGCTGATGGTATTACTTTAAAAAAAGTAAGCTGTCCAATTGGTTTGATTAGTGTTATTTTCGAAGCCAGACCAGACGTTATATCTCAAATAACAGCCCTCGCAATCAAATCTTCAAATGCAGTAATATTAAAAGGCGGAAAAGAAGCAACACAAACAAATAAAACTATTTTCGAAATCATAAAAAATGCATTGAAGAATATACAAAATTTTCCTATCGATATGGTTAATTTAATATATTCAAGAGAAGATGTAAAAGAACTTCTTAAACTTGATGAATATATTGATTTAATAATACCCAGAGGTTCAAAAGCACTAGTAAAATATATAAAATCAAATACAAAGATACCAGTATTAGGCCACGATGAAGGTATTTGTCACATATATATAGATGAATCGGCTGATATAAATAAAGCAATAAAAATATGTATTGATGCAAAATGCCAATACCCAAGTGCTTGCAATTCAGTTGAAACAATTCTAATTCATGAAAAGGCAATTGAAAGAATATATATAAAACTTATTGATGAATTAATAAAAAACGGTGTAAAAGTTAAAGCAGATAAAAGTTTGTTAAAAATAGCACCAAACACGGATGAAGCAAAAGAAGAAGATTGGTCAACAGAATATGGAGATAAAATTGTATCTATAAAACAAGTAAAAACCTTAGAAGAAGCAATAGAACACATAAATAAATACGGATCCGGTCATACAGATTCTATAATAACTGAAAATGAAGAAAATGCAGAAAAATTTATGAAATATGTTGATTCAGCTGGCGTATATAAAAACATATCTACAAGATTTGCCGATGGTTTCAGATATGGTTTTGGTGCGGAAGTAGGAATTTCTACAAATAAAACTCACGCAAGAGGTCCAGTTGGACTTGACGGTTTAACTATATATAAATATAAACTTTATGGCAATGGTGATATTGTTGATGATTTTACAACTGGAAAAAGACATTTTAATAAAAAATTATAAAATAACAAAAAATATTTTTATGATTTTTATATAAACAGTTAAAAGTTAGGAGTTTAAAATGATAACAAAAATTTCACCAAGTGTTCAAAATGTAAAAAGTATTAATAATACTACAAAATCTACACCATCTTTTGGATTTGCAAGATTAAATAGTTTAGGAAGAGAGTCAGCAGATACATTTGGCTACCAAAATAACTCCTTTTTAAATTCAGATATGTTTAGAAAACAAGGTTTATTTAGAAGATCAACACTAAGCACAATGTTATCAAAAGGGGAAAATTTCAAAGACTTATGCAGTGCATACGGATGTAGTAAAAATGCTAAAACTAATGCAGAATTCATAACAACACAAATACTTTCCGGAAAATCAAGAGATGCTATTCAAAAATTACCAAAAGAAGATGTTGAAGAAGGTTTAACTAATTTGTATTTCAGCAATTATGATAATCCTGAATTAAACCTAAAACAAACAAAAGACTTACTTAACTTTGTAAAAGAATATATCACACCGGAAGATTTTATAAAACATGCTGGAATTTTAGCCGAAGGTGCTGAACGAAAATAAATTATAATTATAAAAAAAGGAGATTATAAAAAATCTCCTTTTTTTTTGTCAATCAATGCATAAATAATTTCTTTTACATCATTTGTAATATCAGTAGGATATTTTATATTTTTAGCAATAATCTTGGAAAACTTTGATTTTTTAAACTCACCAATATTTCTTGTTCTATAAAAATATTCAAGATTATCACACATTTTATTAAAAATATGCAAATCATCTTTAATAATAGGCAAACAAGTTTCGTACTCAGAATTTAAAGCTCGTTTTATCAGATTTAAAGAAAGAATATCTTCAAATTCTCCATTTTTAATTAAAATTATTTTATCTTTTTTCAAAATTAAATTATTTAAAGATAAACATATTGATTTTGCATCAGAATCGAACAATAAAATAATTGGTATATTAAGTTTATCCTTCAATTTAAGATATAAATCAGGACTTTTACTTTTACCACCGGCACCTAAAACAAAAATACCTTCTTTATCAAAATTAAATCCTAACTTATTTGCAAAAACAGGTATTAAATTTTCTTCTGTTATCCCTTCGACAATCAAAACTTTTTTAATCGGAAATTTTAAAGAATATTTTCTTCTAAAAGAATCAATATCATTTTTGTAAAAAGGCTTATCAAAATTATAAGAAGAATTTACCTTTATTAAAAATTTAAGATTTAGAGGAGCAGTATCATAACTTATATGCTCAAGAACAGGAGAAATAAACAGTTTTGTATTTAATAATACTTTAGTATTTGAATCAATGTTTTTAAATGGTAAAGTAGATAAATATTTTAAAGCTTTATTTACTTGAAAATTATTTTCATAACTTGGGAATAAATTCATTACTGATTTATTCCAGATTAACTTAACTAAACTTGAAATAATGCTAACAGGAAGCTCTTCTAATTGGGATTTAGAATAATTAGGAGAAATTAAACACTTAGATAAAATTGAATAAAAAACTCTATTATAAGAATCTTCAGGTGGCTTAAAACGAGAAAGTCTATCAAGATTAATAACAAGCTCATCAAAAGAAAGTAATTTGAATTTATAATTATCAACATTAAAAGAAGGCAAGAAAAACTCCCTAAAAAATGAGGGGTATAAAACCCCTCATAAAATAAATATTAAACATTAGATAATTGTCTGCTAACGGATCTTGAAACAGATTCAACAAGAGATCTAACAACAGCAACCATAGCAATTGTAGAATTCAATTTATTTACACAAGAACCAACACCAACAGCGCTAGCACCAGATGCAAATGCCAAAGGAGCAGTTGTAGTTGTAATTCCTGAAGCAGTCATTACAGGAATTGAAACATTTCTAACAAGTTCAATTGTATTAGAAATAGAAACTTCTGCTGTTTGTAATAAACCTCTTGCACCTGCTTTAGAAGGAGTAACTGTAGCAGCACCTTCTGTTTGAATTAAATCAATACCCATTTCCTCTAATTTCATAGCTAAAGAAACTTGTTCTGATATATCAATATGACCTGGAACAGTAACACAAATGAATGTTTCTTTACCATTTAAAAGACTTAAAGTTTCTCTTACAATATCAAGAACTTCATTAGCAGTAACTCTTGTACCTTTTTTATACAACGCATCGAAATTACCAACTTCAATAGCATCAGCACCTAATTCTACAGCATTAGCAAGCTCAGCCGGAACAATTGAAGATACAAAAATTGGAAGAGATGTCATATCTTTAACCATAGAAATGATATCTTTATCATAACAAATATCAACAGCACTAGCACCACCCATTTCTGCAGCACTAACAACATTTTTTACAGATTCTGAATTAAAATTATCAATACCAGCAATAATTTTAATTGCTCTTTTTTCTGCTAAATCATTTTTAAATCTTTCAATTCTATTCATAATACCTCCGATTAAACATCTAAATACAAGAAAAATTATAACATAATATACAAAAAATAAAACAGGCTTAAATAAAAAGCCTGTTTTATAATTACAATTTTAAATACATTTATAATTATTGATTATGTCCTGTCCATCTATGATCAATTGCAGATTGTTTTTCCGTAGCATTTAATGATGCAGTCCATATATTAGCAGCCAAAGCACCAACGGCAACAATGCCAGCAAGCAACTTATTAGGAATCTTAGATGCTTCTTTTCCTGCCTTTTGAGCTGCTTTAGATTTTACAGAATTAATAATTGCACCACCTGTATAAACAACTGAACCAGCAACTGCGCCAGTTGTAATTCCTTTTAAAGTACCTTTTGCATACTCACCAGTGGTAGAAAAGAATTTTTTAACATTAGCAATAAAAGTTTTAAGTGTTTTTATTGGACCTTTCTTTTCTGTTTTATTTTGAACATTGGTTGAATTTGCAGCAGAAATTTCAACAGAATCATTTTCTTGTTTATCTATAGGATTAGATGCAGAAATTGCCGATTTAACAGTAATCTTAGCAGTTTGCTCTTGCTGTAAAGGTTTAGTTGGCTGATAATTTGCTGTATTCGTTAACGGCATATTATTAAATACTTCAGACATATTTACCCCACTTTTCTATTGGATAACCTATTAAAACACATAAAAGATTATTTTTGACTATTTTAGAGAATTTATTAATTTTTGTAAATTAAATTCATCATCTCTTTAACTGCAGAATCAAGTCCAACAAAAATAGCACGAGAAATTATACTATGACCGATATTCAATTCTTCAATCGAATCAAGTTCATGCATTCTATGAACATTTTTATAATTTAATCCGTGCCCAGCATTAACTTTTAATCCAAGTAAATTTGCAAGAGAGGCTGCTTGTCTAAGCTTAAAGAATTCAGCTTCTTCCCTTTTCGAACCAAAAGCTCTAGAGTATGCACCAGTATGAAGTTCTATATATTCAACACCTGTATCAGATGCAGCACTTACTTGTTCTCTTTCAGGATCTATAAACAAACTTACTTTAATACCAGCATCTATTAATGGTTTAACAAATTCTTTTATTTTATCTTTTTGAGAATATACATCTAATCCACCTTCAGTCGTAACTTCTTCTCTTTTTTCAGGAACAATACAACAAGCATCCGGCATAAGTTCTAATGCAATTTTTTTCATTTCATAAGTAGCAGCCATTTCAAGATTTAATCTACATTTTATATCATGACGCAGTGAAAAAACATCATAATCAACAATATGTCTTCTATCCTCTCTTAAATGAGCAGTAATTCCATGAACTCCTGCGTTTACACACACTTTAGCTGCTTCTAAAACCGAAGGTTCGAACTCACCTCTAGCATTTCTCAATGTAGCTACATGGTCAATATTTACACCTAATAACATTTATTAATCTCCACTATACTTATTAATTATATTGTTATTTTATAATAAATACAATGCTTATCTAGTCATAAAAAAATCATGATTAGCAGAAAGTGAAAGTGAAATTTTTTCAATACTATTAAAAAACTTTATTTTTAAGTGAGCTAAATTCTCATAAACTAAGTCTAGTAACATTTTTAATCATGAAAATATAACATTGTAAAAGAATAAAAAAGTATTTACAATAAAAATTTAAATGATAGTATAAAATAAGATATTCCTCAGTAGCTCAATGGCAGAGCATTCGGCTGTTAACCGAAGGGTTGTAGGTTCGAGTCCCACCTGAGGAGTTTTTTTTAAAGATTGGGCGGTTAGCGCAGTTGGTAGCGCATCACATTGACATTGTGGAGGTCGCTGGTTCGAGTCCAGTACTGCCCAAATTTATAAGGAAGTGGGTTTTAATGGGACATTTGAAAAATTATTTTTCTGCCGAAATTCGGCTTTATGTTTGAATTACACCCCCTTCCGA
>CALVED010000002.1 GCA_944326485.1 Candidatus Gastranaerophilales bacterium | reverse complement strand
TTTGAGTGGTTTTTAAAAGAAGGATTGAAAGAAGAATTTCTTTCATATTCTCCTATTAAAGACTATACAGGCAGATTGGAATTACATTTTCTACCAAATTATACTTTTGATAATCCAAAGTATTCATTGGAAGAAGCAAGAATACACGATGCTACTTATGCTAAACAACTAAGAGTAATGGCTCGTTTAGTAAATCGTGATACAGGTGAAATAAAAGAACAAGAAGTTTATATAGGTGATATACCTACAATGACAAATAAAGGTACATTTATTGTAAATGGTGCCGAACGTGTTATAGTATCACAAATTGTTCGTTCACCCGGTATATATTTCAAAAGAGAAATTTCACCTACCGGTAAAAGATTATTCAACGCAACATTAATACCAAATAGAGGTGCATGGTTAAAAATAGAAACAGACGCTAATGATATAATTTACGTAAAAATTGACAAAAACAGAAAAATATTAGCAACTACATTATTAAAAGCATTGGGAATAACAGTTTCTGAAATGGAAACATTATTCACACATTTTGAATTTTTAAAGAAAACATTAGAAAAGGATCCAACAGAAACAACTGATGATGCATTAATTGAGGTATATAAGAAATTAAGGCCAGGTGATCCTGCATCAGCAGCTGGCGGTCGTTCAATTATTGAATCAAGATTCTTTGATGATAAAAAATATGATATCGGAAGAGTTGGTCGTTATAAGTTAAATAAGAAACTAAACTTAAACATAGCTGAAACACAAAGAACATTGACAATTCAAGACTTAGTTGCAGCTGTAGAATATTTAATTAATTTAACATATGACGAAGGAAGTTGTGATGATATCGACCATTTAGGAAACAGAAGAATCCGAAGCGTTGGTGAATTATTACAGAACCAATTCAGAGTAGGTTTATCGAGAATAGAAAGAATTGTAAAAGAGAGAATGACTCTTCAAAATTCTGAAACATTAACACCATTAAACCTATTAAATACAAAACCATTAATAGCATCATTAAAAGAATTTTTTGGTTCATCACAATTATCACAGTTTATGGATCAAACAAATCCATTAGCAGAATTAACACATAAAAGACGTATATCAGCATTAGGCCCTGGTGGTTTAGTAAGAGAAAGAGCAGGATTTGCTGTTCGTGATATTCACCCATCTCATTATGGAAGAATATGTCCTATTGAAACCCCTGAAGGTCCAAACGCCGGTTTGATAGGTTCATTAGCAACTCACGCAAGAGTAAATGATTATGGATTTATCGAAACTCCTTATTTCGTAGTAAAAGATGGAGTAGTAACAAACGAAGTACATTATATGAGTGCTGATGAAGAAGAAAACTTCCGTGTAGCACCTTCTGACTTAACATTAAATGAAGACAGAAGTATAAAATCACAATATGTACCAATTCGTTATAAATCTGAATTTACGATGGGTGAATCAAAACGTGTAGACTATATGGGTGTTTCACCGATACAGGTAATATCAGTAGCTACATCAGTAATTCCATTTATAGAACACGATGATGCAAACCGTGCATTGATGGGATCAAACATGCAACGTCAAGCTGTACCTTTATTAATAACAGATAGACCTGTAGTTGCTACTGGTTTAGAAAAGAGAGCAGCAAAAGACTCTTGTATGGTTGTTGTTTCAGATGTTGACGGAACTGTTGTAAAAGTAGTCGGTGAAGAAATCTGGATAAAAGATAAAGCTGATAAATTACATAAATATCAATTAATGAAATATGTAAGAAGCAACCAAGATACCTGCATAAACCAAAAGCCAATAGTATCTGAAGGAATGGAAGTAAAAGCAGGTGATGTTATAGCAGACGGTGCTTCAACTCATTTTGGAGAGCTTTCACTAGGTAAAAATGTTTTAGTTGCATATATGCCTTGGGAAGGATATAACTTCGAAGATGCTATCTTACTTTCAGAAAGATGCGTACACGATGATATCTTTACTTCATTACACATTGAAAAATTAGAAATTGAAGCACGTCAAACAAAACTTGGACCTGAAGAAATAACAAGAGAAGTTCCGAATGTTTCTGAAGAGTCTTTAAGACATTTGGATGAACGTGGTATTGTTCGTATTGGTGCAAGAGTATATGCCGATGATATATTAGTTGGTAAAGTAACACCAAAAGGTGAATCAGAACATCCACCTGAAGAAAAACTTTTAAGAGCAATCTTCGCAGAAAAAGCAAGAGACGTAAAAGACAATTCATTAAGAGTTCCACACGGAGAAGGCGGACGTGTAGTCGATGTAAAGGTATTCGACAGAGAAAAAGGTGATGAATTATTACCTGGAGCAAATACACTTATAAAAGTATATATAGCTCAAAAACGTAAAGTATCTGTAGGAGATAAACTAGCAGGACGTCACGGTAACAAAGGTATCGTATCAAGAATACTTCCAAAAGAAGATATGCCATTTTTACCTGATGGAACACCTGTTGATATAGTATTAAATCCTCTAGGGGTACCATCTCGTATGAACGTAGGTCAAACATATGAATGTTTATTAGGTTTGGCATCATACTTAACAGGAGATTACTATGAAGCTCCTTCATTTGACGAAATGTATGGTGAAAATAAATCTGAAATATCTACAAAATACGAATTATTAAGAGGTATAAAAGAATCCGGATGTACATGGGTTGGTGAAGACGGAAAAGTAACATTATACGACGGAAGAACCGGTGAACCATTTGACAGACCAGTTTCAGTAGGTATAACATACTTCTTAAAATTAGTACACTTAGTAGATGATAAGATACACGCAAGAAGTACAGGTCCATATTCATTAGTTACACAACAACCTTTAGGCGGAAAAGCTCAATTCGGCGGACAGAGATTCGGAGAAATGGAAGTTTGGGCATTAGAAGCTTATGGTGCAGCATATACGCTTCAAGAAATGTTAACAATAAAATCAGATGATGTTAACGGACGTTCTAGAGCATATGAAGCAATCGTAAAAGGTGATAATATTCCAAGACCTGGTATACCTGAATCATTCAAAGTACTTGTAAGAGAATTACAAAGTATTGGATTAGATATATCAGTAGCGAAGAAGAGCGGAGAAGAAGTTGATTTAATGTCTGATACAGATGATTTAAGGAAAGCAGCTCCAAAGAGAATACTTTCTGACATAGATTCTGAATTATTAAATATAAACTTCTTGGAAACACCAAGCTCATTCAAGGAATAGAAAGTTAAAGGAGATAAAAAATTGTCTACAAGTATAGATTATTTTGATTATATACGAATTAGTATAGCTTCACCTGAACGCGTACTAAAGTGGTCGTATGGAGAAGTAACAAAACCAGAAACGATTAACTATCGTACATTAAAACCCGAAAGAGACGGATTATTCTGCGAAAGAATATTCGGACCAACAAAGGATTGGGAATGTTACTGCGGTAAATATAAAAGAGTAAGACACAAAGGTATTATTTGTGAAAGATGCGGAGTTGAGGTTACAGACTCAAAAGTAAGACGTCATAGAATGGGACACATAAAACTTGCTGCTCCTGTTAGCCATATTTGGTTTTTAAAAGGAATTCCAAGTTATTTGGGGCTTCTTCTTGACATGACATTAAAAGATTTAGAACAAGTAATTTACTTTAATAATTATGTTGTAATAGATCCTGCTGATAGTGAATTTAAGAAATACCAATTATTATCAGAAGAAGAATATGAAGATTACATGTTAGAAAATGAAGATTCACAATTAAAAGTTGGTATTGGTGCAGAAGCTATTAAAGAATTATTGGGAGAAATCTCATTAACAGAAATGGCTGAATCAATAAGAGGTGAATTATCAGGATTATCAGGAAGTGTTCAAAGAAGAGCAAAATTAATAAAGAGATTAAGACTTGTTGAATCTTTAATAGAAAGCAATACTGAACCAACTTGGATGATAATGGATGTACTTCCTGTTACTCCACCTGATTTAAGACCAATGGTACAATTAGATGGCGGAAGATTTGCAACATCTGATTTAAACGATTTATACAGACGTGTTATAAACAGAAATAATCGTTTATTAAGATTATTAGAAATGGGTGCACCTGAAATTATCGTTAGAAATGAGAAGAGAATGCTTCAAGAAGCAGTTGATTCACTAATTGATAATGGAAGAAGAGGAAGAACAGTTGTTGGACCAAGTAACAGACCGCTAAAATCACTAAGTAATATAATAGAAGGTAAACAAGGTCGATTCAGACAAAACTTATTAGGTAAACGTGTAGATTATTCTGGCCGTTCAGTAATCGTAGTAGGACCAAAATTAAGTTTAAATCAATGCGGCTTGCCAAAAGAAATGGCTATTGAATTATTTAAGCCATTTGTAGTTAACAAGTTAATTGAAAGAGGCTTTGTACAAAATATAAAATCAGCTAAAAAGAAGATTGAACGTTCTGAAGCTGTTGTATGGGATATATTAGAAGAAGTAATAGACGGACATCCGGTATTATTGAACCGTGCACCAACACTTCACAGACTAGGTATTCAAGCGTTTGAACCTGTATTAGTAGAAGGACGTGCAATACAACTTCACCCATTAGTATGTACAGCATTTAACGCTGACTTTGATGGTGACCAGATGGCTGTTCACGTACCGTTATCAATAGAAGCACAAACAGAAGCAAGAATGTTAATGCTAGCTACTAATAACATATTAGCTCCAGCAACAGGAAAACCAATTATTGCTGCTTCACAGGATATGGTACTTGGTATGTATTATCTGACACTAATGGCAGATGAAGATGATAATGCGGAAGAAAAATATTTCTACAGTTTTGAAGATGCAATAGCAGCTCACGAAACAGGTGTAATAAAATTACACGAAAGAATCATCGTAAGAGATGAACACGGTGAAAGATTTGAAACAACTGTAGGAAGAATAATCTTCAACGAAACAGTAAGAAATGCAATTTTTGCATCATAACTTAATGCTTCGGTTACAGATTAACAAGTAAAGGTGAAAATAACATGGAAACAATAGTACGCAAAAATACAAAAAAATCGTTTGACTTCATCAATGAACAGGTGAATAAAAAATCGATTAATAAATTATTAGCTCAAGTTTATCTTGAATTTGGCGGAGCCAAGACAGCAACTCTAGCTGATAATCTAAAAAATCTTGGTTACCATTATGCAACAAAATCAGGAACAACAATATCAATTGCAGATCTTTCAGTTCCTGCTGATAAAAAAGAGCTTCTAAATGATGCTGAAAAAGAGATAGAAAAATCAACTCACAGATATTTAAAAGGAGATATCACAGAAGTTGAAAGATATACAAAAGTAATCGACACTTGGTCTGAAACAACTTCAAAACTAACAGAAAGAGTAGTTGAAAACTTTGACAGATTAAATCCTGTATATATGATGGCATTCTCTGGAGCTAGAGGTAACTTATCACAAGTATCGCAGTTAGTTGGTATGAGAGGCTTAATGGCAGACGCTCAAGGTCAAATCATCGACTTACCTATTAAATCTAACTTCAAAGAAGGATTATCAGTAACAGAATATATTATTTCATCATACGGAGCAAGAAAAGGACTTGTAGATACAGCCTTAAAAACTGCTGACTCTGGTTACTTAACAAGGCGTTTAGTAGACGTAGCTCAAGATGTAATTATACGTGATCACGATTGTGGAACAAAACACGGCATTTTAATGACAGATATTTCTGACGGAGAAAAAATTGTTGCACCTTTAACAGAAAGATTACTAGGTAGAACAATAGCAGAAGATATCAAAGATAAAGATGGAAATGTTGTAGTTCCAGCAAATACAACTATTGATAGAGAAGATATAAAGAAAATAAAACCATTAGATTTACATCAACTGCTAGTTCGTTCTCCATTAACATGCGAACTTGAATATGGTATATGCCAGAAATGTTATGGTTGGGCAATGACAACACAAAAACTCGTTGATATTGGTGAAGCAATTGGTATTATAGCTGCTCAATCAATTGGAGAACCAGGAACTCAATTAACAATGAGAACATTCCACACCGGTGGTGTATTTAAAGGTGCAGGTGCAATGAAAGAAATCATTGCGGATGTAGATGGTATTGTAGCAACAAAAGTATATACAAGAGATTTAAGAACAAGACACGGTGATAATGTTGCTATAACTGTACAAGAATCAGATTTAGAAATAAAATCAGGAAACAAGACAAAGAAATATCATATTCCATCCGGCGCTATTCTTTATTTTAAAGAAGGTCAAGAAATAAAAAAAGGTGACAAGATAGCTGTTTATGAACCAGTATCTGGCGGTGATGGAAGCAGATTAACGGAAAAAGCTACAAAAGATATTACTTCTGATCTTTCTGGTGAAATTGTTTTTGAAGATTTTGTTGCAGATGAAAAGAAAGACAGACAAGGTAATATTTCAAGAACAGCAAGTAAAAATGGTATTGTATGGGTATTAGGCGGAGATGTATATAATCTTCCAGGTGGTTCAACAATACTAGTTGAAGATGGAAAAGCTGTAAAAGAAGGCGAAAAATTAGCTGAAATCCATATAATTTCAGAACACGGCGGAGAAGTAAGACTTGGTGATAACCTAGTTGTAGAAGATGTTAAGTTTGATGGCAAAAAAATAAAGAAAATTGTTCAAGGTAAAGAACTAACAATTGTAATTGCTTCAATTTCAGCATCTAATGCTACTTTTGAACAAACAAAGAAAGAACAATTATGGACAGTAGATAAAACTGGCGAAAAATACATTGTAAAAGCTCCTATAGGAACTGTTGTTGAAAGTGGTATGATAATTGCCGAACTTATTGATGAAGAATATACTGTTCCATCAAGTGGTGAAATAAGATATAACGGTATAGAAGTTGATGAAAACCAAATTATAACCAATCCTGGTGAACTAATCTTTATTCCTGATGAAATTCATCAAGTAAATAAAGATTCAGCATTAAAAATGGTAGAATCAGGAACTTTTGTTACTGCCGGTACAGAAGTTGTAAAAGACTTATATGCACATATTGATGGTATCGTTGAAATTAAAGAATTTAACGATATGATTCATGAAGTAATTATAAGACCAGGTGAAATATACAATTTAAATGGTATTGGTGAACTAAAAGTTGATGAAGGCGAATTTGTTAAAGCCGGTACAGAAATTGCTCCTAAGATAAAAGTAAAAGAAGATTCCATTGTTACTATATTAGATAATGAAAAAGATAATATAGAAATTGATGATCTTGAAGAAGATTTAGGAGTAGTTGCTCTTGATGAGAAAACAATATCTAATCAACCAATCCAGATTTTAGTAAGACCTGTTCAAAGATTTAACATAGAAACAAAAGATGTTTCTATTAAGTTTAATTCTACAGATGAAGCTATAGATCTTGTACCTGTTACACAACTTCAGTACAAAGATGGTGCAAGAGTAAGAAATCTTGATGGTGGAGTATTAACAAGAACAAGCTTAGTTCTTCAAATGCAAAATTACTTAAGCCATTTAAAAGGTCAAGTAGAACTTGATAGTGACAATAATCTTAAGATTGTTGTTCTTGAAAATTTAATAGTAAGAAGAGAAGTTGAAGGAACCTCAAAAACATCAGCTTCTATGCAAACTGAATTACTAGTAAAAGATGGTCAAATTATAGAACCAAAAACACCTGTTGCAAAAACACAAGTTCTAGCTATAAGTGATGCTGTAGCAAGTATAAAAGACAATAATCAAGATGTAAGAAGATTACTTTTAGTTTCAGACAACTATGAAACAAAAATATCTTTGAAATCTAAACCTATTGTTAAAAAAGGTGAACTTGTAAAAATGGATGCTGTAATTTCAGAAAGCGGAGAAATTTCAACATTATCAGGCTTAGTAGTAGGTACAGATAAAAACTCTATTACATTAAGAGTTGGTCGTCCATACTTAATAAGTCCAGGAACAATGCTTCAAGTTTCAAATGGTTCATTAGTTCTACGTGGTGATATGATAGCAACATTAGTATTTGAAAGACAAAAAACAGGTGATATCGTTCAAGGTTTACCTCGTGTTGAAGAATTACTTGAAGCAAGAAAACCAAAAGATTCTGCAGTAGTTGCAGAATATGCAGGAAAAGCTGAAATAGAGATTGAAGATGATGTTCCTCGTTTATTCTTAAATGGTGATTTAGGAAGACAAGAAATAAAATATTCAATAGATTCAAATATCATTGTTGCCAACGGACAAGATATAAAAGTTGGACAACCATTAACAGGTGGTCCTTTAAATCCACATGATGTTATCAGATTAAATGGTGTAGAAGCTGCACAACAATACCTTGTAGATGAAGTACAAAGAGTATATCGTTCTCAAGGTGTAGAAATTGCTGATAAACACGTTGAAGTTATTGTAAGACAAATGACTAAAAAAGTTAAAATTATTGAATCTGGTGATACAAAACTTCTTCCTGGTGAATTTTTAGAACTAAAAGAAGTACTTCAAGAAAATGAAGCAGTAAAAGCTGCTGGTGGTCAAGAAGCTTCATATGAAGCAGTTCTTCTAGGTATAACAAAAGCCAGCTTGAATACTGAAAGTTTCATATCAGCAGCTTCATTCCAAGAAACAACAAGAATACTAACAGAAGCAGCTGTTGAAGGTAAACGCGATTTGTTAAGAGGTCTAAAGGAAAATGTTATTATTGGTAGATTAATACCAGCAGGTACAGGTTTCTATCACTTAACAAATGCTTCAGAAGAGAAAGATAGAGAAGCTCAAAAGCGTGCAGCTGAAAAAAATAATGCAAGAAAACCTTCAGCTATTCTTGAAGAAATAGAAGGAATGTTTGGAACTCCTGAACTAACCGACTATACAATTGAATAATTTCATAATTCAATAAAAAATAGAAGTAATTTAACAAAAGTTAGATTACTTCTATTTTTTTGAGGCAGACATGAAAAGATTTCTATTTTTATTATTTGCACTTATCATAATAGGAAATATATCAATTGCTAATGAAATAAATGATGTGCAATGTTTTTTTAATGAATATGTAAATGCAGCGAACAATTATAGTAATGATTATTTTAATTATTACGATAATAATCCCACCATAATAAGAGTTATTGAGAAGGAAGATGGTACAGAAGAGTCTGTTATTGTTCCTTTTGAAAGATATAAGAAAGAAACAATCAAATGTTCCAAATTAGCAAAGCTCAGAAAATATAAAAATAGATATTTCAACATTAAAATTACAAGACACGGCAAAGATTATAAGATAGCAGCAATGAGAATGCCATCAACAAGCGATTATAAAGTACCTGCTCATTTTATAATAGGAAAGAATTGTAACGGTGAATGGAAAATAAAAGAAGAATCAATGAATACAAAAGTTCAACGATTTTTAAAAGAAACATAATATTATTTCTTTGTAAAATTATACTTTGTTCCATTAGGAAGATATTCCCAATTTGAATCTTTTATCTCTAGAATATATTCTTTTTTATTCTTAAAAAATTCCCCATAAATTTTATTATCTTCAGACATATCAAGAATAAAATTAATTTTTGAATTTTTACAGAAACTTTTTACATCATCTATTTGTAATAATCTAAATAAAAAAATAGACATAATATATTCATTATTAGTATTTTTCTTAACTATAACTTCTGATGTATCAAAAGAGGAAAAATAATTTCCTTGTAAAATATTACAACTATCATTTCTTTCAAATAATGTATTTGCCTCTACATTAGCACAAGTTATTATATATATACTTAAAATAAAAAACAAAATCTTATAGTTTAATTTCATTGTTTTCATCAATTTGAACAATTGTAGGTTTAAAAGTTTTAGCTTCTTCTTTTGTCATCATAGCATATGCACAAATAATTATTTTATCTCCAACTTGGGCTTTTCTTGCAGCTGCACCATTAAGGCAAAAATCCTTGTTTCCTCTTTTGCCAGCAATTATATATGTTTGAAATCTTTCGCCATTATTAATATTAAGAATATCAACTTTTTGACCTTCGGAAAGATTTGCTTTATCTAAAATATTTTCATCAATTGTAATAGAGCCTACATAATTTAGGTTTGCATCTGTTACAGTTGCTCTATGTATTTTTGCATATAGAAATTCAAGTAACATAATAATTCTTTCTTTTAAACTCATTTTAGCAAAAACAAAATTAAATACATAATAAATATTATAAATAAATTCTATCCTCAAAGAAAAAATAATAATAAAAAATGCAAACATATACGAAATTTCGTAGTTTTTGTTACTGAGACTGTAACAAAGCCTCTTCTGTTTGAGGGTATACCCGAGTTAAGAGGCTTTTGGTTGAAGTTACAAAAACAGAAATAAAGTATCAGTTTGAATTTTTTATTATTATTTTAATTAAAACAAAATATAAATAATGTTCTGATGCTTCGTATAGAAAACATTTAAACTCAGTCTTAGCTCGCAAACTCGCTAACGCTCAAACAGTGCTCGCTCTGCAGTTTCTTCGCAAAAATGTTTTTACTATACTTCGCAATGAACTTTATTTTTATTTTATTTTAATACTTTGTTTTAAATTATTTTTGAATTAATTTTACATAATATTTATTATGTAATATTTTTATGCAGTTTTTTTAGATAACTCTTTATTTGCTGAATTTGTTTTGGTTTTATATACTTAAATTGCCCCTTTTTCAGCCCGGATAAATCGACAGGACCAACACTTAATCTTTTTAAAGATATTACAGGATGGCCTAAGATATCAAGCATTTTTCTTATCTGCCTATTTAATCCTTGATATAAGACCATTTCTAAAACAGTATTTTTATTTTCAAATTCAATTATTCTAGCATCAGCATATGCTATTTGCTCTTTCTCTATTTCAATACCCTTCGCCATCAAAGTTAAATCATTAAGATTAAGCTTACCTTGTGCACAAACTCTATAAACTTTAGGAACCTTTATTGAAGGATGTGTAAGTTCATTAATAAAATCACCATCATTAGTAAGAATTAAAAGTCCCGTTGAGTCTTTATCTAATCGTCCTACAGGTTTTAAACTTTGAACTTCTTCAGGCAGAATATCATATATTGTTTTTCTTCCTTTTTCATCATCCATTGTTGTAATATAACCTGCAGGCTTATAATACTTAATATATGTCAAATTTTGCGGTTTTATTACTTTATTTAATATTGTAACTTTATCTTTATCTGAAATTAAAATTCCAAGTTCAAGAACAAGATCCCCATTAACTTTTACCTTACCTCCTAAGATAAATTCATCCGCTTTTCTTCTTGAACAAAAACCAGTTGATGCAATATATTTATTTAAACGAACTTTCTTATTTTTCATTATTTAATAATACAAAGAGACAAAACAAATATCAAGGAAATATAAATTAATTTTGCATGAGTTGATAATGTTTTTATGCTATCATTTTTTTATGGTTACAAGGTGAATAAGGAGTTAAAATGTCAATAATGACGAAAAAATACAAGATTGGGGTAGATGTAGGCGGAACAAATGTAAAAGTAGCCCTTGTAGATAAAACAGGAAGTATTGTATATTCAGATACTGTTCCAACCAGAGCGGAAATGGGCTATGAATATACTATTTCCAATATCATAAAAGCTATACAAAATTTAATGAAAGAATCAAAAGTAGCAAAAGAAGTTATTGAAGGTATTGGTTTTGGTTTTCCGGGACAAATTGACTGTGATAACGGAATAGTAAGATTAGCACCTAACATTCCGGGATGGGTAGATATTCCAATAGCAGAAATAGTATCTAAAGAATTTGGTATACCTGTTAAAGTGGATAATGACGTAAGATGTGCAGCACTTGCAGAATTAAACTATGGAGCCGGGCAAGGGGCAAAAAATATGATATGCATTACCGTTGGAACAGGTATTGGTTCAGGGTTAATTTTAAATGGAAAACTTGTAAGAGGTGCTAGCAATGCTGCCGGAGAATTAGGTCATATAAAACTTCAAATGGAGAATGGACCAATTTGTGGTTGTGGAGATACCGGTTGTCTTGAAGCTTTTGCCTCCGGTCCTGCTATTGTTGCTATGGCAGAAGAATATATCAGAGGTGGTAAATCTACAAAATATAGAGAACTTGCAAATCCAGATATTACACCTTATATTGTAGCTGAAGCTGCAAAACAGGGTGATGTTGTTGCAAAAAAGATATTCGAAACAATTGGAACATATATTGGTATAGGTTTAGCTAGTGTTGTAAATCTTTTAAATCCAGAAAAAGTTGTTATTGGTGGCGGTGTTGCCGATGCAGGTGATTTACTTTTTAACCCTATAAAAGAAACTCTTAAAAAAAGAACTATGCCAATCCAAGGAAGTGCTGTTGAAGTTGTTCATGCAGAACTTGGAAATACAGCAGGAGTTATAGGTGCAAGTTTATTAATTGAAAATTAATTAATATTATATGGCTATATATTTATTTTTTGGACAAGAAGAATATTTAATGGAAAAAGAAATCAAGAAGCTTAAAAATGAGCTTCTTGATCCTTCTTTTTTATCTATGGCATATAAAGTATTTGATAATCCCTCTTTCAACAACTTAATAGACTGTATACAAAGTCAGCCTTTAATGTTCGGAAAATCATTAAATTTAATATATATTGACAAGTATCTTATGGGAAATAAATTAAGCCTTGATGATAAACAAATTGAAACTCTAGATTATTCTTTATCCACATTAACAGATAATATGAATGTCATTTTTATCTGTAAAGTACCAAGAGATGAAAATAAGAAACCGGATTCAAGAAAAAAATTATATAAAACAATATCAAAATATTCGATAATAAAAGAATTTAATCAATATAAAACTTACCAAAAAGAGCTAAATTCACAGATAGCGAAAATGACAAAAGAAAAAGACTTAAATATAAGTTCCGATTGTATTTCTTTTTTAATAGAGCAATTGGGTTCAAACTTAACATTAATAGATTCTGAATTAGAAAAACTAAAGATTGCTATTCATCCAAACAAAACTATCTCTAGAGAATCAATAAAAAAATATTGCACTTCTTCTGAAGATATTTTTATTCTTGCAGATTTAATTATTCAAGGAAATAAAAATGAAATATTAAAACAATATAACCTTCTTACTGAAAAAAGGCATCCACTTGAAATATTTTCTATCTTACAAAGTAATTTTCAACGATTTATCTTTATAAAAAACTATGAAAAAAACATGAGTACTAAAGATATGGCTTTAAAGTTAAAACTGCACGAATATATAGTTATGAAAACCCAAGAAAAATTAAAAAAGACATCCCTTGATAATTTAATTAAAATAAGAGAAAATTTAATAGAAGCAGAATTTAAAATAAAAACAGGACAAGCATTAAATAGTGATATTATACTTGAATTATCATTGTTGAGCTAAATATGAACGAAATACTAGATAAAAAATATAATTATTTAAGTAATTTTTTTAAAACAGCAATTGAACAAAACAGGCTGTTTCATTCAATAATTTTATATGGCAGTAATAATCTTATACAATATGCAATGGCAATGGAGATAGCAAGGCAACTAAATTGTTTAGAAGATAGAAGAGAAGACTGTAATTGCCAAAATTGCAGATGGATTAGAGAAAATAAACATCCTTCCGTTTTAACAATATCCAAAATTGACAATAAATCTGATTCAAGTAAAACAGTAATTTCAGAAGAGCAAATAAACACAATTCTTGATACATTAGTTAATTCATCAGATTATCACAGGGTTTTTATATTTTGTGATGCAACAATGAAACACCTCACTGATAATGAAGAAAAAGAATATGAAGAATTTAAATTGACCGGATTTAATCCACCTCAAAACAGTGATAATGAAAATTTTTGGTATCCTACAGGTATCAACACGAATTGTTTTTCAACAGTTGCTGCAAATGCAATGTTAAAATCAATTGAAGAACCATCAGAAAATGTTCATTTTATTTTCCTTACAAATAACAAGGAAGATCTTCTGCAAACAATAATTTCTCGTTCTCAAGCCTTTTATATGGCAGATACAAAAAATATTGAATATAATATAGATTTTTTCAAACAATACTTCAATTCCTATCCGAATTTTAATAAAGCTTTAGCACTGGATTTTGTAAATTCTTTAATAAATTTTCAATATGATAACAACATAGAGACAACATATATATTAGATTGTATACAATACTATTTAATAAAACTTGCAGAAAATAATTTTGAAAATTCAAGATTATTAGAGATTATACAACAAGACATTAATGAAATACAAAAAACAAAAAATATGGCAAAAGCATATATTAAAGAACAAAATATTTATGAATATTTATCTTTTTATTTTTCAAAAAGATAACAAGCAATATCATATGCTTTTTTGTTTTTATATATATGGAGATATTTTGTATGTTTATAAGAAAAAAAACAGTAGAAATAGCCCAAAAATCAATATCACAGCTCAGTCCAGAACTGCAAGCTGTTCAAAAAAGTGCAAAAGAAATATTAAACAAAAATTTATCAGATCTTGAAGCGCTAACCGCAAAAATACCGGAAATACAAACCAATCAAAATGAACTTATAAAAAGTCTCGAGAAACTTGCTCAAAGTGCAAGATATATAAAATAATAATTCTTTCTAATTTGATAAGTATATAATTTTGTACTACAATCTGATTATGAATATCAAAGTTCTTGTTGTACAATTAGAAACCATTTCTGGTGATATAGAAAATAATATAAAAAAAGTTAATAAACTTTTAGAAGAAAGCGGAAATACTTCTGCCGATTTAATTATCATGCCAGAGTTATGGCCAATAGGATGGGATTGTAAAAATTTTAATAAATACTATGAAAATATCGAGAATTCAAAAGTATATAATTTTCTTCAAAATATAGCAATTAAGTATAATTCAAATATTATTGGAGGCAGTAGTGTTCTAAAAAAGAATAACGAAGAAAAAAGGAATACCTGCCTTATTTTCAATAGAAAAGGAACATTGGTAGCAACATACGATAAATTTCACTTATTTTCATTAAGAGGTGAATCTGAAGGATTATATTTAGAGGAAGGACAAACACCTGTTATTGCCAAATTAGATATTGGGAAAATCGGAATTTCTATATGTTATGATATAAGATTCCCCGAATTATTCAGATTATATGCCTTTAACGATACCGATATAATAGTTAATATGGCAGCTTGGCCTCTAAATTATGTTGATGAATATATAACGTTAGCAAAAGCCAGAGCAATTGAAAATCAAACTTTTTTTATAACTTCTTGCCTTACTGGTAAGATTAATGATAATTTTAATTTTAGTGGTAATTCAATGATAATAAATTACCAAGGGAAAATCATTAACAAACTTAATTTTGAAGAAAAAGTTATGACTTCTTTAATCAATTTAAACGAAATGAAAGAATATCGAGAACAAATGCCTATATTAAAAGATACGAAAAAAACATATCAAATATTGGAGAAATAATGAAAAAAACATTTAAACTTTTTACATTAATTATAACATTTTTAACTTTATCAAATAGTTGTTTTGCATTATCAATTGGTAAAATTGACAAATTAGTAAATAATACAGAATTAGACAAAACATCGACAATATCAATTTCAATAAGAGATACAGCAAATAATAATATTGTATACGAAAAAAATGCAGATAAACTATTACATCCGGCATCAACTCTAAAAATACCTGCAACCTATTTTGCCATAAACACATTAGGCTATGACTATTTCTTTAAAACTCAGTTCTATAAAGATTCAGATAATAATTTATACATTAAATTAGGAGCAGATCCTCTTTTAAAAACATCTCAATTAAAAGAAGCTTTTCAAAAAATAAAAGAAAAGAATCTATCAACATTTAATAATTTATATATAGATGACAGTATAATAGATAAAAAAGAATTTGCACCTGGTTGGATGTGGGATGATGATGTTAATCCATATACCCCTAAAATAAGTGCATACAATCTTGATGAGAATATTATTAAAGCCAATGTTACTCAAATTGATGATAATACAATGACTGTCTCAACATTATCAAAATATCCTATGTCTATATTTGGATATATAAAAAAAGATGCTAAATCAGATTATTTTGAAATTAACAGATACAATTGGAATAATCCGGAACTTGTTGAAATATACGGAAAAACTGTTATTCCAAGACAAATAGCTATTCCAATAAGCAGTATGCGAAGATACTTTATTTATAATTTAGATAAAATACTTGATGATAACAGAATAACAATAAAATCAACATTATATGCGTCAAAACTTGTACCAAAAAATGCTGAACTCATATATGAAATTTCAAATCCTATAACTCCAACTCTTATTGGTATATTACATAAAAGTAACAACATAATGTCAGAAACACTATTTAAACTTGCAGGCGGACAAACATATAATTCTACAGGCACAGATGACCTGGGTATTTATGCAATGATTGATTTTTATAAGAAATTAAATGTTAGTTTTGATCCTATAATTATTAAAGACGGTTGTGGTATTTCAAGAAAAAATTTAGTAAGTACTAATTGGCTTACAATGACATTAGATAAAATATATAAAGATAAAAATTTCGAACAATTTAAAGAATATTTGGCCCAAGCAGGCGATGGTACATTAAATGAAAGACTATATGACTTAAGAGGAGAGGCTTGGCTTAAAACAGGATCTTTATCAAATATAAGTACTATTGCCGGATATGTTAACTCTTTAGATGGAAATACATATTCTATAGCAATTTTTATAGAAAACTTCCAAGAAAATCAAAAAGAAATAAAGAAACTTGAAGATAAAATAATCACTATAATTTATAATCGATAGATATAAATAAACAGGTAATATCGTTTATCTGAATAAATTATAAAATTATTAGATAAAAGGAGGCCTGTTAATATGACAGAATTATTAAAACTATATAAATGTAACATTTGTGGCAATATTGTTGAAATTATAAATCCTGGAAATGGGACTTTAACTTGTTGCTCTCTTCCTATGGAATTATTAAAAGAACAGACTAATGACAACCAATCACAAGAAAAACATGTTCCAATTGTTACTCTTGAAGGAGAAAATAAAACAATAAGAGTAGGAAGCATTGAACACCCTATGGAAAAAGACCATTACATAGTCTTTATTGAAGCGATTTCTCCGGATAAAAAATATTTAAAAAGAAAATACTTAAGCCCTGGTGATAAACCTCAGATGGAAATAAAAGAATGTTGCCATTATGATAAGTTTAAGGCAAGAGAGTTATGTAACATTCATGGTTTATGGGTTTCAGAAAAGAATGAATAAAAAAACCAATCTATTATCACACTTGGTTAGCGAGTCATCCTCGTTAACCAAGTACTCATGTTTTAAAAACGTCTATACAAAAATTCACTCCCTCTTTCAGCTTATCGTGAATTTTTTTGACACTATTAATTTATCAATCTTCTTTATTCTTTAATTTCAATAAAACCTCAACTAATTCAGGATCCCATTTTATTCCTGATTCTGATTTAATAACTTCAATAGCTTTTTCTTCAGATAGCGCATCTCTGTATGTTCTGTCTGAAGTCATAGCCATATAGGCATCTGCCAAAGCAATGATTCTTGAACCTAATGGAATACTATGTCCTTTAAGACCTTCCGGTTCTCCTTTACCATCCCAACGTTCTTTATGATAATTTATATAAGGTACTACTTCAGATAAGAAGTTTATGCTCATTAAAATACTTACACCAACATTTGGATGATTCTGAAGTTTTTCCCAATCTTCATTTGATAATTTCTCTTTTTTATTAAATAGTTCTTCTGGCAATGTTATTTTACCAATATTTCTTAACAAAGCAGCATAATATATTAAATCTTTAGTTTTCTCATTTAATCCAAGCGAAGTTGAAATTTCACGAGCCAAATCAGCAACTTCATGAGAATAATTATTCTTAAAATTACTTTTAGCATCAACAGCTTTTGCTAAATTTTCAACAAAACACTGCTGTTCACTGCTTAAATCACCAATTAATGCAGTTAATTCTGCTCTATTATTCTGAAGCTGCGATATTGTTACATCTTCTTGATTTATTAACTTATCTGTCTCTTCTGTTAATTTTTCAAGCGACATTGATGTAGCAAATAACCTTGCTGTTATACTTAGTAATTCAATAAATTCTTTTGTAAGTTGTTTATTTGAATAATTTTCAACAACTATAACTCCAACTTTTTCCATATTATTATACATTGGAACAGCTAAATAATATTTAACCTTATCTTCATTTAACATTAATATTGACTTAAAGTCTAAATCATTAGAACAATCTTTTATCTCAACAATTTCACTCTTCGCAAAAGCATATGATACAGAACTTTCATCATCATATTTATAACCTATTTCTGCTTCATAAATATCATCATTAAAGTTTAGAGATGATCCGACCAATAATAAATCATTTTTTGTAGTATTTAAACCCATAGCATTATCTTTAGATAAAAATACATGACAAGCATCAATTTCTAACATCTGCTTAATTGTTTTTGCTATAGCATTATAAATAACATAATCTTCTTTACTGCTAAACCCCAATATTTTAAGTGTATTATCTATTGAATAAATTGATATGAGCTCTCTCAATTGATTTTTTAAGCTAGATAACTTATCTACTTTTGTTCTGCTTATTTTCTGTATAAGTTCATCTGATATCAAATGCTCCGATATAAAATCGCCTAAATTTAAAGCAAAAATTTCCTCTAATGGATCTGATTCCAAAGAAATTTCGCTTCTTGCAAAAACCGAAACACTTTTATTATCTTTTTTCTCTTCAGTCATTTATAATCCTTATCTGTATTCTAAAGACAATTTTCCGAGTTGTTTTATTCTACCATTACATTATATTTTAGATTATGATTTTATGCAAAATCATATAACCCTCTATCGGCATATTATAACTTAAACTTTAGTGTTTTTTACAAAATTTCATACTAATGTATGAGAAATTTTTTAAATATTATTTCTTCATATTTTTAAATAAATAATAATCCTTTAAGTAAATACCGTCAACCGATTCAAAACCTTTTTGGATTATATATTCTTTTGGAATGATACAACTTACAATTACAGGAACTCCTTCTTTTATTATATTACCTTGCCAATCTTTATAAACACAATAACTATTTTTATTTCTGTTACTATTAAATTTTCCTACATCTGTAGAAGCAATACTATCTTTCATTGTTATTAAATAATCATATTTAGATAGATCATATTCTTCTAACATATCAGGCAGAATCATTTCCATATAATATCCGTCTAATCTTAATTTCTGTATATAATAAACAGGATTCTTTTTTTGATATATTATTATTCCTATATCATATTTTCTATCTTTATTTAAGAAATAATCTCTTATTCTAAATTCATCACAATCTTCTAATATAAAACTTCTATTTTTTACCTGAAGATTAGCAGGAAGGGATTTATATCTTAAATACTCTTTAATAAATATAAAAGGTTGTGCGTGCGAATTAAAAGCGAGATATATAAATAAAAACCAAACTACAACTATTTTATATATATTAAAATTTTTTCTTATATATGTATAAACTAAAATTGGAGAAGCAATTATAACAAAAGCTAATAGATATCTCATGTTAAATTTGGTAAAAACCATAACTCTGGAAAAAATTAATATATTTATAATATAAGATAAAGCTAACGAAGCTAATAATATTGTTCTTTTTGAAGATTTCTTTTTTATATAAGAATATATAGCAAAAACAATAGAAGGATAAAAAGTTAATAATCCAACTACTCCAAGAAAAGAATTTACAATAACAAGAGCAGAATTATATGAAAAATACCTGTCAAAATACACTGATGTGTATGAATTTCTACTCGCACCTATTATAGATAAAACTTTATCCTGAAAACCTTCTATTATTTTACCAAACCCTACAAAATCAATTACACCCGAATAATCAAACATTACAAATATATATTTTATAAGGTTAGATAAATATCCTCTTATTCCGCCTCTAAATCGGTTTAGAAGGAACTGTGAACTATCTGATATAGGATTTCCATAATCAATAAAATTTAATATATAGTTATAAGAAGAAAAAATTATAAAGTTCAAAATCAGAAATATTACAAAATAAAAAATATATCGTTTTATTATTTCTTTTCTATATAAATACACAATGACAAATAAAATTATAAAAAGAACCGGTGAAGCAATTAAAGAAGTGGTCTTAATACCATAAGCTAAAGCAACAGAAAGAGAAGAGAAATAAACTAAAAATAATATATTATACTTAACCGCAACATAAAATAAATAGATACAAGTAAGTAATAATGAACCAACCCAAAGATCTGATATTGGAATAGCAGATTCTAAATATACAAGAGCTAAAGATGAAAATACAAAAACGCTCCAAAGTCTTTTTCTACGGCAAAATTTCATTTCTCCAAGAAAATTATAAAGTACATATATTGCATTAACATAAAAAATAAAAGAGAAAAAACCTATACCTATTTCATTTTTTAAAAATAGAAGAACCCAAGTATATAAAGTCTCAGCATTTATTGGCATTATTAATTCTCTCGAATCAGTTGTTACATAATGAGAAAATGAGCCATTTTGTATCCAGTTAGTACATCTTGAAAGGTAATAACCCAATGCATCACCATACTTTATAGGAAAAAACAATGCTACAATCAACATTGATATTATAAAGACAATAAAACAAACTCCAACAAACATTAAAAGTTTATCCCTTTTTAATGCCTTTATTATCTTAATAAATTCTTCTTTTATTTTCGGGATATATATATATCTATTATTTTTAATCCATATAAATAAAGAAATAACAAAAAATATAACATTTAATATAAAAAATGTGTTTTGTGATATTAATTTAAAAAGAGATAGCAATTCAAAAGATATAATTATTTGACAAAATGCTAATAATAAAAAAATTATAAAACCTAAATTATTTTTAAAACTAAAATTTTTATCTAATATAGATAAAAAGAAAAAAGAAGAAAATAAAATAAATAAAATCGATAAAATAAACATTATATTACCTAATAAACATACAGTCACCATAGCTATAAAATCTGTATTTATTTTTTATAGCTTCATTATAAGCTTTAAAAATATAATCTTTTCCTGCAAAAGCACTAACCAACATAAGGAGAGTAGATTTAGGCAAATGAAAATTTGTTATTAACTTATCAACTATCTTAAATTCATAACCCGGATAAATAAACAATTGAGATGAGTCTTTAACAGGTTTAATTTCGCCATATTTATTCATAACCGTCTCTAAAGTTCTAACCGTAGTTGTTCCAACAGCAACAATCTTTTTACCCTGTTTTTTTGCATTATTAATGATATCAGCTGTTTCTTGAGAAATTTCAAAACTTTCAGAATCCATTTTATGTTCTAATATATTCACACATTTGACAGGTTTAAAAGTCCCCAACCCAACATTTAGAGTAACAAAACAATGCTTAGTTCCTTGCTTGTCCAGTTTACTTAGTATCTCATTAGTAAAATGAAGTCCTGCAGTAGGAGCGGCAACAGCACCTTCTTTTTGAGCATAAACCGTTTGATATCTTTCAAAATCTAATGCCTTATATTCTTCACTTGTCATTTTCCTTTCAATATAAGGAGGCAGAGGAATATTTCCAACTTTATCTAATATTTCAAAAATATTTCCATCATATATTAAACGAACTTTCCATTTATCATCGTCTTTTTCAATTACTTCAACTGAAAGTTCATCGGAAACCATTAACAACATGCCCGCCTTTACACGTTTTGATGGTTTAATTAGACAAATCCATATATCTTTTTCTATTTCACGAACAAGAAATATTTCAATCAATGCCCCTGTATCTTTTTTAGCATATAATCTTGCAGGAATAACTTTTGTATTATTCATAACTAATAGATCATCTTCAGTAAGGAAATCTGTAATATCACAGAAATGCCTATGAATGATAGACTTATCAAATCTATCAAGCACAAGCATTTTTGACATATCTCTTTTTTGCGTTGGAAACTGAGCTATTAACTCTTCCGGCAAAGTATAATTAAAATCTTCAAGTTTCATTATTTTTTATCTGTTTCAATCGTCTTTGTTTCAATCGGATTAATTGTTTTTACTGAAGAAAGATCCTTATTTAAAGGATTAGACTTCATATTATCTTCCGTTTCTAATTGTTTATTAATAACAACTGTTTGAATAATTTGAATAACGTTACTTATAACAAGATACAAAAGTACACCGGCAGGAATTGGTGCAATAATAAACATAAAAATAATCATAACAGGCATCATAGTACCCATCATTTTTTGCATTTGAGCCTGCATTGGATCTTGTTGTACATTTTTGTTTGTAGCCATCATAACTTTCTGTGTAGCAAACATTGTAGCTGCAAACAATAATATTAATATTAATACATCCAAATGGAACTGGCTTTGAGGTGCATTTGTAGGAATAGTTGCAGCAAGGATATTATCTCTTTTTTCAAATTTAACAGTTTCAACTTCTCTCGTTTTCATATTCTGAATATCGATTTCAGCACCAGTAACCTTTTCCAACTGACTGTATTTCAAATCGATATCATCAAGATTAACCTTCAAATCCATTGGTTGTCCAGCATCTATAGAGCCTTGAACTTTTATAGCATTTTTAGAAGTTATTTTAACATTATCAAGTTCTTTATCACCCAAGAATACTTTTACTTTTTTATAAACAACAAATTTATCATTAGAAGAAACACTGAAAGTTCCATCATAGGAAGTTCCTGCATTACCTCTTAATGTAGTATCAAGCCTATTAATAAATAAGAAATGAGAATTTCCGGCCTCTTGAATAAACTGAGGACTTATTAATGCAGTATAAAGTAAAATAAATATAGGCATCTGAATTAATAAAGGAAGACAACCTGCCATTGGATTAAACTTATGTTCTTTATAAAACTCCATAAGTTTTCTCTGTGCGGTTTGAGGATCATTTTTATATCTTTCTTGAATTATTTTAATTTTGGGCTGTAATATTTGCATAGCTCTCATAGAACGTTGTTGCGATACACCTAAAGGCCATAAGCAGAGTCTTACAATTACAGTTAATGCAATAATTGCAAGTCCATAACTACCTGTAAGAGCATTCAACCCTTTTAATAATTCAACTGTTAACGCTGTGAAATCCACTTTATAATTTCTCCCTTCTTAAACTTTTGTTATTTCTTCGGCTTTTATATCTTGGTTTTTATATTCAACAATATTTTTAACTATTTTTGCTGTTCCATGTTGGGTTTTTCCCCAGTCCATATTATTTTTCATAAATATAATTTTGAATATAATGAATATTGCTAATGGAAACCACAAAACTACAATGTACATTGCCGTGGCTATTGATTGCAAAATATTATCTAAAGGTTTTAATTTAACATATTTTCTTAAACTGTAAAATAATGCAACTATAAAGAAACAGCACATTAAACCCGATAGAACTATTGAAGATGATATCCAATTACTATCATCTTTAATATATCTAAAACTTTGGAAAGCAAGTTCTGAAAGCATCCATACCGGAAGAATAAATTCCGTAATATAAGCTGTCATATCTAAACTTACCCTTAGAGACATGTTTTTAGATGTTAATACATCTAAAAAATACTCCAAATACCTTCTTATACTACCTTCTATCCATCTTCTTCTTTGTTTCAAAAGAGGAATATAAGAAACAACACCTTCTTCATATACACAGACATCTGGACAAAATCTAACGTCCCAGCCTTTAATTTGTAACTTTGTAGATAAATCCAAGTCATCCGTTATTGTATAAATATTCCATCCGCCAACATCTTCTAATGCTTTTCTTTTTATCAATTCACCATTTCCACGCAATTCAACTGCACCTTTTACAGCATCTCTACCCACTTGAAAGTGGGTATCAACCGCCATTTCATTATCTTGACATCTTGTTAAGAAATTTTGATTTCTGTTAATTATAACTTTCCTTGCTTGAACTGCTCCGACTTGTTCCGGCTCAAGCGCTGGTATTAATTCTTTTAAAAAGTCAGGTTTAACTCTAGCATCTGCATCAAAAACAAGAATTGCATCTCCTTTTGCTATTTTTAATGCATCATTTAATACTGCAGATTTACCAGGAAATGCATCCTTCGTTCTTGAAAAATACTTTAAATTTGTATACTTTGAGCATATATTATCCAAAACAGCTGCCGTATCGTCACTACTTCTATCATCTATGACAATTACCTCATAATTTGGATAATCCATCTGCATAATATTGTCTATTGTCTTATCTATAACAACAGCTTCGTTATGAGCAGGTATTAAAATACTTACAAACGGCTTATAATTATAATTTTTTTCTATCGGATGTTTTCTTTGTTTTCTTACTCTATGTTTATACGCAATCTGCATATATGTTGTATAAAGCGTCATAAACACCAGAATAGTTATAAAAGCACAAGGCGTATTCATACAATTTTGAAAAAAGTATAAGAGAATCATTAAAACTGAAACTATTGATAATAGGACTAGTCTTTCTTTCATTACGTTATCCCGTTTACTCACTCTACTTTCAACATTTTACCAAAAACATATATTTTTTTTGACATTATATTACTTTTCATTACTAAGCGTTAAGTCATATCATCATTTTTATAAAATATGATATAATTTTTAAATGAAGAATTTATATTTAAAAGCCTTTAGTATTTTAAAAAATAATTTAATTTTTATACAGCCGTTATTGTTTTATTTGTTAATAATTATGGTTATTTTACCACCCATTTTAGGTAAAAATACGGCATTATATCCTAAAGTATTATTAGTTATATCTGCATTTTTACTAACAGTTGCAACCACTTCAGGCTGGTTATACATTAATAAAAAAGCCGTAGATGATTATAATCCTGATGATAATAATGAAGAAATTGCAAGGAAAACATTAGTAAATTTAAAAACTTTTTTTACAGGAGTTGGAGAATATTTTTTTAAAACTTTATTCGGTTATTTTTGCTTTATAACTATTTACATACTTTTCTTTTACTTAACAACAAAATCTTGTCTTTATTTTTTAGGCGAACCTTCTATTGCACATAGAATCAACGATTTTACTTCAATAAAAACAGTTGAAGAACTTAACAATTTATTAAAATCTTTTCCTTCCCACGACATGTTAATACTAAAGCTATGGATTATTATATTTACTGTTGCAGGTACCTTATTTAACTTTTTGGGATATTTATATTTTGTAATTTTATTTTCAGAAAAATTTAATGTATTAAAATCTATATATAAGACAACAATATTTTTTATAAAAAACATTATTGGCATTTGTTTAATAATGCTATTCATGTTTTTCTTATATATTATATTTAACTTTACAACAATGATTTTGGGTGCAAATTCATTAGCATTTGCAATTTTTATAATACTAGCAACATTATATTTAAATTATTATATTATTCTGGTATTCTGTTTTTATAATGATAAAAAACAGGATAATAGCAATAACAGGTCCGACAGCGACAGGGAAAACACAACTTGCAATTAAGCTTGCAACAGAAATTAATGGAGAAATAATTTCTGTTGATTCAAGACAAATATATAAAGAACTGGATATTGCGACAGCAAAACCAACGCTAATTGAAAGAAATAAAATAAGACATCATCTAATCGATATAGTTAATGTTACACAAGAATATACTGTCGCGGATTTTTGTGATGATGCAAAAGTAAAAATAAAAGAAATTATAGAGAAGGGCAAAGTCCCTATATTGACAGGAGGTACAGGACTATATTTCCGAGTTTTACTTCAAGATTTTGATTTGCCAAGAGTTGCTCCAAATAAAGAACTACGTGACAAATTAAATAATCAATCAACAGAAGAATTATATGATTTACTTTTAAAACTTGATAAAGACATTGCTCAAAAAATTCATTTTAATAATAAAGTTAAAATTATAAGGGCACTTGAAGTTTGTATCACTTTAGGAATACCAATGAGTCAGGCTCAAAGGAAAAAAGAAAAGGAATATGAAACTTTATGGTATGGGCTAACCTCTGACAATAGAGATTTTCTATATAATAGAGCGAATAAGAGAGTAGATATAATGCTAGATGAAGGACTTATAAATGAGGCAAAACTACTCTTTAATAAATACGACAATAACAATATATTATTAAACACTATAGGTTATCAGGAAATATATCCGTATTTACATGGCAGTATCTCTTTAGATGAAGCCATTTCTAATTTAAAACAAAATACACGAAGATATATAAAGAGACAAATAAGTTGGTTTAAGGCAAACAAAGAAATCCATTGGATTGACATTGAGAAAAATTCTAAAGAACAAGTATTTGCAAAAATCATCTCAAATATGAATAATTGTAAAGAATAAATTTAGTGATAACAAAATAAAAAATATTCGATTTTTAAGAACAATGTCTCAAACAAAAGGAATGTAAAATGAAAATCAATCCTGTAAATAATATAGGAACACAAAAATCACAAAGAATAAAAGCAGCAAGAAACGGTGCATTATTAACATCAGGAATTTTAGCAGCTTCTGCCGGAATTTCTTGGGCAACCAGACCAGGCAGAATGGGACAAATTGTGAATGAATATGGCGGTTTTAAAAATTACATAAAAACATTTGCTATAGGATTGGTTATGCTATCTGCAATAGGTGCTGCTACAAATACAATTGTTACAGCAATTGCTCAAAAAGTTAAGCCTCAGAATCCACCTAAAGCAGTTAACTAATAATAGAACTAACTCTTCTTTTCATATAATATAAAAGACCTTACAGCAAGTAAGGTCTTTCTTCCATGTTATATAATATTATTTTGTAAGAAAACTTACTCACACTTTCAGCATATTTTTAATTTTTTCTCGGACAATTTCTAGAAATTTATATTATGAATTTGAAAAATTATTAGTAATTTCAAAAATATAGTCAATAATTTGTGTAAAATATTCTAAAGAAGAAGCACCATTTATTATAATATCTGAATTTCCCTTTTTTGGAATAATATATTTTTTAGAAGCTTCTCTTACATAAGCCAATTGTTTTCTTGCATTTTCTTCATTTTGATTTCTTGAAGTTTGAGCTCTATATAAAAACCATCTTTCTTGAATTTCAGGATCTATATCAACATATAATTTAACATCAAATAATTCTGAGACTCTTCCATACATTGTAGCCATTCCTTCAACTACTATTATTTTTTGAGCTTTCTTTTCTATTGCTTTTGGAACAACAATTCCTGTACCGTTAACAAGATATTCCGGGATTTTAACATCTATTCCTCTCGATAATTGTTCTAAATCATCAAATAATAAGTCCATCTCAAAATTATCAGGAGAGTCAACATCATAACCTGATTCTAATAACTTATCAAAAGACCCATATTGAGAAATAAGCGCTGATATATCTTTAAAATAGTTATCAGCACTCAATATTTCAACTGGCATATTTAATCTTTCAATTGCAAGTTTAATTGTATTACATATAGTTGTTTTTCCACTTGCAGACTCTCCGCTTATTCCTATTAAAAAATGTTTTTCAGGATTGTTAATTATTCTTTTTGTAAACTTAGGGATAAAATTCGGATGTATAGACTTAAATATTGGAGTTTCACTATTCTTATCATAATTCAAAATTTGATTAAATTTCGAATGTAAATAGAGAGCAAGGAGCTCTCGACCGGCTTTTGTTGAAAAATCCGGTTTTTTTATTTTTTCATTTTTTTTATCTTCTTTATCTAACAGGAAATTCATATCTTATCAAAAATCCGTAAAAATAAATTTTGCCATTTTTTAACTTCGCGACTTTTTATTTATTCGGCAATTTTATTTTACATTAAACTTTCAGGCAATTAAATATTTAATTATAAACTGCAATGTAAATCTTAACATTATCCGTCAAAATATAGATAGTAAAGCTATTTTAATTTTTTAAGGAGTTAAAATTATGAAAAAATATATTCAATTTTTCACTTTCATTTTTATGTTTTTTTCTTATTCTCCTATTATATATGCAGATTGTTCAACAGGATTTGCATGTTCAATTGCAGATTTAGAAAAAAAAGAACAAGAACAATTCCTCAATGACTTAAAAATCATGAAAAATTTTATGCAAAAACAAAATAATTATAATCACATTATAAATTATAAAACTATACCAAAAGATTATAATGATATTTTTATTTTCAACACAATTTTCTAACAGATTCTTTAAGTTCAAGAAGTTTATCATTACTATCAGTTTCAAAATAAATTCTTAATAGAGGTTCTGTCCCGCTTTTTCTTATCAATATCCAACTTCCATCTTCAAGATATAATTTTAAACCATCTATAGTGTTTATTTTATCTATATTAAATTTTCCTATTGTTTTATATTCTCTAAATTTATCTATTATACAATCCTGTTCTTCCTTTGAATCAAGTTTTATATCTATTCTGTCATTTATAAATTTCTGTTGTATTTGTGATTTCATATCGTTTTGGAGTTCATACAATTTTTTACCAGTATAAGAAATAACTTCCATTATTAGAAAATTAGCTATAATACCATCTTTTTCAGGAATATGACCTTTAATACTTAGACCTCCGGATTCTTCACCGGCTATTAATATGTCATCAGTCCTCATAACTTTACCAAGCCATTTAAAACCAACCGGTGTCTCAACAACATCAACACCTTCTTTTTTGGCAATTAAATCCAACATAGAACTTGCCCCAACAGTCTTTGCCAGTTTCCCTATTTGTTTTTTATTTTCAATTAAATGTTTTAACAAAATAGCTATAATTTCATTTGCACTTACAAAATCACCTTTTTCATTAAATACACCAAACCTGTCACCGTCTCCATCGTTACTTAAACCGATTAATCCTGATTCTTTACATTTTTCTTTAAGTAATGGAAGATATTTTTCCTTTGGATCAGGCATTTGACCCCCAAAATTAATATCTCTTTCCATATTAAAACAATTATTTACTATATTATATTTATCTAATATCTTTTTAAATAATTTTGCTGCTGCACCATGATGTCCATCATAATTAATTTGTATTTTTGAACTTTTAATCTTATCAAAATTGATAATAGTAGCTATATGAGAGATATAATCTTCATCTAAAGAAACTTTTTTATATTGCTTAATCTCCCCTTTCTTTATAAAATCAGAATCCAAATATTTTACAATCTCTTTAACGATTTCATCATCAGCAGGACCTCCATACTGAGGAATGAATTTAATTCCCAAATATTCAGGAGGATTATGTGAGGCTGTAAGCATAATTGCATACATATTATGTTTTAATGCATAATATGCCAATACCGGAGTAGCCGTAACCTTATCTGCAATTTCTACAGAAAATCCGTTCTCTGCCATTTTTTTTGCAATATAAAAAGCGAATTCATCTGCTTTATTTCTTGGATCATATGAAATTACTATACTTGCATTGAACCTATCTTTTTCATATACATAATTTGATATTGCATTTACAACTTTATCAACATTTTCATAATTAAATTCTTTATTTAAGATTGCTCTCCAACCATCTGTACCGAACTTTATTTTTGACATAATTTACCCTTTTTTATTTTTTTTTGTACAATAATTTTATATAATAAATCAAGGTTTAGCAAATGACAGATATTTTTTACGAAAATATATATTATTTAGGCCCAGACGGTTCCAATGCACAAAACGCAATGTTTAAATTTCTAGAAATATGTAACATAAAAGTAAAAAATAAAATCCCTCAAAAAACAATAAAATCATCTCTTGATAGCCTTATTAATGATAATGATTCTGTTTGTATTCTGCCAATAGAAAATTCTATAGAAGGAATCGTAAGGGAGACAATAGATAACCTTCTAAAAATTAAAGATAATAGAATAAAAATACAAGGCGAACTTTCTATACCAATAAAACATTTATTACTTTCTAAATCAAATGATATAAATACAATAAATAAAATCATTTCTCATCCGCAAGCAATAGCTCAATGTAGTAATTATCTATATGAAAATTTCAAAAATGCAGAAATAAAAGATGTATCATCAACAAGCTATGCAGCACAAAAAGTATCAATCGAAAATGATATAACACTTGCGGCAATTGCTAATGAAACAAGTGCAAAAATATTTAATCTTAATATTCTTTCTTCTGATATCAATGATGAAAAAGATAATCAAACAAGATTCTATATTCTAGGAAGACAAGAACTTAATAAAACCAGCAAAGGGAAAACAAGTATAATTTTTTCGACAAAAAATGAATCCGGAGCTTTATGTGAAGTCCTAAAAATTTTTTCTAAACATAATATCAATCTTACTTATATTGACTCAAGACCATCGAAGAAAAAACTTGGAGAATATCTTTTCTTCATTGAAATGGATGGGTTTGATATTGATGAAAAAATTAATATTGCACTAAATGAGATTAAAACTTATGTTGATTTTATGAAAGTATTAGGCTCTTTTTCTATTTATACTTAATCTAGTATTACACTTTCAGTTTATCGTACATTTGCTCTCTAACAAAATTAAAAAGAGATGCAATATCTTTGCATCTCTTTTTAAACTTATTTTACAACCTATTTTCCTGAAAATTTTACTTTATTAAATTTACTTTCAACAAAATCTTTTAAAGTATCTACTTTTTTATCAATTCCTGCCTTAAAATCAGAAGCAAGGAAATCATTTTTTAGTTTAGAAACATTCGAACCGATTGAGTCTATTTTCTTTTTTGCGAGAGATAATTTTTCATTATTAGCTATTACAGAATTTAATCTATTGATTAAATTACCACCTTTGTTAAGAACATAATCTGCAGGTTTTTTAAGTCCTGCTTTAACATTTTTTATAACTATATTATCTCCTTCAGCTGGATTTAACTTACCCTTTTTTGCAAGATAAAGAACTGTACCTGTTGCAACGGCTGCAGCAGCTGCTGTTTTTACTGCGGTTTTTACAGGACTTGTTTTGCTTTGTGCTTGAACTGGTTGTATCATTTTATATTTACTCCTAAAATTACTTTCTGTTTATATAACACTCATAAAAATAAAAATTGTTATTTTCAATTAATCATGTTACATAAACTTTACAATTATTTTAGTACAAATAACAAATTAAATGTATATTTTATAGAGATATGTAACAAATTTAAAAGACAGGAACTAAAATGTTCCTGTCTTTTGAGGTAATTATTCATTAATTTAATTAGGCCAAATCATCAATATGTTCTTGGGCTTTTGGTAATACCTTGTCTTTTAGAGATACTGCTTTTTCAAAAATCCAATTTCCGGCAGTATTTATTCCTGTTTTAATAGCATTTAAAGTTTTATTTCCATCAGGATTTACTTTTAATATACCTTTTTTAGAAACACCTGCTAATACAGCAGCTATAGCGACTGCGGCAATTGCCAGTTTCGCAGCTGTTTTGCCTGCACTACCCTTTTTTTCTTTACCGTTAATCTTTGTTGCAGCTTGTGGTGCTTCTTTTGTTACGTATGCTTGTGGTTGCTTTATTTTATCCTCAAAACTTGTTGCACCTGTTTGAGCACTTGCAAAACTTACCGAACTAATCATAATTACCTCCTTCACTTTGGTAAATTCATAAAACCTATGATTATAAAAAATTGTTCTTTTAATCCTTTTTGCTTAATATTTTGTTACATTTCATAAAAAAACACATCGAGACTTCTTTATTATAACATATTAAGTTAAAGAAAAAAAGTTCACTTTATTTAATATGTCCCCAAATAATTCATTATTAATGCTTATTACAAATTTTTCTCGGATAAATAAATACTTTACTCATCTATTTATAGTATTTTTATTTAAATTGGAATATTTTTTTTTAATCTGCTATCTATATAAATAGAAAGTTTTATTTAAGTGGATACTAGGTATAAGTTTGGAGAAAAATATGACACCTACAGACATAATTAAATTACAAATAGATGAAAAAGCACATAGTTATGCAAAAATATACTCATCACTTTTATCTGACAATTTTCAAAGGAAAAGAGCATATGCATCTATTGCTGCATTATATGCATTAATTAATCTCCTTGAAAAAACTGATTATGACATACAAAAATCAATGACAATATTTAGGAATCCACTACTAAATGAACAGTATGAAATTTCAGACTTATATGTAAATAATTGGCATATTGATGTTCGTATAATTACAGACGGAAACGCATTTCTCGTTCCAAAAATCCACTTCGATACCGATATAGTACCTGATTTTTATGCAGTAATAAAAGTAGATAAAAAATTAACCAGTGCAGAATTAATAGGATTTGCTGATACTGAAACAATGCCAAAAGAAGGATTCGATTACCACTATTATAGCGTTTCAAACAGCAATTTAATAAGCTATGAAGAATTTTTAAATAAAGTCAAATCAAAAAAAATAATAAACTTTAAAGAAGAAGATCATAATCTATTTAAAGAATCTTATTTAAGCTTAATGGATAATGAAATTGATAGAAGTACCAAAAACAAAATCTTAAAACACTTATTTGAATGCTGTGAATGCCGTACAGAATTCTGCTGTTTTACAGGTTTTGAAATGGTTAGCTGCAATTTGAGCAAATATCCGGAACTTCTTGAAGATCAAACACTTAACATAGTAGGAGCTCAGGCGATTGATTCTTCAAAATATAAAGATAAAGAAGAAACAATTTATTTCGAAAATAAAGATGAAATAAATGATTCTCCAAATACAGGAATTGAAGAAAACAAAGAAGAAGAAATAATTGATGAAAGCTCAAAAGAACAAGAAGAAACTGTTTCTGATATATTGGATGAATTATTTAATATAGATGAAGAAACGAAACCAATAGAAGAAAACACAAAAGAAAAATCAATTATAGATTCTATTTCTCCTAAAGATATTATAGAACAGGAAGATTTAGATATTTTAGATGAAGATTCAAGTTCTAATCTTTTAGATTTAGGCAATAATACAGAAGATCTTGAAATGATTATTGAAGATAATCCAAAAACTGAAAGCTTTTCAGAAGAAGAATTAAATTTAATTGAAGAAAATTTCTTAGATATAAATAAAAAACCCGACTTAGTTTTCATAGAAGAAGACAAAACTACCGAAATAGAACCAATAAAAGATTCTATACCAGAAATTATTACAGAAGAACCTACAATTATTGAAGATAAAAAAGAAGAAGATAAAGTAGAAAAAGTAATTGTAGATTATGATGAATTTGGAGAACCAATATATTCATATATAACAAATGTATCAGATTCAAATATAGAATCAAAAACAGAAAACGAAGCAAAAGATAAGACTATAATTGATACGGAACAAAATATTTCTGAACCTGATGATATTTCAGAGAATATAGAGAATACAAAAGATATATCAAACATCGAAGAAATTGAAGATATAAAAGATGAAAAAGAAAATGAAATAGATGAGGTTACAAATACTAATTCTACAATCAGTAAATCTATTGTAGACAGTCCAAACAACATAACTCAATTAAATCAGAACAATAATTTTGAAAATGATGCGGAAGATGAAGAGGAAATACAAGATTTTGATGAAAAACTCGAAGATGATCCTCTATTCTCTGATGAAGATACATTTAAAGAAGATGATGATGAACTATTGGATCCTGAAGATGATGAATATGAAGAGGATGAATCAGAAAATGACGGTATTGAACAAAACAAAAAAACATCAAAAAAAGGATTAATAGCAGGATTATTTATATTAATATTCATTATTGCATCTGGTGGAGCATTATTTGCCATGAAATATATTAATGCTGCCACACATACTAGCAATACAAATTCTGCAAGCCAAACTGAAATACCAGACGCAAACACAACAAATGACATGTTCGAGCAACCTGAAACAAACGAGCCAACTACTAATGATTTAATTGCAGCAGAAAATAATGTTAATAATAACATTCCAACAAATAATGATTTAATACCTCCACCAGGAATTATTGATACTCCGGAAACAGAAAATATTAATATTCCTGCAGTAACAAACAATAATATTAATGAAGCAAAACCTCTAACGGAAAAAGATTTATTAACCAATAATAAACCAACTGGTGACATTAATAAAGTTATGTCGAATGCTTTTTCTAATGGAATAAATAATGTTTCTATCAGAGGAGTAAATTGGATGTGTGCACCAAGCTTATTTACTGATAAAATATTTAAAAATTACCTGCAAAATTTAGATAACATTTTAAAACTGAATTTAAGGAAAAATATACTTGATACTACAGATATTCCTACAAATAATTCAGTTGCGGTTAAAATAGCAATAGATAATAATGGTAATTTATTGAAAACATTAGTATCAACTTCAAGCGGTTCAAACGAAATTGATAACATTGTGTTACAAAGTATTAAAGAAACAGTTGAATCTCAAAAAACCACTATTCTCAATGATAGCGAGCAAAAAGCGGATAAATATTTCTTACAAGTAGTAATAAAATTGTAATTTGTGTTATTATATTGTATGGGTATGCGAGATTAGAGAATTATACTTGTGCTTTTAGTTGAAGAACAAAGATCTTTAATAGAAAAAATAGTAAAATCTAACAAGAACTTCAAAGGAAATGAAGACTTATTTGAAGATTTTTGTAGTGAAGCATTTCAAAAATCATATATGATGTTCAATTCTTCTTCTAATATTCAAAAAATCGAAAATTATGTTACAAAAGTAGTCCATACCTCAATATTATGCGTTCTAAAAAATTCAGGGAGAATAAGAAGAACATCTGAAGGATACATACCAACAAAAGAAGTTACAGTATCCAATCTTGCAGTTGGAACAGAAAAAGCACAAGCAGTTGATCCTAATTTTATTTTAGACTTTCCTGATCCCAAAGATAGTGCAGAAGAAATACTTATTACAAAAGATTGCCTTCAAAGAATTGCAGATGCCGTTTGTATTATACATAAAGAATTGCCATCTCAGGCTTTTTTAGACATTTTTTATTTAAGATATGTAAAAGGGCTTAAACAAAGTGAAATTTCCAAATCTTTAAATTTATCACAATCTGAAATCAGTAAAAGGCTTATGCAATTATCTAAATTAATAAGTAATTTTCTCGATAACAGCAAAAGTTAGGTTTGAATCATGATTTGTCGTAAATGCGGAGCTTCTTTACCTGATAATGCAATCAGATGTAGTAATTGTGGAATAAAAGTAAACATGATTTGTCCGGAGTGTAAAACACTTAATGTTTTTGGGACAAAATATTGTAAAAATTGCGGTTATGAACTAATTAAAACTTGTCCGAACTGTAAATGCTCCAATATATATTCTGCTAAAGAATGCAGAAAATGTAAGACTCCTCTAAATAATCAAGTTACAAATACTGAATTAGAAATTGTAAGACCTATAAGCTGTACTGAAATAAACAATGATTCTTCTCAAGATTGCAATATTGTAAACCCACTACATCAAAAAGAAGATATACCTTCTTGTGAAAAAGAAATAAATCCACAGGATTATAGCGAACAAAACAACCATTTCCTTAATAGTATAGAAGAAACAGATTCTACCCTTGATATAGACGAACATGAAGAAACAAAAGAATTAAATGAAAAAAATAATCAACAAGAATGCAACGACAACCAAGATAAAGAAGGAAAAGAATTCACACAAGAATCTCAAGAAAAAATAGAAAATAAAACATCAGAAAATAATTCTTCACAAATACAAGAAGAAATATTAGAAGATAATATCAATACAATTCCGGATAATAACAATAACGAAAAAGTCTTGTCCACGGAAGATGATACAAAAGAAAAAACTGCTGTTCAAAATAAAGAAATAAATTTATCAGATGAAACAAGCAATAACGATAATAATCAAGACTATTCAATAATAAACAATAATAAACAAAAAAATAATGATTTTCTTGAAGACGAAATTGATATACAACCAATAGAGGAATTTGTTGATATTGATGTTCAAGAAAGCCTTAATAATGAAAATGAAGAACAGTATGATCAAAATAACGAACAGGATTTTGATTCTGAAAAAGGATTTAATTATCAAGATATAACAGTACAACAAGATGCTGTAAAAAAAGCTGTTTTTACAATAAAAAATTCAATAAATAAACATGTTATTGCTATAAACGGCCCCGAAGGTTGTGGAAAAACAGCTGTATTAAAACAAGTTTCTACACTATTAGAAAATGAAAAATATATTTCTTTATATGGAAATTGTACACCTTTATCTCAAATAACAAGTTTTGGATTTTTCCAAGATGCATTTCTTCGAATGATGGGCTTTCCACCATTTATAAACAGTAAAGATACTTTTATAAAAGACTTTAAAAAAAGTTCTTTTGCAAATGTTTTTAATTTTTTGAAAGAGCATGAACTCTTGCTGTTTTTGAATATTTTTTATCCTGTAGAAAAAGATTCATTTGAAAATATTCTGGAAAATAAACAACAATTGTTTTCTGTACTAGAAAAAGTTATCAAATCATTCCTATTAAATTCTAATTTAATAATTACGATTGATAATTTTGAATTATTAGATGGTGCTTCATATGATTTTATTATGCATTTAATGGAAAGTAAGTTTTTTAATAACAGATTAAAATTATTTGTTGCCTATCAAGAGAATAAATCTATACAAAGTTATTTTGACATTACAGTGGTTGATGAGAATATATTCGAAACAATTTGTCTTAAAAAATTTAATAGGAATGAATTAATAGATGCAGTAAATAGATCTATTTCCTTGAACATAGAAGAAATTATGCCTTCTAACTATTTAGATGAAATCATAAAAAGAACAGAAGGTAATGCAATAAGAATGGAACAAGAAATAGCATTTTTATTTGACATAAATTATATTAGTATAAAAGATAATGAAATATATATAGATGAAAATAACAGATATGAAAATGAACCAAAATCATTAGAAGAATTAATAAAATTAAGAATAAATGCATTAGCACCAAGTACAAAAAATATTCTTTTTATGGCTGCTATTATGGGATATAGGTTCGCAACAAATATTTTATGTTTATCTGTAGACATGCCTGTAAAAAAGGCTGAAAAAATAATAGATTTTCTTAAACAAGAACTTTTTATATCTCCTGTAGATAATTTTACTTGTGAATTCAAAAGTTTAACTATATGGAAATTAATATACCAAGAAGCAAAAAATGATCTCCTTTTTAAGGAAAATTCTGAACGATTATATGCAACTTTAAAACCTCTAATTCTTTCAAGCAACATACAAAAACTAATATCTTGTGCAGCAGCATTAAATAAGCAAGAAGAATTTAATATCTGGAAAGACACTTCTGAAATAACAGCCAAGCTTGGTGATACAAATTTATATGTTATAGCACAAAAACAATGTTTAAAAATATTAGAAGAACAATCAATAAAAGATGCGGAAATCATTCGTTCTATTATATATGAACAAATAGGAAAACTTTTAAGCATAAAATCTCCAACAGAAGCAATAACTTATCTTGCAAATGTACTAGACTCAGAAATAAAAGCAAATAACATAAATAAAATAATTGACGTATCAGGATACTTTATTAACAGTTGTTATTTAACAGGTAATTACTTTGGTGCAGCTGAAGCTGTAGATGCTATTATTGCAAGTATTCCTCCTGAAGGGAATAAAGTATCAGATTGTGATTTAGCATTGATAAAAACAAGAAAACTTAAAGCCTTGTTAAATATTGGAAATAGTGAACAAATTATTAATATCATTCAAGAAGAAATACTTCCTGAAATTAATAAGGAGCTTTCATCAAAACAAGTTGATACAAGTTATAAAAATATTTTAATTGATGCTTGGATATTATCTAATACTGTACTTGCAAAAGCTTTTGTACTTCAAGGTAATAATGAAGTATTTTCTATTACAACTGCAATCAAAGACTTTTTATCACAATATAATTACAAAACTGCTTATTATATAACTCAAACCGATTTAATAGAAGCATTTGCAAATACCTCTTATGGTAATATTAATACCTCTAATGAAATATTAACAAGTATCATGCAAAGGTATAAAACATCATCAATGTCTCCATCTTTATTATCGGAATGGAACCTAATTAACATAATTAACAGAATTTTGACAAAACAAAATGATGATATAAAGGCAGATTTATTTGAGCTTGCTGCATTTACAAATAATATCAATGAACACTTTATGAAAAATATTATAAAGTTAATATTAGGTTATATTTTAAAAGAAGAAGGAAATACAGCGAAAGCTCTAACAATTTTCAATGAAGAAATAACATATTTTGCAAAAGAGAAAGTTGCAATTGGAGCACTTCTTTCTTGGGCATTAATCGTTAAAATAAGTATAGATATGGGTGATATAGATAAAGCTCTTAATACGGCAACTAAAGCACTAGAAATAGCCCAGAGCCCTAAAATAAATAATTTCTTCTTTATTATATACTTCCAACAATTTATAGCCGAAATATATTTATTAAAAGGTGATTTAATTGCAGTTAAAATGTACCTTGAAAAAGCTATTATGCTTGCGAAACAATACAATCTAAAATATCAACTTGTCGATTTATATATTGATTATGGCAAATATATGGAAGAATATATGAATACAAAACAAACATTTAATGAAGATTACATAAAGCTTACTAATGACATGTACAATAAAGCTATTTTTATTGCTAAAGATTTAAAAATAAGTCCACTAATTGAAAAAGCATCTAAAGAACGATCTTCTTTTAAAACATTTTGTCAACTCAACTCTATAGAAAGATAAGAAATTTTATCTTACTTCAACAACATTAATAAATTGTTGCAACATTTCTTTTATTTTTTTAAATTCTTCATCTGTATATGTTTCTTCTTTGTTCAAAGACTCATCCAATATCTCAGATTGAACAACAAATTTTTGAAGAAAATATTTCTTAGCTCCTTTTATCAATTTTGCAATTTTATTAAAATCAATATAATCAAGCTGTTTTTTTAATACAGTGGTTCTAAATTCATAGTCAATATAAGAAGACATTATCAAATTAATACTTTCTTTAATTTTTACAACATCAATATCTACATTTGTTATGAACGCATACTTATCTAATGGAGCTTTTATATCCATAGCAATATAATCAACCAAAGAATTTTCTAATAACCTGTAAATAATCTCAGGCTTATATCCATTCGTATCTAATTTAACCAGATAACCAAAGTCTTTTATACGTTTTACAAATTCAATCAAATCAGGCTGCAAAGTAGCTTCACCACCTGATATAACAACTGCATCTAATTTACCAACTCTTTTTTTTAAAAAATCAAAGAATGAATCTGTAGAACAGACTTCATTCTTTGATTTTCCACTTACCAATCCTGCATTGTGGCAATATCCGCATCTAAAATTACAACCTGTCGTAAAAACAATAGTACTTATTTTATCTGGATAATCAATTAAAGATGTTTTTTTTAAACCACCTATTACAAATTGCATTCGCACCTTTCTTCATCAATAACGAAAGTTTTTCTTGTTTTAAATTCTGCTTGTTTCCCTTTATTCCACTGTTGAACAGGTCTAATATACCCGACAATTCTGGAATAAACTTCACATTCTTCTCCACAATCAGGACAAACATTTTGTTCACCTTTTAAATATCCGTGGTTTGGACAAATACTAAAAGTAGGAGAAAAAGTAAAATATGGCAATCTGTATGTAGTACAAACTTTTCTTACTAGATTTTTCATTGCATTAAGATTAGAAAGTCTTTCACCTGCAAAAATGTGTACAACTGTTCCACCTGTATACATTGTTTGAAGTTCATCTTGATGATCTAAAAGTTCAAATATATCATCTGTATAATTTACAGGCAAATGTGTTGAATTTGAATAATATGGATCTGCACCTCTCTGATATTCTTCTTCATTTGCACAGATTATTCTTGGCATATTTTTCTTATCCAGTTTTGCAAGTCTATAACTTGTACCTTCAGCTGGAGTTGCTTCTAAATTATAATTATTTCCTGTTTCAATTTGAAATGCACGAATTTTTTCTCTCATGAAATCCATAACACCAACTGCAAAATCATGTCCTTCTTCTGTTTCAAGACCTTTACCGAGTAAATTGATACAAGCTTCATTCATACCAATTAAGCCAATTGTAGAAAAATGATTTTTCCAATATACATTAAACCTTGCTTTTATATCCCTTAAATAAAATTTAGTATATGGATATAATCCATTATCAGTGAGCTTCTCTAACAACTTTCTTTTTATTTCAAGAGAATTTTTAGCAATTTCCATACGGTCTGCAAGCAATGATAGAAATTCATTCTTATCTTTTGCTAAAAATGCAATTCTCGGAAGATTCATAGTAACAACACCAATAGAACCTGTTAATGGATTTGACCCAAATAAACCCCCGCCCCTATATTCAAGTTGTCTATTATCTATTCGCAATCTGCAACACATTGATCTTGCATCTTCAGGATTCATATCAGAATTGATAAAGTTTGAAAAATAAGGAATTCCATATTTTGCTGTCATTTCCCATAAACCTTCAATATTAGGATTATCCCAATCAAAATCTTTTGTAATATTGTATGTCGGAATAGGGAAGGTAAATACTCTGCCTGAACTATCTCCAGCCATCATTACTTCAAAGAAAGCCTTATTTATCATATCCATTTCTCTTTGGAATTGTGAATATGTTTCTTCCTTATATTCTCCTCCAATAATAACAGGTTGATCAGCATAATAAGAAGGTACTGTCATATCCATTGTGATATTAGAAAATGGAGTCTGAAACCCAACTCTTGTCGGAACGTTCATATTAAATACAAATTCTTGAATAGCTTGTTTTACTTGTTCATAATTTAAACCATCATATCTAACAAAAGGCGCTAATAATGTATCAAAATTCGAAAAAGCTTGTGCTCCGGCACTTTCACCTTGCATTGTATATAAGAAATTTACCATTTGTCCCAATGCAGTTCTGAAATGTCTTGCAGGCGCACTTGATACTTTTCCCTTTACTCCTTTAAACCCTTCCATTAATAAATCTTTTAAATCCCAACCAACGCAATATACCGAAATGATATTCAAATCATGTATATGAATATCTCCATTTAGATGAGCTTTTTTTATTTCTTCTGGATATATTTTATTTAACCAATAATTCTTACTTATATTTGAAGCTATATAATTATTCAAGCCTTGTATAGAATATGACATATTTGAATTTTCATTAACCTGCCAATCCAATTGTTTCAAATAATCATCTACCATATCTATATTAAGACCTGATGCAAAATCTCTTATTCTTGTTCTTTGTTCACGATATAGAATATATGCCTTTGCAGTTGTAGGGTAACCAAAAGAAAATAATGATATTTCAACAGCATCTTGAACTTCTTCTACTGTTGGTGCTTTTAAATTAGACTCTTTTTTATTAGCAATTTCATTCGCCATTAAAACTACTTTTCTGGTGATTTTTGCAGCCTCTTCTTCTCCAAATTCTTTTGTAACTTTTGCCGCCTTTAAAATAGCATTTTCTATTTTACTGGCATCAAAATCTACAATAGCTCCGTCTCTTTTTACTATCTTATTCATTTTACTCCCCCTTTTTACATTTCCCTTTTTCGGCTTTAAAATCCCCATGATTAAAAACTTGAAAGTTACTTTATAATAGTCTTTTTTTTATAGTTTGTAAATATATCGTAGGTATATATTTTTATTTTTTTATATAAGAATGCCAAGTAAAATAGGGAAAATTAATATTAATTATCATTTTAAAATTACACATGATTTTACATTATTTTATATTATAATTTGTCAAATAATTAATAAATATTATCCATATATTTTTTTATACAAATGATAACTTCTAAATATCTTTTTTACATAATTATGCGTTTCATCGTATGGAATATTTTCTATAAATTCATCATTATCAGAATGGCTCTTTTTGATCCATTTATTAACACTGCCTTCTCCGCCATTATAAGCTGCAATTACATATAAATCATTATCATTAAATCTTTCTTCTAAGTATTTTAAATAAGTACATCCCAGAAAAATATTTATTCTTGGATCTGTCATATCATATTTTTGAGGTACTTTTAATGCAAATTTAGTAATTATATAATTTGCCGTACCTGGCATTAATTGCATTAAACCTATAGCATTTGAAGAACTTCTTGCTTCTTCATTAAAATAACTTTCTTCTCTTATTAAAGCCATTAATAAATATGGATCCAAAGCAAATTTTTTACCAGCAAGATTTATTTCATCAAGCCAATATAGAGGATATGCTAATTTATAAGCACCACTTAAAAAAGGAGGTTTAACAACCATTTCTTCAATCATATCTCTTGCGAGCAATATAGAACGAGATTTCTTACCTTTCTTTGCATCAAACCAACTTTCAACTATCTTATTATTAAAATTTGCATCTAGCCAAATTTCATAATCTCCAAGTTCAAATAATGTATTAATTAACTTTAAATCTTTTATATCCAAGTTTGAAAGACTCATTGGAAACTCATTCTTATCTTTATATATTATTTGATTTAAGTGATTTGTTTTCCAAAAATCATTTTTTTTATTAATAATATATTCAGCTCTTAAACCATAGTAATCATCCGGATATTTAGAAGCTAATTTTGACAATATACTATGTGCTTCTGAATTTTTATTAAGTTTCATTTGCACCTTTGCAAGCCAAAAAATCATTTTTGTGGTTGAATTAACATTTTTATATCTTTTAAGATGTGTATAAGCAAGTTCTTGGGCTGTTTCATAATTTCTATTCACAGAATACTCATACCAAAATACATTCCACAAAGACTCAGGAGCATAATTAGAATCAGGGTATATTTGTTCTATTTTTTTATATAATTCGGTTGCTTTTTCTATAGGAAGTATTCCTGCTAGTTTATACATAACATAATCTTCACCCCTAAGCGATTTTAATTGAACAATTTTATACATCTGAGTCCAATTTTTTAATTTTGTACCACTCATATAAGAAGTATAAATGTCATAAATCAGATGAAGTCTTTCTTCATCTGCGTTTGAAGAATATATATCAAGCCCGCTTTCTATTAATTTTTTTGCAATAGCTTTATTTCCAGCATAATGATTTACTATAACCATATAGTCCCAATATGATGAAATAGGAAGTTTAGAAAAATATTCCAAAGCTTTTGAATATTTTTTATTTATATAGTATGCTTCACCAAGTATTTTCTTATCATCATCTGTTAAATTTATATTTAAAGAAGCAAGCTCTTCACTGCAAGGAAGTAAATATAACTTATCACTAGATTCGTTTTTTAAAGACTCTTTTATATAATTTCTAAAATAAACTGCCGCTTTTTCTTTATCTTCTTGTTTATATATCAATCCCAAATAATAATCTTCATTTGAAGGTGAACTCAATTTATTCTTTTTTAACAATAAAAATTGTTCTTTTGCCTCTTGATATCTTTTTAAATAGAAGTAACTTTTAGCAAGATTATATCTTGCAGAATTAGCAAAAACAGAATTTGGAGATTTTTCTAGAAATAAACTGTATTTTAAAGATGCCGTCAAATAATCTCCAACTTTTTGTGCACTTTTAGCTTGTTTGTATAAAGCAATAGGATATAATGGACTTATCCATTTAATTTTAGAAAAATTATAATATGCATTTTGATAATCTCCTTTATTATAGAAATCAACACCCTGTTTATAATATATTGGAGAATTTTGTGTGATTTTGTCATTATATATTAATATTGTAATAACACAAGGAATAATAATTATTAAGGCTATAACCAGATATTTTAAATATTTCATTTTAACTCTTCATAACATCCACTATATAAATACAATAGCACAAAATTTAAACAATTCCTAACTAACAATAACTCTATTTCTACCTGTCGTTTTAGCCTCATATAAAGCTTTATCTGCACACTGCGAAAAATCATTTGCACTCATAGAAGATTCAAAAGAACATACTCCAATACTAACTGTAACTTTTATATATGAAATACCATCCACTCCTGCTTCTTTTATATCCATTTTTGTTTCTTCTATAACTTTACGAAGTCTTTGAGCAACAGAGCTTGCTTCTTTTATATTGGTTTGAGGCAATATTATAAAAAATTCTTCACCACCATATCTGCAAGCTATATCATATTCTCTTATTTCATTTTTTATTAACTCTGAAACCTGCTTTAATACACAATCACCTGCAGCATGTCCATATGTATCATTCACCTTTTTAAAATAATCAACATCCAACATCATTCCACACAAAGGATTATTATTACGTTTTGAATTCGAAACCTCTTGATTTAAACGAAGCTCAAACTGCCTTCTGTTATTTAAACCCGTTAGAGCATCCATAGTTGCATATTTTAATACTTCAGCATAAACATTTGCTCTTTGTATTGTCATTCCTGATTGTCTTGTTAATTGTACAAGATAATCGATATCCTTTTGTAAAAGTTTTTCTATATTGCTATATGCTGCTATTGCACCTAATATGTTATCTTCATGAATTATTGGGAAAACCCCGACCTTTGAATTTTCTGAAATTAAATACTCGGTCTTATTAGTTATCTTTTCTAATAACTGATATACATGTGAATCTTTACAAGCATTTGGCCATACTAAATTATACTTGTTATCTTTATTTATAAATATATATATTAAATGACTTGAAATAAACCTATCTATCATCTCGCCTATTAATGGAATTATATATGATAATTCATACTGGCTTTCTATTATTTTGGCTATATCTTTCATTGCCTTGTAAAAGTTAAGGCTTACCTCCATTTGTTCATTTAACAAATAATTTATTATTGCTCCGGATAACAATTTTGATGAAACATTTAGAATTTCAAAGAAAACTTTAGTTAGCATATCTTTATCTTTGACAACGAATCTCATTAATCCAAATACATCTGAATTTGATATTAACGGATAAATAATAATATTTTCATTTTCTGCTAATGTTATAATTTGAACTAATTGTTCTTCATTCAATTCACAATTAAACTCTTCCTCATTAAAATAAAATAAGTTGCCTGATGATAAAGAAAGATTACTATATATATAATTTATTTCTTTTGCTCTATTTTCATCATCAAATATTTTCCAATCACATACAAAATCCTTTAAAAGCAAATTATTATTATCCCAAATAATAAAATCTATAGAATCTATTTTCAAATAAGTCTTAAAAAGTTTGTTAACTGAATTTATCGTATTCGAAGGCGATATTTTCTTTGAAAGTATATTTGCAAGTTTACTTATAAATTCTATATTATTTTTATTATCAAACATATCTATAATTTTTCAAATTCTTTTTCGTACGTACATTTCAATAGTTCTTTCACATTAAAATCTTTTTGTTTAGAAAGAATTACCTTACCATTTGAATATAAAATATCATCATCAGATAAAGAAGTTAAATCTGTTCTTTTAACAAGATAATCATATTCACCTTCATTAATAATTCGACGTTTTATTTCACCAATTACACCAAATATATATTTATATTTATCTTCTTTTAGAGAAGGGTCTATTAACATAGTAGTTCTCTCAAATTCCTCAAGAGCTTCCTTATTCATATGCATACTTCTTAATAATAAAGCAAAATTATAATGAGCTTCAAAATTTTCAGGATTTATATTTATTGCTTTACAATATTGTTTACCAGCTTCATTATAATCACCTAATAAATGATTGGTAAGAGCAAGATTATAATATGTATCAAAATCATCTTTTAAATATTTTAATGCTTCTGTATATGATTCTTTAGCTTTTTTTAAATATTTTATGGATGTAGATGATCTATCCCCCATATAAACAGCTTTTCCTCTATAAGCAAGCCCCATATTATAATAAGCAATTCCTTTATTAGCCTTTGTAGCTTTTTTATTATTAAAAATTAACGGAATATTAATTTGAAAAGGATTTGTATTAATAATTCTTCCATACTCTTGTATAGCTTTATCATAATCTGCCATTTTTTCAGATAAAATTATTCCTAAATCCATTCTGCATACCATAAAATTAGGACTATATTTTAGAGCATTTTCATAAGCATTTACAGCTTCGTAATAATTTTCGAAACTTACATAAATATTTCCCAAATTACAACTTGCCCTTGAATGCTCAGGATAATGTTTTAACGCAATTCTATAATAATCTACTGCTTTTTGGTATTTTGTCTTTTTATAGGCAACGTCACCCTTGTGTACAAAATAAAAACCTATACACTTATGATATTGTTTTATATACCAATCTTTATAAAAATATAAAGAAGCTATAAATGCTATCATCATTACAGATAGTATTATTTTTGTGATTTTTAGTTTTAGTAGTTTTATTATAAAACCCACAACCTACCTCAAACTTATTGTTTAAGTATCAATATTTGTTGCGTATACAGCATTTGTTTCTATAAATTCACGCCTTGGTTCTACATTATCTCCCATAAGAATATCAAATAGCTGATCTGCAAGCATTGCATCTTCAATGGTTACTTTTAATAAAGTTCTATTAGCAGGATCCATTGTAGTTTCCCATAATTGTTGAGGCATCATTTCGCCTAAACCTTTAAAACGTTGTATTCCTACTCCTTTTTTACCTCTTTCTTCAATTATTCTTTGAAGTTCAGTAAATGATGTAACTACTAAATCTTCAGCACCAGTATTTAAGTATAAAGATTTTTCTTCTTCAAATAAGAAATCTCTTATTAATGGATATGAAGTTTTTATTCTGTTATATTCAGAAGATTTAATTAAATTAGGAGTAATGGTAACTGAGTCAATATCACTGCCCAAATCAACTTTTATTGAATATTTTCCTGTATCTGGATTCTGTTTCAAAGCAACTGTATAATCTTTTGCTTCTGTAATACCATAATTTTCAGCATGATCTTTTACATAATGTTGTAAATATGCAATTATTTCTTCCATTTTTTCGGAATTATCAAAATCTTCCGCTTTAATATCTGCTCTTACCAAACCTCTTATTACAACAGAAGGAACTGCATTTATAATAGGACTATTAAATGAATTATAATAACTCGACATATTTCCTATTAAAGATACCAATTCAGAATTTGCAATAACCTTATCTTTAGAATTATCACAAAGTGTAAGCCCTGTTGTTCCTCTTTCTCTTAATGTTTTATCTAATGCTCTATCATCATATAAATACTCTGATGTTTTTCCTATTGTAAGTTTATATAATGGAGGTTGTGCTATATATACATATCCATTATCAATTAATGGTTTTGCATATCTAAAGAAAAATGTTAAAAGTAGTGTTCTAATATGAGCACCATCTACATCAGCATCTGTCATAAATATAATTTTATGATATCTTAATTTTTCTATATTAACATCTTCTTCATTTTTACTTATATTTATACCAATAGCTTGAATTAAAGACTGTATTTCATTATTTCCATATATTTTGTCTAATCTTGCACGTTCTACATTTAAAATTTTACCTCTTAATGGCAAAATTGCCTGAAACATTCTGTTTCTGCCCTGCTTCGCACTACCACCAGCAGAGTCACCCTCTACTATGTATAATTCACATTTTTCAGGTTCTCTATTTGAGCAGTCTGCAAGTTTACCAGGAAGTGTAGAATTTTCCAAAGCCGATTTTCTTCTTGTCAAATCTCTTGCTTTTCTTGCTGCTTCTCTTGCTCTTTGTGCTTGAAGTATTTTTTCTATTATTAATTTAGCAGATTTAGGATTAAACTCAAGCCATTCTTGGAACTTTTCTCTTACAACATCATTTACTGCACTTAAAGCCTCAGTGTTACCTAATTTTTCTTTTGTCTGTCCTTCGAACTGTGGTTCTGAGAGTTTAACACTTACTATAGCAGTTAAGCCTTCTCTTACATCATCTCCCGTAAAATTAGGATCAGAATCTTTCAATAAATTATTCTTTCTTGCATAATCATTTAACACACGTGTTATTGCATTTCTAAAACCGGTAAGATGTGTACCGCCTTGATGAGTATTAATATTATTAGCAAAACTTAATACAGACTCATTATACGCATCTGTATACTGAAGTGCTATTTCAACCGCTATACCGTCAACTGTTTTATCCATATAAACAGGTTTTTCAAACATTACATTTTTATTTTTATTTAAGAATTCAACATAACTGCCAATACCGCCTTCATAATGGAATACTTCTTCTTTATTGGTTTTAGCATCTATGAATGTTATTCTTAAACCTTTATTTAAAAAAGCCATTTCTCTTAATCTATTAGAAATAACATCTCTATCCATAACAGTTGTTTCTTTAAATATTTCAGGATCAGGCCAAAATGTTGATTTTGTACCAGTTTTATCAGTATCTCTTATTTGTTCAACCGGTCCTGTTGGTTCACCTCGCATATATTCTTGCCTGTATACATGACCATTCCTTGAAACTTCTACAACCATTTTTTCTGATAAAGCATTTACTACTGATGCACCAACACCGTGCAATCCGCCAGAAACCTTATATCCGCCATCACCAAACTTACCGCCTGCGTGCAACACTGTGTGTACTATTTCAAGAGCAGATTTTCCGGTTTCAGGTTTTATATCAACCGGTATTCCACGTCCATCATCTTCAACTGTTACACTTTCATCATTATTAATTGTTACTTTTATATGTTTACAATAACCAGCCAATGATTCATCTATTGAATTATCAACTATTTCATATACACAATGATGAAGTCCTCTTTGACTTGTTGAACCAATATACATACCAGGTCTTAGTCTAACAGCCTCAAGCCCTTCTAACACTCTTATATTACTCGCATCATAATTATTTGTTTGTGTTGTCATGTTCTAAACCCCAACTCTACTTCTCTCCAATATTGTACTACAAATATAAGCGCAGTGCCAATTTTTTACTATTTGTTTAACTCTTTTTGAAACAATTTATAAAAAGTGCTATAATAAATACTATGTTTTTTAAGAGAAAATGCAAAATTACATTTATTAAACACGGAGCCACCATTAATACGGAAGAAAATCGTTTTTTTGATGATGAAAATTTTCCTGCTGTTAATGAAACCGGAAGAATAGAAATAGAAAAAATATCAGAATGGGTCAAGAATAAAGGACTAAAAGTAGATAAAATATATACCAGTTCTGCTTTAAGATGCGTACAAAGCGCAAGGATTCTATCTGATAATTTCAGACAAGATTTTGAAATTATAGATTCTCTTACTAATCGAAAAAGTGGCAGCTGGAGCGGACTAACATTAGAGGAAATAGAAAACAAATTTCCGCAAGAACTCGAAAATTACTATAAAAATCCCGAAAAATTTACGCCAGAAGGTGCTGAGGCTTTAGCTGATTTTAATAAAAGAGTTGATGATGTTATTAAAAGTATCATAGAAAATAATCTTCATAAAAGACTTATTATTGTAACACATGGAGAAGTTATTCAAGCAGCAATTGCTAATGCTATAGGAATTCCTTTAAATAACCAATTCAAAACATATATTCCATCTGGCAGTGCCACTCAAATAAGTTATTTTGAAAACTGGTCCAGCCTTATTTATTCTGCATATATTCCATTATAGAAAGGTTAAAATGAATTATTTAAACATAAAAACTGAACACGAAATAAAAAAATTATCAGATTTAGCTTCTGAAATTTGGCACGATTATTGGCCTTGTATTTTATCTTCTGCTCAAATAGATTATATGATTGCTAAATTTCAATCGTTTAATGCATTAAAAGAACAAATTCAAGATGAAAAATACATATATAATATTATTGAAGATAATAACAATTCAATAGGTTACTTTGGAGTTTGTCCTAAAGATAACTACTTATTTCTTTCAAAACTATATATAAAGAAAAATTACAGAGCAATGGGCTACGGGAAAAAGGCATTTATTAAAATTATTGAAATAGCAAAACAACATAATAAAAATTCTATTCAACTGACAGTAAACAAATACAATTCAAATACAATAAAGGCCTATGAAAAATGGGGATTTAAAACAATAAACTCAGTTGTAACGGATATAGGCGAAGATTTTGTTATGGATGATTATATTATGGAATACAAACTAATATAATATCTAACTTTATTATAGTCTCATCCTTGCTAACAAAGTGCTCGCATATTAAAAACTTGATTCACCTTAGTTTCACTATGGATACAAACTCACTCAAAAATATATTTTTTGGTTAGTTTTGTAAAAAATTCACTCACACTTTTTGCTTATCGTTAATTTTCCTCGAGACAAATTATAAGAAGATCAATCCAAATCCCATAATAAGCATACCGGAAACTATACCAATTATAACATGATGATTTTCACCATATTCTCTCGCTAAAGGAAGTAGTGTATCAAAAGAAATATATACCATAATTCCTGCAACTGCTGCGGTCATTATACCTATTGACTGCGCCGACATTATTGTCTTCAATAAAAGTACCCCTATTAAACCTCCAACTGGTTCGGATATACCTGATAAGAATGTATATAAAATAGCGAGTCTTTTTTTCCCTGTTGCATGAAATATAGGTAAAGCTATTGCAATTCCTTCGGGGATATTATGTATTGCTATTGCTATTGCTACAGGTACACCAAGTCTTAAGTCTTGGCTTGATACTAAAAATGTCGCCATTCCCTCAGGGAAATTATGTAATGTTACAGCTATCGCTGTTATAAGACCTGCTCTTCTTATTCTATGGCGTTGTTGACTCTTTGCTGATTTATTAAAAAAATCAGATTCTATATGATCAGGAATAAAATAATCAATTGCAATTGCAATTATTATTCCGAGGAAAAATCCTCCGAACGCAAGTGCTTTTGAGGGTATAACACTATAATATCCACTCAACATTTCAGGTGCTTCTCGCATAAGTTCACTTAAACTTACATATACCATTACACCGGCTGAAAATCCCAATCCTATTGATAATGCCTTTAGATTGTTTCTCTTAATAAAAAATGTTACGAATCCGCCAAATAAGGTCGACATACCGGCAAATAACGTTAAAATTAAAGGTAATATATATATATTCATACGAATATACTATCACAAAAATTTAATATAGTATCATTTTCTAATTACTCTCTTTTTAGAAAAAAGTTATACAAAATAACTTTTTTTCAGTTTATTGTAAGTTTTTCTCGAATAATTTTTATAAAGTTTTTTTCATAATAAAAACTTTGAATAATTCTTTATCAAGACAGAATATCCATTTTTATTCAGATGAACTCCATCACCTATCTGAAACTCGCTTCTTAATTGACCAAACTCATCCGTTAAAGAATTTCTTACATCTATATAAGTACATTTGTCTTTTGTCTCACACATCTTTTTTAATGCATTATTATATTCATTAATTTGAAAATTTGTTTTTATACATCCCCAATATATTTCATGAATAGCTTCTTCTATTGGCAATATTGATTGAACTAATATTTCACCATTAAAGTTAAGATTATTTATTAACTCTACATAATCAGATATAAATTCATCTGTATGTCTTGGTATATCATTTACACCATATGCTAATATTATTGTTTTATTATCAAGATTAGTTAAACATTTTACTTTTTTCTTTGCATTGCTTATTTTTTCTCCGGATATACCAAAATTTATTCCGTCAAAATTGTCTTCTACACTAAGCATATCTATTATTGAGTCACCTAAAAATATATTTTTCGAACTGTTTAAATCTAATGTCTCACATCTCTTTTCAAAGGCATACCATTGTCTTTCTATATAATATAAATGCGAAGCACTTTTCATTATTATCTCTTTCTTTTTGTCTATTATTCCTTTTTTAATTATAAATAATACTATATAATATAAAATATGAAAAATTTTTATTATAAAGTTAAAACTAATAAAGGAACTTTCAAAACAGGTAACATTAATGCATTAAATATTGAAGATGCAGCAAATAAGTTAAAACAAAAAAACTTAATTATTATTGAAATTTCAGAAATTATTACTATTAACAAAAATATTCCAAAATATAATTATATATCAAAAGATAAAGTTTTCTCCATAAAAGAAAAACTTGAATTCTTTAATGCTCTTTATTCACAATATAAAGCAGGAATTTCAATAAGTGAAATCTTTTATTCCATTATGAAGTCTTCTTCAAATCTAAATATTAAAGGTTTTTGCTTTCAAATAATAAAAGGATTAGAAAAAAATCATTCTCTAAAAGAAACTTTGAAACATTATAAAAATGTATTAGGACCAGCTTATACAACATTAATTTTTACAGGTGAAGAAACAGGAAAACTTGATAGAATATTATATGAAATAATAAAAAATATAAAAAAAGAAGATGAAATAAAAAGGAATTTAATTTCTTCATTATCTTATCCTTTTTCTATTCTTTGTTTAGCCATTGCTGTATTATATTTCTTTCATTCTTTTATTTTTAAAATTTTTGATATGATAGGTACTGATATTTGTCAATCTACTATTATGTCTCTTTTTATATTTACAATTATTAAAATTATTATATTCTTCGCTATTTTTGGAATAATAATTTATATTTTATTAAAAAATGACAAAACAAAAAAAATTATTATTAATTTTATTCAATCCGGAAAAATTATATCAAAACTATTAAAACAATATTATTTTCAAAGTTTCTTTTTAATTCTTTCATTAGCATATAATGCAGGAATTCCTCCTGTTGAAGCAATATATCTTGCAAATTCTGTTATTAAAATGAAGCAAGTTAACAAAAAAATTGAAAAAGCCGCTAAAATGATTTCTGAGGGCTGTACAATTTCAACCGCATTTAATATTGCGAATGTTTTTTCAGACTTTGCAATATCGCAAATCTCAGCTGGTGAAAATTCAGGGGAACTTGATAAAATGTTCAAATTAGTAGCTGATGATTACGAAAATAAACTTGATTTAGAAATTAAGGTATTTATTAAAATTATAGAACCCTTGTTATTAATAATTATTGGAATATTTGTTGCTTATATTGCATATAGCGGATACACAAGATATTATGATAGTTTGTTTTCTATGATTTAGTTAACAAAACAATCATTTCATCAACTGCTTTTTTTACCTGTTCAACTGTTATTAATTTCATACAAGCATAATTATTTTTACATTTACCTTTTAGTGCACAAGGAATACATGGAAGATTTGCTTTTAGCAATATATTACCATCTCCAATTGCTTTCCATTTTTCAAAAGGCATTGGACCGTATAAACCTATTACTTTAGTTCCTACGGATGAAGCCATATGTAGGGTGCCTGAGTCATTACCTAATATAAAATCAACTTCTTTTAAGAGTGCTAAGCTGTCTTTTATTGTTACCTGTCCGCATAAATTTACAGGTTTTATTTTTAATTCTTTTTTAAATTGCATTTCTTCATATATTTTTTTATCCGATGGTGCTCCAATATATATTACCTGTATATTTTTTTTATTAGACATATATTCGATCACTTCTGTAAAGTTAACAATATCCCATACTTTTGCCTGATTTGTTGCTGTAACATTTACTACAGCTTTTATATTATTATCATTTATATTATTTTCTTTAAAAAGCAGTTTTACTCTTTGTTTATTTTCCTCTTTTATCCAATTTTCAAGATAAGTATCTTTTATATTAAAACCTTCTGCTTTTAAAACATCTAAAAAACATAAAGATTCATGCTTGGTTTCATCATAATTAACTTTTTTTGTAAGAAGAAAACCCCTTTTTTCAGTATCAAAGCCTATTCTCTCTTTTATTCCTGCGAAATAGCATAACAAAGCACTTGATAATGAACGTTTCAAAACATATGCTTTATCATATTTGTTTTTCCTTAGCTCTAAAACATAGCTCCAAAATGACTTTTTCTTTCCTTTACCTTTTTCATATTTATGTTTTCTTGTTGTATCAAAATATATAAAATTATTTACGTAAGGACAATCTTCTATTACCTCTCCGGAATTTGGCGAAACAAGCATATCTATTTGTGCATCAGGATATATGTACCTTAAATTACGCAAAAAAGGTACTGTAAGAATCATATCACCTATAAATCTATATCTCACAACTAATATTTTCTTACTCACCTATTATTTCCTTTATATCAACTAATGCATTTAATCTTAATGCATAAAATTTTACAGGCATATCTACATCTTTTATAATATCTATAATTTTAACAGCATCTTTTTCTGTTGTTACTATATTTTCAATATTTTCTTCTTGTGCAAATTCAATAATTTTTGAAATATCTGATTTATCATAATTATGATGATCTTCAAATTCAAGAACAGCAATAAGCTTATAATCTTGTTTTAAAAATTCATAAAAACCAGAAGGTTGTCCTATTGCAGAAAAAGCCATTATATTATTGCCTTCAGGTAATTTTGAACCATCTAGTATATTATAAATACTGTCTGGTACTATTTTACATAAATATATCTCTTTCTTATATCTATTTTTCAAGTAATCACAAAACTTTAATGCCTTTTCTATCTCAAAACCTTTGTTTACAACAACCATTTTATCCGCTCTTGATATTGAATTCAAAGATTCTCTTAAAGGACCGGCCGGAAGTACATTAGCATTACCAAATTTATTTTTAGCATCTACTAGTACAATATCTAGATCTCGCTTAATCTTTCTATGCTGAAAAGCATCATCAAGTATAATTACATCTGGATGAAATTTTTTCATAAGAAATCTTTCAGCTTTTATTCTGCTTCTGCAAGTTACAACATAAGCTCCTCTACAATTATCACTAATCCATACAGGTTCATCCCCAGCCAAATCAGCTTTTAACAATGCACCTGAACCATCTGAAATAAGATTTGGTTCTTTATTTGATAATTTAGCTCCATATCCTCTTGATATTATTCCTACTTTTTTATTTAATGCCAAGAAATATTTTGCAACTTCAACAGTAAACGGCGTTTTACCAACACCACCGGTTGTAATATTTCCTATTGATATTACAAATGCTTTTGAACTGTATGAACGAAATATCTTTTTATCGTATAATTTATTTCTTATCTCTACTACGAAAGCATAAAATATACTTAGAAACTTTAGTACATAAAAAATTAATTTTTCATAAATACTTAATTTCTTTTTATAATGTATCTTTGATATTAGAAGTTTCATAATTGTCCTAGAACATTAATCTGAAAAGTAGAAATCTTTTATTTAATTTTTCAGAAAATTTCCTAAGATTTTCTGATGTAGCATTTATATCATCCATAGTTTGTTTAAGTTTTTCCTCATCCTCTGTTGCATAATTAACAGTATCAAGTGTAACTGTTAACTTGTCTAATGCTGTATTCAATTTTACAACAGATTCCTTTATATAACTTTTTAATTGTGCATCCTTTGACATATCATTAATGTAACTTGAAAGCTCAGCTATATTTTTGGCAGTTATATCTATATTTGCCAGTGTAGTTTTAGTTGTAGGATCTTCAAGCAAAGAAGATACATTATTAGATAACCTTTCAAAAGATTTCGTGGCATTTGCAACGTTATTTACAAATTCTTCATTACCAGCTATTTTATTAATATTATCGGTAAGAACTAGTAATCTGTCTGCCAATTTATTTGCATTATCAGAAAGCATTTCAAGTTCCACTTTAGATAATTCTATAAGTTCCTGTGCTTTAGCCATAGTGACATTTGCTTTATCTGTTAATTCATTTACATTAATTGCAGTCTGTTTTAAATCTCCTATAACATCATCTGATAATAATAAAGATATCCTTTCGTTAGTTTCAACTAACGATTCTGCACTTCTATATTGAAGTTCAAGAAAATCAGCAATTCTCATTGGTTCTATTACCGTATACGGATATTTTGTAACAGGATATGGTATTTCTATTTTCTCTTTTGGTATTAATCTTAATTTTTCAGCTTTATTTTCCTTTACTATAACACCTTCTATTTGATCAGGTAAAATCAAACCCGGCAAATCTATAATGTATTTTATTTTATATGCATTTTTTGTACTTATATTTTCTTTTATTAAAATAGGAAGTAAATTTGTTTCAACTATTTCTATTTTTTTTATCAAACCAACATCATAATATTTGCCATCTAATTTCAATTGAACTTTATCATCCGAATGAAGAATTTTTGATTTATCATCTTCAGGAATATAAATAGTTCTTTCTTTAGGCGGAGTTATTTCAAGAAATTGTTCACCTATAATGCCTGATTGTTGTATAGAAATTTCAGAAGCCTTGGGAATTTCAACATTTGGCTCTGTTATAACAAATTTTACTTCAACATAACTATCGTCAAGATTAATTTTAGGCTTTATCTCTTCAACCTGCCCAATTCTAACACCCATCATTTGAACGCCGCTTCCGGCTCTCATTCCATTTACATCTTTAAAATTAACAGTTAACCTTTCCGCACTTGATAAAGCTTTACCTTTTACCCATAAAACCGTAAACAATAATATAATTATTGCTGATAATGCCAGTATTCCGACTTTAAATGATGATGAGAATTTCATATTACTCCTCTTTTTAAATACATTTTACAATAAAAAATTAAAAACCAGAAGCAGCAATTTTCATAGGTCCTTCAATTGATGCTGATACAAATTGTTTTGTATATGGATTATCCTGCTTCAATAAATCTTTAGGTGTTCCTCTAAATACTATATGTCCGTCATAAAGCATTATAACTTTATCGGAACATCTTGTAATAGTTGACATTTGATGAGTTACAACTATTGATGTTGCTTTTGTTTCATCTCTTAGTCTTAAAATATAGTTTTCAATAACTGTTGATGCTACAGGATCCAAACCTGCAGTAGGTTCATCATATAATATGTATTGTGGTTTTGTAACTATTGCTCTGGCTAAACTTACTCTTTTTTGCATACCACCTGAAAGCTCATGCGGATATTTATCTTCAATTCCTTCAAGCCCAACTGTCTCAAGGCTCTTTGCCACTATTTCTTTTAATTGCTCTTTTGTATATTTATTTTTAAATTCTTTTCTTTCCTGTAGAGCAAATGAAATATTATCAAATACATTTAAAGAATCAAATAATGCAGAATACTGAAAAACCATTGCCACATCGCCATCTTCAATATCGATAACACCCGAATCCGGAGTCAATAATCCACATAATATCTTTAGGATTGTACTTTTCCCAGAGCCGCTAAACCCTACTATAGAAAGTATCTCTCCTTGTTCAACCGAGAAAGAAATATTATCAAGCACCTTTCTCCCATCAAATTCTTTAGTTAAATTTCGCACTGTTATCGACATACTTAAAACCTTCTTTAAAAATAAAAAGCAACTGCAAATATACAGTCTATTATAACAATAGCCACAAATGACCAAACAACAGCCTTTGTTGTAGCAATACCAACACCTTTCGCCCCGCCTTTTGCATCATATCCGCAGCTTGAACTGACTAAACTTATACAACCTCCAAAGCAGGCGGATTTTAACAACATTATATTAATATCTCTTATATATAGTCCATGCCATACTGAAGTAATATAACAAAGCCAAGTAACATCCTTAGCAGCTACCATTGCAGTTATACCGCCGGCTAATATTCCCAATGCAGAGGATATTATTACTACAAAAGGCATCATTATAAATCCTGCCAAGACTCTTGGTAAAAATAAATATTTAAATGGTGATACTTTCAATACTTTCATAGCATCAATTTGTTCTGTTACTCTCATTGTTGCAAGTTCACTTGCCTGAGAAGAACCAATCATTGATATAATAGCAAAACCTGACATTATTACACCAACTTCTCTGACCATTGTAAGGGCAACAAGTAAACCGATATAATCTTTCCCACCCTGTTTTACCATTTCAGGGGCTATTTGCATAGCTAAAATTATTGCCGTCATGGCTACAATTGAAAGTGTTATAGGAAGAGAATCAACTGCAAATCTTGATGATTGTTCTATTAATTGTCTAAAGTTTATTTGAAATGTTAATATGTATTTTATAACTTGATAGAACCTATATGCAATATCTCCAAAAGTTTCAAAAAACTCTCTTACATGTTGTACAAAGATAAGAGCCACTCTATAAGTAATTGTTTGTTGTATATATGTGTGCATTTTTGCCATAAAAGTATTTTACACTAAATCATTTTTTTTAACCAGAAAATATTCTCTCGATTTTTTAATTTTCTCTAAAAGCACACTTTCAACTTATAGTGTATTTTTATAAGCCAATCTACCGATTACAAAGAAAACATCTCACTTTATGATTCTCATTTATATCTAAAAGTTCAGGATGCTCTATTTTACATTTTTCAATTGCATAAGGACATCTTGTATGAAATTTACACCCCTTTGGAGGATTTTGAGGTGAGGGAATATCTCCTTGCAATATTATTTTTTTATTTTTCTTATCTTCCGATATTACAGGTACTGCATTTAAAAGTGCTTGTGAATATGGATGTTTATGATTCTCAAAAAATTCTTTTTTCTCTGCTATCTCAACAATTTCCCCTAAATACATCACTGCAACTCTATCTGATATATATTTTATTATGCTTAAATCGTGAGAAATAAATAACATAGTAAGATTCAGATGTTCTTTTAATTCTAACAATAAGTTAACTATCTGAGCTTGTATACTTACATCTAAAGCACTCACAGGTTCATCTGCAACTATAAATTTAGGGTTTAACAATATAGCTCTTGCTATTGCTATTCTTTGTCTTTGTCCACCTGAAAATTCATGAGGATATCTGTCTAAAACTTCTTTTGATAATCCAGTATAAGAAATTATTTTTTCTATTTTTTCATTTATAAATTTTGTATCTTTAATTTTATGTATTAAAAAAGGCTCTTTTAATATGTCATATATTTTCATCCTTGGATCAAGACTCATATAAGGATTTTGGAATATTAATTGTGCTTCTTTTCTAAAGTTATTTAATTCTTTTTTATCTTTACCTAAAATATCTGTTCCATTATATAAAACATTTCCTGATGTAGGTACAATTAATTTTAAAATACAATTACCTAATGTAGATTTACCGCTTCCCGACTCTCCTACAAGTCCCAATATTTCATTTTCATAAATATCTAAATCTACATTATTTAAAGCATACACATATCCTTTTATATTTCCCATTAATCCGTCTAATACAGGATAGTGCATATTTAGTTTTTTAACTTCAAACAATTTTTTCATAAGAATTATTATATATTATTTTCAGTTTTTTATAATCAGTCATGATGATTATAGTTTAATTTCATATGGATTAGAAACTCCATCTTTATATGCAAGCATTGCTGCAAATGTTTTCTCTATCATATTCTCCACTGTTGTTTCAGTATAAAAAGCAGTATGGGGAGAAACAATTACGTTAGGAAAACTTCTAAGCATTGTTAATTCATCATTATCAATTACATCTCCGCCTCTATTATGATAATATAAACCATTTTCATCTTCTATAACATCAAGTCCTGCAGAAGCTATTTTGCCATTTTTTAAATTTTTAATCAATGCTTTTGAATCAATTAAGGTTCCTCTTGCTGTATTTATAATTATTACTCCATCTTTCATCTTATTTATAGTTTCATTATTTACAAGATGATATGTATCTTTATTAGAAGCAACATGAAGTGAAATAATATCACTTTGAGCAAAAAGAGTATCTAAATCTGTATATTTAGCATATTTTTCAACTTCTTTATTAATATGTCTATTATATGCAAGAATTTTACAGCCAAATCCGGATAAATGTCTTATAACACAACTTCCTATACTTCCGGTTCCTATAACCCCAACAGTACAATCACTTATATCTTTACCCATTTTTCCTTTTAATGAATAATCCTGTGCAGCGGCTCTTATAAGTATTTGATTCATTTTCCTTGTTGTCATAAGCATTAACATTATTGCATAATTTGCAACACATTCAGGAGGATAACTTACTGTAGAAATCTTCATTCCTTTTTCTTTTATATAATCAATAGGTAAATGATCAAAACCAATACTTCTGCATAAAATATATTTTACTCCATAAGAATAAAGTTTATCTATATATTCATGTGTTATTTCACAAGGTACTATACTTATAGCATCACAGCCTTTGGCTAATGATAAATTTTCCAAATTAGGATAATTAGAAATCCAATTAAAATCTATATTATATAACTTACTATATTTTTCGCACAATTCTAACTCATCAAATTTACGTAATGCAAAAAATGCTATTCTCAAAATTAATTTTCCTTCCTATTTCACATATTCTTCTCTTATATTTATTTTACCTTGTAGAGTATTATATATTACTTTTACCCCATAAGGAACAGTATCTTTCACTTTATTATGTGTAATTTTATATCCGCTTGAAATCGGAATATTTAATCTTAATGAAAATTCTTCTATTAAAGAATCAAACCAATCAATATCGTCTATATTTTTAAATTCTCCTAAAACTATCCCCTTTACGTTTCGTTTAAGTTTATCAATATTAAATAACTGGGTTAACATTTTATCTATTTTATAAACGGGTTCATTTAAATCTTCAAGAAATAAAATAATATTTTCTTCAGGAATAAAATCAATACCACATAAAGAAACCAAAGAAGAAAGATTCCCTCCCCATAAAATACCTTCTGCTTCGCCTTCTTTATATGTTTTTACATTTTCAGCCGTTATTTTGACAGTTTTACCTTCTAATGCATCAAAAAAACTATTCTTGGTATATTCTTCTATATCGCAGGCAAAATCACCATTAGCCATTGCCGAATGAAATGTCATTAATCCGCATTTTTTATACATCATAGCTAATAATATTGTAATATCAGAATATCCTGCAAATATTTTAGGATTATCTTTTACAATATTCCAATCAATCTTATTTATAAGTCTTAAAGTTCCATAACCACCTCTGGCACACAAAATAGCATCTATTGATTTATCAAGAAAAAATTTATGGAATTCTTTAATACACTCATCATCACTGTTACCAGCCATATAACGGTGAGAATTATAACAAGTATCAGAAACTTCTACATTATACCCTTCTTTTTCTAAAAATTTCTTTGCTTTTTCAATGTTTTCTATTTCTTTTATTCTTCCTGAAACAGCTAAAATACCAATTGTATCATTTTTTTTTAATTTTTTGGGTTTAATTATTGTCATAATAATCCACATTTTTAATTAATTAATATATAATTAATACTAGCAAAGTTTTTAGGAGCAGGCAATTGGATACCAAATATATTCCGTTATACAGAAAATATAGACCACAAACATTCCATGACCTTATAGGTCAAGAAAACATTGTACATGCTCTTAGTAATGCAATAGAACTTAACCGTATAGCACACGCATACCTATTATGCGGACCAAGAGGAACAGGCAAAACTTCTTCTGCAAGGATATTGGCAAAATCATTAAACTGCAAAGAAGGACCGACTCTTACACCTTGCGGAAAATGTCCTGCTTGTCTTGATATTATAAATTCTGTCCCTGTTGATGTTATAGAAATTGACGCAGCAAGCAACAGGAGCGTTGAAGATACTCAAGCTATTCTGGAAAAAATTCAATATGTTCCTGTTAACGGAAGATACAAAATCTATGTTATAGACGAAGTTCACATGCTATCTAACCACGCTTTCAATGCTCTTTTAAAAACTCTTGAAGAACCTCCGGAAAATGTTATTTTTATACTTGCAACAACAGAACCTCATAAAGTTCTTGATACTATTATCTCAAGATGTCAAAGATTCGACTTTAGAAGAATTACAACTGATGATATTGTTAAAAGACTTGAATATATTGCAAAACAAGAAAATATAAATATATCAAAAGAAGCTTTATTTTTAATAGCAAAAAATTCTCAAGGTGGTATGCGAGATGCACTTGCTCTTTTAGATCAAATTAGTGTTCTGGGTGTAAACAAACAAATTGATATTAATGACATTAATGAAATTTTAGGAAAAATATCTTATGATTTTATTCACGAGATAACAGATTGCTTTATTGCTTCTGATTGTTCTAAATCTATTGATTTAATAAATAAAATCTATTCAAAAGGAAACGAACCTGTTCAAATTATATCCAACATCATTCAATATTTTAGAGATATGATGATTGCAAAAAACTGCACTGATAAAGAACTAATTTATTCTTTAACAATGCTAAACGAAATTAATTTTGATAAAATAAAAGCTCAATCGGAAAAATTCAGCGTATCTGAAATAATACAAATTATAGACAGATTATCATACTATGCAACTCAAATAAAAGATACAACTAATAAATATTTATGGTTAGAACTTTGCATTATTGATTTAACCAACTATAAAAATCTGCCATCTGTTGAAAATCTATTAAAAAGAATCCAAAATTTAGAAAATAAACTTGAAAACGGTTCGTTCGAATTTAACAAAAAGGAAACGCCAATATCTCAAGTTGAACTACCGAAAATTGAAATACAAAAAATAAAAGATTCTTCACAAGAAATAAAAAATAACAATTTTGATAAAGTTAAAAAAGAAATAAAAATCGAATCTGTTAATTCTGCCCCAATTGAACAACAAAAACAAGAAAAATCTGTTGAAACACAAAAAAATATAACAACGTATGTATCTGATATGAACAAATTATGGATTTCTATTTTACAAAGCATAGACAGTCCTCCAAACAGAGCTTTTTATTCCAACCTTGCAAGACCTGTTGAAATAACTGAAAATCAAATTATAATTGCATTTACTAAAGAAATGTTCGTTAAACAAGCAAAAGAAGGTAACAAAAAAAATGCACTTGTTGATGCTGTTTCAAAGTATATGAATATTCAAAATCCTAATATTAATGTTATTTTAAGCGAAAATATTGATTTATCGAAAAAAATTAATCCTTCAGAAATAAAACAAAAACCTTCTTCTTCTGATGAAGAAAATATAATAACCAAAAATGAAGAAGAAGAATATCATAACTATATAGAAGCAAAAAAAGAAGAAAAAATACAAATTCCAAACATTGATTCATCAAGTCAAGCAGCCATGGTTAAAGAATTATTTGACGGAAAATATATTAATCAATAATTTTTACTTTTTACAGCTCTATCAATGTCTCTAGACTGAGATTTCTTGGCTAAATCTTCTCTTTTATCGTACAATTTTTTACCTTTAGCTAAAGCAATCTCTAATTTAGCCCAACCGTTTTCCAAATATAATTCAATGGGAACTATTGCATAACCGTCTTTCTTAATCTTTCCAAGCATTTTTTCTATTTCTTTTTTATTTAATAATAATTTTCTAACCCTTTTTTCTTCATGGTTATATCTATTTCCCTGTTCATACAAACTTATATGACAATTATATAAAAATACTTCACAATCTTCTATTCTTACAAAACTATCCTTTAAATTAACAGCACCTTTTCTTACAGATTTAATTTCTGTACCGGTTAAAACCATGCCGGCATTATATTTATCAAATATATGATATTCATGAAATGCTTTTTTATTTGTAGATATAATTTTTCTTCCCATAAGAAAATTATATCATTATTATTTTTTTTTAATATTAGTATAAATTGTTTTTTCTGAATTTTTCAAAAAGATTAAAATAATAATCAACTTTATTTTCTTCTATTATTTTATTAATCTTCATTTCAGCTCTAATGTAATATGGAATATCAGAAATACCTGTTGAAATTTCATAATCTCTGTAAATTCTTATTAAAGAATCTTTTAAAACGTAAATTTTTTCTCTTCTTGATGTAGTTATACATTTTACATTATCTCTAATTTTTTCCAGACATTTTAAAAATGAACCTTTTTTACTGCAATAAGTATTATCAGACACAACAAGACGTAAATGCCCTCTTTTCATATATTTCCCACTCCTTATTTAGTTTTGTAACTTCATCAACATGTAAAATACTAAATTTAGTGCAATAAAATGTAGACTGTTGTATAATATCTTTAGTTGGAAGTTACATGATATTATGTTTATATGTACTATATTACATCATCATGTAAAATAGCACAAGACGTATTACAACATTATGTAACAAAAGTTCAAGTGGAACTAATATGAGTATTGGAAAAAGAATCAAAGAAATAAGAGCAAATTTGCATCTTACATCAAATGAACTGGCAGAGAAATTAAACATTCCAGTAAGGACTATAGGTAGTTATGAACGAGAAGAAGCTCAACCCAGCCCTAAGTTTCTCAATGCTTTGATTGAAAATTATTACATTAATATTAATTGGCTTCTGACAGGAAAAGGCAATATGTTTATCTCTAACAGAACAGAAGCAGATATTAATTATATTGCTCAATTAAAAGACAGATTAAATCTTTCAGATGAAGAAATAAGCGGGCTTATTGATATTCTTGACTCTGATGCCAGTAGAGAAATGGTCTTAAAATTCATAGAAATTAAAAAAGGCAATAAAGATGCATTAGATAGCCTAATATACAATTTGCAAGGCATAAAAGCAATATATAGTTAATAATCCGTGTCAACAGGTTCTTTTAGTATTGCCGTAATTGCCGTTTTAGCATTTTGTTTTATTTTTTCATTTATATTAGGGAGTATTGTAAGCTGTCTTAAAACATCTACCGTTCTTTTAAATATTCTTACTATATCACCTTCTGATGAATCAACTTGTTTTGCAACATCTTCCCAGGGGGTACCCATAACCCATTGTTCCATTAATGGTGAATAATATGAATTTATATACATTTCTGTATTTATGTCGTAATCCCTTTGTAATATAGCAATTTTTTTTCTTATTTCTTTTATTTTATTTAATGCTTTTCTGGTATTCTTACTTATTGGCTGATTAGGATATACATCACTCCTTAAATCTTCTGTAACTATAGCACATATAACAGAAGCAAGTTCATAAGGTTCAAGATCATCTAATATACCTTTCAAAATTATTTCAGATAAAAATAATTCATTTTCAGCTCTTATCATTGAACATAAAATTCCTTTATCAGTCGGACTGCCATTTTCTATATAACCTATCTTTTCTAATATATCCTTATGGGCAAGAAATTTATTCCAATAAATATCTTTTTGTTTTTCAATATTTCTACAGGTTTCCTTATATTTTTTCTCATATCTATCAATTATTTCGAGGTTTTTCATATGTTTTTTATAACCTCTGCAAATTTCACAATTATATTTAATCATTGCTTCTCTGATTTCTCTTGTTTTATTTGTATATTCAATAACTTCAGGAGAATCTTTCTGCCCTTTTTGTTTTGCTTGCTTTAAGAGAGTTTTTGTTAATTTTCTATATACTATATATTTTTCCTTTAATTTATTAAATTCAATTAAATCTTGCGAAGTAAGGTTAAATGGACATTTTTCTGATTTCAGTTTAGCTAAAGTTTGTTCACATTTTATTTGCTGGGAAATAATAGGTTTTAATCTGTCATTAGATGAAAAATATCCAAAACTTTTAAGAATAAGTTCTTTTGCTTGCTCAAGTTCAAGATTTTGCATTAGATTTAAAACCATAGAATAACTTGGAGAAAATTGGCTTTCTAAAGGATTTGCATCACTTCTTACTAAATCTGCAACTTCTTCGGGAGATTGAAATTGAGTGCCCATAACAACAACATAGCCTATTTTATCCATTCCTCTTCTGCCTGCTCTGCCTGACATTTGCAGAAATTCATTAGCACTTAACATTCTATGACCTGAGTCTGTTCTTTTGCTGATTGCAGATATTACAGTTGTTCTTGCAGGCATGTTAATTCCCGCAGCAAGTGTTTCTGTTGCAAATACTACTTTTATTAAACCTTTTTGAAATAATCTTTCAACAAGCAACTTCCACGCAGGAAGCAACCCGGCATGATGAGAAGCCACTCCATTATATAAATATTCCAAATTTTTATTATTTTCTAAATATGTATGATCTTTTAAAAATTCTTTTACTTCTTTTTTTATTTCTTCACATTCTTTTTGGGTAATTAAATTTATATCCGAACATTTTTCCATGTTTTCATCACATTTTTTACGTGAAAAAGTAAAGAAAATAGCAGGCAGCATATCTTTTTTATGAAGTACGTTTATTAAGTCTTTAACCGAGTTACGCTTTTTTGCCTGTCTTGAATGGAAATTTAGTTTCTTTTCCGGTTTTATTCTTTTATTTAATCTGCCCTCTGGTGTTAACAAGGGTAATATTTCAAAAGGTTTGGATGAATCATAATAAAAATATCTTAAAGGAACCGGTCTAAAATCGGTATAAACAAGTTCTGTTCTGGAATGAACAGTATTAATCCAGTCACAAAGCTGTTTAGAATTTGCAACAGTAGCACTAAGAGCGATAATTTGAATATTATTAGGACAATATATTATACTTTCTTCCCAAACTGTACCTCTTTGCTCATCATTCATATAATGAACTTCATCAAGCACTACATATTTAACATCTCTCAAATTATCTTTTAATGAACCAAAATTTGTATTATAAAGCATATTTCTAAATACTTCAGTTGTCATAACTACAATTGGTGCATCCCTGTTGATAGATGTATCTCCGGTTAAAAGCCCTACATTTCCAGCTCCATACTTTCTTCCAAAATCATAAAATTTTTGATTAGAAAGTGCTTTTAATGGAGTTGTATAAAAAAGTCTTGTATTTTCTTCAAGTGCTTTTTGTATTGCACTCTCAGCTATACAGGTTTTTCCTGCACCTGTAGGAGCACATACTACTACACTTTTACCGTTATTTATATAATCAACGGCTTCTTTTTGAAAATCATCCAGTTCAAAATCGAATTTATACAATTCTATACCTTACATACTACTTGCTTATTATCGTAATCTATTCTTCCTATTAATTTATTTAAACGTTTTGCAACATCTTTAAACATAGGAATTGATAAACTTTGAGCTCCATCTGATGAAGCATTTTCAGGGTCATGATGTACTTCCATCATAATACCGTGTGCACCAACTATTAAACCTGCTTTTGCCATTGGCTCTATTAAATAACGTCTGCCTGTTCCATGGCTCGGATCAACTATTACCGGCAAATGAGAATATTTTTTGATAACAGGAACAGCAGCTATATCTAAGGTATTTCTTGTAGCTGAATTATCTACGCCTTTAATTCCTCTTTCACAAAGAATTACTTTATCGTTTCCGTTATACATTATATGTTCTGCTGCAAGTAAAAACTCTCTTATTGTTGCTGCTGGTCCTCGTTTTAATATAACTGGTTTATTACATTTACCTACTGCTTTTAATAATTTAAAATTTTGCATATTTCTCGCACCGATTTGAATAACATCAGCATATTGGCATACTAAATCCAAATCTAAAGTATCCATTAATTCTGTCACAACAAGAAGTCCTGTTTTTTCTCTTGCTATTGCTAAATATTCAAGAGCTTTTTCTTCTAATCCTTGAAAATCATAAGGTGAAGTTCTTGGTTTAAATGCTCCGCCTCTTAAAAAATGGCAGCCCATTTCTTTTGCCGCATCTGCTACTCTTAAAAGACCGTCTATATCTTGTTCTACGCAGCAAGGTCCGACCATTAAAACAGGCTTTTCAAGTCCGCCAATTCTAACTCCATTTGAAAATTCTATTACTGTATCTTCTTGTTTGCATTCTCTTGAAGCTAATTTATAGGGTTCTTGTATTAATTTTACACTTCTTACCCCTTCATAAGATTGAAAAGAATGAGGTTCTACAAGACGTTTATCTCCTATTGCAGCAATAACCGTCATCACATCACCTTGATTTAATACTATTTTGAAACCTTTATTTCTTAATGCTTTTACAACTGTATCTATTTGTTCTTTTGTTGCAGAAGGCTCCATTATTATTATCATTCTTTTCCCTCTTTCTTATACTTTTATATTCTCTTTTGCTTTTATTTTGTCTTCTGACAAAATTTCATTTTTTAAATTTTCTTGAACAATTATATCATTTAATATTATTGAATTTTCTACTATTACATTTTCTTCAATTATAATATTATTCCATAAAATTGAATCTATTATTTTAACATTTTTCCCTATTTTACATCCGTTTCCAATAACACAATTACCAATAATTTCAGAAGTATTGTCAATTTGAACATTTTCACCACAACAATATACTCCTTTTTCTGTTTTAATTACATCAGGAATAAACGATTTAATTTTATGATTCAATAAATCAAAATTTGATAGTTTATACTGATTTATCGAACCTATATCAGACCAATAACCTTTATGTATAAAAGTATTAATTTTTTGATTATCACTTAATAACAATGGAAATACATTTTTTGCAAAATCAAAAAAAGTATTTTCGGGAATATAATCAAATATTTTATAATTAAAAATATAAATACCTGTGTTTGCAAGATTAGATTTAGCCTCAGAAGCAGGTGGCTTTTCCTGAAAACTTTCTACATAGTTATTTTTATCAGGAACAACAATACCATATATAGAAACCAAATTTTTTGGAACTTCTTTTAATACTAATGTAGCAATAGAACCCGATTTTTTATGTGATTCGTATGCTTTATTTATATCAATATCAGAAAGACCATCCCCAGACATTACAATAAAATCACTATCTTTATCAAAGAAAAATTGACATTTTTTCAATCCGCCCGCTGTTCCTGAGAGTTCTTTTTCCTCGATAAAAGAATAATTAACACCATATTTTTTATCTTTATAATGATTTTTAATATATTCAGCTTTATAATGAGTATTTGCAATTATATCTATTATTCCAAAGGACGAAAGATGTTTAGTAATTATGTCCATAACAGGAACATTTGCCAATGGAACAATTGGCTTTGGAAGCGCACTAGATAATGATTCCAACCTAGAACCGACTCCAGCTGCCATTATCATTGCTTTTTTTAACATATTCACTCCCTATTATTTAAAATGGAAATTTGCCGCCAGGCATTTTTGGAAGCTTTAATTTCCCCTTTTTAACTTTTTTCTTGATATCAGAAAAACCTTTCATCATTTGACGCATTTGATCAAACTGAGATATTATTTGATTTACTTCATGTATAGGCATTCCGCATCCTAATGCTATTCTTCTTTTCCTTGAGGTATTAATTATTGAAGGATTAGCCCTTTCTTTCGGAGTCATACTTGATATGAACGATTCGATTTTTTTAAGCTGTTTTTCACCTTCAGTTGCTATCATTTCTCTATTATCTTTATTAAGACCGGGAATTGGAAGCATTCCTAATATATTATCTATTGAGCCGAACATTCTCATCTGCTTTTGCATATTTAAAAAGTCATTATATGAAAATTCAGCCTTCTCCATCTTTTTTTCAAATTCTTTTGCTTGTTTTTCATCAAAAACTTCCTGAGCTTTTTCAACAAATGATACAATATCACCCATACCAAGAATTCTATCTGCCATTCTTGACGGATGAAAATCATTTAAAGCATCCAGTTTTTCACCTGTTCCTGTAAGTTTAATTGGCTTTCCTGATGAATGAACAACACTTAACGCAGCACCGCCTCTTGAGTCACCATCTAATTTTGTCAAAACAATACCGGTTATATCAAGTTGAATATTAAAGTTTTCTGCGACACTTACTGCTTGCTGTCCTAACATAGAGTCTATTACTAAAAGTTTTTCTTGCGGTTTAAATGCTCTATCTATCAATAATAGCTCTGCCATCATTTCATTATCAATTTGCAGACGACCAGCTGTATCTATAATTACTACATTATAACCATTATCTTTTGCATAATTTATTGAATCAGAAACTATTTTCTGAACATCAGTTGAACCTTCAATTGTGAAAACAGGAGTCGAAATTTGCTCTCCTAATATTTTTAACTGATTAATCGCAGCAGGTCTATAAACATCCGCAGCAACCAATATAGGATTTTTACCTTCTTTTTTAAGTTTTACCGCTAATTTTGCAGCTGATGTTGTTTTTCCCGAACCTTGCAAACCCAACATCATTATTAAAGCAGGATGTCCGTCTAAATTTAAAGGAGTATTTTCTTTTCCAAGCACATTTACAAGTTCATCATGAACTATTTTTATAAACTGTTGAGAAGGATTTACTCCTTTTATTACTTCTTCTCCAAGTGCTTTTTCTCTTAAAGAAGACATAAATAACTTAACTACTTTTAAACTTACATCAGCATCTAATAATGCTCTTCTAACTTCTCTTAATGTATCTGAAATATTTTCTTCCGTTAAAGAGGCATTTCCGGATGTTTTCTTTATTATTTCCTGTAATTTTTCAGATAAACTATCAAACATAATAATCTAATTTTACTATAAAAAAACTCTTTGGGGCTTAGAAGTAACAAACATTAAAATAATTTAATTATATTACTTTATCTATTAACCCATATTCAACAGCTTCTTGAGCAGACATATAGTTATCACGTTCAGTATCTGCATATATTTTTTCAATAGTTTGCCCTGTATGTTCCGCCAAAAGTGTATTTAACTCTTTTTTCATTCTTAGAATTTCTTTAGCTTCAATTTCAATATCTGTAGCCTGCCCCTGTGCACCGCCTAAAGGCTGGTGAATCATAATTCTTGCACTAGGCAGTGCCATTCTTTTACCTTTTGTTCCTGCCGATAACAAAAATGCTCCCATACTAGCTGCTTCACCAAGACATATTGTTGATACATCTGCTCTTATATGCTTCATTGTATCATATATTGCAAATCCTGCAGTAATTACTCCACCCGGGCTATTTATATACATCATAATATCTTTTTCAGGGTTTTCTGAATCTAACAATAAAAGTTGAGCTACTATTGAATTAGACATTTCATCATCAATTTCTTCACCTAAAAATATTATTCTTTCTCTCAATAATCTTGAGAAAATATCAAATGATTTTTCACCTCTTGACGATGACTCTATAACCGTTGGTATATAACTTAATATTGTTTTTTTATCCATAAAAACCTCTGTTTATTTTTAATTTTTATTATTTATATTATATACAATAATTGGGATTTTTATACAATATCTGATAAAATATCATTCTAAGGCAGTAAATAATGATAATAGACTTTAATTTAATAGCATATGATTTCATGACAGATTTTAACGGGCCAGATAGACACTTTCCGACGCCTTTTTATCCTGCTGGAGTTTATGAAAGTGATAAGAGGGAATACAAATTTGGACCAGAGTCAACTGAATATCCCAATTTAACACTGCCTTGTAAATTATATGATGATAATGGTAATGAAATTCCTGACGGCTACTATATGGTTGTATTATCTGACAACTTAAAATACCTTGACTTATATCAAAGTAATCAACTTAGAGCAAGAGTAAAAGTTGTTAAACTTGTCGAAAAAATGTACACACAAGAAGAATTTAATGAAGAATCTGAAATAATAAACCGCTTGCAGCAAGCAAAACTCAATAAAAAACTAAAAAAATACAGAGAAGCTGAAGAAGATCTTATAGCGTTCAAAGAGAGAACTGCTGCTAATTCTAAAGCTGAAATCTTAGATTCTGGCAAAGGTTATTATATTCTTAATTACAAACACAGAGGTAAAACTGCAACAGGTATAATTCAAAAATAATAATGTTTTTTATAAATAAAAATGTTATCATAATTATAATTAGATTAATAAGGATTTATTCATGTATAAACCAACAAGAAACATTTATACAATAAGAACTTCTCCATATAACGACAATGAAAAACTTGAAAGTTTATTAAATGAAATGTCAAAAGACGGTTGGGATATATATTCACTTCAAGAAATTGAAAATGATGAGGGTATTTTTTATAATTGTATATTCATAAAAGAAACAGAAAATGAAGACACTACAATAAGTGAAACATCTGATATTTTAAATTTCAAATCACGTATTGAAAGAATTATAAATCCTGAACTTGACCCTTATGAATTATGTGTTGATATACAAAAGAAAATTAAAGAAAAAAGACAGAAAATCACTCAAGTTAAAGCTCTTATTGATGAAACATCAGAAGATTCCAGAACAATTTTAAATGAAGAAATTTCAAAACATATTAACGAACTTGAAGATTTAAAACATAAACTTGCGAAAGTTATTGCGCCTGATGTAATGGAAAAAAAGTTAGGAGAACAAAAAATTACACTCTCTATTTCTGAAGAATTAATTGATATTCTTGACAGTGACAATGAATATAACATTTTATCCAGAATAGTTTTAATAAGACAAACTTTAACAGAAACTCTCGGATACATAATTCCTAAAATAAAAATCGAGATTGACGAAACGCTTCAAGAAAATGAATTTTCAGTAAAAATCAGAGGAATTCCAATAATAACATCAAAAGCATATTACAATTATACAATGTTTTTTAAAAACGAATTAAATATTGAAAAACTCCCATCCGGTTCCTTTGAAGATACAGATAATATTACACAACTTCCAATCCTATGGATTAAAGATGAAAAAGCAAAAAATTTCTGGGCAAAAGGACTTGACTCTATTGATTTTATAGCCAGGACAATAGAATATATAGTAACAAAAAATATAGATGATATTTTTGATTATTCTGATATTAACAGATATATTGAAATCGTAGGAAATCAAAACCTTTATCTTGTTGAAAATATAATTCCTGACTACATGTCAGTAGCTGAACTTAAATATATTTTAGCAAGCCTTATAAAAGAAAAAGTTTCTATTAAAGATATTGTTTATATATTTGAAAAAATCAATGATTTCGCAGATGAAACAAATAAAGAAGAACTGCTTGAGAGAATAAGAATTTCACTTGCTAGGCAAATAAGTAAATCATTAATTAATGAAGCAGATAAAACCATTTATGCCTATGAACTATCAGAAAAAAGCATTGAATCTTTTATTGGCGAAAAAGCAAATGATGAAATTATCAGAATTGAAAGCAACAAAATTGAAGAAATAATTAAATTAATAAAAGAAAAAGTAAATAAATATGCTCCAGACTCAAAAGAAATAGTTTTAATTGCACCAATGAAAATAAGGCATTTAATTTATTTAATTTTATCTCAAATGCTCCCTAATATAAGGGTTGTTGCAAGAGAAGAATTAATATTTGAATATCCTCTGCAAATTGTTTGTTCAATTTAATCAAGTATTACACTTGATTTCTATACTGATACAAGCTCGTTCAAAATAATGTTTTGGTTTCATCTTACAAAAATTCCATCACACTTTCAGCTTATTGTGAATTTTTCACCGATAAAATAAAAAAGGGAAAGATTTTTTAATCTTTCCCTATTATCAGAAGAATATTTTTACTTTTTTTCTTGAGATTTATCAACATTTTCTTTCTTATTTGCAAACATTTTTGAACTTATTTTATTTGCAATTGGAGTAATTACAACTGGACCTAAGTATCTATATATAATACCTAAGATTATAATTACCTTTAGTTTATTAATACCTGGTAATATTTTGTCAGCTTCACCTCTGGCTGCTGCGGAATTATAAACATCATCAACAAGTCCTTTTACAGCTTCTTTAGCCTTATCTGCATTACCTGCATTTTGAGTAATTGTATCTTTAACTGCATTTTGAACAGAAGCCAATTTATCTTGTGTAATTTGAAAGGCTTTTAATTTACCTTCTTCCCCTACCAGACCTTTTAACTGGCTTGCTATTTTAGATGAAACTTGTTCTAAACCTTCAGTAAGTTCACTGCCTTTCTTTCCGGCGACATCTGCAACTTTTGTCAACAATTCATCTTTACTTGCAGCTGCTGTTTTTGCACCTAATTTAGTATAAAAATCTTTATGAGAACCAAAATATTTTTCAGCTCCTTTCATAACTACATCAGAAATTTTATCTTCAACTAAATATGCACCGGCAGCCGAAACTCCTAAGGTTAAAGTATCATTAATTAACATTTGAGGTTTTTGTTCTTTTTTAATTTTCTTATTTCTCAATGTATTAATCATATAAAATCCGGATAATAGTACACTTTCTGCTACCATTACATGAGTAAATGTTTTATTAGAGTTACTAAAACCTTTTATAAATTTTTGAAAACCATGATTTGAAGCAACTTTGCCATAAAAATCAGATAATCCATTAACAACTGGTTGTGGAACAAAACCCTTGAACGACATATCCTTTTGATTTTGTCTTTTATAGTTTTGTTGTTTTTGAGAATTATATCCCGGTGTTATACTATTTATTTTCATGATTTGCTACTCCCGAAAAAGACTGAAATAGTGCTTTTTCATTACTATCTTGGAATACATTATAATTTAACATTACTTGTGGATTTTGTTCTGGAGGTTGTTTCTTCTCCGGTTTTTTCTTCCCTAATAAGCCAAGTAATATTGGAACTAATGCAATTGTTATTGTTGCTCTTATTGGCATAAATACAGGTTGGAAGAATTTATCCATAACATTTTTACCAGTCTTAGCATAATTATTAATAATCTGCTGTTCTTTTAATGCGTTTACTACTTTTTCTGATATATCAGGAGCTTTCTCAGATATCTGCTCTTTAAAAGTATTTTGTGCATGCTTACCTGCTTTTTGGAAAACAGAAAGATTCATTTTTCCACCCTCGGTTAAAGCATTTATTTGTTGTGCAAGATTTAAATCACGTCCTTCAGTTGTTAATTTTTTAGAGAATTCAACTAATGCATCAACTCCTTGTTTAACAACTTCTTGTGATTTTTCCTTCATTCCTTGTGGCATATTAAATGCACCTTTTTTATTTGCAAGTTTTGTTGCAGCTGCTATTGGCGTTCCGATTAATGCTGTAGTAGCAAGTCCAACAAAACCAGAAGAAACTGATTTCGCCGCTTGATAAGAACATTTTTCTTTATCTTCATCTGTTTTTGCTGTTGCCATTATTGTTATTGGTCTTAATCCGCAAGTAATAAGTATTGCGAATAAGGCCTCTGCAACTAATGGATTATCGGAGGCAAAATTTGCTGCTTTGTGCAACAAAGGAATACCCCCCTTAAAATAAACACGACCATCAGAATTCATCTTGATGGTCGTGTTTATTTGGTCATTATTATTTTGTTTATTATGTCGCTCGTACACACTCTCTCTCATTCTGTGTCCTGAAGCCCCTGCTCCCTTGGACTTAGAATAAATAATCGATGGTGTAATAGAATTAATTTTCATATTTTTCTTCCATTCATCTCTACATTTGTTCTAAAACCTAACAAAAATTAATTTGCTATTTAGAGTACTCATCATAACAAAAAAATATCATATTTTTTAAAATATTATATTTTTTTTTAATTTTTTTAGGGTAAAAGGTTTTCAGCTCTAGCTTAAAAACAAATTAAAAAAACTTAATATTTGCAAAAAATTTAAAATCCAAAACAAATATATTCTAAGCCCAAACTCTTTAATTTCTGAGGATTATACTGATTTCTACCATCAAAAATTACTCTATCTTTAATTTTTGACTTTATTATTTCAAAATCCGGATGTCTAAATTCATTCCATTCAGTCAAAAGCACCAATGCATCGGCATCATCAATGGCATCATAAGCAGATTCTGCATATTCAATAGAATTTATAAATATATTTTTGGCATAATCCATTGCTTGTGGATCATATGCCTTAATTATTGCACCATGCCTTATCAATTCATTAATAATTGATATTGATGGAGCTTCTCTCATGTCATTAGTCTTGGGTTTAAAGGATAATCCCCAAATTGCAATTTTTTTACCATTTATATTATTTTTATAATATTTTAAAATTTTTTCTACAAACAGCTTTCTTTGATTATCATTAACCATTTTTGTCGCTTCTAATATGTTACTGGAACATTCATTTTCTTTTGCTACAGAAATTAATGCACTAACATCTTTAGGAAAACAACTGCCACCATAACCAATTCCCGGGAACAAAAACTTATTACCTATTCTATTATCTGTTGTAATACCAATTCTAACTTGTTCTATATTTGCACCGACTTTTTCACAAATATTCGCCATTTCATTTATAAAAGAGATTTTTGTTGCAAGAAAAGCATTTGCAACATATTTAGTCATTTCAGCGGACTTAACATCCATAAAAATCATTCTATTCGCAGTTTTGAAATATGGCGAATATATTTCTCTCATAATATTTGAAGCTTTTTCTGAGTTTGAACCTATAATCACTCTATCCGGAGAAAGAAAATCATCAACTGCAGCCCCTTGCTTTAAAAATTCGGGATTTGATACAACATCAAACGGAACATTTGTTATTGTTTTCATTATTTTTGTCAGTTTCTCTGCTGTTCCAACCGGAACTGTAGATTTATTTACAATAACTTTATATTCATCTATACATTCTGCTATTTGTTTTGATACCTCAATAACCGCTTTTAAATCACAAGACCCATCTTTATCTTGCGGCGTCGAAACTGCTATAAAACATACCTTTGATTCTCTTACTGCTGTTTTTAAATCGACAGAAAAAATCAAACGATTTTCTTTTACATTATTAGTAATTAACTCAGAAAGCCCGGGTTCATATATAGGAATTATTCCCTTCTTTAATTTTTCTATTTTTTCAATATTATTATCAACACAGATTACAATATTACCCATATCTGCAAGGCAAGTTCCAACTACTAATCCAACATATCCAGTTCCTATTACACAAATTCTCATATTGATTTTCTCCAAACGGCATTTTATCATAGAGAAACAGTTAAAGCAAAAATTGACTATTCTTTTTTATCTGATGTAGTATTTAATCTAGTATAGCTCTTTACTGCCGAGTCATCCTCGCTAACAAAATACTCACCTTTTGAAAACGCCACTTAAAAAAATATTTCACTTTGTAAAACTACAAAAAGAAATCAACAATTTTTTATATTTTTGGACATTACCATAATATGAAAATTCAATCTATAAATTATTCAAATCAAACGTTCAAATCAGCAACAATTAATATAAATGCATTTTCTGATACACATGGAGAACTTGTCTTAGCAAATAATGCTCTTGAAGACATGAGAAATAGACAACAAGATATTTTTTGCAAAGAAGAAAAAGGAAAAACTAATGTATTAGCAATATGTGGCGATTGGTTTATGGATGGCGGAAGAAAAGGCTATAAAACAAGCCCCAATAAACCTTTAGAAAAATTTCAATTAGATATATTAAATGAATTTATAGCTCAAATAAAAAAAATTGCTGCAAATACAACTGTTTTATTTACCCCGGGAAATCACGAATTTGATGGTGGTGTCCCTTTACTTGATGAAGTTCTTGCTTCTCTTAATGCAAGTACAATTATGACAAATCTTAATCTGGAAGATTCTTCCGGTTTTAAGAAGAGTATATCTAATAATAAAATAATTAATGAAAAAATTCTTGAAGTTGAAGATGATAAAAATCCAAATCTTAAACACAAACTGTTATTTCTGGGAATTGTTCCGGTCAACTTAGAAATGTACCAAAAAAATTTAGCTGGTGTTCATCTTACAAATAATTCTAACAAACCTCAAGCCTTTGTGAAAAAAGAAGATTATGAAGAAACCCTTCAATTATGCAAGAACAAAATAGCAAAATTTAAAAAAGAAAACCCAAATGGTGTAGTTATTGCAATGTGTCATACAGGAGTAGACTTTGCAGATAATCTGGCAAAAGAATCTTCTGTAGATATTATATTTGATGGGCATGAACATAAAGATGATATAAGAGTAGTAAATTCTACGCCGATAATTCCTCTTTTACAAAATTTTCAAAAAATGGTAAATGCCAGAATTAATATTGATGATAATGGGTTTCTTGACAGTATAAAACTAAAAACATTTAATCCAACCAATACAAAAAGAAAAGGACCTCTGTCCAGATATTATTATGCGTTATTTAAAGATGATATGAAAAAAAGATTTTCATTAAGAACTAATAATCCTAATATAACAATACTTGATACACAAAATATAAGATCTCAGAATAATTATCTGGCTAATTTTATAACAGACTCTATATTAGAAGAATTAAGAAAACAAAATCCTCAAATAGATATTTTTGCACTTAATTCTTCTGCAATAAGACACCCTCTTAAAGTATCAGATAAAAAATCAATTTCCTCTTTTGATGTTATGAATGTTCTATCAGGAATAAAAGAAGAAGATGGACAAATAATGCTAACAGATGTTTCTGGCCTACAACTTACATATATGGTTCTAGATAATTTACTATTTAATAAAGATTTACCACAGAAAAATCCATTAATTCATTATTCAGGACTTTCTATCAACAAAACAAGATTACTTGAAGAATATGAAAATGGTGCTTCTTTAGAAAAATTGTCTGAATTCATAATTGACCAAAAAACAAACAAACCTATAAATCCAACAAAAAGTTATAAAATAGCAAATGTAGAAAAATATTTTAATAAAAGCCAAAATTCAGTTATTAGAAATTTAAAACATAAATCAAATTATTTTGGCAATACTGTTCAAAACCTATTGAAGAAGCATTTTGAAAATTCCAATGATAAATTATTTGCGAAATGTGATGTAAGAATATATTAATATATTTTTATTTGTTATATAATTTTTTTAATTAATATAACTAGGACTTAACAATGCTCTCAAGGTCTATTTTTATAATGTTCATATTTGACATTTTAATTTTATTTATATCCACAAGCTTTTGGTATAAATATTTTAACTTACCAGAGAATTTATTCATTATATCAATAGCTCTCATTACAATAATAGGATTTATTGTTTTATTTCTAAAAGATAATTATAAAATCAGAGAATTTAATATTTCATCAAAAAATTATTATTTATTATTCGAAGGTATCTTTATTTCACATGTTCCATTGTTAATATTTTTATTGATAATAAATCACAATATACAAATACTTAAATTTATTGGATTAAATATTTTAACCGTTTATATATTCTTAGCTGCTTATAGAAATTTATTTCACTTATATTTATTTAAATTAAAGAAAATAAAAAATGTCTTAATAATAGGAACAAATAAAGAAGCTAAACTTATTGCAGATGAAATCATAAATAAAAAAGCACTAAAAATGGAAGTTATTGGTTTTGTTCAAGATAATGAAGAAGAAAATATAATAAAAGATTCCAATACAAAATTATTTGAACAAAGAAATTTAAAAGAAGTAATAAAAAACAATAATATAAATATCATAATTATTGCAATAAAACACAGAATGGAAGAATCTTTACTTACTAATTTTGTTAATAATATTCCAAAACAAGTTAAAATTTATAAAATGCCGGATTTTTATGAAATGGTTACAGGCAAATATTATGTAAGCAAAATGTCTATAAATTGGCTTTTTTATGATTTTATGAACAGCCGCTCAAACATATACAATTTTTGCAAGCGTACTTTTGATATAGTTTCTGCATTAATTATATTAATTGTTACTGCCCCTATTCTTTTATACATAGGCATAAAAGTAAAAAATACAGATGGAGCAAGTGCAATATATACTCAAAACAGAGTTGGCAAAGGCGGTAAAATATTTAAAGCATATAAATTGAGGACTATGTATGTTAATGACTATAAGCCTAAAGAAGGGAAAATAGAACATACAGAATCTCAAGATGAAGATAACAGAGTTATTCCTTTCTGTAAATTCATAAGAAAAGCAAGACTTGATGAGATACCACAAATGATAAATATTTTAAAAGGTGAAATGTCTATTGTCGGTCCAAGATGCGAATGGGAAGATTTAGTAAAGATTTATTCTAAAGAAATTCCATACTATAAATGCAGACAATGGGTTAGAACAGGATGGACCGGATGGGCTCAAATAAATCAAGGGCATTGTGTTTCTAGTGATGATATAGCTGAAAAACTTCAATATGACTTGTATTACCTAAAACATAGAAATATTATTTGGGAAATTGGGATATTAATTAAAGCTATTTTTTTAGCGCTTGGAGGCAGGCATGACTAATGATATAAAATTTAGTGTACTAATGCCGGTATATCATAAAGAAAATCCTCAATATTTTTATGAAGCCATTGAAAGTATTATTAATCAGTCTTTACAACCAAATGAAATTATAATTGTAAAAGATGGTCCCTTAACTGTTGATTTAGATAATGTTGTAGAAAATTTCAAGAATAAATTTCCTTCATTATTTAAAATAATTATTCTAGAAAAAAATGTTGGACAAGGGCTTGCAAGAAATGAAGGATTAAAAGCCGCTTCGTATAATTATGTCGCACTCATGGATAGTGATGATATATCCTTACCGAACAGATTCGAAAAACAAATAAATTATTTAAAGAATCATCCAGAAATAGATGTTATTGGCTCTAATATAACAGAATTTGAAAATACTCCAGATAATATTATCTCAAAGAAAGTTGTTCCTTTAACACATGAAGAAATTTATAAATTTGGGAAATGGCGTTCACCTATAAACAATATGACTGTAATATATAAAAAAAATAAAGTTTTTGAGGTTGGAGGATATAATTTATTTAATTTTGGAGAAGATTATTTGTTATTTGCAAAAATGTTAAATGCTGGGATGATTTTCCATAATTTAGAAGATTGTTTGGTAAATGCCAGATCAGGACAAAGAATGTTAGCAAAAAGGGTAGGTTTTAAGCGAATCTTACAAGAAATGAATTTATTTTATCAATTTTATAGAATGAAATATATTAATTTGTTTGAGTTAATTAGGAATATTAGTTTAAAATTTTTATTAAGAATAATTCCCAATTGGCTAAGAAGTTACATTTATAGAAGATTTTTACGAAAAAAAGTATAAGGAGACTATATGAAAATATTTTTTTTAAATCCACCATATAAAACAGAAATAGGAAAATTTTCAAGGGCATCACGTTCACCTGCCATAACCAAAAGTGGTACTATATATAATCCTTTATGGCTTGCATATGCTTGTGCTTATGCAGAAGGTAAAAATATTGAGACAAAACTATATGATAGTTGTGCAGAACAAACTAATATATCCGACACAATAAAAATTATAAAAGAATTTAACCCTCAAATTATAGTTATAGATACAAGTACACCAAGCATAAAAGAAGATATTCATTGCGCAGAAGAAATAAAAAAAGCGCTTCCAAATGTTCATATTTGTATAGTAGGAACGCATCCATCAATATTAACAGATGAAGTTCTAAATATGTCAAATGCAATTGATAGTATTGCAAGACATGAGTTTGATGCTACAATTGTCGACTTAGCAAAAGCCATTGAAGAAAATAGAGATATGTCAACTATAGACGGGATTTCATACAAAAAAAATGGAGAGAATATACACAATAAAGATAGAGCATATATAGAGAACTTGGATGAAATCCCATTTGTATCAAAGATTTATAAAAAATATCTTAATATAAATAATTACTTCTTTTCTGCAGCCACACTTCCAATGATTATGATAATGACAGGTCGTGGATGTCCATCAAGATGTTTTTTCTGTGTTTATCCTCAAACAATACATGGGCATAAGTATCGCCTGCGTAGTGCAGAAAATGTTGTAGAAGAATTTGAATGGATTGTTAATAATTTACCAGAAGTTAAATCAATCGGAATTGAAGATGATACATTTACTGCAAATCCTGAAAGAGCAAAAGAAATTTGCAGATTGCTTATAAAAAAAGGGATTAATAAAAAAGTAAAATGGTGGGCAAATACAAGAGTTCACACTGATTTAGAATTAATGAAATTAATGAAAAAAGCAGGCTGCAGGTTAATTATCCCCGGATTTGAATCTGGTTCTCAAGAAATTCTAAACAATATAAAAAAAGGTACTAAAATTGAACAAGCTATAGAATACATGAAAAATGCAAGAAAAGCCAAATTACTTGTTCACGGATGTTTTATGGTAGGGAATAAAGGCGAAACAAAAGAAACTATGGAAAAAACTCTAGAATTTGCAATGAAATTAAATCCTGATAGTGCTCAATTTTTCCCATTAATTCCTTATCCTGGGACAGAAGCTTTTTATTGGGCAAAAGAAAATGGTTATATTAAAACTTATGATTATTCAAAATGGTTAAAAGAAGATGGAATGCATGAATGTGTACTTAATTTACCAAATCTTTCAAGTGAAGAACTTGTAAATTTTTGTAATTATGCAAGAGAAAAATTCTATTTAAGACCTAACTATCTATTTTATAAAGCAATACAAAGTATTACAAACTTAGATGAAATGAAACGTAATTTAAAAGCATTTGCTAAATTATTAAAATATTTAAGGAGAAAATAAAATGGAGGTTCAAAATCAACGAGATTGTTTTTTTGATATATCAAGAGGAATTGCCATTATTTTAATGGTTTTTGCTCATATAATTCCCTCAAAATTTATTTATTTATTTCACATGCCTTTTTTTATTGTATTATCAGGATTCTTTTTTAAGGAAAAATATTATGAAACTTTTAGTAATCTTGTAAATTTCATTATTTCTAAATTTAAGAGATTAATGATTCCATTTATTGCTTATACTATTATATTTGAATTATTACATAATTTTTTTATCAATATTCATTTTTATGAAGTAAACTCAAAAATACAATATTATCATAATATATACGATATATTAAGAAATACAATTTTTCATATTGAACCTTTAATAGGATCTATTTGGTTTTTATTTGCATTATTTTTTATTTCTATACTATTTTCTCTAATTAGTTATACCTTAAAAAATTTTAAAATGGATAATGAAATATATAGGTTAATAGTTATTCTTCTATTTTTACAAATAGGTTTTTATATATCTTTTCAACCTTGGAATAAGTTTCTATATATAGGAACAATTTGTTCTTCTTTAACTTCTTTCTATATAGGTTATTTATTCAATAAATTTTATAATAAAAGAGATTTTTTTAACACCAGAAATTTTATACTGTCATTTTTAGTGTTATTATTTTTCAACATAATAACACAAAATCCAATAGCAATAGCTGCAAATACATATTATAATCCCGGATTTTTAATATTATTATCTATTATTGGTTTTATTTTTATAAATTCCTTTGTAATTTTTATAAAACAAAATTATATACAGAAAATATTAAGCTATATAGGGAAAAATACTCTTCCAATTTTATGTTTACACAGTTTATCTTTTAAAGTTGTAACTTATGCCATAATTATATTTATGAATAAAGATATATCTATATTATCAAAATTGACATATGTACCAGATAAAAATATCTTTTTAATTATGATATATCTCTTTGTTGGAATATTTTTACCCATTTTAGCCAATTATTTAACAAATAGAATAACGAACCATATAAAAAATATTCAGAGGATAAAAAATGAAAGTTTTAATAATTAATACGTACTTTTCATTTGATGGCGGTGCTGAAGCTATAGCTTACAATACATATAAAATACTAAAAAATAGAGGAATAGAAACTTATTTTTGGGCAAGTGACAAGAAACCATATTATGAAAAAGATTATCCTTTTTGCAATTATTTTACAAGATTTAATGCAACATTTAAAGATTACATAAAAAAACCTTATGAATATTATTATAATAATAATTCAAAAAGGGACTTACAAAAATTTATAAATTTTATTAAACCTGATATAATTCATATCCATTCATTTAAAACTTGTCTTACTTCTTCTATATTAGAATGCTGCAAAAATATACCTACAATACTTACAGTTCATGATGCCAGTTTATTTTGCCCATCTGTTTATTTAATGAAAAATAATAAAGAACTATGTACTAATGTCCTTTGTAAAAAAGGAAAGTTTTACAACTGCATAAAAAATAAATGTTCAAAAGGAAGTTTGGAACAAAGTTTTAGACTTGCCTTAAAATCATACATTTTTATAAAGAATATAAAATATATTAATAAATTCATAACACCATCTGATGCTTTAGGGAAACTTGTATTACAATCAGAAATAGGTATTAAGAAAGAACAAATAATAACCGTCAATAATTTTTTAGAAAATTCTGATTTAAAAACAATTCCTAATTATTCCAATAAAGGTTACTTTTTATATATAGGACGTCTATCAAGAGAAAAAGGTGTACATTATCTTTTAGAAGCAATGAATAAATTACCAAAAGACATAGAACTTCATATTGCCGGAGAAGGTGCTAACGAAAAAAATTTAAGAAAATATGCAACTGATAACAACTTAAACAATGTTAAATTTTTAGGATTAATAAAAGACAAAGATATGAAACTAAAAGAATATCAAAATTGTATTGCTACAATTTTACCAAGCAATTGTTTTGAGGTATTTGGCATGACAAATATAGAATCTTTAATTAATGGCAAACCTGTTATTGCATCAGAAATAGGAGGTATTCCTGAAATAATAGAGAATAATAAAAATGGATTATTATTTGAACCTGCGAATGTTGAACAACTCAAAAATTGTATTTTAAAATATTGGAATAATAAAGAATTGGTAATTGAACATGGGGAAAAGGGGTACAAGAAAGTTATTACAAGATATACTGAAGACGCATATTATAATAAACTAATTAAAATATATAATGATTTACTATGAATCAATAATTTAAATATTGTTTAAAAAAATATTCAAATTATTGATATTTCAGTTTTTTTATAGCATTGTTATATATTTATTTGAAATATTTATGATTATAATAATTAAAAAAATCAAAAAAGATTAATCAATACAAATTTTACGAAAGACAATAATGATTTTTAAAATAAATAAAACTGTAATAGCATATATTTTACTATATATTATCTGCATGCAGTCATTAGGCATTGCATTACCTGGTAATGTTTTTATTGCATTATTTATGCCTATTATAGGTATTTTTCTTCTTTGGAAATTAATAAATGATAAGTTTTTTATAAGCAACTTAATCTATATGATAAAATACTCACCTTTTATTTATTTTTGTATATTTTACTTATGGAGCACTCTAACAGTTTTAATTGCATACTCAAAAGGATTATTTAATTTCAGCGGATTTCTTACAGGTTTTATAGGCGGCTTAACTTTTTCTTCTTTGTTTGTTTTTATAACAGTATATATTCTTTTGAAAGAAAATTATATTAATTTAAAAGGAGTAATGAAATTTCTTGCCATATTTTATTTATTTGTATTTGTAATTGGTATAATTCAATTTATTGGTAATGAATTTAATATCGATGCAATTAGAGAATTTGTCACTCTATTTAATAATAAACGAAGAATTGTTGACGATCAAGAATTATTATATAACCTATCTACGCATAGAGTGCAATCTATATTTGATGAACCAGGAAATTTTGGGGCTTATATATATGCTCAAATACCAATAATGTATGCTATTAGTTTAAGTAGATATAAAATTTTTAAAAATAAAATATTAAATTATAGTGTAAAGAAATTATTAATACCTTTAGCATTTATAAATATTATATTAACAAGATCACCCATCTCATTAATTTTTGTATTTATTGTCACCCTGCTTTACTTTTTGAAAGATATTACAAAATATATAAAAAAATATTATATACAAATTTTTTCAATACTACTAATAATATCAATAAGTATAATCATTTCTATAAACACAATTAATATAGAAGAAACTTACATAAAAAGAATTATAGTAACCATTCCAAATTTATTTAGTCTTAAAACACTAATTATAGTTGAACCATCATTAGCAACAAGAATAATAAATTATATCATCATGATACAAGAAGGAATAAAAAATATTTCTTTTGGTATTGGTTATGGAACAATTACAAAACATTTTTCTATTTTATTGCAAAATACAACACTACCATTAACTATGGAATTAGTAAATAAAATGAGAATAGGAGGTGGCAGTCCTGCGGCTGCAATTATATACAGGGTATTTTGTGAAACAGGCTTAATCGGGATTATTCTACTTCTAACTTTCTATTTTAGAACAATTTTAAAATTATATAGAATTAAACTTACACAAAAAAACATTGAAAAAGATTTTTGTTATGGATTATTTATATCTTTATTAGCACAATCAACTTTTCTGTTATTTTATGAATCAAATTTACATTATACATATAATATAATATTATATGCTATTACTATTTATTTAATTACCAACAATCTAAGCTCTTTAAAGATGATAAAACAAGAGAAATAGGAGAGAAAAATGTTTTTAAGCTTTCAACAACAAATAATAAGATATTACCGTTGGATATTAAGAACAACAAAGTTTTTTATTACAGAAATAAAGCTAAAAGTATTTAATAATTCTACTAAATTAAAAATAGAATATATCAACTGGTTATTCGAAGAAAATGCACAAAAGAATTCTAAAGATTTTATAGCTGAAACTGACTCGTGTCTTAATATTCCCGAAGATATTACCAAAATAATAGCATTCTATCTTCCGCAATATTATGAAAATGATATAAATAACAAATATTTTGGAAAAGGATTTATGGAATGGTATAAATCATCAAAGGCAATACCCCAATTTACCGGACATTATCAGCCTCATTTGCCTATTGATGTTGGTTTTTATAATTTAACACATGACGATATAATGTATAGGCAAATAGAACTTGCAAAAAAATATGGTATTTATGGATTTTGTTTTTATTGGTATTGGTTTTCTGGAGATGTTTTATTAGAAAAACCTATTAATAATTTCTTAAATAACAAAAATTTGAATATTCCTTTTTGCATAATGTGGACAAATGAAACTTGGACAAATGTATGGGGCAATGGAGATCATAGGGAAATAATAAAAGAACAACATTTAAAAGCTGATGATGATGAAAAGTTTATACATGATATTGTTAGATTTTTTAGCGATGAACGATATATTAAAATAAACGGAAAACCTCTTCTTATAATTTATCAATCTCAATTTTTTGAAAAAGAAAGATTCAAAAACTTCATAAAAAATATAAGAGCAAATATTAAAAATTATGGATTTAATGATATACATATTATGACAACAAATTCAGGATATACAAAAATAGATACTCAAGGTCTAAATTTAGACAGCGTAGTTGAATTTTCTCATCAAAATCTACAAATTACTAAGTACATTTCAGATATGAAAAATATATTCATAAATCCTCTATTTAAAGGGAAAATAATAGATATAAAAAGAGCATTAAAAGAAGAATTACATTTAAAAGAAAACTCATATAAAACATTTAAATGCATATATCCGGGGTGGGATAATTCTCCAAGAAAAGCATACTCAAATAATTGTTATGTTTTAGATATCAATCCTGAAATATTTAAAAAATGGTTAAAGGATATTATAATATGGACAAAACAAAAACATAATAAAGACGAGCAATTTGTTTTTATTAATGCTTGGAATGAGTGGGCTGAGGGCGCTCATTTAGAACCTGACCAAAAATATGGTTATGCTTATTTACAAGCAGTAAAAGATGTTTTAGAGGAAACAAGATGAATATAAAAAGAATAATTAAAAAGTTTTATGTAATACCAAGTTTAATAATTCAAAGCTTTATTAGGACAGTACATAAAGAAAATATATATATTTCTCAAGCAAATGTTGTAGCTCTTACCCATCAAAAAACATTTGGAGAATATAAAAATAAATATGAAGGGAAAGAAATTGCAGTTATTGCAACAGGCCCAAGTTTAAACAAATATAAACCAATAGAAGGAGTTATAAATATTGGCGTAAATAAGACTATTTTGTGCGAAAAACTCAATCTTGATTATTATTTTGCTCAAGACTTTTTTGCTTGTAAAGATTACATATCTAAACTTGCTGAATATCCCAATATAAAGAAATTTTATGGACAATCTCCAACAAATTTTTATGGATTAAAAGAAGTAAACATAGAAAAAACTATTATCCCTGAAAGTATAATATTAAAACATAAAGCTTCAAAATATTTTCAATATTGCAAATATCCAACAAATCCTACATTTTTTAATCCGGATATAGATAAAACATGGATAGTATGTGGTGGTTCTGTTGTTTTTGCTGCTATGCAATTTGCTTTATTTACAAATCCAAAAAGAATTTATATTGTTGGATGCGATTGTTCTTCAGGTTATTTTAATGAAGAAACAAAAGAAATTAAACCTAATAAAATGCTAGTTAAATCTTGGAAAGAACTAAAAAAATTTGTTGAGATTTATTATCCGGAAACTGAAATTATTTCTGTAAATCCTGTTGGACTAAAGGGCTTATTTAAGGATTTATATCAAGATGGCGAGTAGTGATAAAAAGAATCTATTTGTAAATACAATTGCTTTAGCAATAATTCAAATTTTAAATTATGCATTGCCTTTTATTACATTACCTTACTTATCAAGAGTCTTAGATGTAGATAAACTAGGTCTTGTTTTTTTTGCACAAGTATTTATGGATTATTTCTTTAGATTAACAACTTTTGGATTCGACTTTTCTGGGGTTAGAGCTATTGCAATTAATAGAGATGATAAAGAAAAAACTAATCTTATTTTTAACTCTATTTTAACAGCACAATTATTCTTTTTAATTTTAAGTTTTATAATTTTATCATTATTAATATTTTTTATTCCTAAATTCAGAGCGGATGCTATCATTTATTACTTTACATTCTTGTCCGTAATTGGAAATATTCTAATTCTCACTTGGTTTTATCAAGGCATGGAGAGAATGAAGTTTATTACTGTTCTTAATATAATTACAAGGGTAACAAGTTTATTATTGATATTTGTTTTTATAAAAAGTAATGGAGATTACTATTTAGTGCCATTATTTAATTCTTTAGGAGCATTAGTTGCTGGAATAATAAGCTTAATTTTTATAAAAAAAGTATTTAAAATTAATTTTTTTATTCCTAAAAAGTATGAAATAATCAATACAATAAAATACAGCAGTCAATTTTTTCTAACAAAAGTAGCAATAGCCTTATATCGCCAGACAAACGCTTTTGTTTTAGGATTAGTTGTTACAACAACAGCTGTTGCATATTATGTTTCTGCAGACAGAATATTTTGGGCTCTTTTTGCACTATATTCTACTTTTATAAATGCATTATTTCCTTATATGTCAAAAAACAAAGACATTATATTTTTTAAAAAAATATTAAAATATCTTATAATTATAGCAATTGCTTTTACTATCTTTTTATTAATAACTTCAAAATATTTAATATTAATATTCTTCTCAGAAAAAATGTTACCAGCAGTAAATATATTAAGAATTTTTGCTTTGTCATTAAGTTTTTATCCATTTGTTGACGTATTAGGTTATCCTTTATTAGGTGCTTTCGGATATATAAAAGAGACAAATAATGATTATATATTGGGTGGTATTTATAATTTAATAGGACTTATTTGTTTATACTTATTAAATAATATTACAATTTATACGGTAGCAATATTAGTGTCTTCTACTTATATTATAATGTTTATGCATAGAGTATATTATATAAAAAAATATAGGTTACTAGATAAATAAAATGAAAACAATTTTTTTAGATTTTGACGGCGTTTTATTTGATAGCGTAAAAGAAGCATATTTACTTGCCAGATATGCATTTTATGATATTCCAGTTAAAGAAGCGATAGATGAGGAGCACTATCAAAAATTTAGGAAATATCGTTATTTAATAACTCATTCTTGGCAGTTTTATATTATTTTAAGTCTAATTGAAAAAAATATTGAAGAAGCTAATTTCGTCAATATGTATAATAATTTATTTGCTGATGGTATCGATTTTAATATTCAAATTTTTGACAAAAAATATGTTTTAGCAAGAGAAAATTTAATAAAAGAGGATTATAACTTTTGGAATAATTTAGATACTCCTTTTGATTTCTTTTATGAAATCAAAAATTTATCACAGAATAAAAGTTATAATTTTATTATTTTAACTAATAAAAAGAAGCTTCCTGTTCAAAATAAATTAAGAGAATATAATATTGAGAATATCAAGCTTTTTGCTAATGAAGATATAAAAGAATATCAAAACAAAGCTGATTTTATATATAATTATCTTAATTTAAATAATATTGACAAATGTATCTTGATAGAAGATAGCATAGACAATATAAAAGATTGTGAAAAATATCCTCAAATAAAATGTTTATTAGCAAATTGGGGATATGTAAATCCTAATAATAAAGGACTAAATAAAGAAACAATTATATATAATATAAAGGAGACTGAATGCTAAAAGGAAAAGTTATAAAAGCAGTTATACCTGTAAGAGCAGGTTCAGAAAGAGTTAAGAATAAGAATATACGTCCATTTGCAGGAAGTAATTTGTTAGAAATTAAAATAACACAATTAAAACAAATTGATAGATTGGATGGTATTATTGTAAACTCTGATTCTGATGAAATGTTAGAAATTGCTAAAAATTTAGGTGTTGAAACTTTTAAAAGAGATTCTTATTATGCTTCTTCTAGTGTTAGTGCTAATAAATTATATCGTAATATTGCAGAAACAACCAGTTCTGATTTTATCTTATATACACATGTTACGAATCCATTGTTAGAAACTAAAACAATAAATATGATATTGACTAAATTTGAAACTTTCAATAAAGATAGTAATTATGATTCAATAACTACAGTTTCAATGTTAAAAGAATTTTTATGGCAAAATGGCAAACCTTTAAACTATGATGTAAATAATAAACCAAGAAGTCAGGATTTACCAGAAATTTTTGCTTTAAATCATGCTATTAATTTATTATCCAAAAATACTATGTATGATAGAAGGGATTTAATGGGATTTTCGCCTTATTTTTATCTTTTAGAACGTATAGAGGCTATTGATATAGATAATGAAATTGATTTTGAATTTGCAGAATTTATGTATAAAAAATATAGGATGAATTAATATGTCAAATATAAAGGTTTTAGATTGTACGTTAAGAGATGGTGGTTATATAAATAATTGGACTTTTGGTGAAAAAAATATAAAAAAAATCATCAAAAATCTTATTTTGGCTAAGCTAGATTTTGTAGAATGTGGCTTTTTAAAACCTCTAACATTTGATAAAGAAAAAACTTTTTATCCTAATTATAATTTTTTGGAAAATATATTGCCAGATAATTATAACAATACTAAATTCACACTAATGATTAATTATGGAGAATATCCTCTCGAGAATTTACCAATTTGTGATAATAAAAATATTGCACTAAGGATAGTTTTTAAAAAAGATGAGAAAGAAAATGCAATTTTTTATTGTAAAGAATTAATTAATAAAAATTATAATGTATTTGTAAATCCAATGCATACAAACACTTATTCTTCGTCTGAGTTATTAGAATTAATAGAAATGGTAAACAAAATTAACCCACTAGGTTTTACTATAGTAGATACGACAGGGGCAATGAAAGAAAAGGATATATTAACAACTTTTTATTTAGTAGATGAAAATCTCGATAAAAACATATCATTATGTTTCCACTCACATAACAATTTACAACTATCTTTTTCTAATGCTCAATGTTTAATGAAAGTATGTAAGGATAGAGAATTAATAATAGATTCAACAGTATTTGGCATGGGACGTGGAGCAGGGAATTTATGTACAGAACTCCTTACTCAATATATAAATGATAATTATAATGGAAATTATGACATTATTCCTATTTTAAAAATCGTGGATGAACAAATAAATCCGATATTTGCTAAAACACCTTGGGGATATTCTGTTCCTTATTATTTAGCTGCAACAAATCATTGCCACCCAAATTACGCAAAATATCTTGTGGATAAACAAACCGTTCCTGTTGAAATTATCAATAAATTACTACAGAATATTCCTGATGAAAAAAAATCTTCTTTTGATGCAACGTTAATTAAACAAATTTATTTGGATAATTTTTCTAATTCAATTGATGATACAGCGACTCTTGATTATCTAAAAAATTTATTATTCCAAAAAGAAATTTTGATCTTAGCTCCAGGCAAATCTTTAGTTTATGAAAAAGAAAAAATTAATGAATTTATAATAAAAGAAAAACCATTTATAATTTCTTTAAATTATATTCCTGATAATTATAACGAAGATTTAGTTTTCATTACTAATATGAAAAGATTCACTTCTTTAAATAATTATCATATTCCATTAGTAGTTTCTTCAAATATAGAAAATCCTCCTAAAAATGCTAAAGTTATTAATTATTCATCATACTTAAATGATTCAAAAATGTTTGATAATGTAGCACTAATTCTTTTAAATTTATTTATAAAAATAGGAATAAAAAAAGTACATTTCGCAGGGTTAGATGGGTTCTCTAATATTCCATCAGAAAATTACTTTGACAACAAACTAATTAACAATGCAAAAGTTAGTGAATTTGATGAGCGTAATGAAATTATGTCAGAAGAACTGTCAAAAATTTCTAAATATATAAATATCACTTTTATAACAAAAACATTATATAATAAAAGTATTTCAAAAAATATAAATAATAATGAATATAAAAATGGGTTAATGGGTTATCTTTATGAATAGAAATTCTACTTTTGACATTATTAAAGGTATTGGCATTATACTCGTAGTTTTAGGTCATTGCGGTTTTATTTTTTCCAATTTTATTTATTTATTTCATATGCCATTATTTTTTATAGTATCGGGATATTTTTTTAAAGAAACAAACTATGATAACCTTTTAAAGGTTAGAGATTATTTAAAAAGGAAAATAAAACAGTTATATCTTCCTTACATAATAACAAATTTATTTTTCTTGTATTGTACAAATATATTTATAAAATTAAATTTTTATTCGGCTAGAAAGCCTAATGCCCCATTAGGATGGACTGGCTACGATATTGTTGATCCTTTTAACATAAAATTATATTTTTTTAAAACTTTTCAAACTTTAATATTATATCTAAGAGAACTTATTTCAGGTCCCACTTGGTTTTTAAAAGTTCTATTTTTTATAACTATATTTTCTTGCCTAATACACTATTTATGCAAAAAAAGCTGTAAAACAGATAAGCAATTTCAAATAATTCGTTTTTTTATTTCTTTGTCAGTATTTCTGGTTGGATATATATTACAGATAATAAAATTTAATTTTTACCAAATAGGAACAATTTTAACGTGCAGCATGTTTTTCTACATGGGTATTTTATACCAACAATATCAAGAAAAAATAAAAATAAATTTAATAACTTTTTTTATTTCATTTACAATATTAATAATTTTTTGTTTTATTCAATATCCTTATAGAACAGAACTATATATAAATAGCTATTATAATCCATTTTCAATAATTCTTACCTCAGCTTTAGGTTTTTATTTTTTACTAAGTATTTCTAAATTCTTAAATAGAAATAAGAAAATCACTGATATAATAGGTTATATTGGTGAAAATACATTATGGATTCTTTGTCTACATTCATTTTTTTTCAAATGTTTAACTCTAATTCATATACATTTATATAACGAACCAATTACAATTTTATATAAACATTCTGTAGATATTACAACACATAATGGATGGTGGATTTTATATACAATTATTGGTATCATAGGACCATTAACTACAAAATTCTTTGTTAAGAAAATAATTAACTTTGTTAAACTTTTCAACTAGATTTAATATTAATATAATAATATTATTATATTTGTCATAAAATATATAAAATAAAGGGAATTATATGAACGAAAGTATTTATATAAATAATAATGAGTTAGATGAAGAACTTTCCATAGATTTAAAGAGAATCTTTTTTGCAATTTGGGCAAGAAAGTCATTGATAATAAAAATTTTTATATCTGCTATTTTATTTTTCATACTATTAACATTTATTTCGCCCAAAAAATATATAGTAAGTAGTGATTTATATATAAATAAAGCAAATAATTCAAATATGATGGAAATAAATCCATTCGCATTAGAAGAAATAGGCGCAGCAGGTGGAGGCGTTGCGGCACTTATGTCTGGTGGCGGCGGTGCTTTGGCGAATGAACTCGAGCTTATTCAATCACCTCTTGTTATAGATAAAGTTATTAGAGAAAATAACCTTGTTTACAAAAAAAGATGGGGAATAATTCCAAACAAAAAAGAAGGTGAATATATTTCAACAGCAGCTTTTTTAGGTAAAGGTAAAAATATATCTTTTGAAAATAAAAAAGGTACTAATGTAATATCAATAGAATATAAAGCAAAAGATCCTGAACTTGCTTATAATATAGTAAATTCAATTATAAATAATTATATAGAACTTCATAAACAATTAAATAGCGAGAAATCAAAATCAGATAAAGAGATTATAGAATCTGAATATACAAAAGCAAAAGCAGCATTAAGTAAAAAAGTAGATGCAGTACAAGGTTTACCTGAAAATGCAATGACTACAACCGGAAACCTAACAGCGATGAGTGCTTTTTCAAAATCTGCTCAACAAGCTATGTCAACTATTAAGGGTCAAGTTATTGCAGGTGAACGCTCAAGAATAGCATTAACTGAAGAAGCGGCTAAAGTAGCCGAACTTTCTTCTAAATTAGAATGGGCAAAAATGGTTGATAAAATGTCTGATTCATCTAAAGTTCTTGTTTTAAAAGAGCCGCAAAAACTTAGAGATTTTGAATATTCTTCTCCAAAACTCTTAATAAACATTATTCTTGGAATTGTATTTGGATTTATTATCTCTATATTTGCTATAATTATTGCAGAATTAACAGATAGAAAACTTTCTTTCTCTATGCTTTCAGATAATATTATTTATGATTTAAAGAAAGATTTTACCGATTTAAAATTGCAATTGTTAGCAAATCAAGATAAGAATATTTCTATAATTACATTTGAAGCTCTTCCAGATGATATTTTATCAAGCTTAAAAGAGTTTAAAAATATAACTGTAATTAAAGCTGATATTACAAATGAGTTTGTACAATATATAAATAAATCAGAAAAAGTTGTTCTATTTTCCAAAATAGGTCAAACAAGTTCTAAACTATATAAACAAATAAAAACAATACTTACTGATATGAAGAAGAATATTTTATTGGATTGTCTTATAAAATAAATTAATAATTAATAATTAAAAAAGGGATTGATTAAATATCAATCCCTTTTTTAATTAGATGTTTTATTAATTTCATTTTCAATTTTTATATAAAAACAAATTAATAACAAACCTAAAATATAAGCGCCCAAAACATCTGTAGGGTTATGAACCCCAATCCATATTCTGCTTAAACCTACAAACAATATCCAAATAATTGAAATTATAATACCAATATTTTTCAATATTTTATTTTCACAATATTTACTTAAATAAAAAATAACCATACCCCAAAGACAAATAGTTACCAAAGAATGGCTTGAAACAAAGCTAAAACTGTCAGGATGAATTGTTGTTATTTGAAGATCTAAAGAAGGTCTTGGTCTTTTTATAATCGGTTTAATTATACAATTAATTAAAAAAGTAACTAAAGGAACAGAATAAATTAATAATAAATTCCAATATAATTTTTTCTTTATAAAAAATACCGAAAACCCTAAAAGAGGAATTATTATCATTGCAGTATATAAAATACAATCAGGCAGCATTGGAAGCCATAAAGGTAAAAATGCCAGTTTCTCCTGAATAAACATTATAAAACTTTTGTCCCATTGGCTAACAACAGGACAAAAGTTTATTAAAAATACCAATAGTATGAATAGAAAGCTTAATATTATTACTTTTTTCATACTACTTACCGCAACAGCAGCAATTACCTGCACAACTATTTTCTACTTTATTTTGAGGTTTTTCTTTTGAACAGAAATTATCTCTGTCTATATAATATTCTCCTTCAAGTGGGAAAATAGTCATCCAAAGATTTTCTCTCCAATCTTTATCCAAAATTTCTTTAACATCTTTTGAATATTTATCGATTTTAGAAGTAATTTCCGGATTAGTTAAATAAGCAGCTGCATTTTCATGCGTTTCATAAGGTTTAAATTCATTGTAATATTTTCTTAAGACATCGGGTCTATCAACAATCATACAAGGTCTTAGCATGTTACCATCTTCATAAGGAATACCATCTCTTATTGCACGCATAAATGGCGATGCCAATGCTTCTGTTAAAGTGCAATCTTTAAGGTTATGAGTTGCCAAATGAACAAAAGTGCAAGGTTCGACATCACCTCTTGGGTTAACGTGAACATATTGTCTTCCGCCTGCAATACAACCCATCATTTCAGGACCATCACCCCAGAAATCAACTGTCATCATAGGCAGCGTATTTCTTGCATTATATACAGCCTTTAATATCTGACGTCTTTGCTCAGCATTTGGAACCATACTAACATCTGGGCTATCACCAACAGGAACATAATGGAAGAACCAAGCCCATAAACAACCTTTATCTGATAACATTTTCATAAAAGCATCAGATGTTACTTCATCACAGTTTTGACTTGTTGCTGTTATACTTGCACCAAAAAGAATACCAGCCTTTTTAAGCATATCCATTTTTTGCATAACCATATCAAAACAGCCTTCACCTCTAACAGCGTCTGTATTCTCTTTTAATCCGCCGATAGAAAACATTGGCTGGACATTACCAAGTCTTTTTAATTCTTCAACTGTTTTTTCTGTAATTAAAGAACCGTTTGTAAATGTTATAAAAGTACAATCATCAAATTCTTTTGCTAATTCTAGGAATTCTTTTCTTGCAAAAGGTTCTCCGCCAACAATTGGAAATATATGAATACCCATAACATCTCTTGCTTCGGTAAAAATTTCTCTCCATTTTTCCTTTGTTAAATCTTCTTTAACATCATACTCATGAGCCCAACAGCCTTTACAATTAAAATTACAACGTTTGGTTATACTTGCTAAAAGTACTGTCGGCGGGAAAAATCCATTTTTATTATTAAATTCCGTTCTTTTTCTTAGATTATCACCATAATATCCGTTAACAAAGAAATTTTTTATCCATTTATTTCTGCAATTAGGATGCAATTCTGTTAATATTTTCTTCCACCAATAAAGATGCGGATGATTTGTCTTAAACAACCATTGCATTCTTCTTGCGTGATTAATACCGCCTTTTGAACCTGATATTTTTTCAAATATCTTTGCTAAGTTTATAAGTTTTTCTTTGCTGAAATTATGTCCTAAATAATTCAGCAGCATATCTATAGCAAAATTATTAACTTTTAATTTAACTCTGTCAAATTTTCCCATAGAATTTGACTGCCAAGCTACTGATTGTTTCTCTAGTTTCATTTACTTATCTCTCCTTAATCAATTTAATTATACGTTAAACATAACAAAATTAAAGCAAATAACCGCTATTGATAACTAATATTAACTATGCAATAATCGAGTTATGAAAAAAGTTCTCGTAGTAAATAATCCTAATGCAGGAAGAAAAAAAGCTTTGAAATACAAAAAAGCTGTTTTAAAATATCTTTTTAACAAGAAGTTGCCCTTTAAAAGCATATTAATAGAAGAACTGGGAAATATCAACTTTGATGAATTTGATACTGTTATTGTAATAGGCGGAGACGGAACTGTTAATAAATTAATTCCTTTTGTTATTAACACTGAAAAAATACTTGGAATAATTCCTTGCGGTACCGCTAACCTTTTAGCCGCTAAACTAAATATCCCTGCGAATATTCATAAGGCATTAAAAATAATAGATAATCAAAATTTCAGTAAAATAGATACGTTTAAAGTTAATGATAAATTCTCTATTTTAAGATTCGGACTTGGATTTGATGCTGATATTATTTGTAATACTCCGCAATCTTTAAAAAACAAATTTGGTTACTTCGCATATTTTATTGCAGGAATTTTGTTTGCACTCCGTTTAAAACAAAGACAATACAATTTATTATATGATAACAAAAAGCATAGCGTTGTTGCGACATGTTTAATTGCTGCAAATGCAGGTAATATGTTTAAAAATATTTTCTCTGTTTCAAAAAATTGCAAACTAAATGATAATTTAATGGATGTATTTATATTAAAAGTTAAAAATCCAATAATGTTCTTTTTTGAATTTTTACAAATAATTTTAAATATAAAAATTTCAGGTTCAAAAGCAATGTACTTTCAAACTTCTTCTTTAAATATAAAAAATGATTTTTTTAACTGTCATTTAGATGGAGAAAAACATAAATTTAAAGATGAAATTGATATTACCATAATTCCTGAATCGGTAAGAGTATTTTCGAACATATAAAAAGAGCCGGCATAATTCACCGGCTCTTTTCTATTTTTATAGCTACCATTTATTAATAGCAAATGCCATAACTATAACAGAAGCAATGCTCTTTAATGTATCACTAATAGGTGTTATCCAGTCATTTCCTGCAATTCTTCTTGGAACAACAATAGTATCTCCTTGTTCTATCTTACATCCTGCGGAAATTTTTTCTGCTCTTCCATTTACAGATACTTTATAAAGCCTAAATTTATTTGCATTTGGAGTATATCCGCCTACTTGTTTTATATAATATTTAGCGTTAGCACCTTTTTTATATACAAAAGATTGTTCATTATATACTTCACCGATAACACTTACATGATTTGACATTCTTGGGATATAAATATCATCACCATCTTGAACTTCAATATTATCTAGGTCTTTTATCTTATCAAGATTGTTATTTCTTATATTTAAAGCAATTTGACCCGTATATTTTTTAGCCATCTCTGCATCATCCGCTTTCAACATTTCAAGCATTTCTACTTTAGAATTTTGATCAGATTCAGAAGGTTTATATGCACTGGCCATTCTTCCTTCGATTAATTTAATATCACGTTCATTATTTTTCAAAGCCAGTTCAACTTGTTTCCCTTGAATATTTGTCCTTCTAAAAACAATTCCTCTTAAATCAGCTTCGCTAGTCAAACCACCTGCCAAATTTATAATATCAACAAGTTTTTTGCCTTCCACAAAAGTGTATGATCCGGGTTTTTTAACAAACCCTGATATTTTAACCGTTTTCATAACTTCATTACCACGAAGCGTTCTGAAAAATATCTTATCATCAGGATTTATTGATATACTTTTTATTCTATCCGAATTAATCATAATATCGTATAAATAATAAACTTGAGTAGCACCATTTGCCCCAGTAATTTCTACGGCAACATTTTCTGTTGGTATAAGTTTATTAGAATTTTGAGTAACTGCAGCAAGTTTTACATCTTCCTTATTTTCTGCATCTCCTTTTTTTGTTTCATCTTCTGTCTTTAGTGCAACTTCTTGTTCTCCAGAACTTTGAATTTTTTCATCTGATATTTCACTAACATCAGATTCAATAAATTGTATATCGGTCATAACATCATTCAATGTCATATTATCAACATAAGTAAGATGTTTAGGAGTATTTATACATCCATACACGTCTACAAATAATGAATTAGTATTTTTATAAACATTAATAACATCTCTTGGCTGTAAAATAGGATCGTTCATACCTGCAAAAAATTCTTTAAGGAACACTGGAATTGTTTCTATAGAGTTATCAGCACCTGAGACCCTTCTAATTACAGCTTGATTAATAAAAGTTTCCTCTAAAAGTTCATCTTCACTTTTTAAAATATCAGATAACCTCATACCTTCTTTATAAGCATAAGTAGCAGGATATTTTACATTACCTTGAATAGTTACAATATTTTCTGCTGTATTATATATTTCTCTAAACTGGACAGAATCGCCGCTTTTAAGTTTTGTGTTTTTAGCTTCACTCCAAGCAATATTTTGAGCACTACGTTGCATTGAAGCAGTATCTAAACTCAATAAAGTAACTTCTGTAACTTGAGTCGAAGGAAGGAGGCCTCCTGCATAATTTACTATTTTTTGAAGTGTTTCGCCTTCTTTTATTTCATATATACCAGGTGTTGCAACACCATTTTTGATTGCAACTACACTGCCTATTCCGGTAACAAAAATTTTATCGTTCGGTCTTAAAATAATTCCATTATCATTACCGGCAAATAATGCTTCATATACATCTACTTGTTTTGTTTTATTATTAGATGTATAAGTTATGTTTCTTAAAGTACCTGTTTTTTTAACACCACCTGCCGCATTTAAAGCTTCAAGTATTGATGAATTATTTCCAACCATAACTTTGCCTGGTTTATTAACCTGTCCATATACAAATACAGAAAAATCCTGTCCTGATGAAACAGTTAACTTTACTTTTAAATTTTTATATTTTTGAGAAGCAAGTTTATTTACTTCACTTTCAACATCACCTATTGTACGGTTTTCAGCTTTAACCAGTCCTAATCCTTGTATAAAAAGGAATCCCTTTGAATCAACTTCTGTTCTTGTAGTAGGATTAAGAACACTAGCTCCTGAAATTGCCATAACATCTATAGAATCACCATATAAATATACAGTAACTTTTTCACCTATATTTAACTTATAATTGCTGTCAAATTTTCCTGTTGTAGAAGAACTTGAAGACGTTGATGATGAGAACAAATTATATCCAGCCTGTAATAACGGATTACCTGAAACCTCAACATCTTTATCATTAAAAAGTCGTTCAACAGGACTTAAATCAATTTTTTGTTGGATTTTAGAATCAACTACATCTTGATAATTATTTTCAAATGCATCTAAATTTCCATGATTATCTTGTTTTTGAACATTTTCCACTCTTTTTTCCGAAACAGAAACAAACTGAGGAGATGATGCTGCAAAAGCAATCGGTTCCATACCAAACATCACTAGCAAAATCAAACAAATTATTTTTTTCATATCGTTCCTTTTAGTAATTTATTATTAAATTGTACACTTATGTAATAGCAATTTCCATAAGTGATTTTATAGCAGGCCACTCAAGTTTCCATAAACCTGATGCATCAAGTGCATAATTACCCACACAAGCCAATTTACAATCTTTACATTTATTAACTGTTTCAATAAATAAAGGATCCTTAATAACCTCTTTTAAGGGTCTGTTTTTAACACTTATAAACGGTTCTCTGTCATAGCAGCGAAGCATTTCACCGTTTGAATATATTACAGTTGCAATTCTTGGCCAATGACATTCATAGTAATTTTTCTTAGCTATAATATAATCCATAAAATAATATGAATTTCTTATTGGATATCCTTGTTTTTTCAAATCTTTAATTTTAACAAATATTTCAGATAACTGACTTGCTTCAAGTTCAGTTTCTTTAACATTTTGGGCTTCTTCTAATTTTTGATTAGATTTATTAACTGTAAAGTAAAGCAATATATCAGCATCTTTACAATACTGAGCAACTTCTTTTATTTGTTCAAATTCTGTTTTTGCAGAAACTGTACAACAAACATATATTCTCATTTTGGGAGAGTGAACTTTATGATATTCAATACCGCTCATAACTTTATCACAAATGCCAGGCAAATGACGAATATCATCATGAGCTTTACCTATTGCATCTAGTGAAACGAACATCAAATCAGTATATTTTGCAAAATCAGGATTTGTTTCCAGAAACCAACCATTAGTAGCTATTTTTGTATATAAACCGGCATCATGCGATGCTTTACATATCTGATCAAAATCTTGTCTTAATAGCGGTTCTCCACCCCATAAAATACTGTCTAAATATCCGATTTGTCCTGCTTCTGTTAATAGTCTTACAATCTCTTGAGTTGACATATCTTCATTTTCTTTTTTATGTTTCCAGAAGCAAAAATCACAGTTACAATTACATTTACTTGTAACCATTAAAGAAAAGCATAAAGGTTTTGGAGTTTTTGATAATCTGCTTGCTATACACTCTAATGCTCCACCGCCTAAATGCCTGTAATATTTTAATCTTTCAAAAGACATTTCATTTCTTGATTTAGTAATCATTTTTTCTTCTCTCTCTACCGTTTTTCTTTAAGGTATCATAAATAAAACTTATCATCAATTTATATTATCTACTTGACTAATAAATTTACATTATCTTTTAACCTTTTTTGTTTTTTCCTTTTTACAAGGTCAATAAAAGCCTCAATTCTGGTAATATATCCGGCTTTTCCTGTTTGTTCATCCAATACTAAAGACATAACAGGAATATCTTCTTCTCTGCTTACTTTAGGCAAAATATTTTGAGCTACTATTTCAGGCATACAAGAAAACGGAGAAATATGAATTATTCCATCGATACCATGTTTTGCAGCATAAACAGTATCACCTATTGTTTCAATACATTCACCACCAATTGCTCTTTTCATATATTTTTCAGCATACCTAACAGATCTTTCCCTATGAGATTCTCTATGGTAAAAAATAGAAGGTTTCAAAACATGTTCAAGCCAATCTGAAAACATTATCTGTCTTTGAACTTCTACCCCCATTTCACCAAGTTCTTTTTCAATATTTTGATTTGTATAAGGGTCTAATAATACAAAAAACTCTCCAATTAAATAAACAACAGGAACTTCTTTATTTTTATCTATAGGTATTTTTTTAAAATCTTCAATTATCTTTTTCTTTAATTTTTTTGCTTCCCAAACGGAATTAGTTTCATCAGTTATTTTTAACCATTTATCATAACATTTTTCGGCATCGCCTTTATTTATTTCTCGAGGTCTTGTATAAAATAAAAGTTTTTCGGCTGTATCTATTGCAAAGAACTTATTAAATCCTAAACTAAAACCCTTATAATATTTCCAAGGGTTTAAACAATGTGTAACATGCCAGAAAGCTTGAAGTGTTTGTTTCATCTTACTTTGATACATATCAAAAATAACCATATCAAATTCATAACCCATTGATTTAAGAGTTTTTTGAGCCATTTTTGTATAATTACCAAGCCTGCAAGAACCGGGAGCCTGAAACATCATCAAAGTATTTGCACCTTTATCTAAAGCTTGAATATAATTTGCAAGATTCAACTTGTATGGCAAACAAATACCTTCAATACTGTTTTTTACACCTATTTCTAATGCCTTATTACTATTAGCAGGAGGTATAATAACTTTAGCACCTAATGAAACAACTAAAGCCTTTAAAGGTATATCTATTCTCCCCATCCTAGGCCAAGCTATTATCCTGTCCTTTGCCGGGATTTTATTCTCCATTTTATTTTTTTCAAGCTTTTCTCTGGTATTCATATTTATTTATGTTATCACAAAATCAAACAATTCTAAACGGATTCGAATATATCCAAGGCTTGTTCTTCAAATAAACCTCAACTCTATATTTACCTTTTCTCTCTATCTTATAATTAATACATTTTCCGTCTGTACAATATACTATTTCTCCGTTAAATAATACTTTTATTGTTGAACTAACAGGAAGTTCAACATTGATAATTTTATCTGATAAATATATTAAAGGTGTTCCTTTTTTTAAGTTATTATTTATAATTATGTTTTTCCCTTCTTTTATTGATTGAAGGATTATTTTTCTTTGTTCATAATAGTCCTTTGGCAATTCTTCTTCTAATGTTAAAACATTTACCAGTGTCTTAAACATTGATATATAGGGAAAAATTTTAACAGGAATTATATATTTGGTAATTTTTAGAGCATGTGCATCTACGCCAGCTATAGCAGGTACAATTTTATCTGTTTTATTATTTAATTCATCCCACCATTTTAAAGTTTCTAATTTTGGTCCCTTGATAATATTATGTCTGAAAATATATGAATATATAATTCTAAAAATATTCGATTCATCATAATTATCAGCCCAATCAGAGAACCAATTCCAAATTTCAACACCGTCAGGAATAATTAATTTATCAATCCACTTTATAGGTGGAGCATTATTCTTACGAATATCTGATTCATCAGGATGAGCAGCAAAACCAAAACCGCCTTGCAATCTTACCTCGTCAATATATTTTTGTGGATTTATATCAGGCTCAATATTTTTTTTAATATCAAGAGCTATATAATGATTTGTATTTTCAGGAGAGATTTCTTCTCCTTTTATAACACAAACTCCATTATAAAAGCCTTCTTCTATATCTATATTATTATGATCTGTAATTATAATCCAGCTTAATCCTGCATTTTTAGCAGCATTTGATATTTCTTCAATATTTCCTGTTCCATCAGAAAATATAGAATGTATATGAATAGCACCTTTATAAGTATAAAAATTATTTTTCATTATTTAATAGAAGTTGTAAGTATTTTTTCTTTTTTTATATTAATAACCGGAGCAACAGATTTTTTATTTAAATCAGCATTCTTTATAATTGAATTTCTCTTCTTTCTTAAAAGCATATCAATAAAAGCTTCTATACGAGTAACAAACCCGGCTTCACCTGAATGTTCATCAATTGTAATGTGTATAAAAGGTACTCTTCTTTCTTTACAATGATAATAAATTTCATCAGCCATTAAAGAATCAGGTCCACAGCCAAATGCGGAAAGAGCTATTATTCCGTCAACTTTCTTATTTAAAAGATAATAGGCAGCCGTACCTGTAAGTTCAGGTTCATTTGCCCAATATTGAACTTCACCTATTTCATCAATTGATTTTATTGCTTCATCGAATGATACGTTCAAAGATGTATAAACTTTTACATTCATCTTCTCTAATTTTTTTATTAAATTTAATGAAATTTTTTCATCAAAAAGATTATAACCATGTGCCATAATAGCAACAGAAATTGGCTTAACTATATCTATTGTTTTCTTTACTGTTTTTCCATTTATTGCATTATCTAAAGCTTCTTTATAGCATACACCGGCTTTTGTCATTTCCATAAATGAATTATATACTTTAAATCCTTCATCAATTGCCTTTTTTATTTTTTGTTCATCACATATATCAAAAGCATTTGCTGTTTGCTTACAAAAGTTTTTTAAATCTATATTTTCTGTTTTATCTAAAGTAGGCTCTATCATTGTAAAATTTTGAGGCAATATATTTCTTATAATTTCAGGCAGCCCTCTTACTTTACTGCAATTATTAATTTTATAGCCTGTTGATTGAAGTGAGGGAACAAAAATAGCATCACAGCCTTTATCAAGCAAATTAATAACATGCCCAACATATACTTTTATAGGGAGACAAGTATCAGAAACTACATACTTAGATCCGTCATTAATTGTTTTGGCTGTTGTCTTATCTGATAATATAACCTCAATACCTAATGATTTAAAAAAACCATAATAAAATGGATAATTGTTATAATATGAGATTGCTCTTGGTATTCCTATATGTTTTGGCATTATAATTTTTCTTATTCTTATAAATTACAAGATTTACAAAAAAGTATACAACAACAAAATATGATAAATCAATAACCTTTCTTTTATAGAAATAAAAAATTTCGGAACGACAAGATTTCACATCAAACAAGGTGAATTTATGAACCGTAGTTTGATGGGTTCCGTGAGATGATTTTCTTTTCTCCTTTTGTTTAGAAAATCACGAAACGGAAGAACTTGCGACCCAATAAAAAATTTCGGAACGACAAGATTTGAACTTGCGACCCCTACCACCCCAAGGTAGTGCGCTACCAGGCTGCGCTACGTCCCGAAAATTATTTAGTTTTACTCAGAGCCTTAGCGCACTACGTGCTACCTCTCAAAAAATGATACTTAATCATTTCTATTCTTGAATTTTGCTGTCTCTCGAACCTGTCGTTTCTTTCGCTATCGCTATTGTCACTTCGGTTCTCACATACTTGGGTTTTACCCTTTTTCAAAATTCGCTCGGCAGAGTCAGGTTGCGCTACGTCCCATAGTATATAACTTCTTTTATATTAACATCTTATATTTTTTTTTCAATATTGCCTTATTAATTTCAAACCATTCTGTCTTTCTTATTGTTAAAACATATTGTATAAAAATTTCACAATAAGCTGAAAGTATGAATGAATTTTTTCTCGGACAATATAATAAGAAAAATTTATTGAATTAGTTTTTTACAATATATCGAAAATAAGAAAATATTATATAATTAACATTATGTTTAATATTTCAAATTCCAATAATCCATCAGGAAAACCTTTAATTCAATATTTAGAAACACACATAGTTGACCATTGCAATTTAAAATGCAATCATTGTTCACATTTTTGTCATTTAATAGATGAAGAAATATATACTGACATAAATCAATTTACTAAAGACATTAATGAACTTTCCTCAAAATTAGATGTTTTTCAACTCCGTTTGCTGGGTGGGGAACCATTACTTCACCCCCAAATTAATAATTTTATGATAGAAGCAAGAAAAGCATTTCCTGCTTCATTTATAAGTATTGTTACAAATGGGATACTTCTACCTTCTATGCCTCAGTCTTTCTGGGATACAGTGAAAGAAAACCGAATTAAAATTGATTTATCAAAGTACCCAATTATTGGTAATAAATTTAGTGAAATATTAGATTTAATTGATGATCATGATATGCAACCAGGCAATATAAAACTGGCAAAAAAGTTTTTCGAGTCTTTAAATCCAAAAGGAGATTCTGATATAGAAAAATCTTATAAAATATGCGGTAGTAAAGCTTGTGTTAATCTATGGAAACAACACTTATATCCCTGTCAAAATTGTTACCGATACTATTATAATAAGAAATTTAATACTAATCTTGAGCTACCTCCGGCTATTGATTTTTATAAACTTAGCGGAAAAGAAATTTTTGAAGAATTAAAAAATATAAAAAACCATTTTCTGCATGTAAATTTTGTCTTGAAAAAGGTATAGTAAGAGAATGGGAACTATATAAAGAATAATAATATGCTTAATTTTTTTAGGAAGAAAAAAAATTTAATAAAAAAAGAAAATCCTGTATTTCCATACATAGAAATTCCAATAGTAGCAGGATGCAATTTAAAATGTAATAATTGCTCTTATTTCTGTAATTATATAGATGAAGTGATTTTTGTTAAATTAGAAGAATTTAAAAATGATATAAGAGTATTAACAAATAAGATAAGAACAGATTGTATAAGAATTCTTGGAGGTGAACCATTACTTCATCCTAATATTTCTGAATTTTTAATAGAAACAAGAAAAGCTTTTCCTGAAACAAATATATATCTTGTAACAAATGGCATTTTATTACCAAAAATGAATAAAGAATTTTGGCAAACTTTAATTGACTATAATATTGCATTAGATATAAGTTACTACCCTATTTGGGGAGATAATTTTAAAGAAATAATAAATTTACTAAAAGAACATAAAATCATTAATTATGAAGTCAAAGATTCTACATCTTTTTATGACTTGATAAATATAAAGGGGAATTCTGATATTAAAAAAACTTATAACAATTGTGTATGTAAGAAATGGATTAATTTATGGGAACATAAACTATATCCTTGTACAAATGCTTTTAGGGTTTTTTATAATAAAAAATTTAATACAAAACTTGATATTCCCAAAGGTTTTGATATTTATAAAGAAAGCGGAGAAAACCTATATAAAAAACTCATATCAGAGGGAAAACCGTCAAAAGCTTGCAGGTTTTGCAATATATATTGTAAACAAGATAAATGGTCAAAATATGAAGAAATTTAATCTAGTATCGCACTTTGTTACCGAGTCATCCTCGCTAACAAAGTACTCACCTTTTGAAAATGCCACTCACCTTCGTTTCTCTACGGATACAAGCTCACTCAAAAACAAAGTTTTTGGTTCGTTTTGTAAAAAAAATTCACTCACACTTTCAGCTTATCGTGAATTTTTTCTCGGACAAAATAAAAATTAAATTGACAACATCATTAAAAGTTTATAATAATTAAACAAAGAAAGGGTTTTTAAATTTGTTTTTTTCCTTTATTCATATTTCAGATATTCATTTAGGCAGACCATTTTCTGACCTTACTAAATATTCTTTTGATGAGAAAGTTAAATCTGTATATAATAATGCCGTGGAAAAAGCATTTAATAATTTTATAGATTTTGCACTTGTAAAAAATATTGATTTTGTACTTATATCTGGTGATACTTTTGACAATAACGAACAAGATTTTAGATCTAAATTAATATTAAAAGAAGGATTAAAAAAACTCGCAGCAGCTGATATTAAAGTATACATTGTATGTGGTAATCATGATCCTGTTTCTGCCTATAATAAAAATACTTTTAACTTTGATGATAATTCAAATATTAAAATTATAGGGGTTAACACACCTCAATATGGAAAATTTATTGTTACAGATAAGAATTCTAATCCTCAAGCAATAATACATGCATATAGTTTTAATGATAATCACTTAAATGAAAATCCTATTAATTATTTTGAATCCCCTCAAGGTGAAGAAAAATCCTTATTCAATATTGGACTTCTTCATTGTGACTTAGATGGAGATAAGACAAGTCCTTATGCACCATGTTCAACAAATGACTTAAAATCTCTAAATTATGATTATTGGGCTCTTGGACATATTCATATTCCAACCTATGATGAAAAAACAATACAATATGCCGGTACTATTCAAAGTAGGAACACAAAAGAAACAGGTCCTCATGGAATTAAATATATTAAAGTTGAGAATAACTCTATTATTAAAAATAGTTTTATTCCTATAGATATAATAAGGTTTGAAAATATTAATATTGATTTATCACAAGCTTATGATATAACTTTTGCCTATAATATTATTCAAGAATTTATTTTAGATTTTATAAATAAAAATAGCAATGCTAATTGTGAGTTATTTCTTTTAAAATTAAATCTTAACGGGAATATTTGTTTTTACTCTGATATTAATGAAGATTTTTATAATACTATTGCTGAAAGAATTAAGAATGACTTTAATAATAGAGTCTATATTTCTGAAATATCCAATGAGACACGTCCCAAAATAAATGAACAAATTATAAAAGAAGATGACGGAATTTCAGGAGAAATTTATAGAACAATAGACGAAAACAACTTAAACACAGCAATAGAAAATATAGAAAAAAATTTTAAAAATATATTGTTACAATGTAATTTCACAGAAAAAGAATATAAAGAATTTAAAGAAGAAATAAAAAATCAGGCTAAAGAAGAATGTATTAACCTTTGCAATATTATTTATTATAATGAAATTAAACAGGAATAATAATTGTGTCTAAGTTAATTATTGATAATATTATTATAGAAAAAAGTGATAAAGATATAAAAACCGGTATAAAATATGAATTTTCATCTGGAATAAATTTAATATGCGGAAATAATGAAGCAGGTAAAAGTTCATTAATGAATTTTATAAGGGAAGGTTTTTTTAGACCTATAAAAACAGATACCGGAAAAATCTTTTTTTCAATTATTAATAATAACCACGAAAAACAAATTTATCGTGCAGATATAAAAAATTCTTTAAAGAAAGCAGACAGATGTAAATTATATGATGAAAATAACTTAAGCTGTGATTACTCATTAATAGAAAAAATAATTAATCAAAAATATTTTGAACAGGGTTTTACAATTAATCTTGATGATTTAATGAGCTTACAATTTGATAATAATCTATCATTAGTAAATATTATAAAAGATCCGTCAGGAGATAAACTAAATTCAATATTACAAAAAGTTGAAAATAATATTTCGGAATATATTGGAATTAATGGCAAACCAAAAAAAGTCATATCTGAACTTCTTGAAGAAATATCAAATATTAATAAAAAAATTAACGAATTATCCCAAAAAGAAAATCAATACAACAATATAATACTAACTATTCATAATTATGAAGAAGAAATTATAAATCTATCTCAAAAAGAAGAATATTTAAATATTTTAATTAATTTAAAATCAACAAATGCTGAACTTCAAAGACTAAATGAAGTTCATAAACATCTTAATATTGACTTCAATATAAATTTATATAATAACAAAGAAAAATATATAGATATTGTACAAAATGTAGGAAAATATGAATCTAATTTTTCTATTTTAGAGAAAAACAAACAAAAACTTGAAAATATAATTACAAAAATCAATTCAAATTTAAATCATTTAAATTATGAGTATAACTTAAATACAACAGAAGAAGAATTAAATAATTTCATAATTGATTATGACAAAATTAGTAAAATAAAAGAAATAATACCTGAAATTGAAAACAATAAAACTGAGATAAAAACATACAAAAGAACAATAGAAGATATTGAAGAAAACTTATTAAAACTTCAAACCGAACTGGAATATTTACAAAAAGGCAATATTGAAAAATATAATATACAAGAACTAAAAGATTTTTACTCAATAATAAATGATGGATTAAAACAATATAAATATCTTTCAAATGAAATAAGTAATATAGATAAAAATATTAAAATAAATTCAAGTGGAATATGGACAAATAGAAATTCACTAATTTTATTTGCTTCTTTATTTTTACTAATGGCATCTTGTTCCATTGTAAGTTTTTATTTAAAAGAAACAACTGCTGGAATTTTTTCTTTATTAATGTCTATTCTTATTGGTATTGGCTTTGCAATTCAAAAACTTAGCAGTTATCAAGATAATCAAGCTAGTGACAAAATAAGAAAAGAAACACAACAAGAAGCTATTTTATGTAACATAATTGAGAAAATAAAATTTTATTATCCGGAAATAAATAATGTTGAAAGTTCTTATTTAACAGAAAAATTAGAAGATTTAAAACAGGAAATAAATATTAAAATATTAAATCATAATTCTTTTCAAGAAAAAGTAAGAAAAAATGAAAGCGATAGAAAATTTAATGAAAACAAACTTCTAAACATAAAGGAAAAAATATCGAATCTGGAAAATAAAAATATTGAATTAATAGATAAAATTCAAAACCTAATTGGAGAAAATAAATTAAAATTAAATGAACAAAAATATATCGATGTAATTGAAATAATAAAAGATATAAAAGAATTTATTACAGAAAAAAACATGCTTATCTCAGAAATTACAGATATAGAAGTAGAAAATAATAAGATAATAAAAGAATTCAATTCATTTATTATTGAAAACAAAATTAATATTAATTTCTCATCAAATATAAAAAATAATTTAGAAGAATTGCAAGAATTATTTGAAAAAAATAATGAATTAAAAAAACAAATAGATATACTAGATGTATCAATTGAGAATCTAAATACCAGCAGAATAAGTCTTGAAGAACAAAAGATACCATTTACAAATTTATTTAAAGATATAGATGAATCAACCAATATAAATATTGTGCTTGAAGAAACAAAAATAAAAAAACAAGAAAAACAAAATTTAAAAAAAGATGCTGAATTTGAAAAAAGAGGATTAGAAGATTTTGAAGGAATATCCGATTTAAAAAATAAAAGAAATATATTAATTAATGAGTACAGAAATATTGTAAAAAAAATATTAGTAAACAAAGCTATTTCTGAGATAACAACAATTGCAAAAAATAATTTTGATAAAACACAACCCGATTTAATAAATGCACAAAAATATTTATCGATTCTTACAGATAACAAATATTCAAGAATTAATCTTGAAGCTGAAGAAATATCTAATTTTGAAGGCAATATAATAAAAAAATGGAATGAACTTTCAAGAGGAACAAAAGAACAATTATATTTGGCATTGCGCTTAGGATATGCATCTAATTACTCAAAAGATAAAACGACATTGCAAGATAACGGCAGAGCCGATTTACCTATAATAATAGATGATGCATTTGTCAACTTTGATTATGGCAGGACTCATAATGCACTAAAATGTCTTATTGATTTTTCTAAAACAAATCAAGTATTATTTTTTACCTGTCATACAGATTTAATAAAACAACATTTTGAACAATTAAATCTTCAAGAAGATGAATTTTTCAAGATAATATATATAAAATAATTTTAGTTTGAACTATACTTTAAGTATGAGTTTTTATAATGAAGAAATAAAAAAATTAAAAGAAAAAGATAATTTTAGATATATTCATAATATTGAAGAGAAAAATGAGAAATTTCTGTCAATAAACGGAAGTAATATGCTTAATTTTTCATCTAATGATTATTTAAACTTAAGTACAGATAGAATATTAATAAAAGAATTTTTAAATAAGTATAAAGAAGATAATGAGTTTATCTTCTCATCTACATCATCAAGATTACTAACAGGAACATCAAAAAGTTATAAAAAGCTGGAAGAAAATATAGCAAAATTATTTAAAAAAGAACGTTGTTTATTATTTAACACAGGTTATCAATGTAACCTTGGAGTAGTTTCTTCATTAGTAAACAGAGATGATATTATATTTTCAGATAAACTAAATCACGCAAGTATAATAGACGGTATGAAACTAGCTCCTTGTGAATTTTACAGATACAAACATTTAGATTATGAAAACCTTGAAGAACTATTAGAAAGACATAGAAAAGATTATAAAAAAGCAATAATTATATCAGAATCTGTATTTAGTATGGATGGAGATATTGCAGATATAAAAAAACTTGTTGAATTAAAGAAAAAATATAATTGCATGTTGATGATAGATGAAGCTCATGCATTCGGAATATATGGGAAAAACCTTGCAGGAATTTCAGATAAAGAAGATATACTCAGTGAAGTTGATATAATGACAGCAACTTTAGGCAAATCCTTTGCTTCAATGGGGGCATTTTGTGTATCAAATAATGAAATTATTGACTACCTTATAAATAAAGCAAATTCATTTATATTTTCAACAGCACTTGCTCCAATTAATATAATGTGGTCAAATTTCTTAATTGAAGAAAAATTTAATATAGTAAAAGAAAAATCCAAAAAGCTAAATGCATTAATTAATGAAGCTCATAATTATATAAACGATAATGGAAAAACACAAATCATCCCTATAATAATAGGAGATAACAATAAAACAGTAAAAATTGCAGAAATATTACAAAATCAAGGTTATTATATTTTGCCTGTAAGGCCGCCTACTGTTCCTGTTAACACATCAAGATTAAGATTATCCTTAACTGCAGATATTACAATCGAAGAGTTTAAAAAAGTCATAAACATTGTAAGAGAGGCATTATAATGGAAATCAAATGGATAAATAAAAAAAATAATGATAAACTCATCGTTTTTTTTAACGGATGGGGAATGGATGAAAATATAATATCTAATTTACTTTTTGAAGATTATGATATTTTATCATTTTTTGATTATAGAAATATAAAGAAAATACAAATAGATTTATCAAATTACAAAGAAAAATACTTAATTGCTTGGTCTATGGGAGTATATGTTTGTAATTTTTTCTATGATGAATTTAAAAATTTTGATAAATTTATTGCAATAAACGGAACTCAAAAACCAATCGATAATAATTATGGAATTCCAGTTGAAATATATAATATGACAATTGAAAGATTCAATGAACAATCCTGCAAAAAATTCATAAGTAAAATTTCTCCACAATTAAATGCTGAAGAATATTGTAAAAGAACAATTTCAGAATTAAAAGAAGAACTTATTTCAATAAGAGATTTAAAAATAAAAGATTATTTCAAATTTAACAAAGCATTTGTTTCTTTAAAAGATAGAATAATTCCTGCTAAAAATCAAATAAACTATTGGAATAAGGAAAATATAAAAATTATAGAACTTGATTCTAATCATTATATTTTTGATAATTTTAAGACTTGGAGAGAATTATTATGATTAATAAAGCTCTTGTAAAAAAGAGATTTTCAAAAAGCCTTAAAACATATGAAGATAATGCTGTTATACAAAAAATAATGGCAAAAAAGTTAATAGAATTATTAGTTTTAAAAGAATATAATTCTATTTTTGAAATAGGATGTGCAACAGGAATACTTACAAAAGAGATAAAAAAAAATCTTACATTTAAAGAATATATAGCTAACGATATTGTAGAAAAATCACAAGAATATATAAATAAAATAATTTATCCAAACATATTTCTAGGCGGAGATATAGAAGAAATTGAATTAAATAAAAAATATAATTTAATAATATCGAATGCCAGTCTCCAATGGTGTAATGATATTGAAAAAGTATTGAAAAAATTAATAAACTCATTAGAAGAAAAAGGCACATTAGCAATATCAATCTTTGGAGATAATAATCTAAAAGAAATAAAGGATATTTTTCATTTAGAAAATAATACATATTCTTTGAATAAGCTAAAAGAATCATTAGCAAAATATAAACTAATAACCTTTGAAGAAGAAGAAATCAAAGTTGAATTTGAAAATCCAATAATGGTATTAAAGCACCTCAAGTTAACAGGAGTAAATGCAATCAAAGAAGTTGTATTGAGTAAGAAAAAATTACAAGAATTTGAAGAAGAATATACAAAAAAATATCAAAATAATGGAAAAGTAATACTAACCTATAATCCTGTATATATACAAATTGCTAGATAAAAGAACGATACTGAATAGCCTGTGCAATATGAGAAGAATTAATATTTTCAGACTCTTCAAGATCAGCAATTGTTCTTGAGAGTTTTAAAAGCCTGTCATAAGCTCTCGCTGATAAATTAAATTTTTTAACGGCATTTTTCAATAAAGAAGCTGAATCATCCTCTAATACACAGAACTTTTTAATAAGTTTTGGTGTTAATTGAGAATTAGTATAAATACCATATTTTTTGTATCTTTCAAGCTGTATATTTCTGGCTTTAACAACCCTTTGTCTAATATCAGCAGAAGTTTCAGCATTATTATCAGAATTTTTATCAATCAAATCATTTAGTTTAAGTCTTGGGACTTCAATAACCATATCAATTCTATCCAGAAGAGGACCGGATAACTTGGCACGATATTGTCTTATCTGAAATTCAGAACATTTACACTGTTTTTCACTATCTCCAAGATAACCGCACGGACAAGGATTCATAGCAGCAAGCAAAATAAAATCAGAAGGGAATTCCAATCTTGATTTGGCTCTGGCAATAACAATTTTACCATCTTCTAAAGGCTGACGAAGCACTTCAAGAACTGAACGAGGAAATTCAACAAATTCATCCAAAAATAATACGCCTCTATGAGCAAGAGTAATTTCTCCGGGTTTAGGATTAGTTCCGCCTCCGATAATTCCTACAGCAGATGCTGTATGATGCACACTTCTGAAAGGTCTTTTTGTAATTAAAGGTTTATTAGGATTAAGAAGTCCTGAAATACTGTATATTTTAGAAAGTTCTATTGACTCATCAAAAGATAAAGGCGGAAGAATAGAAGCAAAACATTTAGAAAGAAGTGTCTTTCCTGACCCGGGGGGTCCTGACATTAATAAATTATGTGCACCGGCTGCAGCTATTTCCATTGCTTTTTTTGCTTTAAGCTGTCCTTTAACATCTTTAAAATCAAAAGATTCTTCTTTATCATTTTGTTCTTTAATATATTCAGAAATATCAATTTTTAAAGGTTTAAGTTCTATATGCTGGGGTGAATCTATATTAAAATGATTAACAATATCACAAAGATTATTTGCACCAATAACCTCAATACCGTCAACAATAGCAGCTTCTTTAGCATTTTCCATAGGAAGAATAAGTTTTTTTATACCTTGTTGTTTTAAGCCTGCAGCAATAGGAAGAACACCAGAAACCGACCTTAAGGAACCATCTAAAGAAAGTTCTCCAATAAAAGCTGTATCTTTAAATTCAGATTGGGAAATTATACCGCTTTTTGACAATATACCAATAGCAATAGGTAAATCATAATAACTGCCTGTTTTTTTTATATCAGCTGGGGCAAGATTAACAACTATTTTTTTATTTGGAAATTGGTAAGCAGAATTTTTTATTGCAGAACGAACTCTTTCTTTTGCTTCATTAACAGCAATATCAGGCAACCCAACAATTGAAACAGAAGGAAGTGAATTGTTAATATCTACTTCAACTAAAATTTTGAATACATCTAGACCTATTACTGTCGCTGTTAAAATCTGTGAAATCACAACATAAACCTATACACTAACTTCCTTTAGCTAGTATATAACAGCATAAAAATTTTATCCAGTATAGAACGAACCCGAAAAAATTATCCCAATTTTTTCTCTGTTTCTTCTATTTTTTGAAGTATAGACTCAATCTGTTTTTGAAACCACTCAGTAAATAGCTTAATTTCATTTTTGAAGCTGTATGCTCCAGGCCAAACTGAATAATACATGATTATACCTTTCTCTTAATATACTATATCTATCGACACTTTTTCAAAAAACTTTAATAAGAAAAAATATGTAAATTTATGTAAAAAAATATAATAAAAAGTGCATAAAAAAATATTTACAGGATTTAAAACAAGTGAAAGACTCAAAAGTCTAAACTGAACAACTATCTACCAAAACTAACCTAGTTAACGCTCTTTAAAAAAAAGAGCTTTTTTTTTGCCTAAAATACTCAAAAATATTATAATTACAAATTATGAAGCAGCGCTCTTTATTTGATATTATTTCACCAATAATGACAGGCCCATCAAGTTCTCACACCGCAGGTGCCGTAAGACTTGGTTTAATGGCAAGAAACATATATAAAGAAAAACCACAAAAAGTAATTTTTAAACTTTATAATTCATTTGCACAAACAGGTAAAGGCCACGGAACAGATAAAGGACTTATGGCTGGTCTTCTAGGTTATAGTGTTGATAGTAACAAAATAAAAAATATTTTTAATGATCCTGAAATAAAAGATATAAAATATCAATATGAATATGAACAAAATATTGAAAGACATCCTAATGCGGTTGATTTTTTATTGTATGGAAAAATAAATATGAGAATTTCAGGCAATTCTGTCGGTGCAGGCAATATTGAAATAACTAAAATAGAAGATTTTTCAACAAAAATTTCAGGAGAATTGAATACTCTTATTCTTTTCTATAAAGATAAACCCGGAATGATTTCCAAAGTCTCAACACTAATTCAAAAAGAAAATATAAATATAGCATCTTTAGACTGTGATAGAGATGCAAAAGGGAAAACAGCATCAATGTGTATTTGTTTAGATAGTGAAATATCTGATTCTATAATAAAAGCAATAGAAGAAATTGATGATGTATATTTTGTAAGAAATTTAAAAAGATTAGAGGAATAAGGTGGAATATTCTTTTAGCACATTTGAATCATTATTAGAAATCTGCAACAAGGAAAATAAGAAAATATACGAAATAATGCAGGAAAAAGAAGCATTTGATTTTGAGAAAACAGTGCAATCCGTCAGAGACAAAACAGAAAAAAGTCTTAATGCGATGAAAGAAGCTATTAATAACGGATTAAAATCAAAAGAAAAATCCATAAGCGGATTATGTGGGGATGATTGCTATAAGTTGTTAGAAAAATACAAAAGAACAGGAACTATTTTTGGAGAAGTTTTTGAAAAAATAACAACCTATGCTCTAGCCACAATGGAAGAAAATTTAAGAATGAACCGAATTGTTGCTTGTCCAACAGCCGGTTCTTGCGGAATAGTACCTGCCGTTATAATAGCACTAAGCGAAAAATATAAATCAAATAAAGAAGAAGAAATAAATGCCCTAATTACCGCAGGAACAATAGGATACATAATATCAGCAAAAGTAGCAATGGCAGGAGCAGTAGCAGGATGCCAAGCAGAATGCGGAGTAGCATCTGCAATGAGTGCAGCTGCAGCAGTACAAATTATGAGAGGAAATGAAAAACAAAAAATTAATGCAGCTGCATTAGCTTTAAAAAATATTTTAGGACTAACTTGCGATCCGGTATCAGGCTTAGTTGAAATTCCTTGCGTAAAAAGAAATGTATTTTTGGCAATACACGCAATAACTGCAGCAGAACTTTCTCTTGCTGATATAGAAAGTAAAATACCTCCTGATGAAATTGTTGACGCTATGATGCAAACAGGTCAATTAATGTCACCATTATTAAAAGAAACATCGCAAGGAGGTCTAGCAACAACTAAAAGCGGAATACTAATTAAGAAAAGAATAATCAATACACAATAAAAAAGAAGGAAAATAAAATGGCAGCAGAAAAAGATCCAAGACTTTCAGGATTAGAACAATCTTTAATTAATTTTTTAAGTCAAAAAAAAGATATTGAAGAGAAAGTAACAGGCGGAATGAGAAGAGTCCGTTCTTTAACAATGGGATTAAAAATTGATGCAAGAAAAGTTGTTTTTACAATACAAATAGGAATGTGCGAAGCTTCTTTTAATATTAATAACGGATTAAAAGAAAGAGGAAGTTGTTTCGGGCTTGAAAGATACATAAGAGATTGGTATGAACGTCCAACCGTAAATTATGAAATGCGAACTATTGTAAAAGAAAGCTTTAGAGATGTATAAAAGAATAAGAGGAATTATTATATAATTCCTCTTATTTTAATATTAGAACAATGAAGAAAATCTGTTCATAGCTTCAAGAGTATTTTCTCTGTTACCAAAAGAGGTTAATCTAAAATAGCCTTCGCCATTTTTACCGAAACCGGCTCCAGGAGTGCCTACTACAGCTATATTATTTAATAAGAAATCAAAGAATTCCCACGATTTCATATTATTAGGGCATTTTAACCAAATGTATGGAGAATGTTTTCCACCTGTATACCAAATCCCTTTTTTATCCATAGTATCTGAAATTATTTTAGCATTTTCACTGTAGTATTGAAGATTATTTTTTATTTGTATTTGCCCTTCCTGAGAGAATACAGCTTCAGCAGCTCTTTGGACAATATATGGTACTCCATTAAATTTAGTTGTTTGACGTCTTAACCAAAGTTTATTCAACATAGTATCTTGTCTCTTAAGAGATTTTGGAACAACCGTATATCCGCACCTTGTACCTGTAAAACCTGCGGTTTTAGAGAAAGAACAAAATTCTATAGCACAATCTTTAGCACCATCTATTTCATAAATACTATTAGGCAGCTCTTCTGACTTTATAAAACATTCATAAGCAGCATCAAACAATATTACAGCATCATTTTTAAGAGCATAATCGACCCATTTTTTTAAATCTTCTTTTGAATAAACAGCACCTGTAGGGTTATTTGGAGAACAAATATAAATAATATCACATTTAATTGTTTCATCAGGAAGCGGAAGAAAACCATTAGATTCATTTGCATCAATAAATAAAACTTTTCTTCCTGCCATAATATTAGTATCAACATAAACAGGATAAACAGGATCAGGAATTAAAACAGTATTATCAAGCCCAAAAATATCTAAAATATTACCCAAATCACTTTTTGCACCATCAGAAATAAATATTTCATCTGATTCTAATTGAACATCTTTACGTTGATAATATTTTTTAATAGCATCTCTTAAAAAAGCATAACCTTGTTCAGGACCATAACCTTTAAAAGAAGCTTGTACACCCATTTCATCAGCTGCTTTTTTAATAGCATCAACAACTACAGGTGCTAAAGGTAAAGTAACATCACCTATTCCCATTTTTATAAGTTTTTTATCAGGATACTTCTGGGTATATTCTGCAACTTTCTTTGCGATGGTAGAAAATAAATAACTATCTTGTAAATTTAAATAATTACCGTTTATATTCATGATTTCTCCTCAAATTAATACAAAATAATTATACATAAACAAAAGATATAAAAAAATTCATAAAGAAAAATAATTTGTTATATAAATTATGTAAATGATATAATCTAAAATATAGAAATAGTTATAGTATAATTATAAAAACACTAATAAATCAAAAAGGGAAAAGAGATGGCAGTAAGACAAAGACAAAAAGAACAAGACCCAATAATAAGACGTACAAACTTTGATGCGGTTGAATCTAACTTAACAGATGAACAGGCTAAATTAGAAGCATCTCGTTGTTTAAATTGTAAAAATCCAAGATGCGTGCAAGGTTGTCCCGTAAATATAAAAATACCTGAATTTATTCACGCAGTAAAAGAAGGTAATATAGAAAAAGCAGGTGAAATAATTAGAGAATCAAGTTTATTACCTTCTGTATGCGGAAGAGTATGTCCACAAGAACGTCAATGTGAAGGCAAATGTGTACTTGGTATAAAATCAGAGCCAATAGCAATAGGTGCCTTAGAAAGATATGTAGGCGATAAAACAAATGTGGAAATTGGAGAAATAAAAGAAACAGGTAAAAAAGTTGCGATAATAGGTTCAGGTTGTGCTGGGATTACTGCTGCTGCAGATTTAAGAAAAGCAGGTCATGAAGTTGTAGTATTTGAAGCTTTACATAAATTAGGCGGAGTTTTAAGATATGGTATTCCTCCATTCAGACTTCCAAGAACTTTTTTAGATAAAGAAATAAATAACTTAAAAGCAATGGGAGTAAAATTCTATACAAATGTGGTTGTAGGTAAATCAATTACTATAAAACAACTAAAAGAAGATGGATTTGATGCAATTGTTATAGGTTCAGGCGCAGGACTTCCAAAAATGATGGGAATTCCCGGTGAAAACTTAAATGGAGTATACAGTGCAAATGAGTTTTTAACAAGAGTAAACTTAATGCAAGCAAATTTAGAAGAAACAGCAACACCGATAAGAGTAGGTGAAAAAGCTGCAGTAATCGGCGGTGGTAATGTTGCCATGGATGCAGCAAGAGTTGCTGTCAGAATAGGATTCAAAGAAGTATATATTGTATACAGAAGAACAGAAGCAGAACTACCGGCTCGTCTTGAAGAAATCAGACATGCAAAAGAAGAAGGTGTTATATTTAAGTTCTTATATGCGCCAAAAGAAATATACAATAAAGACGGATATGTAAATGGCATGAAATTTGAAATAATGGAATTAGGTGAACCTGATGAATCAGGAAGAAGAAAACCTGTTCCTACAGGGAAATTTGTTGATTTAGATGTTGATACAGTTATTGTTGCATTAGGTACAGGACCAAATCCTACAATTCAAACGTCAATGAAGATGGAAAATCTGGATTTAGAAACAAATCCAAAAGGTTATATAATTATAAATGCAGAAACAGGCGAAACTTCTATAGATGGGATATATGCAGGAGGTGACGTAGCTCCTACAGGCTCTTCTACAGCAATTAATGCAATGGGAGCAGGTAAACGTGCTGCTAAAGCAATAAATGATTATCTGGCTAAATTATAATAATTAATAAACAAAGAAAAGAGCTATTGAAAAATCTAATAGCTCTTTTTCATGCAGTTGTAGAAAAAACTTTTTGCCCTTTATTTAATGAACTATTAACAGCATATTCACCAACAGCCACAACGCCAAGTGTAGCCATTAATTTATTTCTTAGTCCATCAGTAATACCGCTATTTATGACATCAGAAGCTACAATTTTTTGAGGAACAACCTTTTCTGATACATTTGATAGATTACCACTATTTATGATAAGCTTCTTAGACAATATATTTTTAGGATTAATTTTATTAAATATTCCTTTAATTAAAGAAACAGCACTTATGCTCATAAAAAACTCCTTTACTTTTAACCATTAAAGGTAAAACACAAAGATTTATTGTCAAAAAAATTATATTTTTTACAAAATATTAATATACATTAATATCTCTTTTTAAATCTTTATATGAAATATTTCTACTTAAAAGGAAGAAGAAAGCAACAATAGCAACAAAAATAGTAACAATTGCTTGTTCCAATAAAGAAATAGCAAGTGCGGTTTCTTTAGATATATCATAGATTGCAAAAGCTGAAATAACAGCTAATTGATATGGACCTATAAATATTGAGGTAGAAGGAATCATACAGGCTAAAGCAATAAAACTTATTATGAATATTGAAACAGACCAATGAATATCATATCCAAAACCATAAATAACAATTAAAAAATTCAAACATTCAAAAAACCAAATACCCATTGCAAAAAATAACGCATATAAAATTCTTTTAGGTGAATCTATGATTTCAAATCCATCAAAAAAAGAATTGCATAATTTATTAACTAAATTTGTTGTTTTATTAATAAAAGAACTAAAAGGGAAATTAAAAGTTTTTTTAACTATATAAGAACAAACTTTATCAACTCTGTTATATTTATATGTAACAAAAGCAAAAATAATACCGAGAAATAAAACTAAAGCTGCAAATAAACAAAGATTTATAGCTAATTGATTTCTATGATATGTAAAAATTCCCACACAGAGAAAAGAAAAAATAACCAGAACATCAAAGATTCTTTCAAGCATAACACTGCCAAAAATTTTAATTTTATCAGCATTATATTTATGCCCTGTATAATAAGCTCTAAAAATATCACCGGCTCTTGCCGGAAGAAGAATATTTAAAGCAGCACCTGTATGACATAATGCAATTAATTCTTTCATATCAGGATTCTTTACTGTCTTAGAAATTAATTGTCTAAAACAAAATGCTCTTAAAGATAAAGAACAAGAAATAGATATAACTAAAATAAAAATATATCTAAAGTCAAATCCTTTAACTAATTTTATAAGTTCTATAAAATCAATATTAACAAATACAAGATATAAAAATATTAAAGTAATTAATAATAAAACTATACTTTTAATATTTATTTTCATTATATTTGATGCTCCATTTTTATAAGCACTTTAACAGAGTCCTTCGATTTATTAAATTCAAAAGCTTCTAACGCATTATCAATAGGAAATATTCCTGAAATTAAAGGATTAAAGTTTATTTTTTTCTTTTCTAAAAATCTTAAAGCAGGTAAAAATTGACCGCACCTTGAACCAAGAACAGTTATTTCATTTATAACAATAGGCGCAAAATTAAATTCCTTAGAAGCTGCAATTGTACTTTTTAAGACAAGAGTACCTCTTGGTTTTACCATAGAAATAGAAGTTTCAAAACCTGATATAGATCCGGTAGCTTCAACTACAACATCAAAAACAGGTTCATTTTTTAAATCTGATAAAAGAAGAGTTCCTACCCCTTGAGCAGAAGCAATATCAAGTTTATTTTGATGTTTACCTATTAAAATAACATCAAGTCCTGCTGCATTTAAAGCTAAAGCTGTAGTTAAACCCAATTTACCATCGCCCAAAACAGCAACTTTTTCAAATGGTTTAATATGAAGTTGTTCAAGGATTTCAAGAGCTGCAGCTAAAGGTTCAATAAAAACAGCCTCCTGAGAAGTTACATTATCTGGTATTTCAACTAAATTTTTAATAGGTACGGTAACAAATTCAGCCATACAGCCGTCTTTTTTCCAAATACCCAATGTTTTTCTATTTGGACAATGTCTTTCTAATTGTTTTTTACACCATTCACATTCACCACAACCATCATTTATTTCAGCCGCAACACGTTTGCCTATTAAACTTTTATCATCAGAATTTACATCTTCAACAAAACCAATAAATTCATGACCTAATATACCTTTATAGCCCATATAACCTTTGGTAATTTCATAATCAGTATTACAAATTCCTGCAATTTCAACTTTTACTAGAGCTTCACCTGTATTAGGAACAGGTTTTTCAATATCCGATAACAATTTTAATTTTTCATCGAATACAACTGCTTTCATCTTTTTCACCATTCTTTCTTCTAAACTTTTTATTTATTATACTATTTTTAATCCTAAATAATGTACTTTTTTTTGAAGTTTTAATTTTTCATTTATTATCTCATAATCAGATGTATATATATTTTTCAAAGAAGCAGTATCTAATATATTTTGAGATTGTATAAAGGTGATATAAGCTTCCTTATATTTTTTAAGATTAATCAAATTATTTATTTTTATTTCTATTAATTGAGAGAATAAAGAATAATTAATTTCAATCATACTATTTATAGCCATATCACAATACATAACTGCTTCTTTTGATTTTTTCAAAGAATTATAACAATTAGCAAGGGAAGCAAGAATTTTAGAATCTTTTGAACTGATTTTTTCTGCCGTTAAATACAAAGAAAGTGCTTTATTAAAATAGCCTTTTATAAAACAAATATCAGCATATAACATAATGCTTTTAAGATGATTCGGTGTAAGATTAACAGCTTCTTTCAACTTTTTCATTGCTTTATTCAGATGATTAAAATAATAGAAATCATCTTCAGCTTCCCTAAAAAGAACTTCTGACTTTATATTTATAATTTTATTTATTCCAAGCTTATTTATAATATTCTGCATTATTTTTCTTATGTTATCTACCAATAAAATGATAAAATTTATAAGAAAAAGAAGGCTATATCTATTTCAGAGTCAATTTAATATAAAAACATGGAAACCATGATGTGGCATGTGTTTTCATGATTTAAATTCAATTTAACAATTTTTAACACTAATAATAAAAAATACTTTAAAACATGAAAAACATGTCAGTACATGCGTTTCAGCCCAATTACAAAAGTTAACATTATAAAAAAACTATAACTTGATATTAAAAAATGAGCATAGTATTATAAAATTAATAAATAAATTATTGGAGGAATAATGAACCAAATCATAAAAATAGCTTGGGACTTAAACGAAAATACTGAAAACAGATATCAACTAGTATATGAAATTGCAGAACTTGCAAAAAAATTAGTTGATGAAAATCAATTAAAAAGAGTAAAAGAAGAATATAGTTTTGATGAAGTTCCATTTGATACTTCAATAAAGAAAGAAAATCCTGTAGAACATGCCATTATGGTAAAAGCATCAGAATATGATGATTCGGGTTTAGTAGGATAATAAAAGAAATATTAAAAAAAGCTCCTTCGTTGAAGGAGCTTTTTAAGTAAAAAACCAATTAAATTAAGCCATTAATTTATTTACAGCAATTGTTAATCTTGATTTTTTTCTTGAAGCAGTATTTTTATGTAAAATACCCTTAGAAGCTGCTTTATCACAAAGTTTATATGCTTTAGATAAAGCTGATTTAATTGCATCTTGGTCTTTTTCTTTGGCTTGAGCTAAAACAAGAACATTTTTTACAGCAGTTTTAAGAGCAGACTTAAAAGCCAAATTTCTTTGATAATTTCTTTCTGCTGTTAATATTCTTTTTTTTGCTGATTTAATATTTGCCATAATTTTCCCTTTCTAATGTCAGTATTGTCAATGTAACAATCTGCTTAGAGGATTAGTGAGTAAATTTATTATATAATCTAAAAAAATAAAGTAAACATTATTATTAAAAATATTAAATTTTTAAGAGAGACTAGCAAAAAATGTTTATTAGCATTTTTAGAACAATTCGGATAGACTCAAAAGAAGTAATAAATGCAGATAAATAAAATAACACTAAGCCCAAAAGAGATAAAAAATAATAAAAAAGAAATAAGTTATAAAGGTGGACGAGAAGTACTAAGAGCCTTTGCAGATCCTGATTCTTTAATAACAACAATTGCTCTGGAATCAAGTGTAACAGGCGGAAGAGGTATTAATGCCTATAAAAGAGGTGGTTTTCACGAGTTTAGAGAAAGATTCACAGATGATGTAGTTTCTGCAATATTTTGGATGAAAGGTGTTGATATTTTTAACAAAATCGGAGATAAATTCGGACAACACGTACTAAAACTTCCGACTACTGAATTTGATGTTGGTAAAGATGCACTAAGAACTCCATTTAACAACCTTGTACAAGATTTAAAAGAAAAAACTGCAAACCCAGAAGCTGCTAAAGCTCTTGAAAAAAAACTTGCCGCATTTAAATTTACAAAAATAATTTTATCAACCCTTCTTGCAACAAGTTTTGTTGGGTTTGGTCTACCCAAAATAAACCAAGCCATAACCAGAAGACTAATGGCAGATGAAAAACTAAAACACAAAACAGAAAATTCAAAAGAAACTAAAATAATTTCAGATGTCATAAATCAACAATATTCATTTGAAGAATTTAATAAAAAGATAAATAAAAACAATAAAAAAGAAAATATACCTAATTTCAAAGGTATATCACCAACAATGATGACAACTGCAGCTCATTATTTAGAAAGCAATAAAATATGTAAAATGCTATCTTGTGATGCAGGAATATTATCAGGCAGAGTTATTACAGCAAGAAATCCTGATGAAGGAAGAGAATATTTCTTTAGAGATGCTTCATCTTCATTCTTCTATTTTGCAAGTACTCCTCTTGTATATAAAATGCTACAAAAAATAACAGGAAGTACAAATCTTACAAGTATTGATAATATAGCAGCAAAACAAATAAACGATGAAATTATAAAACAACTTAAAAAGCCTGATGGCACATTTGCTTCTATAAATACTAGTGATTTTAAAGCAAAGACCATAGGCGTTTTAGACGATAAAGCAAAAGAATTAATATCTAAACTTCCATTTAAATCAGATGTCATTTCCTTACAAGAACTAAAAAAATTCATTACCGATGAAAATCTTATAGCAAAAGCAAAAGAAATGGCAGCTTTACAGCCTGAACAGAGTACAATTGGAAAAGTTCTTACAAAACAACAAGTTGCCGATGTATTAAAAGACGGTTGTTTAAATACACCGGAATTTATGCAAAAAACATTTAAGAGCAGATTTGGTGAAGCATTAACTAATCCATATAAATATATACCGATGAAAAAAATTACAACATTTAGGGACAATATGGATAAATATGTACAATCTATAATTGATACTGCAAACAAAACAAATTCAGGTATTATTAATAAAGAATTACTCGATAAAATTAATAGAAAGAGTTTTATTATGTCTGCTGGATTTAGATTTGCAGCAATAGCATTTTCAGCCTTTGCATTAGGAATTGCAATACCTAAAATACAATATGCAATTACAGCAAAAAAGACAGGCAAAAAAGATGCACCCGGTTTAAGAGAATTTAAAGAAGATTAGAACTAATCCATTTCAACATTGGTTTAAGTGCATTTGCTCTATGTGAAATATCATTTTTTACTTCATTAGGGAGTTGAGCCATTGTCATATCTTTTTCAGGAATAAAAAATATGGGGTCATAACCAAAGCCATTTTCGCCTTTAGGTGAATCATCTATATATCCATATATTTTTCCTGTTTCACAATTAAGAATATTTCCATTGGAATCAACAAGAACCATAGAACAAACAAAATGAGCACCTCTATAGTCATATGGCACATTTTTCATCTCATCTAGTAATTTTTCAATTTTTTCTTTTTGAGTTTTAGCATATCTTGCAGAATGAATACCGGGACGACCTTCTAATGCATCAACGCAAAGTCCGGAATCATCAGCCAAACAATATGTTTTCATAATTTTAGCTGCTTCTTGTGCTTTTATAAGAGCATTCTCTTGAAAATTTACACCATTTTCCACCGGATTAAAATCACCTTGAACTACATCAAATTCAATATCTGGATTTTTATTAATATCTCTTATTTCTTCTAATTTATGAGGATTTGCTGTTGCAATAATTATCTTTATCATTATTTCCCAAATCTTCTTTGTCTTTTATTAAAATTTAAAATAGCCTCTGTTAAAGATTCTTTGTTAAAATCAGGCCAAAATGTATCTGTAACATAAAGTTCCGTATATGCAAGCTGCCACAATAAATAATTACTTATTCTTTTTTCTCCGCCGGTTCTTATTAACAAAGCAGGATCAGGAATATCCGCAGTATATAGATATTCAGAAACGGTTTTTTCAGTAATATCAGAAGGATTTAATTCGCCCATTTTAACTTTATATGCAATTTGTTTTACAGCATTAGTAATTTCCATTCGCGAACCGTAATTAAAAGCAATTTGAAGATTTAATGTTTTATTGTTCTTTGTTTCTTCTTCACCATATTCTAAAACCTTAATTAAATCTTCATTCAAAGATGTTCTGTCACCAATAAATCTTAACCTTATATCATTAGCCTGAAACTCAGGCACTTCATTAATTATAGTTTTTGCAAGTAATGACATCAAAAAATCAACTTCTTCCTTTGGTCTATTCCAGTTTTCAGTAGAAAAAGCATAAACAGTCAAATACTTTATACCAAAAGAAACACAAGCTTTTAAAGTAGTTCTTAATGCTTCGACTCCTTTTTTATGACCTGCAGCAGAAGGTAAAAATTTATTTTTTGCCCAACGTCTATTGCCATCCATAATTATTGCAACATGCTGCAAATTAGTTTCATTAACAATTTGTTTTATTTCCTGTTCATCAACTAATGTTTCTAACATATATTTTCTCTTTTATATTATTTATCCACAAAGAACTTACTTATTATATTCAAAAAAATTATAAAACAAAAACTCAAAAATAACAGATTTATATTTTAATCATATAAGAAAATTTAATCTAGTATCGTATTTTGTTAGCGAGGATGACTCGGTAACAAATTACTCACCTTTTAAAAACTCTGCTCACTTTCGTTTCATTAAGGATACAAGCTCACTCAAAAACAAAGTTTTTTGTTCGTTTTGTAAAAAAAAATTCACTCACACTTCAGCTTATTGTGAATTTTTTCTCAGACATTATTATATTAAAAATTTGCTCAAATAGTTGTTTGTGTTACAATATAAGTATCATGAACCAGTATTTGTGAGTGAGAAAATAATAAATAATTTTATAAAGGGGTAGAAGTTTTGAGCCAAAAGAATTTTTTTGAAGATGGAAAAATTGTTCCTGTAAACATTCGTGAACAGATGAAACAATGTTATATAGATTATGCTATGTCAGTAATTATAGGAAGGGCGCTTCCTGATGTTCGTGATGGTTTAAAACCTGTTCACAGACGTATTTTATTTGCAATGAACGAACTTGGCATGACTCCTGATAAACCATTTAAGAAATGTGCAAGAATCGTAGGTGAAGTATTAGGTAAATATCACCCACACGGTGATACAGCCGTATATGAATCATTAGTTAGAATGGCTCAAGATTTTTCTACAAGATATTTAACCGTAGACGGACACGGAAACTTTGGTAGCGTTGACGGCGACGGAGCCGCAGCTATGAGGTATACAGAAGCAAGAATGCATAAAATAACAACATCTATGCTTGCAGATATTGATTGCGAGACAGTGGATTTTGTACCGAACTTCGACGGTTCATTAGAAGAGCCATCTGTTCTTCCGGTAAGATTACCTATGCTTCTATTAAATGGGGTTTCTGGTATTGCAGTTGGTATGGCAACAAACATTCCGCCTCACAATTTATGCGAAATAGTAGATGGAACAATTGCATTAATTGATAATCCAAATCTTACTATAGAAGAATTAATGCACCATGTAAAAGGTCCTGATTTTCCTACAGGTGCAAGTATTATTGGAGTTTCTGAAATTAAGAAAGCATATACTACCGGCAGAGGTTCAATAAAGATGTCTGCAATTTCTACTTTTGAAGAAATTCCGGCTAGTGGAGGAAGACAATCAAGAACTGCTATTGTAATTACAGAAATTCCTTATCAAGTAAATAAAGCTGTTCTTATTACAAAAATAGCTGAACTTGTTAGAGATAAAAAAATAGACGGTATTTCAGATATAAGAGATGAATCTGACAGAGATGGTATGCGTATTGTTATTGAACTTAAACGTGATGCGAAACCGGAAGTTGTTAGAAATAATTTATATAAATACACCCAATTAACAGCAACATTTGGTGTTAACATGTTAGCTCTTGTCGGTCAACAACCTCGTTTAATGAATTTATTGGAAGTTCTGAATGAATTCATTGAACACAGAGTTGAAATTATTACCAGAAGAACATTGTTCTTCCTAAAAAAAGCAAAAATGAGAGCTCATATTTTAGAAGGTTTACTAATAGCACTAGCAAGCCTTGATGATGTAATAGAACTTATTAAAAAATCTAAAACTGCAGATGAAGCAAGAATTGGTTTAATGTCTAAATTCGGACTTGATGTTGATCAAGCTAATGCTATTCTTGAAATGCAATTAAGACGTTTAACAGGCTTAGAACAAGATAAAATAAAAGCAGAATATGAAGAATTAAAACGAAAAATTCAAGAATATGAGGAATTATTATCAGATAGAAATAAAGTTTTAGCTGTCATTAAAACAGAACTTCTTGAAGATAAAGAAAAATATGGAGATGACAGAAAGACACAAATACTCCCCGAAGCAGATGAAATGACAATAGAGGATTTAACTCCAAATATTCCAATGGCCGTATTCATAACAAGACAAGGGTATATTAAACGTATTTCATTGGATGTATTTGAACGTCAAAATCGTGCAACTCGAGGTAAAGGTGGAATAAAAACAAAAGAAGATGATGATGTAGGACATTTCTTCACAGCAATGATGCACGATAAAGTATTGTTCTTCTCTAATAAAGGAACAGTATACAGCTTAAATGTTTATGATTTCCCTGAAGGTTCAAGACAAGCAAAAGGGTTACCAATAATAAACGTATTACCTTTAGCACAAGATGAAAATATTACAGCAGTTGTTCCTGTTTCGAATTTTGATCCGAACTCGAACCTAATAATGTTAACCAAAAAAGGATACATTAAGAGAATAGGACTTGATAATTTTGCGAATATAAGAAAGAATGGAATTATCGCAATTGGACTAGAAGAAGGTGATACTCTTAACTGGGTAAAACAAGCAAACAACACAGATGAAGTATTTATAGCAACAAGCTGCGGTATGGCAATAAGATTTGCTATTGATGATTTAAGACCTTTAGGCAGAAGTGCACGAGGTGTAAACTCAATGAAATTAAGAACTGCAGATACTATAATTGGCTGCGATATTATACCAAGAAACTTTGATGCTGATTTACTTGTTGTAACTTCAGACGGTTTTGGTAAACGTTCAAAAATGTCTGAATTTAGAGCTCAAAATAGAGGCGGTATAGGTCTAATTGCTACCAAATTCAAAACAGCTTCTTCCAGATTAGTAGCACTTACTGTAGTTGAAGAAAATGATGAAATAATGGTTGTAACCCAAAACGGAATTGTTTCAAGAATAAAAGCTTCTGATGTTTCAAGACAAGGAAGACCTGCAACAGGTGTAAGAATACAAAATCTAATGGAAAATGATTCTGTAATGGCTGTTAACAAAATTGTAAGCACAGAAACAAATGATTCTTATAGCGAAGAAGCTATGAATGAAAAAGTTGAAGAGTCAATTCAAAACAGACTAGGAGATTTTGGTAATGAATAAAATCATATCTACAGATAAAGCTCCAAAAGCAATAGGACCATATTCACAAGCATATTTATGCGGAAATACTTTATATTGTTCAGGACAAATAGCAATAAACCCGGAAACAAATGAATTCTTAAACGGAACTATTGAAGAACAAACAAATCTTATTCTTAATAATATAAAAGGCTTATTAGAAGCTGCAGGATATGGATTTGAAGATGTTGTTAAAACAACTTGTTTCTTAGCAGAGATGAAAGATTTTGCAGTATTTAACAGTTTATACGAAAAAGCATTTATATCAAAGCCTGCCCGTTCTTGCGTTGCAGCAAAGGAACTTCCTAAAAATGCTCTTGTTGAAATCGAAGTAGTTGCGGTCAAATAATGAAAATAGTTGTTCAACGTGTTAAGAATGCAAGCGTTTCGATTGATAATAAACTTTTTAGCTCAATCGAAAAAGGTTATTTAATTTTATTTGGTGCTGAAAAAGGTGATGTAAAAGAGCAGGCTGACTGGCTTGCAAACAAAATTTGTGCATTAAGATGCTTCCCTGATGAAAATGGGAAAATGAACCTTTCTATAAAAGACATGGAAGGAAGTATTCTCGTTGTTTCTCAATTTACTTTATGTGCGGATACGAAAAAGGGAACTCGCCCAAGTTTTGATAATGCGATGAATCCTAATGATGCAAATAATATTTATGAATATTTCATAAGTAAAATAAAAGAACAAAATATTCCTGTCAAAACAGGAGTTTTTGGTGCACATATGGAAATATCTCTATTAAATGACGGACCTGTTACTTTTATAATTCAAGCTCCTGATAAATAAAAGGCAATATATGAAAAACAGTATTGGCAATTTTTTTATAAACATTCTTAATCATCCTGAAATAATTTTTGCCGTTATTGCCTTATTTTTTGGACTTCGTTTTTTATTTCTAACTCCTCCTAACTGCGTTCCAGATGAATCTTCACATGTTTTCAGAAGCTGTGAAATAGCAGATGGTATTTTTTATAGCAAAGAACCTGTTAAAATAACTAAATATGATAAATATTTTGAATCTATTATTTCTAAAAGAGATTCAAATAACTTTCATTTTGCAAGCCGAAATTCAGCAATAATGTACCTACCAACAGCAACAGCAATTAAATTAGGCTGTAAGTTCTTAGATAATGATAAAGCAATTTTTTATTTTGGAAGATTGTGTAATTTGCTAATGTATATTATCTTAATTTCAATTGCAATTAAGATAACTCCTATTTTTAAATATCCTTTTCTGTTCTCAGGACTTTTGCCAATGGCTTTATATGAAGGGATGAGCTATAGTGCTGATTCATTTAATACAGCATTTGCTTTTCTTTTCTTTGCATATTTATTTAAACTAATTTTTAATAAAGATAAAATAACAAAGAAAGAATTTTCACTTCTTTCTTGCTTTTCAATAATAGGCGCTTTTTGCAAAGGAATAATCTACCCTGTTCTTTTATATTTTTTTATTCCTTTGAAAAAAAATAAAATATTATTTATATTACCTTTAATCATCCTAACTATTTTTATCAGTTACTATTGGGCAAGTATAAACCCAAAAAACTTAAATCCCTTACATTGTGTATTGAATAATCCTATATATATATTTCAAAATCCCTTAGATGTTTTTAAAATCACATATATAACAACAATAAATGAATTTTATGTCTACACAAAAGGACTAATAGGAATTTTGGGATTACTTTCAATTTTTCTTACATCTGATATTTATATACTAACTATAATAATATTTTTTAGTATGCTATTCGTATTAGGTGAAAAAATACCTTATAATATAAAAATTACGTCTTTTCTATTATTAATTATTTCTTATTTTGCCATTTTATACATTGAATTAATTTATTGGACTCCGATAAATTCAGATTTAATTACCGGAGTTCAAGGTCGATATTTTCTATCTTTATTACCTTTAATTTTCTTATTCTTATCTACTAATAAAATAAAATTTAGTGAAAAATATAAATATTATTTTAAAGCTTTTATTATTCTATTTATTATTTATTTACTGAATACAACCTGTAACATTTTACACATGTATTATCACGAACTCGGAATAAATATAACAATGTAATTAAATAAATAACTCTGTAAATTTATTATTTACAACATCCATTAAACCTTTATCTGTAAGCTTAAGCTCTGGAATTACCGATAAAGATAAAAAAGACATGGTCATAAATGGTTCTTCTAAAGCACTGCCAATTATTTTCTCTCCTTCTTTCAATTTCTTATACTTTGAAAGAAAATTCTCTGCATAATCTTCAGACATTAAACCTGCAATAGGAAGATCAAGTTTGGCAACTACTTCATTATTTCTTATAATAACCTTACCGCCCTGTGATTTTACAAGTTCTTTAATTGCTTTTAACATATCATCATCATTAGTGCCAATAACAATCATATTATGAGAATCATGAGCAACTGTGGAAGCAATAGCACCTTCCTTAATACCAAACCCTTTTACAAATCCTATTCCTATATTACCACTTGCTTTATGTCTTTCAATAACAAGTATTTTTAATACATCGTCATTTAAATTACTTTCAGCAAATCCATTAACAACATTTATATCTGCATCAACACATTTAGTAACAAGTTGTCCGTCTTTTACTTCAATTGCTCTTACTTTACTTGATTTAGCTTTTATTTTTAAGTCTTCTTTATCCAACCATCTTATATTTACAGTACCTCTTAAAGAAGAAAAATTCTTTTTTTCTATATTAATTACCAAATTACCATCTTTTGCAACAATTTCTCCATTTTTTATAACATAAGAAGGTTTAAAATCTTCAAGATTATCAAGTAAAAGCATATCTGCTTTATAACCGGGAGCAATAGCACCAACTTCTTTTAATCCAAAATATTCAGCCGTATTAATACTAGCCATTTGAATTGCTTTAATTGGACTTATGCCATTTTCTACAGATTTTCTTACCATCATATTAATATGTTCTTTTAATGCATCGGGATATCTGTCATCTGTTACAAACATACATTTTCTTGTAGGAAATTTTTTCAGGACAGGGCTTAGAGCATCTAAATCTTTGGCAGCACTTCCTTCTCTAACCATTAAATACATTCCAAGCCTTAATTTTTCAATAGCTTCATTCATATTATTACATTCATGATCTGAAGAAACACCAGCAGCTATATATGCACACAAATCTTTCCCAGATAAATAAGGAGAATGTCCGTCTATTCTTTTATTTTTTTCTATACCTAACTTTATTTTTGACAAAACTTCTTTATCCAAATTAATAACTCCAGGGAAATTCATCATTTCTGCTATTCCCAACACCCAAGGACTATCAATTAATAATGACAAATCATAACTGTTTAATTCAAAACCAGAAGTCTCATAAGGGGAAGCAGGGACACACGAAGGAAGTGTCATATATATATCTAAAGGTAAATTTTTTGAAGCCTCTCTCATAAAACTTATACCATGAAGACCTATAACATTAGATATTTCATGAGGATCGGCAACTATAGTCGTAGTACCTGTTGGTACAACCAACCTGGCAAATTCTGATGGCATTAACATTGAACTTTCTATATGAACATGTCCATCAATAAAAGAAGGCGATAGATATTTACCTTTAGCATCTATCTCTTTTTTCCCTTTATATCCTGTTCCTATTCCTGCTATTATATTATCTTTCACTGCAACATCAGATTGATATATTTCCTCTGTTAATACATTAATAATCTGAGCATTTTTGATAACCAAATCTGCTTCAATTTTTCCTCTGGCAGTTTCTATGATTTCTTCTAATGACATCTATTCTCCATATATAAATATAATTATTTGTTTATATTAACATAAAATAACTAATCTAGTATCTTATCTCACTTTATTAGCGAGTCATCATCGTTAACAAAGTACTAAATTTTTGCGAAAATCACACTCATAACAATATGATTAACAAATTTTTTCTTGTTTAGTTTTTGTATTAGTGAGAAAATGATAGAAATTATTTATAAATAATTTAAAAAGAAGGTAAAAGATATGAGAGTTTCACCTATTAGATTCGGAATTAATTATCAAGAAAAAATTTCTCCACAAGAAACTGAAAATATTATACCAACAACAGTAAGGCATAATTCACTTTCTGATATGGAGTTTAACATAATCGCAGATACAATAAGATGTCAAAATTTAAAAAATCAGATGAATGTAAGATTAATGAATTTAAGAAGAAACCTTAATAATTGTATGGCTCAAGATTTATATAAAAAATAAAAATAAACAATAAAAAGTAAAATTTAAAAAAGGAGAACAAATTTTGTTCTCCTTTTTCTTGCCTAAATAAAAAAAATCATTAAAAAGAAAAAAAGTATGAATATATTTTTTCCATTAAGAATTTAACATTACTTTACAATTTTATTAAAGAAATTAAAGATTAGCGAAAAAAAGGTCGATAAGCTAATTAAAGTAACAATTTCGATGGAGAAAGACAATGGGTTTAGCGGCATCACAGGCAAGGTTTTTAGGTATAACAGCAAGAAAATCTAATATAGAATATGAAGGACAACAGGTAAACCAGCAACGTACTGCTTTAGCTGAAGAAGTTAATGCCTTATATAGTCAATTATTATCTTTAGAAGTACCTGTAGCTCCTGATTCTACAGAATTCTATGAAACAAATTATTCTTTTTCACTTGATAACACATCTGGATATGATGGAAGCTATTTAGTTAAAAGTTATTATCAAAATGATGATGGTACATATTATTTAAATACTGAACGTACCTATAATAAAAATGTAGCAGTAGGAAGTGTGTTAACAAATTCCAGTATAACATCTACAACTGACGAACAAGGAAATAAAATATACACACTAAATACAACAGATGGTTCATATACATTAACAGCAAATGCTCAAAATAGTGCAAGTATGATTTCTCTAATCAACTCAACTTATGGAGAAGGAACAGTTACTGATAATTCACTATATTATTACCAAGATGCAAATGGTTTAACACATTATATGACACCATCACAAGTTGAAAATTATACTCCCGAAATGGAATTATCTTCATATTACAGCAGTAATAAAGAAGTTACAGAAACAGTAATTTTTGAAAATGCTACAGTTACATTTGATGCAAATAACAGATTTTCAAGCATTTCTGCAACAGATCCAAATACAGGTGCAACAATATTCAATAATGCTGAAGTTGACACAACAAGAATCTATAATTCTGAAGGTTATGATGCAGCATTGCGTGACTATACAATGAGCAAAGATGAATATAATAAAAAGGTAGCTGATTTAAATGCGCAAACAGAATCTTTACAACAAGAAGATAAAGTTCTTGAATTAAGATTAAATCAAATAGATACAGAACAAAACGAACTTCAAACTGAATTAGAAGCTGTTAAAGCTGTTCTTGATAAAAATATTGAAAATACATTCAATACATTCTCATAGAAATAAATAATTAAATAATAGGTTAGCAAACACAAATAAACACGGTAGGAAAGTAAAAGATGAGTTATAAAAATGACAGTTATTTAGTAATATCAAATAAATACGGCGGATTAAGCAGTGATGCAACAGCGATGTTATTTGAAACCTATGATTTATTGAGAGATATAACAGTCAGCGGTTCATCATCAGACGGTGCCGGTTTTGGTACAGCAGGAAGTTTCTTATGGAAATTAGCAAGTATGATAGCACCCAGTTCATTTATGTCAACAATGGGCGGAGGAACATCTATTAATATTCCTGGTACTTCTTACTGGACAGGAACAAGTTCTACCAGTGGGACCGGTTCTTCTTTCGGCATAGGTTCACTTTCTCAATATACAGGATTTACAGGTGGAGCTGCATCTATAGTTCAAGGCTTCGGTTCTTCTCAAAATGAAGGATATATGACCGGTGGTGCTTCTTCTTTAACTTCTGTCTCAGAAATAGCAGGTACAACAGGTATAAACGCACTTACTTATACAGCTGGTTTAGCCTCTGGTTTTGGTTTTGGAGATAGCTTCCTTCTTCCTGCGGCAGGTGTTGTTTCTGGGTTTGGCGGTATTTTACAAGCTATGTCTCCTTATCTTGGTTCTTTTGGCTTAGGAACAACATTAATTGGTAACCTACTTCAAGGTACAGCAAGTGCACCTCTTGCAGCTTATCAAAAAGTTTCAAGCAGTATTTTGAATAATGCCGATACAATCTTACAAAACAAGATTAAAAATATTGAAACTGTTGTTAAAATGCTCGATGCACAAAATGATGTAGTTAAGAAAATGTTAAAAGATGATATTGAAGGTATGTCTGATAAAATACAAAACTTATAATCTTTTCTCACATAATAAAATGCCCCTTTTTCAAGGGGCATTTTATTATGCTACATATTCAAACTTATTAGTAAGCTTTCCTTCTGCCTGCCATTTATTGGCATCTTCTTCTGTCATTGGACCTTTTTGTCTTAGAATTTCAGCAGCTTCTTGGCATTTTTCTATTAGTTGTTCATTCTTTGCCCCTTCTTTCATTCTCATAGCTACTGAAAATACTTTAGGAATATTTAATCCAAAACCATTTGAAAGCTGTGAAAAATAAAATCTTTCATAATCTGTAGGTATACGAACTGTCCAATTATTTTCACTATATTTGCCTGATATATTTATCCTTTCTGACATACCAAACATATCAGGAAGTGTAAAAAATTGTTTGGCAGAAGTATATATTTCAGCAAATTTTGCAGTTCTAAAATCTTCTTGTTTTCTTTCTTCATCTGACATTTTGCTGTATTCTTCACTCTTAAATTTTAAATCAGCCATATTTAAATTGTAATCTCTTTGCATTCCGTCTAAATGCAATTTCCTCTTATGAGAATCTCTGGCTAAATTATTTAAAGAATCATTATCATGGCATCCAACTCCGGTATAAAATTTACCATTTTGATAACCCTTTTCAAAAAATTTTTTAGGTGTTTCATCATATTCAGCATAAGCTGTAGTATACAAATGTGGGTACTTGTTCAAAGTCATTTCTCTGCTTTTGCCTGCTGATATACCTACCAATTCAAGCATTATATTATCAGGATTTTGTTCATCGAATTTATCTTTTAATACATTCTTTGCAGCTGCTTTCATTATATTAAAAATAGTAAAATCAATCTGAGGCATTTTAACTTCTTCGTAAGTACCATTTATTGCTTGATAAATAAAAGGAGTAACAAATTGCCACGCAGCATCCATCCTTAATCCATCATATCGTTTAAAGAAAATTGTATATTTATCATATAAACATCTGCCAACTTCTTTCAATTTTGATAAATCACCATCGTCTGTGCATTCACCTAATTTTGTATAATCAAGAGCATTTAGCCCCCATGTTTGAATATTATTTGTTTCACTGCAATTTGGATCTGGTCCGCCATAATACAAATTTTCTCTAAAACAATCTTTATTTGCCCATATTTCACTTGGAGAAAATCCTATTAAACAATCCCCATATAATTTTATATTTTGAGAATTTAAATATCTTCTGCTCTCTTTCTGTTCTTTATCTGCAATAAATTGAACAAACATTTCAAAATCTATTTCATTTGGATATGTTTCTTTTATTTCTCTTATTCGGTCTTCTCTTTCTTTATTTGAGCATTTTGAACTATATAGATTTTTATCTAAATCACTCCATTTATTAAAATCATTTGTTCTATATTGTTTTGCTAAAACATTAAATAAGACTTCTTTTTCCAACCAAAAAGAATTATCTTTTTTATATTCATTAAAATCTTTTTCTAAATTCAAAATTTCAGGCTTCTTTTCAATTATTCCTTTTTTAAAATTTTCATAAGCTAAAAATAAAGCCTTTTCTTGAATCCCATTATTATCATCAGTTCCCAGTACATAAGAATAATCTGTCCTATATTCTCTTTGATTTTTATCACCCCAATAATTATCATCAAGACTTTTTACATATTCTTGTGTCAACAAACTACCATATTTTTTTTGTGTTAGTTTATCCAAATCTATAATATGTCTGCCCAAAGCATAATTAGTTCCTGAATATGCAGAAGTATTTCCCCTCGCTATTTCACCTTCCGGCTGCATTTGAATTGAAGTTATTCCTGTCATATCTTTTAAAAATTGAATAAAGAAATGCATATTATCCGACCAGCTTGAACCTATTGCAGTATTTTTACCAATCGGTGATGGAACATTAAAATCAAAAATTATTGCAGATGTATCTTGAATTCCCAATTCACTTTTAGAATCTTTTAATAATCTTGTATAAGACTCTTTTTCTTGTGTTGTAAAGGCTCTTCCAAAACTTTGTACATTAATATTAGGATTTATATTCATACTTGCTTTATGCACTCCTTTATAATATTAACTAAAACTCCTAAATTATAATTTTGACATTTTCTTAAATTAATTATTTTTACCTATATACAACAGAAAAAACTAACCTATAATAAAAATATGAAAAATTTTAATTTATCAAATCTAATATTACTCATACTTGTTTCAGGTCTAATCTTCTTTTCAGCAACAGAAGTAAATATTAACCCCGATAAAGCAGTTGAAAGCAGCACTAATGAAACAATGCATGAAAAAGACTATGTAAATAAATACTGCAACGGTAAAATTGAATATATTCTTCCTGATAAAACACGTATCGACTGTCTTACAGATGAATATGCAATAGAATTTGATTACGCAAAAAAATGGGCTGAAAGTATAGGACAATCCCTATATTATGCGAAGAAAACCGGCAAAAAACCAGCTGTTGCAATTATCTTAAAAAAGGAATCCGATAAAAAATATCTTCAAAGAATTAATTATGTAGATAAAGATATAACAATATTTGAAATATATTCAAATGATTATAAAAACCAGAAATAAGGACTTTAATTATTAATGAATAAAATTATTAATAAAGAATTTTATGAAAAAAATACTGTTATAGTTGCAAAAAATTTACTTGGAATGATACTTTGCAGAAGAATGTCTAGAAATAAAATTTTAAGAGGAAAAATTGTAGAAACAGAAGCATATACTCAAGATGAACCTTCTTGCCACGCTTACAGAGGTATAACAAAAAGAAACTCCACAATGTTTAAAAATGCAGGTATTTCTTATGTTTATTTTACTTATGGAATGTATCACTGTTTAAATATAATTACAGAGAAAGAAGGCTTTGGTTCTGGTGTTTTAATTAGAGCAATTGAACCATTAGATAATTTCTCTAATACAAATGGTCCAGCTAAATTATGCAGAGAACTTAACATTACTAAAGAATTAAATGAAGTAAATTTATGTTCTGATAAATCTCCCATCTGGATTGAATATGGAGATAATATAAAAGACTCTGATATCATTCAAACAACCAGAATTGGCATTAAATTAGCAACAGAACTACCTTGGAGATTTTATATTAAAGATAATAAATTTATCTCGAAAAAATAAATTACCCTATAACCATTTTATATACTTTATTCTTATTAATATTATAAAGTTTTGAAATTATTTTAGAAATATCTTTTGGTGAATAACCTTCTTCTTTTAAAATGTTTATTTTTTCCATTATAAATTCATTAGAATCTTCTTTTTTATCTTGTGCAAAAACTAAAGCAACTATTTCACCTTTTAAAGTATTTTCTCTATAATACTTTATAATATTTTTTACCTCATCTATTTTTACTTCTTCAAAAACTTTAGTAAGTTCTCTAGCAACAGCAATTTTTTTATCTTCACCAAAAAACTCTTGAATATTTAATAAAGTATCCATTAATCTGTTTGGTGATTCATAAAAAACACAATTAGTATACCTATACTTATCCAAAATATCATATTGCTGTTTTTTTACCCTGGGAATAAAACCAATAAAAGCATATTCTTCACTATCTCTTGGGACTAGTGATAAAAATGTTGTAACAGCACAAGCACCGGGAACAGATGTTATTTTAACACCATTTTCATACAGTGTTTTTATTAAAGTACTTCCAGGATCAGAAATGCAAGGAGTTCCGGCATCCGAAACCAAAGCCACTTTTTTATCATCCTTTAATAAATCTAATATTTGGCAGCTTTTTTCTTTTTCGTTAAATTTATGACAATCAAAGAGCTTCGCTTTTATACTATATTTATCAGCTAAGATTCTTGTCACTCTTGTATCTTCACAAGCAATATAATCAACACTTTTAAGAACTTCAACTGCTCGCATTGAAATATCTGATAAATTACCTATTGGTGTTGCAACTACATAAAAGTTATAAGACATTATATCTTACCTTCTTGTGATAGGATTTGTTGATACATTTGCAAATGTCTTGTTTAAGCCTGTTACATCAAGCATTCTGCCAACCGATGGATTAACATTACTTATTGAAATCGATTTATTATTTAATAATGCTACTTTTTGTATGTTTAATAATGTTGTTACAGCTTTTAAATCTATACTTTCAATATTTGAAAAATCCAAAGTTATACTCTTTGAATTTTCAAACTCAGTATTATTAATATTCCCTATATTATTAAATAATTCAGAAGCTCTTATTATTTGCATAATACAACCTACTCATTTATTTGTTGCATAAAATTATATTAATATCATTTATAAATTAATGCAATATATTTTACAAATTTAACCGACTTTTCTTTCTTTTTCTTCTTCATACTGAGATAAATTAGAAATTACAAAATCTTTTGGAAGAGTCATGTTAGTTTTAACACTGTTTATTCTGTAGTTTATAGATGGTACATATCTTTTTTGATTTATAGTTTTATTTCTGATTGTTATATATTCTGATTGTTTATTAGACTGTTTTATCTTTTTGTTATTATTTCTTTTCAAATCAGGCCTTGAAGAAAGCATTAAAAGAAATAATAAAATAATACCAGCCAAACCAAGTAATAAATACTTTGTATTAGCAATATACAGATATTTGTTTAAAGAATTAGAATTAGAATCAAATTGTTTTAAAATACCAGTAGAAAGTTCCTTTGTATAAATTTGTGCTTTATCTATATTTTTTCCTTGAAGTATAATCATAGTATTATCAGCATTTTTCTTTTGAACTATTACATTCTTTAAATCAGAAGCATTATCATAAAGAATTTCAACAGAATCTGATGGAACTACAGAGTTTAAAACTAAAGTAAGATTATCTGCGGTTCCTGATGATTTTTTTAAATTAACTGCATTATTTACCTTTAATATTATTTTATAATTATCATTATCAGTCTGTTTAACATCCACACCTAAAAGTGAGTTAGCAGCAAAAGCATTTAAAGCAGAAAAGAACAAAATAAAAACAGATAATAAGAATCTATTTATAAAACTATACTTAACCCTTGTCCTCATTAAATCTCCAACGACTATACTACCCTTTGTATTTATTTTATAAATTTTAAAAAGCAATTACATCAATCAAATGGTTTATAAATTTATCTAAACCTTTGGATTAATGCGCTTGCTTTAATAAAGAAAAAATAATACTATAAATTAGTCAGGGTGTTTATATTGTAATATTTAGAGAGGTGAATATGTTTGATTTTCTTTCAAGGAAAAATAAAAAAGAAAAAAGATCAGAAATTATACAAAAACAATTTCAAACGTTAAAAGAATTATATTCAAAAGAAAATATAACATCTGAAAGAAAAAAAGAACTTACAGACTTAATAGAAAAATTCGGATATCTACCATATTCTCAAACAAAAGCTCTAAATGAATTAACAAATTGCGAAGTCATATATTTATTAGAAAAAAAACTCGAGATAAATAATACATATAAAGAGAATTCTTTCTGTATAGAAGATGATAAAATAAGCCCAGTAAAAAGATATGGATATAATAATGCTGACTGGATAAAAAAAGAACAACACGACATAAAACTTATAAATTTAGCTGGACTTGGCAATGGCACAATAAACCCTGAACCCGCAAAATTCATTGACTGGTTAAGACAAATTGTTATTCTACCATCTGGAAATTTAGAAAAAGGAATATTAGCTACAACAATATATTTAGTACCTTTTCATCCAAGAGATTTTGGCAATGCTTATTTACTTGAAAGCACACAAGAAGTTAGCGAAACTTTAACAGATAATTTATTAAAAGAAAACGGCATTAGTGCCAAAGAACAAATAAAACTTTTTATATCACTAGCACAATTAGCCGGTCATACTGTTATTTATGATGTTTTCCCTCAAACAGGAAGATTTTCAAAAACTGTTCTTGCACATCCTGAAATTGTCAGATGGATTGATGTTAATTTCTTAACTGATGAAATTTCAAAAGCACTAAACTTTGTTGCTATAAAACTATCTTCTGAGTTTGATGAAGATGATGTCACTATTGTAAGGAATATATATAAGACAACACTAAAAAGCGGTTCTATTGATTTATCCCCGGAATTTAAACCTATATACAACAGATTTAGAGAAGAACTTGAAGAAAAGAAAAAAGAACTTTCTAACTATATGACAAAAAAAGAGCAGCAAATTAAATTACAGAAAAGAGTAAAAGAAATTGTTGCTAAAGTTCATGGAGTAAAAGAAAGTAAAATAAAAAATGATAACGATATAACAAAAAGAGGAGAAGCACTTCAAGCATTAATAGATGCAGGACTATGGACTTTACCTGACGGTGCTTGGTGCTCAAGCGGTATTCCTATTTTTGAAAAAATGTCTGAATGCGGAAGCTATCCTATTTTTAGACACTATGATGCTAAAGGCTGTGATGTATCTAAATTTGCAGATTCTGACTGCCAAACGCCTTTTTATTTCGTTTATTTAGAATCCGGTGAATTCAATCTTAAAGTTATGAATTTCTATATAGATTATCTTCAAACAATAAAAGAAGATTATAACTTCGATGGCATGAGATTTACCCACTCTGATTTTGTTGTTGACGAAATGAGTGAAAAAGATCTAAGACCAATTAGTTACAGAGCACCAAGATTTCTGCTTAAAAAAGCAAATGAAATTCTTAAGAAGAATACTCCTTATTTTGCATCTATGGCTGAATATAGATTATGGAATTCTTATTTTAAAGAATATCACCAAGATATGAATTTTGATATTTTATGGGGAAACGATACAAAAACAGATTATGAAAAAACTCCATCTGAAGTTATAAATAATAATAGAGAACTTCAAAATTATAATAGTTCCATTTATAAAAGTTCTCTTTTATCAATATTAAAGACATACAATAACCAAGACGGTGAATTTAGAACTGTTAACAGATATCTTGGGCTTATGGATAAAGAAGAAGCATTATTCAAATGGTTTAAATTTAAATTTTTACCGGGAGGATATCTTGCACAAAGACCAATAATGTATGTAGACGGTGATGAATCTTTTTCTAAAGACGGCATTGAAGCAACAATTCAAGATGAAGTTTCACTAATGAGAAATGATGATGATGATTTTTATAATAAATTTGATGCTATAAGAAGATTAGCTATTAATAATGAACTTACAACTGATGGTGAAGCTCAAATAATAACAAATAATAAAAATGGTTTCATAAGCTGGATGATTTCTAAAGAAACTGTAAAAGAATGCTTTTTAATTGTTGCTAACTATTTACCAGCCAATGAAAAAATACTTAAACAAAATTCTGAAGGTATTATGGAATATCAGATAAAAACTAATACAGAAATAAACAATAAAAAGATTGAAATTCCCGGTGATTATACATTATACTCTGAATTCATTTATGAAAATGATAAAAATGACTTTATTGAACATTTCTTTAATAAAGATATAAAAACAATAGAAATAGAAAAACTAGAACCTTCTGAATTTAAGATATTTAAAATAAAGAGATAAAATGGATAAAGAAAATTTAACATTAAAACAAAAAATAATGCAAATGTTTATCTGTGGTTTCACAGACGATAATTATCGTACAAATAAATACCTTTTTGAAATGTTACAAAACGGATTAGGCGGTATTATTTTCTTTTCACATAACATAAAGTCGGATATTCAGTTTAAAAGATTAATTGAAGATTTAAACAAAGATAGTGCTATTCCTTTATTTTTAAGTATTGATCAAGAAGGCGGAAGAGTTGAAAGAACAGAAAAAATTCATGCCGGCAAAAAATATTTAAGTGCAAAATATGCTTATGAAATGGGGCTTTCTTTTCTTCAGAATCAAACAAAGGAAATTGCACTTGAATTAAAACAATATGGTCTAAATATGAACTTTGCTCCGGTTCTTGATGTCAATACAAATAATAACAACCCTATTATTGGAGAAAGAGCTTTCTCTTCTAATACTGACGAAGTTATAAATGCCTCTAAAGTTGTATTAAAAGAGTACGAAAAATATGGAATTATTGCAGTAGGAAAACATTTTCCAGGACATGGAGCAAGCAGTATTGACTCTCATAAAGCATTGCCTGTAATTGATTTATCTTATGAAGAATTATACAATATACATATAAAACCCTTTAAAGCTGCTATAGATATTGGGATTCCTGCAATTATGGTTGCTCATGTATTTTATAGTGCCTTAGAAAAGGATAATATTCCATCTTCTCTTTCTAAAAAAATTATTACTGATTTACTTATTAATAAACTAAACTTTAATGGAGTTATTATTTCTGATGATATGGAAATGAATGCAGTTAAAAATTTTTCAAGACTTGATGCATGCATCCAAGGCATAAATGCAGGTATAACTATGTTCATTTTTAGAAATACAACAAAAGATATTTATGAATTGATTGAAGGAATTGAACAAGCTGTAAAAAATGGTATTATAAAAGAAGATATAATAGATATTGCCATAGATAAGATATATAATCTAAAATACCACTATGGAATTATCCGTTAGTATATAATATTTTATATAGATTTATAACAAAATTTTATAAAATTGGAGGGAAAATGAGAAAACTTTTAATTATTACAGCAGCAATTACATTATCATTAAATTGTGCATTTGCTCAAGATTTAGTTTTATCTGATGTATTAGAACAAGCAAGAACCTTGGAATTAGGTCAAACACAAACTACAAAAGAAACAACAAAAACACAAGATGAAATGTTAACACCAGTAAAAAATGAAGAAACAATTAAAACCAATACTGATACAAATACATTACAAGAAGTTAATACAAAACCGGCAGTAAAAGAAACTACTGTACCAATACAAGAAACAACAAATACAATGAAAATGGAAAAAGGACAAAAATTGCCAACTACAAAAGAAAGACCATTAACTCAAACTAATCAAGTAACAACACCAGATAATACAGTTGATAAAGTTAATTAGATTTTTCTAAAATATTTTTTATTGTAATACCAATATCTGCCGGATTTTTACATACTAAAACTCCGGCATTATTTAAGGCCTTCATTTTGCTTGAAGCTGTACCTTTTCCGCCCGATATTATTGCACCGGCATGTCCCATACGTTTTCCTTCAGGAGCACTTAACCCTGCGATAAAACTTACTACTGGTTTTGTTACATATTGTTTTATAAAATCAGCCGCTTCTTCTTCAGCACTTCCGCCTATTTCGCCAATCATACAGATTGCATCAGTTTCTTTATCATCTTGAAATGCTTTTAAAACATCAATAAAATTTGTACCTATAACAGGATCACCGCCAATACCAATACAAGTAGATTGACCTATTCCAAGCTGAGTTAGTTGATATACTGCTTCATAAGTAAGTGTACCGCTTCTTGAAACAACCCCTACATTACCCTTTTTATGAATAGATGATGGCATTATACCAACTTTTGATTTTTCAGGACTAATAAGCCCGGGACAATTTGGTCCGATTAATCTTACCCCATTACTTATTACAGCTTTTTTTGCCTCAAGCATATCATAAACAGGAATACCTTCTGTTATACATACAATTAACTGTATTCCGGCATCTGCTGCTTCTATTATTGCACTAGCAGCAAATCTTGCAGGAACAAAAATCATTGTTGTATTAGGCTTAACTTCTGCTACTGCTTCTTCTACACTATTAAAAACAGGTACATCTAAAATTTCAGTCCCACCTTTTTTAGGTGTTACTCCGCCCACTAACTTTGTTCCATATTCCTGACAACTTTTAGCATGAAAAGAACCTTCTTTTCCAGTGATTCCTTGAACAATTAATTTTGTATTTTCATTTATAAATATAGACATTATATCTTTCTGATTACCTCTATTGCCTCATTTAAATTTTTTACAACTGTAAATTTTAAGCCTGAATTTGCTAAAATTTTTGCACCTTCTTCTTTATTTGTACCTTCCATTCTTACAATTATAGGAATATTTATTTTTAAATTTTGTATAGCATTTTTTACACCTTCAGCTAAAAAATCGCATCTTAAGATACCGCCAAAAATATTTATAAATACAGCCTCTAAATTTTTGTCTGATATCAATATCTTGAAAGCGTGTTCAATTTTTTCACTACTTGCACCGCCCCCAACATCTAAGAAATTAGCAGCATCTTTTCCGGCTAACTTTATTATATCCATTGTCGCCATAGCAAGACCTGCACCATTTACCATACAACCTATTGTTCCATCCAATTTTATATAATTTAACCCATATTTTTGTGCCTCTAGTTCATATGGATTTTCTTCCTTTTCATCTTTTAATGCAGCAATTTCTTCATGTCTAAACAAGGCATTATCGTCAAAGTTAATTTTTGCATCTAAGGCAACAACATCTGCGGTTTTTGTTACAACCAAAGGATTTATCTCGACCAAAGAAGCATCTTTCTCTTTTATAAGTTTATATAATGAATTAGCAATATTACATATTTTTATTGTTATTTTTTCGTCAAAACCAAGTTTGCTTATTAAACTTAATGGTTCAAACTTGTCTTTTATTAACATAGTATATATTTTTTCAGGACTACTTTTTGCTACTTCTTCAATATCCATTCCACCTTGAGATGAAATTATAAAAGCAATACACTCATTTGCTCTATCAAAAGTTAAACTTATGTATAATTCTTTATCTATTTTTACTGCTTCTTCAATAAGTATTTTGTTAACTTTTTTTATACCTGCCTGAGTAGATTTTAACTCCATTCCTAAAATTGAATTTGCTATATTTAAAGCATTTTCATAACTATCAGCCAATTTAACACCACCAGCTTTACCTCTCGCACCTGAGTGTACCTGAGCTTTTATTACGCAAGGTATTGATACTTTTGATATTGATTTTTCTATATCTTCTCTTTTTTCACAAAGAATAGATTTCGGAACATCTATTCCATATTGTTTAAATAGCTCTTTTGCCTGATATTCATGTATTTTCATTATTCTTCCACTTTATTATCTCTTACCAAAACTGTTATTATTGCAGCCATTGTCCAAAAAATATACTGAACTTGCGGTCTAAAATATATTGTATCTACAAATCCATGTACCATTACACCAATTATAGCAGCAAATCCAACAGTTAATAATATTTTATCACTTAATTCTTTACTTATTATAAAACATTTTATTGCTGAACTCAAAAGAACATACAGAAATAAAATATATGCAATTAAAGATAAAATTCCACTTTCAACAGCCATTTCAAGGAATACACAATAACAGCTTAAAGCATCAAAACCTGAAAGCATATAAAGTCCATAAATTTCTCTAAATACTTTATTACCAACGCCTATTCCATATAACCAATTATCCTGAAACATTTGAACAGCTGAATTATATACATTTATTCTAAAGGATGTTGAAGAATCACCTCTTAAAATAAAAATGGACATTAATCTTTGAAAAATAGCATGATTCAATGCTAAAAATCCAACAGCACTTGTGCAAAAAACTGCAAAAGCACTTTTCCATATCAATTTCAATTTTTCAATATCTATATCAAAAAATACAATTCTGAAAGAAGCTATAATATAAGCCAAGATCATGGTAAACAATGCGACATAAGCACCTCGGCATCCCGTTAAAAATATTGCTAAGAATGATATAAATATAGCTATAAAACTTGGAATTATAATATATCTATTCCATTTATTTTTTTTAATCTTTGCAAGCAATAAACTAAAAACACCAATAACACAAGAAACTCCAGCTATCAAATACCCACCAAGCAAATTTGGATTATATGGTTTTAATGTTCCATATACCCTTGATATTACATCTTCCGGATTAACATAACTTGTATCCTGCCAAGTTGATATACTTTCTACTCCGAATATATTTTGAAATATTCCAACAATGCTCTCGAACGAGACTAAAACACAAATAAAACATATTAAAGCCGTTATTCTTTTTTTATTTGTCTTTAAAAATTGACACAAGGCAAAATAAAAACTTATATATATAAAAGTTTTCATAAATCCATATAAACTTTGAATTGGCATTGATGAAGTAAAATTTGTTATAAAACATATTAATAAATATATTAAAATATAAAAATTACAATGATCTAACTCTATTTTTTCACCTTTTGAAATGAAAACTTTTAATACAACCAGCATTATTGGCAGAAGAGAAATAATTCCTATTAACTCAGTTGAACAAAATATTGAAGTCAAATATGTTAGTAAGAATGAAGCTAAAATAAATAAATCTATATTTATAAGAAAAAAACTTTTTTTTCTTATATTATCTGTTTTATTTTGAATATTATTTATAAAATAATTAATTATACTATATATTTTAGACTCTAAAATTTTCATTATTAATTTTTAGTTTATTGAACCTCTTGAACATTAGAAATAGTACCTGTATATTTATATTTTGGACCTTCAATTACAACAGGTATACCCATCTTAATTTTATTGCCGCCTGCAACATATCCATCAGAAGTTTTCTTTGCAGTATCTTCTAATCTAACAACAAAATCATATAAATTCGGCATTGAAATATCATCTGCAATTAAGAACCCTTTTTCATTATTAGCAGGGATTATAATTTTTCTTTGGCTTACATCCATTGCAACAATTTTTAATTTAGTATAAGGTACATTTCTTATTGTTATAAAAGCATCTTCACCAACCTTAAATGGTGATTCTGTATCAGAAATAGTTACCCCTCTGAAAAATACTTCAAATTGAATTTTTGCTTCTTTTTCTATAGGTAGATTAGAGAAGTTTTTCTTTTTAAATACAGCAAATGTTCCAATTACAACTAAAACTATTATAAATAAAATTATAATATAATCTGTTACTTTTAATTTTTTTAACATGAAAAACTCCTTATACTCTTATTGTAAAACTATTAAAATCCATTTTTTCCAAAACAGATTTTAAAACATCAACAGTTGTTGTTGCACAACCAAAATAACGTATAACAATACTTGCAGCAAGATTACCCAAAATTGCTGCGTCTTTTTTACTAAATCCGGCAGCTAAAGCAAGTGTATAAGTAGCAACTACAGTATCACCAGCTCCCGTTACATCAAATACATCTGTCTTGTTAAATACTGGAACTTTTACAAAATTTCCATTTTTTTCAAACAATGCCATTCCATCACCACCAAGTGTTATTAATGCAGAATCAGCATTTGTTTTATTTAAAAGTTCTTTACCAGCTTTTTCTAAAGTTTCATTATCTTTTATAAAAAAGCCAACAAATTTTTCGCTATCCGGTTGATTTGGAGTCATAGATGTTACTCCTTGAAATCTATCTAAATCTTTCTGAGAATCAACGACTATAATCTTATTATATTTTTTACACAGTTCAATCGCTTTTTTTATAACTCTATCTGTTAACAAACCAATATTGTAATCCGATAAAATAACTGCATCATGCAATGGAATCGCTTTTTCCATTTGCATTATTACTTTTTCTTCTGTTTCTTTAGATAGTGGATCTATAGTTTCCCTGTCAATTCTGACAATTTGCTGTGTCACTGATTGAGAGCAAGAACCTGATATTCTTGTTTTAACAGTAGTTGCTCTTTGGGCATCTTCTACCATATATTCTGTATTTACATTAGAATTTTTGAAAGCACTCAATAATATTGGAGCATAATAATCATCACCATATGTTCCGATTACACTAACTTTACCGTTATTTAAAGATGCTATATTATTAGCTGCATTAGATGCAGCCCCTAATATTATTTTAGTATTATAATGTCTCAATATTAAAACAGGAGCTTCTCTACTCATTCTGTCTGTCATACCATATATCATCTCATCTATTGCCATATCGCCAATTACTAAAACTGATGGGTTTTTTATTTTATCAAGATTCTTTATCAGTTCTTCTTTATCAGCTGTAAACATATATTATCTCCGATTTGTATTATTATGCTAAATCATTTATACTTTATTATAGTAACATAAAATTATATCATAGATTTATTTATGGACATTATAAAAGATAAAGATTCAAAAGTTTCATTTATTGGTATTTCTTTAGGTGGATTAAGTACAATAGAATCGGCAGCTGCTGTATTAGACAGAAACTTAAATATTATAACGCTTGATAAACTTTTTTCTATGAATGATGTAAAATATTTTCTTAATAATTTTGCAGGAAAACAAAATTCTATTATTCTTGTTTCTATTCCTGAAAATGAAATTATGATTAACAGTAAATGGAAGTATAATTCAAGAACATATCATCCTGTAAATTTAAATACACATATGTTAAATAGAGATGACTGGACTAATAGATTTTCATCACGAGGTAGTGAGTATTTTAATGAATTAAAACAAAAAGGATTTGATATTTTTCGTTTTGATATAGAAAATATGAAAGTATTTTTCGGTAATAGTTTTGCTTTTAAAGAACGCTCGCCTATTGACTGTAAGGCTCTACAAGATACATTAAGAATTAAATATAATATGAGAGAACTACCTGTTAATATGTTACCTGTTGCTCAACTAGAAGCCATTTTGGGAGCATTTTTAGCACAAAAAATTGCCATCAATGATAATTTATTTAAATATAAGAAACTTGGTACATTTGATAATTTAGAAATTTTGGGAATATAAAAAATAAATAGGATATCAACAATAATGGAATCATCTAATTTAATTTCTATAGTCTTATACTTTTTTATAATAGCAATTACTATTTTTATTTTAATTTATGCCTCTCTTCAAATTAGAAATTTCAATGATATTGTTACAACAGAATATACAACAACAAGAAAAATCCAAATTATTAAATGGAGCATTATAATATTATTTTGTATTTTAGTTTTTATTTTTTTCTATAAACAAATTTTTAATGAACTGAATCAAGACAATGTTTCATCAAATAATAAATATAAAAATACTCTAATAAATTTACAAAAATCTTTAGCAATAAAGATAAGTTCAAATGATAGCGACATTTATAATAGTTCTGAAGAACTTGCTCAAGAACTAATCTTTGGTTCTTCGGTAAAACAAATATACTATTTTGAAACTGGAACAATGCAAGCTTCTGAATTTACACAAGAGAAAATTTATAAATATAATTTAAAATCATTTCAAAACAATCCAACAATTTTACGTAATGATGGGCTCTTAATATCTATAATTAAATTCAATAAAGGCTGCCAAAATATAGATATAGATAACATTGAAAATTCAGATTGTGTAATTGAAGCAGATGCAAATAATTTTTCACCACCGAATATAAGAGGTCAAGATAGAGCTCTTTTCGCAATAAATGGAAATTATAATATCATTAAAACAGATATGGATTTTTTTAATGAATAATTTTAAATTTAAAGAAAATCTTAATGATTTAAAATTTCCTTTAAATCATCTTCTGCGGTTGTAATTGGACTTATTTTATATTTATCAACAAGTATCTTTAAAACATTCTGAGAAATAAAAGCAGGCAATGTTGGTCCAAGTTTTATATTTTCTATACCCAAATATAAAAGCGATAATAAAATACAAACTGCTTTTTGCTCATACCAAGATAGTATAAGTGATAATGGTAAATCATTAATATTGCAATTGAATACTTTTGAAAATTCTATTGCTATTTTTATAGCGGAATAGGCATCATTACATTGACCCAAATCTAATAATCTAGGAATTCCATCTATCTCGCCTAAATCAATATCATTAAACCTGTATTTACCGCAGGCAAGTGTTAATATAATTGTATCTTTCGGAGCCTTCTTCACAAATTCTGTATAATAATTTCTTCCTGTTTTTGCACCATCGCAGCCTCCTACCAAGAATATATGTTTTATCTTTCCCTCTTTAACAGCACAAATAATTTTATCAGCTAATGATAATAAACTGCTATGAGCATAGCCTACGGTTAAAACATCTCCGCCATTTATTCCTGTCATTTTTTTCTCTTCACTATACCCTTTTAATTCTATGGCCTTTTCTATCAATGGAGTAAAATCTTTATCTTTACCTATATGAATTACATCAGGATACTCTACTAATGATGTTGTATAAACCCTATCTTTATAGCTTTCTTTAACAGGCATTATACAATTAGTAGTAAATAAAATTGGTGCAGGAAGGTTATCAAATTCCTTTTGTTGATTTTGCCAAGCGGTTCCAAAATTACCTTTTAAATGTTTATATTCTTTTAGCTTTGGATATCCATGACAAGGAAGCATTTCACCATGTGTATATATATTTATTCCTTTATCTTTTGTTTGCTCCAATAATAATTCTAAATCTTTTAAATCATGGCCGGTTACAACTATAAAAGGACCTTTTTCTATATTTGTTGTAACTTTCGTTGGTTTGGGAGTTCCAAAACATTCTGTATTAGCTTTATCTAAAAGCTCCATACACATCAAATTAATTTTTCCAGTTTTTAACACTAATTCTAATAATTCATCTTTATCTTGATTTTTAGCAATAGCATTAAGGGCTTCATAAAAGAAATCTTCAATTTTCCCATCTCTATAGCCTAAAATATTCGAATGATAATAATATGCAGCAATTCCTTTTATTCCAAATAAAATTAATGATTTTAAACTTCTTATATCATCATTTTTTTCATTCCAAACTGAATTTATATCAAAATCTTCTTCACAATCTATTAGTTCTCTTACTTTTTTTATCATAGAAAAAATTGAATCATTATCAAAATTTACATTAGTTACAGTTGTAAAAAGAGAATCTACTATAAGTTTCACAGTATCATCATTCTTATTATTACAACATGCAAGTTTAACAATACTATTAATTAACTCATCCTGTAAATTTGCAGTATCCGATGTTTTACCGCAGACTCCATTTACTTTGCAACCAGTTCCTTTTGCAGTTTGTTCACATTGAAAACAAAACATATTCATATTTTTTCCTTTTCTCTAACATAATAATAATTAATCTAATATCACAATTTCATCTTATTGTGAATTTTTATAGGACATCTTTAAAATTATATTAATTAAAAAAAAAATAAAAAAAATTACCCATATGAATAAAAAATCCTGCTTTTATAAAGCAGGATTTTTTATTTTTTTAATTTTGTTGCTATACAGCTGTTAATTTTGCTGCATTTTCAAGTCTTAAAGTTTCTGTTGTTATATCACAAATACTTGAAGGTCCAAAATATTGAATAGCACCAGGATAAATATATTTATCTTCCATCGCCCAAACTTCTCTGTTCTTTTCTAGTTCTTTAAAAACAGGTCCATTCAGTTCTACAAGAGCTTTCTTTATAACCGGTTTAAATTGACCATGTCTTTTTTCCATATTCATCATCATTGTTAAAGGAACACCACCAGCAACCCATTCTAATGCTGGAGCTGAAAGATTTTTAACAGATGATAAATAACCGGTTAAACCAAACTTCAATAATGCAAATGCGTTATATCCTAATGAATAACAATAATCAGCATCAAAATTTGTTGGGAATGCACATCTGCCTTCATAACCAAAGAAATGACATTGAGCAGAGAACTTACCTTTGAAGTTTCCTTCATTTTTCATTTCTTCTAATTTATGACTTACCATTTCAATTAATAATTTTTCTGTTTCAATTTTCGAAACTTGTACATTTCCATGAGGATCTCTATCCATTAATAATTGTTGTTTAATCATTGTAGGTAGAGAAGCGAATACTGAAGAATCTTCATTATTTAATTTATTTTCAATTATATTGAATTTAGTATTCTCATCAGCTGATTTATATGCTGAATCATTTTCTAATACAGCTAATACATCATTTAAATTTGAAATCATTGATTTTATTTCAGGAATAAATTCAATTAAACCTTCAGGTATTAAAGCAACCCCAAAGTTTTTACCCAAATCTGCTCTTTTTGCAACTATTTGAGCAATATAATCAACAATCTGTTTTAATGACATTTTCTTTTCTTCAACTTCTTCTGAAATTAAAGTTATATTAGGTTGTGTTTGAAGAGCAACTTCTAAACCAACGTGAGTAGCACTTCTACCCATTAATTTAATAAAATGCCAGTATTTCTTCGCAGAATTAGCATCTCTTAAAATATTTCCTATTAATTCTGCATATGTTTTTGTTGCAGTATCGAAACCAAATGAAATTTCAATTTGATCGTTCTTTAAGTCGCCGTCTATTGTTTTAGGACAACCTATAACTTGAATACCTGCATTATTTTTAACAAACCATTCTGCTAATAATGCTGCATTAGTATTTGAATCATCACCACCAATTATAACAATTCCTGTTATATCTAATTCTTTACATACTTTTAATGCTTTTTGGAATTGTTCTTCTGTTTCAAGTTTTGTTCTTCCAGAACCAATAATATCAAAACCACCTGTATTTCTGTAATCATCTATTTTTTCATCTGTAAATTCAATATAATTACCTTCTATAATTCCAGATGGACCACCTAAAAACCCATAAAGTTTATTTTGTGGATTTGCTTGTTTTAAAGCATCATATAAACCTGCTATTACATTATGTCCGCCAGGAGCTTGTCCGCCTGATAAAATTACTCCTACATTACTTTTTTCAGGAATAATCTTTTCAGGAGTCTTTTTAAATGTAACAATTGGTTTTCCATATATATTTGAAAACAATTCCTTTATTTGTTCAGTATCTTTAACACATTCTGTTTTATTACCTTCTACCAATTCTAAATTATTTATGCCACCGGCTAATGATTCTGGCAATTTTGGCTGGTATTTTAATCTTTCGATTTGTAGTGAAGAAAGTTCTTTCATTAATTTATTACTCCATTCTTTTTGTACCACTATATACTTAGATTGTATCACAAAATAATTTTATCAATCTAAATTGCTCATAAAGGTATTCTCTTTGTTTCATTTTTTTTTAATACTTAAACAAAAGGATATTTTATGAGAAAAATTATTTTATTTATATTTTCATTAATTATATTTTCAAGTTTAAATACTTCTTTTGCTTTTGAATATACACAAGAAGATAAAGATATTTTCTATGATGCTTTTCTAGAAGGCTATTTTACAGAAATTGAAAAATCTATAAATAATATCAACATAGAACAAGAAAAAAAAGACAAGTTTATACAAAATCTAAAAAAAAGAACAAACAGAAATGAATTAATTAATTCATCTTGGAGTTGTATCCAAAAATTTCCTATAGAAAAAATTGTAGAGGCATCTATTATCTGCACTTCCGACTGGAGTCAAAAACAAATTGAAAGTAATAAAGATTTATTTGATATGCTTAAATGATAATTTAATCTAGTATCGCACTTTGTTACCGAGTCATCCTCGCTAACAAAGTACTCACCTTTTGAAAATGCCACTCAAAAAAATTCACTCACTCTTTCAGCTTATCGTGAATTTTTTCTCGGACAATTTTTAATTATATAATAAATTTACCATTTTCATAAATAAGCACATCATCAACATAAATTTTTCCACCATTTTTCATGTTCTTAATTAAATCCCAGTGGAGACCAGAAACATTTTTTCCTCCAGCCTCAGGATATGATGCACCTATAGCCATATGAATAGATCCGCCAATCTTCTCATCAAACAAGATATTTCCTGTAATATCTTGAATCATTTCATTTGTACCTATAGCTATTTCGCCAACAAATCTTGAACCTTCATCCATATCAAGCATTTTTAAAAGGAAATCTTCGCCTTTTTCTGCCTTAGCATCAACAACTTTACCTTTTTCCAATGTTAATAATACTTTTTGAGCCTCATTGCCTCTATATATTTGAGGAAAATCAAAATATATCTGACCTTGAGCACTATCTTCAACAGGAGATGTATAAACTTCTCCATCAGGAAAATTATATTCTCCTGCACAATTTTTCCAAATTCTTCCAGATACATTAAACGTAATATCTGTTTTTTCTCCGGTAATTCTTAATTTAGATTTTCCATTAAGATAATCTTCTATCCTTTTTTGTTCTTGTGCTATTTGTTTCCATTTCTCTACAGGATTATCCAAATGAAGATAACATGCCTTTATCAAAAATTCTGTATACTCATCAAGTGACATTTTTGCCTCTTGAGCAAGTGCATTTGTTGGGAAATCTGCAATTACCCAATTAAAATCACCATCTGCAGTTCTTTGCATCATAGCTGCAGATAAATCTTTCATAACACTTGCTCTCTTCGCCATTTTCATAGCATCACTTCTTGCCATATTTTTTATATTTAACGGTGCGCCTATGGAAATCATATTTTTTGCTTGCTTGTATTCAACTTCAAGCATTGGATCTATATATTCTAATTGTTTATCTGTTGCATTTTTTATAAAAACTTCGTTTAATCCTTCAACTCCCATTCTAACAACAGGATATCCGCCTCTTAAAAGAACCTGCTTATATATTTCTTTTATAAGCGGCTGAGAAAGATATGAATCAGTCCTTATTACAGTTAGTTCTTCAGGTTGAACATTTACAGAATACTCCACCAATACTTTTGCATATTTTTCCCATAGGTTATTATTCATTTTTATACCTCTTCATCTACAAGATCATTACATCTTGATAAATATATGCCTCTTTTTGATGTTTTAATAAATTCTGCAAGCCTTAGAACATTTTTATCATCTGCATATTTTTCTTCTAAAATATTAACAACATCTGATAATTTATGGGTTCTTGATTGTATTAATTTGTATGCCTCTCTTATATTTTTTCTTTCTTGAGGAGAGAATCCTCTTCTCTTTAGTCCTATAACATTTGGACCGTGCATAATTGCAGGACGACCATCTGCTTTACAAAACGGAGGAAGATCCATTCTTGCGGCAGAAAAACCTGATACAATAACATATTCACCAATTCTTACATTTTGATGATATACGCTCATTCCACCTAAAAATGCGCCTTTACCAACGTGACAATGTCCGCCGATAGTTGCCAAATTTGCAAATATTGCTTCATCTTCCACTACACAATTGTGAGCCACATGAGCTGATGCCATAAATAAACATTTATCTCCTACTTTTGTTATAGCACCGTCTTCACCAGCAGCTCTATTTATTGTTACATATTCTTTTATAATACAATTTTTTCCTATAACAGCTTTTGTTTTTTGGCCTTTATAGCTTAAATCTTGAGGAGCTGTTCCTATACTTGCAAACGGATATATTGTAGTATTATCTCCTATTTCACAACATTCCAAATATGCATTTGCAAATATTTTTACATTTTCGCCCAAAACAACATTTTCACCTATTACTACATAAGGTCCTATTTCACAACTTGCAGGTATTACTGCATCTTTTGCTATAATTGCTGTTTCATGTATAGCCATAATTTTCTTCCTCTCTATTTATTACCTACAATTGAAAACATTAAGTCTGCTTCTACTGCAAGGTGACCATCTACAAAACCTTTTGCATGTGCTTTTGCTATCGGGCCTTTTATTTTTACCAATTCTGCTTCCATATCAAATCTATCACCAGGTTTAACTTGTTTTCTGAACCTTACTCCATCTATTCCGGCATATAAAAATAATTTATCTTTATATTGTGGTAATGGCATTAGTACACCTGCTGACATTTGAGCCATCGCTTCTAGCTGTAACACACCTGGAAACACCGGATTATTTGGGAAATGACCTTGGAAAAATTCTTCATTCATTGTTAAATTTTTATAACCTTTACAATATTTTCCCGGAACACATTCTGTTATTCTATCAACGAGTAAAAAAGGATATCTGTGAGGTATCATATTCATTATATCTATCACATCAAATGTCACTATTTGCTCTTCTGTCATTATTCCTCCATTATTAATTTATCTTTTAACATTCTTGCCGTTTTAACATGAACAGTGTGTCCTGCTTCTTTTACTATTATTTCTGCTTTAAAATTTAATATATTACAACCTGCGAGATAGAAATCTCCTATTAAATCAAGAATTTTATGTTTTATTGGTTCATATTCAGATTTTAATTCAGTTGTATAACCATCATCTGTTAAACCTACTGTGTTGTTTATATTAGCACCTCTGGCATAGCCTGCCTTTTGAAGCATTTCAAGCTCATTCAAATAACCAAAAGTTCTTGCTTCTGTAATTTCATCCAGTCTACTTATATCTATACTTACCCATCTGTTTTTTAAATCTTTATGTTTAAAATTAACACTATATGTCACATTCAAATTTTCAGAAGGTAATACAACCAAATGAGTTTTTCCGTTAAGATATGAAACCGGATCTGTTAATGATATTTTTCTTTCATTTGGTTCTATTATACCAGCTTCTTCAAAAGCATTTACCCATTCTTTTGAAGCACCGCCCAATATAGGGAGTTCAAAATGCGAAAGATATACATCAACTGAATCTATTTTACATATTGCGCAAGCCGCCATAAAATGTTCTATTAACATTACTTTTATTTCATTATTCCCAATAACGGTACAATGTTCTGTTGAAACAACATTTTCAACCTTCGCCTCTATACTTTTACCGGCAACATGAAATCTTATACCTTTTTCTTTAGAAGGACAAACTCTCGCTTCCGATTCAAGACCTGTCATTAAAGCTACTGATTTTAATATAACCTCTTTTTTTAAAGTACCCATTAATCTAATCCTTTAGCAAATGCTCATAATCTTTGAATTTATTTACCAAATCCTCTGCTTTTTTCATGGTTTTCATATGTTTAATGAAATCTTTTCTAGGCATTGCAGGAGCACCAATTAATATTGATTTTTCCGGGAAGCTTCGTGTTATACCGGCTTTAGCCATTATAATTGAGTCACTTCCTATTTCAATATGATCAGCCATACCAACTTGACCAGCTATTACAACTCTATCTCCAATTTTGCAGCTTCCTGCAATACCAACTTGAGATACAATCATACAGCCTTTTCCAATTTTACAGTTATGCCCTATTTGTACTAGATTATCTATTTTTGTTTGTTCTCCTATAACTGTATTTTCTATCGTACCTTTATCAATACAGCTATTTGCACCTATTTCAACATCATCTTCGATTACAACTGAACCAACTGAAGGTATTTTGTATATTTTTTGGTCAGTATTATCTTCTTTTACACTGCCTTCTTGTCTTGCATTTTCAACATTATTAGGATTTTCTGTAACAAAACTGAATCCGTCTGCAGCTATACTTACTGAATGTTGTAATATAACACGATTTCCTATTATTGCATTATCACCAATATTACATCCCGGATGAAATAAACAATTTTCACCAATTTGTACGGCCCTGCCTATATAGGTATTTGCTAATATTTTCGTATTTTTTCCTATTACTACATTTTTGGAAATAACTACATTTGGTCCAATGGCAACATTTTCTCCTATTTTTGCAGTCGGATGAACTGTTGCACTCGGATGAATCCCAACTGTTGAATCTGGCGGCATATAAAATAAATGCAACAATTTCATCATTGCTAAACGCGGGCGCTCAGCTTCTATTGTTGAAATTAATTCAGATGTAACTCCTATTGGAACCAATGCTGCTTTTGCTTTTGTCTTGGATAAATTTTCTATTTCATCTTCATTCAATGCTAATGCTAATGTATTTTCATCAGCTAATAAAGGAGGTCCCAATTTTGTTATTTTAACATCTTCCAATTTCGTTAAAATACCACCTACTATTTGTGATATTTCTTCTAATGAATATGTTGTCATTGTATTTATATCCCTCATTATTTTTCCCTCTTTTTCCTATATATTTTAATACGATGAGAAAAAAAACACAAACTTTATTACTAGAGTAATAAGCCGTTTATCCCCATCTTATGATTTATTTCGTTTTCATTTTTTCTATAATTGAAGTAGTTGATTTCCCTTCAACAAAAGAAATAAATTCAATTCTTCCACCTGCAGCCATTATTCCTTTTGCCTCAGGAAGTGTTTCTATTGTATAATCAGCACCTTTTGTATGTACATCAGGTTTTATTTTTAAAAGTAAGTCTATTGGAGAAGTTTCATCAAATAATACTACATAATCTACACTTCTTAATGCTGATAAAACTTCTGCTCTATCTTCCTCATTATTTATAGGACGACTTTCACCTTTTATTTTTTTCACAGACTTATCTGAATTTAGAGCAACTATTAATACATCCCCAAAACTCTTTGCTTTATTCAAATATCTTACATGTCCAACATGTAAAATATCAAAACACCCATTTGTTGTGACTATTGTTTTATTTTCTTGCCTTAATTTCTTTAACAAATTATCTAATTCATTTTGCCTTATTAACATAAAATCTCCAAAAAAATGGCAAAGAAAATTTTATATTTTTCTTTGCCATTCTATAAATTTATTTATTACTTTTCGTCTGAAGCGATGTTAACGCCTTTAATTCAGGATTCTTTTCTGCTTGTTCTTTTATTTTCTTTTGTATTTCTTCCGGATTATATGCAGGATCCAAATATTCTATTTTAGCTTCTTTTCTTAAGCTTTCAATTTTATTTTTTAATATATCAACTTTATCCTGACTTTCTAAGTAATTAATAATATCCTTTTTACTTTGTTCAAAAGATAATGTGCCTGCTTCATTTCTATCCGTAACCATTATAATATGATATCCGAAATCAGTTTTCACAACATCAGAAATAGTATTAGGAGCTATTGAAAAAGCAACTTGAGCAAATGGTTCAACCATTTCTTCTTTAGCAAAGAACCCTAAATCTCCACCTTTTATTGCACTTGCCAAATCTTCTGAATTTTCTTTAGCCAATTTAGCAAATGTTTTTGGTGCCTTCTTTAATTGAGCTTGCAATTTCTCTGCTTTTTTTAATCTGGCTTGCATCTCTTCTTCTGCTTTAGCATTTACTTCTTCATCTGTTAAATCTTTATTTTCTTCTTTTATCTTATCTTTTATCTGATTAATATTAGCAGATATTAATATATGTGATGCCCTTACTCTTTTCGGATACTTAAATTTATCTATGTTATCATCATAATATTTTTTTGCTACAGATTCGCCTATTGAAACCATTGCAATTGAATCTACAAATTTTTTCATTTTGATTTCTTCTTGCAAATCCTTTTTAAAATTATCATAGGTTACATTATTAGCTTTTAAAATTTGTAAGAATTGTTCTTTTGTACCAAACTTACTTATTATTTCTTTTTCTGCATTTTCTAGATCTTCTTTAGATACAGTAATCTTACGTTTATCCATTTCTTCATTTAAAAGAGCTTTAACGATTAATGTTGAAACAACTTGTTCTCTCATCATTAGTGCAAAAATATTATCAGGATCTTTTTTTAAATCAACACCCATTTGTTCAAACATTTTACCGGATACAACTGTATCATAAGCCTTATTAAATTCTGTTTTTGTGATAACTGTATCATTTATCTTTATGATATCGTTATCATTCTTTTTCAAACTACATCCTGTAAAAAGGAACATTGTAAGAAGTGCAAATGCAACTACTTTTAATTTATTCATAATTTTCTCCTTGGTTAATACTAACCTTTCACATTTGGATTATAATCATATCCTATCTTTAGTATATGATAAAATAAATTAGCCAGAATGTTAAACAATTCATCAAAATTTATATAATTTGTGTTAATAATTAGTATACTTTTCCCGTCATTACAAGTATTCGGAGCAAGTGTATACTTAATATATTTTGTAATATTTTTATCTAATCCATTAGATAATATATTCCACTCTCCTTTAGATAAATTTATATATATCCTTATTGTTGAATCAACTTCTCTAATTAATGAAATTCCGGCTTGTGTCGCCAATAATCTTAAGTTTACAAGTTTTATTAAATTTTCAACAGGTTCTGACATTTTTGAAAATCTATCTTTCCACTCTGATTTTATTAAATCAAGTTCTTCTATAGATTTAACATCAGCCAAACGCTTATACTCTATCATTTTTTGTTCTTTAGAACCCACCCATTCATCAGGTATATATGCTGTAACATTTATATCCACTATTGCAGGTTTATACTCATTAACTTTTCCTTCTTGTATTTCAGCAATAGCATCTTCTAAAAGTTGACAATATGTATCAAAGCCCACATTTACCATTTGACCATGCTGTTTTGTACCTAATACGTTTCCAACGCCCCTTATTTCAATATCTCGCATTGCAATTTGATATCCGCTGCCAAGCGTTGTAAATTCTTTAATATACTTTAATCTTTTAACAGCATCTTGCGTTAAATTCTTATTGCTCTTATATAAACAATAACAAAATGCCTGACGTGCAGTTCTTCCAACCCTTCCTCTTATTTGATACAACTGAGCAAGTCCAAATTTATCAGCATCATGTATTATCATTGTATTTGCATTTTGTATATCTAATCCTGACTCTATTATTGTTGTACACAATAAGACATCATATTCTTTATTTAAAAAATCTACCATTATTTGTTCCAGTGCATTCTTATCCATTTGTCCATGTGCAACTGCAAGTCTTATATTTGGCATTAATTCTTTTAAATTTTTTGCAAAATCATATATACTTTCTACTCTGTTATACAAATAGAAAACCTGACCTTCTCTTTCAAGTTCATAATTAATTGCATTTTTTATTATTGATTCTTTATATTCGCCTATGTATGTTTTTATAGGCAATCTGTTTGTAGGCGGAGTATTTATTATACTCATATCTTTTATTCCGGATAAAGACATATATAACGTTCTTGGTATAGGCGTTGCCGACATTGTTAATATATCAATATTCTTCTTTAGTCGTTTCAATTTTTCTTTATGCTTTACTCCAAATTTATGTTCTTCATCTATTACAAGAAGTCCTAAATCTTTAAATTGTATATCATCCTGTAATAATCTATGAGTACCTACTACTACATCAATCTCCCCTAAAATAAGTTTTTTTATAATCTCTTTTTGCTCTTTATTACTTTTAAATCTTGAAAGAAGTTCTACTTTAACTGGAAATGGTTTAAACCTGTCTGATATTGTTTGATAATGCTGCATTGCAAGTATTGTTGTAGGGACAACAACTGCTGCTTGTTTAGATGACATTACAGCTTTAAATATTGCTCTTATTGCAACTTCTGTTTTTCCAAATCCAACATCTCCGCATATTAACCTATCCATAGGTTTTTCAGATTCCATATCTTCTTTTGTTTGAGATATAGCTTTCATCTGGTCAGGAGTTTCCGTAAATTCAAAAGCATCTTCCATTTCGTATTGCCAAGGGGTATCAGGCTCAAATGCATATCCTTTGGATAGTTTTCTTATTGCATATAAATTTATTAAATCTTTTGCAACATCTTCAACTGCTTTTTTTACTTTTCCTTTGGTTATATTCCAGTCATTTCCTCCCATCTTTGATAAAGACGGAACTATATTTCCTGATCCTCTATATCTGCAGAGCATATTTATTTGTTCAGCAGGTATATGTAATTTATCTCCTCGGGCATATTCTAATGTCAAATAGTCTTTTTCTTCATTATCTATTACTTGTTTAGATAAACCTCTGAATATTCCTATTCCATGAACCATATGAACAATATAATCGCCTTCCTTTATATCATTTAGGCTCTCTATAAAATCTAAATTTTCTCTTCTATAGTTATATCTTACTGAAGTTATATCTTTTGAACGTTTATTAAATAATTCTTTATCTGTAATTACTATTATTTTACAATTTTCTATTATGCTACCGGATAAAACAAGATTGTTTGTTACGTACACTTTTTTATCCTCAACTTTTTCTTCTGAATATGAAAGTTCATATTCTTTTAAAATTTCTTCTACTCTGTTTTTATAATCAGTTGCAGCTATAACCGTATAATTTTCTTTTATCTTTTTCTCAATAAATGATACAATTTCATCTATTCCTGAAGAAAAATATGGAATTAATTGTGTATTAAGTTCTATATTTATGTCATATTCTTCCGATATAAAATTATCAAAATATATTTTTAAAAATTTACTTATTGTTGTTAAAAATTCTTTAAGAGCATAATGATTTAGTTTTTCAAGAGGCAGAGTTTGATTTGTTTTTATATTTTCTAAATATTGTTTTTCTAAATTCTCTGTCATTTGTTCATATCTTGATTTTATTTGAGTATAGTCATCTAAAATACAAATAAAATCACTTGGATTTATTATTCTTGTTAAAACATCTAAATCAGTATTAAAATATGACTCATAATACTCAATACCTTCAAAATAATCTTCATTCTTTATTGAACTAATTATTTCTATAACTTTCTCTTCTTCGTTATTATATTTTTCTACTTTTTTATAGGAGTCTTTATCTAATATAAACTTATATAATGGTAATATTTCAGCTAATTTAACCTTTTCGATACTTCTTTGATTTGTATTATCAAAAATTCTTATATCAGTAACGGTATCTCCCCATAGTTCAATTCTATATGGTTTTTCACTAAGAGGAAAAACATCTATGATGTCTCCCCTAATACTAAATTCCCCAATATCAGCAACTAATGTCTTTCTTTTATAACCAAGTTTAACAAGCTTTTTGGCAAATTCTTCTACATTAATTTCATCATCTATTTTTATTTGTATTTTATTTTTTTCATAAAAATCATTATCAGGAAACTTTTCAAAAAGTGCTTTTAACGGAACTATTATTACATCATAATTTTGAGATTCTCTAAGAATTTTTATCTGCTTTGCGTATTTATATAAATTTTTAGAATTTGTATCATATATAGAGCCATCCTGATATGGAAATACTTCCACATTAAGGTTAAATAAGACCTTTAAATCATTTTGATATTTTAGGGCATTTTGTTCTGAATCTGTAATAAAAATAGTTTTTTTATTTGAAAAAATTAAAAATTGATACAATAAGAATAATTTTGAACAATTAGTAAGACCTGTCATTACAAAAGAGACTTTTTGTTTTATTAAAGCCCGAACTTTCTCACTATAATCACATTTTAATTTTTTAATAAATTCCTTCATATTTAATCTAGTATCGCACTTTATTACCGAGTCATCCTCGTTAACAAAGTACTCACCTTTTAAAAACGCCACTCAAAAAATTCACTCACACTTTCAGCTTATCGTGAATTTTTCTCGGACTTTTTTTATTTTAAATCCTACAAATAAATTATTCAATTTAAAAAATATTGCAATACAATATAAAATAATGATTTAATATATATAAATATAAAATCTGGAGAGAATAATGAAAAAGAATATTTTAATTTTAGCAGTTGCTATATTTTTATGTTCAGGCAGTGTTTTTGCTAACGGAATGGTTTTTGACCCTACAGAATATTCTACTGTTGAAGAAATACCTGTTTCAAAAACAAATACAAATGTTGTAACAAATTCTGCTGCAAAATTACCTTCAAATACTAGTATAAGTAATGACATTAAAGCAAGCTCTAATATTTCTCAAGATGCAATTTCCAGTCAAAACGGAAATTTCAACAATGCTTTATTTGAACTTGACAGTGCTCAGGTAAATATAAGAAATGAATTGCTAGAATATAAAGCAAAATATCAAGAAGTAGATACTCAGTATCAATTAATAAAAGAACAAAGAAGAGTTTTAGGTAATCAAATTAAAACAATTGAAAAAAGAATTAAAGCAATTGAACGTTCTAAAGAAAATATAAGAAAAACTATGATATAAATATATAAGGACTCTATATAGAGTCCTTTTTTAAAGGGATATGTTTAATGAATAAACAAGTTAAAATAATATTATTTTCTTGTTTTTATATGTTAGGAATAATTACATTTTTCTCAGAACATATATTACTTTTTTCTTTAGCTTTATTTTCAACTGTTTTTATTTTGAATTATAAAAACCAAATTTCTACAAGATTCTCAATCATACTATGTTTTATTTTTATTTTAGGTATTTTAAATTCTAATTTTCATATAAAATTTTTTGATGATTTAAGCTCATATACTGATAATAATGTAATAATAACTGCAAAAGTTATAACTATTCCGACAAATGCAGATAAAGATAAAACAAAATTTTATGCAAAAGTAAATTCTTTAGAAACAAATAATACTAAACTAGAAAATATTAATGCAAAAACTTTAGTAACAATTTATGATTCAAAAGACAAATTTCAAAATATTAAATTAGGAGATACATTAAAATTAAACGGAAATCTTAAACAACCAAATTATGCAAAAAATCCTTCTCAGTTTGATTATGCCAGATATCTTCAATTCAAAAATACTTTTTCTTTATTATATGTAAATGGAAATTGGGAAATATTATCCGGTGCTCAAGATGTTTCAGGCAAAATTCTCAGAAAACTTAATGATACAAGAAATAAAATATTAAAAGTTCACGCAGAAAATATAAAATCACCTATGCTGGAAATTCTTGGTGGTATTATTTTTGGCGATGATGCCATTAGCCCTGATAATGATACTAAAAAATCATTTATTAATTCCGGCATTTTCCATATTCTTGCCGCATCAGGTATGAATGTTACATTAATTTTCGGTATTTGGTTTTTCTTTGCAAAAAATTTAAGGCTAAATTATAAATTTTCTATTGTTTCAGGTATTCTACTTATCTTGTTTTACACATGTATGACTGGATTTGGACCTCCAATTATAAGAGCGGCATTAATGTTGAACTTAATATTAATAGGAAAATTAATTGATAGAAAAACTCCTACTATGTCTTTATTATTCTTAGTTGCGTTTATAATGCTTGCTTATTCCCCTTTAATGATTTTTGATATTGGTTTTCAACTGTCTTTTATAGTAACATTTGCACTTATTTTTACATCTTCACTGCTTACTTTTAATTTTAAATTTAAACCCTTAAATTATACTTTGGGCTGCATTTTAATTCCTATAATTGCACAATTATTCGCATCTCCTCTTCAACTTTATTATTTTAATACTTTTACTATTTATTCTGTTCTTGCAAATATTGCAATTATTCCGGTTTTAAGTATTGTTTCTTTTGTTGGTTTTATAAGTTCTATTCTTGCAATTATACCGATATTCACACAAAAAATTTGCTATTTTGCAGATATTTTGCTAAATCCAATGTTAATATACATCGTAAAAATTGCAGAATTATTCTCTTCTCTTCCTTTTTCAATTATTTATCTTAAAAAACCAGCAATTATACAAATAGTTTTATATTTTACGGTAATTATTTTTATAATTTACATCTTAAAATCTAATATTAAGAAAGATAATAATATTAAAACTTTGTCTAAGAAATTTTATTATATTATATCAATTTTAATTGTTATATTTGCATTTACTTTTATACCTATAAAAAACAATAAACCTGAAATTATATTCTTTAGTGTTGATAATGCAGATGCCATTTTAATAAAATCACCAAAAGAAAAATATTTTATAATTGATAGTGGTAAAATACCATATAAATCAGGGTCTTCTCAAGCTCAAAATATTATTATCAAATATCTTAAAGATAAAGGTATAAAGTCTATCGATTCTTTTATTCTGACTCACTTTGATGCTGACCATGCAGGCGGTACTATTGACTTACTTGAGAATCTTCATATTAATAGAATATTTATTACTAATAATTACGAAAATACATATTTATCATCTAAAATTTTTAACTATCTTGAAAATACAAATATAAAACCTATTTTCATTGAAAAAGAAACTCTGATTTATAAAGAAGAAAATTTTGAAATATCTTTAATAAAACCTTCCGGCGATTTAATTAAAAATTCAAATCAAAAATCACTTATTACAAATTTAAAATATTTTAATCAAAACTCTTTATTCATGGGTGATGGAGATATAACATCATTCTATTATTTGCCCGATAAATATAAGAATAATATTACCATTTTAAAAGCAGGGCACCACGGAGCGAAAAACTCCTTAAATGAAGAAATGATTAAAAACACTAAATTAGTAATTATTTCTACAGGAAAAAATAATTATAATCACCCTGATAATAAAATTATTGATTTACTTCAAACAAATAATAAATTCTTCTATAGAACCGACTATCATAATGCAATAAAAATTGTATTAAATAAAGATTCTATAGATAGTTATTGTTTCTCACCTAAAAACAAAAAATTTATAAAAAATAGTAATATACACTAATATTGTAAACAAATATTAAGATAAAATAAAAAAAATAGAAAAATAAACTAAAGTTCATTAAAAATATGTCGATTATATCTTTGTAACAAACAATAAGGAGGCAAAGAAATGACTAATATTAATCCAATTAGATTCGGAGTGTCATCTAATCAATATTTCAAGAATGAAGAAAAAGAAGATTTAACAAAAAATAGTGAAAATGCCCAAAAAACAGCTAATGAAGGGAAAAAATCTATTGATTCAAAAGAAGTTTTAGGTTTTATGGCTGCACAAAATACAGATATTTTGCCAACTAAAACAAAAAAGACATTAGACGTATCTAAATATGTAAATGAAGAACAAACACAAAGAATAAAAGATTTTATGGCCACTTTTGAAGCAGATTATAATGAAGCAAGTGAAATAGCTATGAACGAATTTCCTGATTTATCACAAGAAGCTGCAGGAAATATAGCTCTCGCATACATCAATGCAAGTTATTCATAAATCGCAATCCTAAACCAAATTATTGTTTGTTATTTTTACCAAGACCGCATTTGCGGTCTTTATTTTATGCTATAATTTTTTTATAAACAAAAAGGAGGCCAAAGAGTGGGTTATAAAATCTTAGATAAAATAGAATTATGTCCAAATCAATATGAGTTAAAAATAGAAGCACCATTTGTTACAAGAAATGCCAAAGCCGGTCAATTCATTATATTTAGAGTTGAAGATAATGGAGAAAGAGTTCCTATAACAATTGCAGACGTTGATAGGGAAAAAGGTATTCTTACCGTTGTATTTATGGCTGTAGGTTATTCAACAAAAAAACTTGCACAATTAGAAATTGGTGATGAAATTATAGATGTAGTTGGACCATTAGGAAAACCTACCGACATAGAAAAATATGGCACAGTAGTATGTGTTGCTGGCGGATATGGGGCTGCTCCTTGTTATTTAATATCAAAAGCATTCCATGATGCAGGTAATAAAGTACACATGATTATGGGTGCAAGAAATAAAGATTTACTTTTCTGGCAAGATAAAATGGCAAAAGCATGTGAAGAACTTCATATAGCTACAGATGACGGCTCTTTAGGCCATAAAGGTTTCGTAACAGAAGTTTTAGCAGAAATTATGGATAAAGAAAAAGTTGATTATGTTATTGCCGTTGGACCTATGCCTATGATGAGAGCAGTTGCTAACTTAACTAAAGATAAACAAATAAAAACAGAAGCAAGTATGAATCCTATTATGATTGACGGAACAGGTATGTGTGGTGCTTGCAGAGTTACAGTAGGCGGTGAAGTTAAATTTGCTTGCATAGACGGACCAGACTTTGATGCACATAAAATTGACTTTGATGAAGTTATTAACAGAACAAAAATATATAAAGATGAAGAACGTAGAAGAAGCGAAAATTGCAATCTACTAAAAAAAGCTGATGCAATTGCTGCAAAATAAGGAGAAAATTTGTGAGTAAAATACCTATTTGCCCTTTAATGAGTGCAGGAAATGAAATTCAAGTTGTATGTGCCCAAGAAAATTGTGCCTGGTATATGAAAAACTATAAGACTTGCGGGGTATATTTACTTGCACATAATGCGGTTCTTGATATAAAAGAAAAACAAACTAATAAAACACCTTAATGGTGTTTTATTAGTTAATATATGCACTTACTAATTCTTTAACTTCATTAGCAGGAACAGCAAAACCTATACCTATATTTGATTTATTGTTATCCGGATTAAAAATAGATTGACTTATACCAATTACTTCTCCTTTTGCATTTAGAATAGGTCCGCCTGATGAACCTGGATTTATTGCAGCATCAGTTTGAATTTTATTTCTTTCATAATCTATTCTTGAGACAATTCCGGTTGTAAGTGTTCCATTAAAACCAAAGGGATTACCTATAGCCAATACTTTTTGACCAACCTTTACCATGGAAGAATCACCAAGTTTTATTGTAGGTAAAGCTTTTTTAGGATTTATTTTTAATAAAGCCAGATCTCCTTTTTTAGAATCTATATTTACGATTTCTGCTTTATAAGTTTCACCTTTTGATGTTGTTACTTCTATATAAGAAGAATTATTAACAACATGAGAACTTGTTAAAATTATTCCACTCTTATTTATAATACACCCCGATCCGCTTGATAAGCCGTCTATCATTTGAGCTTCTACCAAGACTATAGCAGGATTTATTTTCTCATAAACTGTGACATTTATGAATTCTTCGCCATTATAATCTATATCTTTTGAATATACTCTTTCGTTTATAAATATTCCACTAATTAAGCAGGCAACAAATATAAAGAAAACAGAGATTGTTTTTATATGTTTCAGCATTTCATTACCAATTTTCAATCACCTTCTATATTTAACTATTTTTATAAATAAAGTTCATTAGTAATATTTCGGTTAAAATATACAATTAAAGAGATTATTATAACTTCAAATTAAGAATAAAATATTGTTATAATAAATAGTTTTATTCTATAATTTTAGAAGAGGAATATATGGAAGAGATTTATAAAAAGAATTTAATTAAGACTATTAGAAATATTTTAGGCGAAGAAAATATATTATATTCGGAAGATGCAATATATGCATATTCTACTGATTCAACAAATATAACTAATCCTAATGAAAAAGCGGATATAATAGCATTTCCGACACAAACAAAACAAGTAAGTAAAATAATGGAATACGCTTACGAAAACTCAATTGCAGTTGTTGCAAGAGCTGCAGGAACGAGTGTATGTGGTGCTTGTTTACCCAAAAAAGGCGGTATTATACTTGATTTTTCGAGGATGAATAAAATTATAGAGATAAACAAAGACAATCTTATTTGCAAAGTAGAGCCCGGCGTAGTAATTGAAGACTTAAAAAAAGCAGTAGAAAAGTTTGATTTATTTTATCCGCCAGACCCCTCCAATTTAAAAGTTTCAATGATAGGCGGAAGTATAGGTCTTTCATCCGGAGGACCACATACTTTCAAATACGGTTCTACAAAAGATTATGTCATTGATCTTGAAGTTGTAACTTCAGATGGAAGAATTATGCACACCGGTTCTTCCTGTTCAAAAGATGTAACCGGATACAATATGACACAATTATTTGTAGGTTCTGAAGGAACTTTAGGTATAGTTACGCAAGCTACAATAAGGTTAATACCCAAACCAGAAGCAAAAAGAATAATGCTTGCTTACTTTGACAATTTAGAAAATACTTCTACAACAGTTAACGATATAATTTCAAATTTAATTACTCCATCTGTTATTGATTTAATGGATAAGAACACTCTAAAGACTATTGAAAGTTTTTATCCTTCAGGACTATTAACAGATAAAGAAGCTGCCCTTTTAATTGAAATTGACGGTTTTAAAGAAAATTTAGATAAGCAATACGAACAAATAATTGAAATATGCAAGAAAAATAATTCGGCATACATTCAAACCGCAAAAACAAAAGAAGAAGAAGATAAAATTTGGATATCAAGAAGATCTTCTTTTGGTGCAACTGCAAAATTAGCACCAAATGTTGTTACAGAAGATGTTGTTGTTCCTCGCGAAAATATTGTAAAACTAGTAAAAGGAATATGGGAAATCTGTAATAAATATGAACTAAAGACTTGTATTATGGGACATATTGGTGATGGAAATATTCATCCTAATATTGCTTTAGATTTAAGAAATGAGAAAGAATATAATAATTTTATCAAAGCAAAGGCAGAATTATTCGAACTTGCGCTTTCACTTAATGGCAGATTATCAGGTGAACACGGCATTGGCTGCGAAAAATCTTATTTCATCGAAAAAGCATTAGATAAAGAAAATCTTAACTATATGAAGCAGATAAAGGAACTTTTTGATCCCAAAAATATCCTTAACCCCGGTAAAATTTTCTAACCTAGGAGATCTTAGCTTATGACATATTGCATAGTAAAATGCACAACAGCTTCAAAGGAAGACTCTATTAATATTGCAAAACATCTTTTAGAAAAAAAACTTATAGCTTGTGCAAATATCATTCCTTCTATTACTTCTTTATATGAATGGGAGGGAAAATTCAATCAAGATGAAGAATCTATTATTCTAATGAAATCAAAAGAACACCATTTTGAAGAAATAGAAAATGAAATAAAAAAAGTACATAAATATGAAATTCCTGAAATATTATGTATTCCAATAATAAAAGGTAATAAAGACTATCTTAATTGGCTTGATAAACAAACAAATATTATGACATAACAAGGATTTAATGCTATAATATAATTAAATAGTTGGTCAGGAGAGATAATTGAAAATACTTTTTGTTGTTCCGAACTTCGATTCTTATGTTATGGCACCGCCACTAGGGGTTTTATACTTATCAGCATATGCAAAAAAATATGCGAACGCAGAAGTAAAGATTGTTGACGCTCTAAGAGATAATTTAAATACAAAACAAATAACAGAAATAGCAAAACAGTATAATCCTGATATTGTTGGAATACACTGTTTAACAGCTTTCTATAAGCAAACAGTTGAAATTTCAAGAAGTTTAAAACAAGCAGGTTTCAAAGTGCATATTGGAGGTGTTCATCCTACATTTATGCCATATACTACACTAAAAGATTCTGGTGCTGATTTTGTTGTTTGCGGCGAAGGTGAAATTCCACTATTAAAATTATGCCAAAATAACTTTAACCATAAAAATATTCAAGGAGTATACGATTTAGAATCATTAAAAGATGATGATACGCAAATAGATGGAACTCCTGTTTTAAAAGCAGAAACAGTAATGGATTTAGATACTATTCCATTTCCCGATTGGGAACAATTACCGCCAGCTTCATATCCGCATTCTCCTCATGCTGTTATTGCAAGAGGAAATCCTATCGGCATAATAATGACATCAAGAGGCTGTCCAAGCCGTTGTACCTTCTGTTCTTCTAACAATTTCTATAAAGGTATAAGACAACGTTCTGTTGCAAATGTTATTGAAGAAGTTAAGTACCAAATTAAATATTTAGGTATTAGAGAACTTCAATTTACCGATGATAATCTTACATTAAAAAGGGACTACATAATTGAATTGTGCAACTCGTTGCTTGAGAATAACATTAAAATCGACTGGTCGACTCCAAATGGAGTAAGAGCAGATAAAGTTGATAAAGAAGTGCTTGCTTTAATGAAAAAATCCGGCTGCTATTTAATTGACTTTGGTATTGAATCTGCCAATAATACTATTCTAAAAAATATTAGAAAAGGTGAAACTATTGAACAGATTGATAAAGCTATAAATTTAGCTCATGAAGCAGGAATGATAACTCAAGGAAACTTTATTTTCGGTCTTCCGGGTGAAACAAAAGAAACAATAAAAGAAACTATTGATTATGCTGTTAACAGCAAACTTGACAGAGCAGGCTTCTTTGCACTCAGACTTTTACCGGGTTCTGACCTTTCTAAGAAGATGAAAGAAAAATATCAACTGGATTATGATAATTCCTTCATTTCAAAACCGGATTGGCTTCCTGAAAACTTAACTGAAGATGATATTTTAAGAACTATCCAAAAAGTTTATTGGAAATTTTATTTCAGGCCAAAACGCTTATGGAATTTATTAAATGATATTCCGGTTTCTCAGACAAAATATATTATAAAATGTATGATGAATTATCATCTGTTTAAATTGTGGTAATATTGTTTCTATGTTTTTCAACTTCAAAAAAAAAGAACCTGACTACACAATAAAAATGAGTTATGACAGAACCAAACCATTAACAAAAAGAAATCTTATTGAATTTCTAAAAGGTTTGGATATTGAAGTAAAAACAAACACTAAAGCAAGAGGTAACCAAGGCTTATATCAAAGAAACAGAATTGATATATCAAGAGGATTAAAAGAAGAAAAAGCTATTGAAGTATTAGTTCATGAATTTGCTCATCACATTCATTACAAAATAGATAATGACTTTGTAAAAAATGGGGGTTCTATTGAACAACTTTTTAAAACAAAAAATTCTGATGAAATAAAATCTGAACTTATAAATGTAACTAATCTTATTGATAAAAACTCACGGTTAAATGTTCTACTTGAAGCAAAAGAAGATGCTTCCGAAAAAATAAAAAGTATGCAATCTGCAATAAAAAGAGATTATCCAAATTTTCAGCGTTCGAAAAAATTTCCAGAATTTGAGTCTTATATAAAAAACTCTGAAGCAAAGTATCTTGTTAAATATGATGCGGTAAGGATTTCTAAAGGATTTTTCTTTAAAAAAGAAAAAATTCTTACAATCAAAAATTTAGAAATTGACTTTCCTGATATGCCAAAAGCGTTTCAAATATATATAAAGTTATGTTCTATGAAAAGGAAACAATCAAAACTTGCGAGAAGAATAAATAAACTCAATAAATATTATGAAAAACCGACAGAATTATTTGCACGTTTTGTTCAAGGGTATTTTACAAATCCGCAGACAATTTCAACAATTGCACCAAATACGACCAAAAAATTTTTAGAGTTATTAAAATCCGGACATTATAAAGAATTAAAAGACTTATTTGAAATATTCAGAAATAACAATGCATAGGATTATAGTGGTTTTTTTAGGACAAACTTGAATTATGCAAAGAAAAATAATAGAATAAATAAGTGTTTTAGTTTGTTATAGTCTGAACTTTTGGATAAAAATATGAAAAAAATTATAGCATACACTCATTCTCACTGGGATAGAGAATGGTATAGAGAATTTGAAGAGTTTAGACTACGACTTATTGAAGTTTTTGATGAAATTATATCTGCACTTAATAATAATGAAATACCAAGTTTCTATTTTGACGGACAAAGTGCAGCTTTAGAAGATTATCTAGAAATTTTTCCAGAAAAAGAAAAAGAAATTAAACAGCTCGTTAAAGAAAAAAAGTTAAGAATTGGTCCTTTCTATTGTTCTGCAGACAGTTTTTTGGTTTCAGGCGAAAGTATATACAGAAATTTAGAATTAGGAATAAAAAAATCAAAAGAATTTGGAGAAACAGACTTCATAGGTTATCTTTCAGACACATTCGGACATAGCAAAAGTATTGTATCAATACTAAAATCTTTTAACATAAATAAAGCTTGTCTATGGAGAGGTCTTGGTGATTTACCTGCTGACCTTAACTGGGATGGAATTGATGTAACATATTTAATTCAAGGCTATTTCCAGGACTTTTTAAATTTAGATTTATCAATTGAAAAAAAAGCCGAATTACTAAAAAAATATATAGATAAAATTGCAGCAAAAAGCAAGGACTATATTCTTCTTCCTATAGGCGCAGATCACTTAGCTTTAGCAAAAAACTTAAATGAACAAATTCAATATTTAAATAAAATCTATAAAGAATATAAAATAGAACTTGAAACACCTTTTGAATATTTCAAAGAAATTAAAACCAGAAAAAAAGTTACTGGAGAGTTTTTAAACAATTCTCTAAACTTTATTCTACCTGGGGTATATTCTTCCAGAATATATATAAAACAAGCAAATGCAAATTCACAGTGGCTTTTAAATAACATAGCAGAACCAATTCAAGCTATAGGTCACTTCTTTTTTAATACTAAAAATAAACAAAATGAAATAAATTATGCATACAAAACTCTTATAAAAAATCACGCTCATGATTCTATATATGGATGTTCTACAGATGATGTTCATAAAGAAGTAATGATGAGATACAAAAAAACAGATATTATTTCAAACGGTATAATTAAAAGAACAATAAGAGATTTAACAGATAATACAAAAAATATTTCAGTTATAAATTTAGGTAATTATGAATACTCAGGACCTGTAAAAATAATTACGGAGAAAAAACTTCCCAAATTTTTAGGGGCTGAAAAAATTGCTTCTTATAAAGGTTTTACTGATTCTAAACTCTATAATATTAATGAAATACCAATTACGGAAGATATAACAAATATTAATGAATACATTATTGATGTAAAAAATATCAAACCGTTTGCCATAACTCAAATAAATAAAGAGAATATATGCTCAGAAAAAAATATTAGATTTTCAAATAACTATATAGAAAATAAATACATAAAACTTGAAATTAAAAATAATAAAATAACTGTTACAGATAAAAAAACAAATACAAAATACAATGATTTTATAACAATTACAGATAGAGCAGATATAGGCGATAGTTATAATTTTGGGCCGTTAAAAAATGACATCGCAAAAATTGCTAAATTAAACTCTTTTAAGATAAAAGAAAATAATAATAAAAGAATAATATTAAATTTAAAATACATTATTGAAATTCCTATAAACTCAACACAAAAAGGCAGAACAAAAAGAAAGTATCTTCATACAATAAATGTTGATGCTATTTTATACAACCAAGCAGAAGGACTTGAATTTAATATAAACTGGATAAACAAAAGCAAGAATCATATTCTTCAAATAGGGTTCAAACAAAAAGAAGAAATAAATGAAACAATAAATGAAGATTTATATGGAACAATAAAAAGAACATTTAATCCAAACTATGACATATATAAAGAGATTCCTGCGCAAAGAGGGAAAGAACTAAAACCAAATACGGCACCAATGCAAAGATTTATGAGTACAAATAATTTTTGCTTAATAACAAAAGGTAATAATGAATATGAAATAAATAAAAATACAGTAAACTTAACTCTTTTAAGAGCAACAGGAATAATCTCAAATCCAAAGAATCCATCAAGAGGAACACCGGCCGGCCCTCCAATAGAAGTTGAAGATTTACAATGCCTTAATGAAAATAAGGCAAATATTTTGATAGCATTTACAAATAAAGAAGATGATTTATTCCGACTTGCAGATTATTTTTATGGTTGCAATATTCCAGTTTTTACAAATAAAGCTGATGAAGAATTTTTCACCATAACAAATAAACAAATAAGACTTACATCAATACAAACAACAAATGAAGGTATTAATATAAGACTATATAATAACTCAGATAAAAAAGCTTCAACACAACTTCGTTACAAAAAAAATACATCAAATATAAATTTTCAGCCTAAAGAGATTAAAAATATTACATTAAATCATTAAAATATTGATTTTAGAGTTTTTTAGGAATATCATCATAATGATGGATAGTATTTAAAATAAGTATATTTATACTTATATGGAAGTTTTCATACACGGAGGAATAAATGTCAAAAAGACGTGTTGTTGTAACAGGTATGGGATGTGTAACTCCTTATGGTATAGGGATTGACAATTTCTGGAACAATATAAAAAACGGAAAGAGCGGAATAAAAGAACATAATCTTGATAAAGAAAAGCATCTTGTAAAAGTAGCAGGGCAAGTTCCTGTAGATATTAATGTTGAAAAATATATTGATTCTAAAGAAGCAAAAAGATTAGATAAAAGTATTATATATGCTCTTATAGCAGCAGAAGAAGCATATACAGATTCAGGTCTTGATTTAGAGAAAGAAGACAGAACAAGAATAGGAGTAATAGTATCAACAGCAGCAGGCGGATTAGTTGTTGTTACAACAGGATATAAAGAAATGATGAACAGAGGATTTCATAAATGTTCACCTTTCACAGTACCTATGATGATAGCGAATATGGCATCAGGTAAAATATCAATAAAATTTGGATTAAGAGGACCAAGCAAAGCTGTATTATCTGCGTGTGCGACAGGTGCTCATTCTGTAGGAGACAGTTATAGAACAATACAATGCGGAGATGCTGACATAATGTTTGCCGGCGGTGCAGAATCAAGCGTATGTGATTTCGGTATCGGAGCTTTTACAAGTGCAAGAACCCTATCAAAAAGCGATAGAGCACCGGAAGAAGTTTCAAGGCCTTATGATAAAGATCGTGACGGTTTTGTATTATCAGAAGGCGGAGCTGTTTTGATTTTGGAAGAAAGAGAACATGCTATAAAAAGAGGGGCAAAAATATATGCAGAACTAACAGGCTACGGTCAAAGTTCAGATGCTTATGATATGGTAGCTCCTGATCCTGAAGGGAAAGGGGCAGAACTTGCCATTAGAAATTGTTTAAAAGAAGCCGATAAGTCACCTAAAGATGTTGATTATATAAATATGCACGGAACAAGTACTCATCTTGGCGATTTAGCAGAATCTAAAACTGTTGAAAGAGTTTTTGGCAACAAAAAAACAAATTCTAACCTGCTTGTCAGCTCAACAAAATCAATGACCGGACACATGCTTGGAGCAGCAGGAAGCGCAGAAGCTATTGTTGCAGTAAAAACAATTGTTGAAGGCATTGTTCCTCCAACAATTAACCTTATAAATATAGATCCAGAAGTTGCTGATTTGGATTATGTAGCAAATAAAGCAAGAGCTAAAGATGTAAAAGTTGCATTATCTAATTCATTTGGTTTTGGCGGTCATAATGCCGTATTAATGTTTGAAAAAGCTCAATAAAAATATTCAAATAAAAAATAAATAGAAAAGACTTGTTTAATTACAAGTCTTTTCTATTTTCATTAAAACATTTACAATCCTCTTTGAAGCAAGGCCATCACCATAAGGATTTATTGCTTCAGCCATCTTCTTATATTCAACTTCATTATCCAATAATGTTTGAACTGTTGAAACAATTTTTTCTTTATTAGTACCAACAAGTTTAACAGTACCATATTCAATTGCCTCAGGTCGTTCTGTAGTATCTCTTAAAACTAAGACAGGCTTTCCTAAAGAAGGAGCTTCTTCCTGTACACCACCGGAATCTGTTAAAATAATATGAGATTTTTTCATTAAAGAACAAAATTGTGCATATTCTAAAGGTTCTATAAGATGAATACGTTCTTTTCCACCTAATAACTCATATACAGGTTTACGTACATTTGGGTTTGGATGAACAGGGTATACAATTTCAATATTTTTATTATTATTAATTAATTCCAAAACAGCTTTACATATTTCTCTAATTGGTTCACCAAAGTTTTCTCTTCTATGAGAAGTTAAAAGAATTGTTTTTAAATCAGGATTTAAAACAAGCCCTTCTACATCTTCTTTATAGTTTTCAACAGTATATAATAAAGCATCAATAACTGTATTACCTGTTTTATATATATGTTCTTTAGGTATTTGAGATTTTATAAGATTATCACAAGATTTATCAGTAGGTGCAAAATGATATGTACATATAGCATCTGTAAATACTCTGTTTATTTCTTCAGGGAACGGATAATATTTATCAAAAGTTCTAAGCCCTGCTTCAACATGACCTATGGGTACATGAGCATAAAATGCAGATAATGCAGCTGCCATTGATGTTGTTGTATCACCGTGGACTAAAACAACATCAGGCATAACCTTTTCTATTACTTCTTTTGTTTTTAAAAGTACATCACTGGTTAAAGTCCATAAATTTTGATTTTCTTTCATTATATTCAAATCAAAATGAGGTTTAATATCAAATAATTCAAGAACTTGGTCTAATATTTGCCTATGCTGAGCAGTAACACAAACAACACTTTCAAGTTTATCAGAATTCTTTTCTATTTCTTTTATTAATGGTGCCATTTTAATGGCCTCAGGTCTTGTTCCGAATATTGTTAGAACTTTAATTTTACTCACAAAACAGCCTTTCTAAATATTAACCGCATCTCTAACTTTAGCTAATGTTTTTTCAGCCTCGTAAGTCGCTTTCTTATTACCTGTATTAATAATGTCATAAACTTTATCAATATCTTTTTGATATTCCATTCTTTTTTGTCTGATTGGTGCAAATTTATTGTTAATAATACACCCAAGCTGACGTTTGCATTCAGCACAGCCTCTTTTACCCAATTTACACTCTTCTTCAACTTCTTTTACCGTTTCTTCATCAGCAAAAGCTTGATAATATTTAAATGCTACTTCACATTTATCAGGATGACCCGGGTCATCTTTTCTTGCGCGGCTTCTATCTGTTATGCATTGCATTATTTTCTTAGATGTAGTAGTTTCATCATCAGAAATTTTAATATCATTATTAAACGATTTACCCATTTTTTGACCATCCACACCTAATAATAATGGAATTTGTGTCAATTTTGGTTTTGGTTCATTAAATAAATCTGTCTTATAAATATTATTAAATCTTCTTGCAATATCTCTGGTAATTTCAAGGTGAGCCAACTGATCTATACCAACAGGAACAAATGCAGCATTCATAGCCATTATATCCGCAGACATTAAAACAGGATAACCTAAAAGCCCATAACTCATTTGAACATTATTATCAGAAGTATTATCTTTATTTTTTAATATTTTAACCATATCTTTTAGCGTAGGATCACGCTCTACCCAATTATTTGGTGTTATCATACTCAAAAGAATATGTAATTCTGCAATTTGAAGAACTTTAGATTGAAAATAAATGGTTGATTTATTAGGATCAAGCCCACATGCTAACCAATCAAGAACAACATCTATTTTATCTTGTTTCAAATTTTCAGTTTTATCAAATTTAGTAGTTAAAGCGTGCCAATCCGCCACAAAATAGAAACAATTATAATCATCTTGAAGATTAATCCAATTAGTAATAACTCCAATATAATGACCAAAGTGAAGTTTACCTGTAGAGCGCATGCCTGAAACTAAATTAATTTTATCCATAATAAATCCTTTAAAAACGCTTTAACAGAAATATTATACACAAAACATTATTTTAATCTAGTATGGCAGTTTCTGGTTATTTTGAATTTTTCTTAAACAAATAATAATGAAATAAATTAAGAGATAATAAATATTTTTATAATTAGACTTGACTCTTAAGAATGTTATTGATAAAGTTTAAATGCAGTTGAATTTGCGACTGTATTTGAAAATAAAATACAAATTGTGATGTAGCGCAGCTTGACTCTGCCGAGCGAATTTTGCAAAAGGGTAAAACCCAAGTATGTGAGAACCGAAGTGACAACAACGATAGCGAAAGGAACGACAGGTTCGAGAGACAGCAAAATTCAAGAACAAAATGATTAAATATCATTTTGTGAGAGGTAGCACGTAGTGCGCTTCACCAATTGAAAAATAAATATCGGGATGTAGCGCAGCTTGGTAGCGCACTTCGCTTGGGACGAAGGGGTCGCACGTTCGAATCGTGTCATCCCGACCATTTAAAAGGAGGCTTTTTTAAGCCTTCTTTTTTTATTCTCACGTGCTCGCCCGTTCCACGTTTCGTAATTTTCTAAGCTCTGCTAAGAAAATTATCTCACCTGACCCATCAAACTACGGCTCATTCTTCGCCTTGTTTGTTGTGCGAATCGTGTCATCCCGACCATTTAAAAGGAGGCTTTTTTAAGCCTTCTTTTTTTATTCTCACGTGCTCGCCCGTTCCACGTTTCGTAATTTTCTAAGCTCTGCTAAGAAAATTATCTCACCTGACCCATCAAACTACGGCTCATTCTTCGCCTTGTTTGTTGTGCGAATCGTGTCATCCCGACCATTTAAAAGGAGGCTTTTTTAAGCCTTCTTTTTTTATTCTCACGTGCTCGCCCGTTCCACGTTTCGTAATTTTCTAAGCTCTGCTAAGAAAATTATAAACTAAGTTCAGACACAAATTTTGAAGAACTTTTTAAAAAGTTTCCACTTCTGAAAGACAAAATTTTATTCTAAATTCAACAATATTTTTCAATACTATTATTTTTCATCGTGGTGCAAAAAATTGCACCTTACATACTGACAAATCTAAAAACTTCTGCATATTACATAAAAATAAAAAATTTAATATAATAATTAGTAAAAGTATAAATTTTTATTCAAAATCAAATAAAGTTCTTTCAGAAATTTCAAGCTCATCACATATTCTAAAAATAAGCGATATACTTATCCCTCTTTTTGCTGTTTCTATTTTAGCTAAATGTTCTCTTGAAATATTTAGTTTATCAGCAAGTACATTTTGAGATAAAAACTTTGCTTTTCTGTATTTTGCTATATTTTTCCCTAATTGTTTAAGTTTTTCATTTTGTTCCATAATACAAATATTTTGCGATATTGAAACACAATTGTATGTAGTCCAGAAGAGAACCCAATAGTATATATTTCTTTTTTATATTATTTAATCTTGTATCGTACTTTGTTAGTGAGGATGATTATATGACAAAGTACTCACTTTTAAAATGCCATTAAAAAAAAACTTTATAGATTGCTCTATAAAGATATTATGCTTTAACCACATAAAATTAAAATAGTGTCCAGTTAAATATAATTATAATATCTGCTAATCACTTGTCTATTAGCCAAATGGCTATTTTTCTATAGTTATAATTACTTATATAAAATTTCTATTTTAATGCGAGGTTAATTGCTGCTATCATACTACGAGCATCGGCAACATTATGACCTGCAATATCAAAAGCAGTACCATGAGCAGGAGATGTTCTTAAAACATCAAGCCCTATCGTTGTATTAACACAGTGTTCTTGCTCCATCAATTTTACAGGAATAAGTCCTTGATCATGATACAGGGCAATATAACAATCATAATTGTACATTCCCTTATAACAATTAGCAAAAAGGGTATCAGAGGCAAAAGGTCCATCTATATTAATGCCTAATGACCTTAAAGCTATAACAGCAGGTACTATTTCATTCTTCTCTTCATCGCCAAACATACCTTTTTCTCCGCAATGAGGGTTTAAAGCACATATTGCAAATTTCGGATGTTCTATTCCCAATTGAGCTTTAATTGATTTATTAACTTGTTTTACTTTTTCAATAATATTTTCTCTATTAATATATTGAGCAACATCTCTTAAAGCAATATGTCTTGTCAAAAGAAGTAAAGAAAAATTTTCACATACAAAAATCATCTCAGCACTTTGTCCGGAATTTGCCAGGTACTGTTCTAAAACTTCTGTTTGACCCGAATAATCATGCCCTGCCATTTTCATTGCATTTTTAGAGACAGGTGCAGTTACAATAGCATCAATAATTTTATTTTGAGCCAATTCGCAAGCTTTAACTATTGTTTTAAAAGCGAATTCACCTGCTTCTTCAGTTTCTTCTCCAACATTAATAAATTCTTTTTTAAATGGAATTTCAAGTATTTCATAATCTTTTTCAAGATACAAATCGTATTTTTCTTTATAGAAATCAAAAATACATTTATTGGCAATAAGTACAATTTTATCTTGCGGTAAATCAAGAAAATTTAATGCTTTAATTATAATTTCAGGGGAAATTCCATTAGGATCTCCCATTGTAATTGCTATTTTTTTCATTATTTGTCCTGTTCAAAATATTTAATAATATCTATCAAAGTATTTTGCGTACCTAAATTCCCCGACTTGGTAACAATGAATTGTCCTTTATGATCAACTCCCAGAGGAATAGCAGGTGCAACTGTATCAATAATTTGTAAATTTTTACTTCCTATTGAACGACAACACTTATAAGAGGTTTCACCACCTACAGTTATTAGAATAGCCTGTTTTTGTGCAATAACTATTCTTGTAATTGCAGCCAAATAATCACATATTTTTGATATAAAACTCTCTTTTGTTATTTCATTTTCTATTAATAAAGAATTTAACTCATCAGGATTTTCAATTAATCTAGAGGAATGCACAATAACAGTATTTTCTTTATTTAAGTTATTTATAATTCTTTGTGCTATTTCTTCATAATCATCAGAAAAAATATTTTCAGGTTTTATAGCAATAAAATAAGTATTATCAATATCATCATTTTCTTGAAGTCTTTTAATTTGCGAAGCTGTTAAATCCGTAGCACTTCCGGACACAATTAATTTTGGCAATTGAGGTATTTCAGGAGAATTTAATACATTATCAGAAACATCCGGATACCAAATTTTACTAAGAGCCTGAGCCGCTCCGGCACTACCGCAAGGTAATATTCTATAACTGCTTTTTGTAACAGCAAGTGAAATTTGTTCTAAATCAGTAGTTGAAACAGCATCTGCAACAATTAATTTTTTCCCTTTTGAAATCAATTCATTTATTTTTGTCAAAATAGGTCCTGCACCTTTCATAACAGTATCAAGACTTATTAAATCTACTTCTATTTTTTTATCTTCAGGAATTTGATTTCTTAATAAGTTAACAATATTAGATTCCAAAATAGGACAAGCAGGATCACGAGAAACTTCAGTTCTTTGTAAAGGAACTCCTTTTACAAGGTGATATCCGCCTATTGTTGTTCTGCCTTCATTTGGAAATGCAGGATATATTATTGCCGCATCTAAATTCAATGTTTCAAGAATTGTTATTATCTCAAGCGCAATATTTCCTCTTAAAACAGAATCTATTTTTTTATAAATATATTCAAAATTATATTCCTTCAGTATATTTTCAGAAGCCTTTTTAACTCTTTCTACAGCAATCTGAGGAGAAACATTTCTTGATTCCGTAGACATGGCAAAAACTTCTGTTTTAAGATTCTCATCTATAGATAAATCTTCACCGAAAGAAACTTGGGTTTTACACCCCTGAATAAAGAACTGAAGCGAAGTATCATTAGCACCTGTTAAATCATCTGCAATAATACCTATATAATTTGATGTATCCATAACAAACCGTATTAATTTTCACCTTTGCTGCCAAGAAGCCTCATAGAATTTGCTCTTATAATAAAGCGTTCTCTTGCTTCACCATCAGCACCTGTCCACTTATTTGAAACTAATCTGCCATCAATACAAACCTGACGACCTTTTTTTACATATTCGCCTGCTATTTCTGCAGATTTATCCCATAATTCTATATTAAACCAATCTGTAGTTTCAGCTTTGCTTTTATAATCCCATCTTGAAACAGCAACTGAAAATGTTGTTTTTACTTTCCCTGATTCAAAATATTTTACTTCAGGATCTTGTCCTGCTCTTCCAACTATTACTACTGAATTCATGTTAATACCTTTATTCCTTATTTTAAAATTATATTTAAAAATTATCTTTTTTGCAAAAAAGATACCTATGTATTAAGTTTTGATAAAATAAAAAATTCTTTTACAAAATCAATAGCTTCTTGTTTTGTATTAACATCACCTGATATTTGTGCTTCTTTTAAAGCAGATATTATTTTTCCAAGTTCAGGTCCTTGAGAAATTCCCAAAAGTTCCATTATATCTGTACCATCTAAAAGTTTTTCTATAGGTTGTATATTATCCTTCATTTTTAAATAATTATTTAATAACCAGCTTAAATTATTTATATTTTTATCTACCATTTCTTGTGTCACTTTTTCACCTCTAGCAGAAAGTCTGTCTGCTTTTGCAAGAAATATTACATCAATAACACAATCTTCCATCTTTCTGTAAAATTTCATATAAGCTTTATCTGTAACTTCAGGCGCACTCATCATACTTGATGGATATATATGAAATTTAATAAGCTTTTTTATATATTCAATTTGTTTTTTCGAAAATTTCAAATTTTTTAGAATTGGAACAACCAATTTAGACCCTATTTCGTCATGCTTGATAAACCTATGTCTTCCAGTTTCTTCTTCAATAGTCCAGCAGGAAGGCTTTCCTATATCATGTAAAAATCCGGCAAGTTTCAAAAAAGCAATGGTCTTTACTCCATAACCTTTTTCCAAATTTAAGTATTTTTTTATTACATCTTCTGCACTCTCATATAATATTTGTATTTGTCTCACAGTCTCCACTAAATGATGGAACAAATCCAAATGGTGATGAGAATTAGACGGAATTTTCTTTACTTCTTTATAAATAGAGAAAATTTCTTCAAGAAGATTACACTCATCCATTTTTAATAAAGCATCATGAGCATAATTACCTTCAAATAATTTTAAAAGTTCTGTTGTTACTCTCTCTTTTGCAGGTTTATTAATATTCTTATAATTTTCTTTTACTATTTTGATTAATGATTTATCTATATCAAAACCTGTATTAGCATAAAATCTAAAAACTCTTAAAAGCCTTAATGGATCATCTTCAAAATTTTGTTCTGATATTCCTTTAATTTTTTTACTTTTTATATCTTTGATTCCGTCAACAATGTCTATAAATTTTTTATTATTAATATCATAAGCTATAGCGTTAATAGTCAAATCACGTCTTTTAATATCTTTTTCTAAATCATTTTCTATTGGTTTTGTTATATCTATGTAATTAATTTTATCTTCCAGAACCAGTCTGTAAATATTATTAACAGTATCTAGCTCTATAAAGTATGCATTAATTTTATCAGCTAAATCTTTCGCAAAAATTTCAAGTTCATCTTCAATAATTATTAAGTCTCTATCATGACTTTCTTTATCCATTAGAATATCTCTTACAAAACCACCAATTAAGAAAGCTTCTTTATTATTTAAATATGGTTTTATAAGCTTCAATACACTGTCATTTTCTATTTTTTCAATATATTTATCCATTTAAAACCCCGTTTATAACAGTTGTTAAAGCAGCAACTAAAGCTGTATCAGCTCTATATATAAGATTTCCAAGTGTTATTAAAGGAAATTTTTCTTTCTTAAAAAATTCAAATTCTTTTTCAGAAAATCCGCCTTCAGGGCCAATTATAACTAAAATTGATTTACTTTTATCTATTTTTATCGTTTTAATATACTGTGAAAAATTCATATCTGTATACTTTTCTGCAAAAACTATAACACAATCGAACCTTTTAACCGTATCATTTATAGAAGATAAATCATAAACAATAGGAATATCTGCCCTTTCACATTGTTTAACAGACTCAATTACTACCTTTCTCCATTTATCAATTTTATTTTTTATAACAGATTCTTTTACAGCACAATTATCTGTATGTAAAGGGATAATACCTTTTACCCCAAGCTCTGTAGCTTTTTGTATTGCACTTATTTGAGCATCCGAATTTAAAACACTCTGTGCAACATATATATTTAAAGGTAATTTTCTATTAGATTTATATTTTTTTATTATTTCAGCCTCAAATAAATCAGATTGTATTTTACTTAAAATGGTCTCATATTGATTTTCTTCTTCATCTAGAAACAAAATCTTTTCACCAATTTTAGCTCTGAAAACTTTAATTATATGTTTATATAAATCTTTATCTTTTATTATTACCTTATTTTCAGCAATATCACTTTTTTTTATTAAAAAATGTGGCATTTTCTCACCCTTTAATGAAATTATACAACAATTTTCTTTCAAACAAACTTTTATTGAGTTTTCTAGCATTCATCATCTTTACATTACAGAAGGAAGATTATATCATCATATTATGACTGAAATATCAACAGAATTAATAAAAAAAGCAGTATACAAACTATGCTATGATGCAAACATTTGTTTAAATAACAACGTATATCAAAAAATATTAAAGGCATTTGAAGATTGTAGAGATGAAAAAACAAGAAATCTTCTCAAAAATATATTAAAAAATGCCAAAATCGCGTACGAAAAAAAACTTCCGCTTTGCCAAGATACAGGCCAAGTTATTGTTTTTCTTGAAATAGGGCAAAATATTCAATTAAAAGGTAATTATATTGAAGATGAAATAAATGAAGCAGTTAAAAAATGTTATGAAGAAAACTTCTTCAGAAAATCAGTAGTTAAAAATGCTTTATCTGACAGAAATAACACATTAACAAATACTCCTGCCATAATTTACACAAAAATAATAAAAGAAGAAGAAATAAGAATTAAGTTATTAATAAAAGGTGCAGGATCTGAAAATAAATCAAAATTAGAAATGATGCTTCCAACTTCAAATGAAGAAGAAATAATAAAATGTATAGGTGATAATATTCTTTCAGCTCAAGAAAATGCATGCCCTCCAATGTTTATAGGTATTGGAATTGGAGCAACTGCTGACATGGCATCTGTTTTATCAAAGAAAGCTCTTATTCAAGATAATTTTAATGAAAAAGAAATATCTTTTTCAAATAAAGTTAAAGAATATGTAAATAAAAATGCACCAGAAAAATATAAGAATTGTTTTGTTCTTGATATTAAACTCATTTCAACAGCAACACATATAGCATGCCTTCCTGTAGCAATAACAATCAATTGTCATTCTGACAGATACTCAAACTGCACTATAAAAAATAATAAATTTATTTATAATCATAAAAAACCTGATTATATAAATTTTTTAGAGGAGAATACATTAAAGAAAAAAATCAAAACAACTGATATAAATAAAATAAAAGCTCTAAAACAAAATGAAGAAATTCTCTTAACAGGAGAAATATATGTAGCAAGAGATATGGCACATAAAAGATTAATTTCATTAATAAAAGAGAAAAAACCTCTACCTATTGAATTACAAGATAAAATAATTTTTTATGCAGGACCTTGTCCCAAAAAACCAAATGAAATTACCGGTTCAATAGGGCCTACAACGGCATCCAGAATGGATAAGTATTCTGAAATTTTATATAAAAAGGGTATTATAGCTACAATTGGCAAAGGTAATAGAAGCAAAAAAGTTGAAAAAGTTATAAAAGAAACTAATACAAAATACTTTACTATTCAAGGCGGAATAGCAGCATTGCTTGCTCAAAAGATTAAGCAAAGCGAAATAATTGCATTTGAAGATTTAGGAGCTGAAGCTATTTATAAAATTTATGTTGAAGATTTTCCTTTAACTGTTGAAATAGAATAATGTTTTGAATGATATTCTTAAAAAAGAATAACTTAGATAATAAAAATGGCTCATTTGGAAAACACAATAGCAAATTAAATACTTGATATTATTGTTATTCAGACATTATATTACAAAATATTAAGCATTTTATATACTTTATATGTATAAAATAGCAATTTTTTATATACGAAATACTTTATATAAATGTAAGAGATAAACAAAACAAAACAAAAACACAAGATATTAAGAGAGAAATAAAAGCAAACTAATCGACTACAAGATTGAATGGGAAAAGGGAACAATACAAAGTACGCGTACTAAATTTATTTTAAAAGAAACCAATTAAAAAACATATACTCATACATACCTTACACACTTACCTACTTACTAACAACACGAAGGATAGTAAAAACATTTTTCTTTTACATTCCGAATTGTTTGGGACAATAAAATGTCCCTTTTTTTTGCGGTTTTTACGCAGAGCGAAGTGAGCAAAGCGAACAAGCTCGAGGGAGCAGCAATCCGACCGAATGCAAAAAGTTGAAAACTTTTGTAATGAGGTTGCTAGAATTGATGCGAACAGTAAAAACCGTTATGTTACGCAGAGCGAAGTGAGCAAAGCGAACAAGCTCGAGGGATATAATAATATTGAATTAAAATTTACAACAAAAAAAAAGACGAAAACTAGGTTCGTCTCGAAAAAACAAGTAACAATGTATTAGGCAAAAATATTTAATGAATTAAGGATTGATACATCAGAGTCTTCTTTCTCTTTGTTATCTTCCACCTTAACATAGAAAGCAAAAGGATTAGATCCTCTTTTATCTTTATTCATATTCTTTGTTTCTGCCACTTGAGAAGAAGCTAAAACAACTTGGTCTTCAGGAGCCTTTTGTGTATTTTCAATAGAAAAAGCTGCCTGAGGATTATTCTCTTTGGAAGTAAATAAACTTTGTGCTGCCTGAGAATTAAGATATTGAATATTGGAGTTAAAAGTTGTACTTAGATTAACACCAAAATCAGTAACAGCCTTTGAAGCCTGAAGTGCAACTTCGCCATTAGTTCTTGCAGCATATAAATCAGTTCCAAGACTTACTCTGTTAAATTTAGATAAATCTAATTTGGAAACATCAATTGTTTGTTCTTTATTTGGATTTAAAATTTGTTCAGAAACACGAGATAATGCTTGACTATCAATGATAGGTCTAACAGAATTTGCATTATTTAAATAGCCCACATTTAATCCCATTGTTTTTTGCCTTTTCTCCAATAACTTATGATTTATGTATCGACAACAAAAGAAAAAATCTTTAACAATTAAATTAATTTAATTAATATTTGTTAACAGAATATTAATAAAATCATTAAAAAAAAAATAAAAGGACTTGAAGAAAAAATATGTTTTGAATATTATAGAGTAACAGAATAATATAATGCAAAGGAATGTAGTCATGAACCCTATAGTAGAAAATTTAGGAAAACAATATTTAGATAAAGAATTACCGGAATTAAATCCCGGAGATACAGTAAGAGTTTCTGTAAGAATTATTGAAGGAAACAAAGAAAGAACACAGGCTTTCGAAGGAACAATTTTAAAGAAACGCGGATCTGGAGTAGGTAAGACAATAACAGTAAGAAAAATATTCCAAGGTGTTGGCGTTGAACGTGTATTCCCTGTATATTCTCCACGTATAGAAAAAATCACTGTAGTAAGACGCGGTGATGTTAAACGTGCTAAGTTGTATTACCTAAGAGAACGCTTCGGTAAAGCAACTCGTATTAAAGAGAAAATTGAAAAAAAATAGATTAGGTATATTGATAAATAAAAAAGCCATAGTCATAGTTTAAACTTTGAGTATGGCTTTTATTAATTAAAGAGGTACAAATGGAACATATTCACTGGTATCCCGGGCATATAGCAAAAGCAGAAAAGAAACTTAAAGAACAAGTCAACATTGTAGATGTTATTATTGAGGTTTTAGATGCAAGGATACCTGAAAGTTCTATGTATCCCGATATTGAGAAACTTGTAAAAGATAAACCCCGCTTAATTTTATTAAATAAGGCTGACTTAGCAAACAACGAGCAAACTCAAATCTGGATAAAAAGAATTAAAGAAAAAACAGGATGTGCAACTCTTTCAACGAGTGCAAATGATAATAAAGACTTATCCAAAATATTAAATAAGGTTATAGAATTAGGTCAACCTAAAATTATAAAGCTTGTTCAAAAAGGTTTACTTCCAAGACCAGTAAGAATTATGGTTATAGGGATGCCAAATGTAGGCAAATCAAGCATAATAAATAAATTAATCAAGAAAACAAAGGCCAAAACAGGAGCTAAAGCAGGTGTAACTAGAGATCAACAATGGGTAAGAATAAATCCAAAAATTGATTTATTAGATACACCGGGTATTATTCCTCTAAAACAAGAAGATCAAAGAAAAGCATATAAACTTGCATTTGTTGATTCTATTGGAGAAAATGCTTATGACATTGAAGCTGTTGCAAATATTTTCATAAAAAATGTAAATGAAATATATCCTGATTTAATAAAAAACTATTATAAATTAAAAGAAGAAGAAGAAATTAACCTTGAAAACATTGCTATAAGACGTAATTGGATAGTACAAGGCGGAAAAGCAGATACAAAAAGATGTGCTCAGAATATATTGAATGATTTCAGAGTTGGAAGATTAGGCAAACTCACATTGGATGTAAATGAATAAACGTTTTAATTTTGATAAAGAAAAAGCAGAAGATTTTGATTATTTAATAGGAACGGATGAAGCAGGCAGAGGCCCCGGAGCCGGCCCTGTTTTTGCCGCTGCTGTATGTTTTATATCTTATGATAAGCAATTAGAGAAATTAAATGATTCAAAACAATTATCAGAAAAAGTAAGAGAAGAACTATTTGAAATAATCAAACAAAATTCTGTTTATTCAATTGCCCAAGGAAGTGTTGAAGAAATTGAACAATTAAATATTTTAAGAACATCCCTTTTATCAATGAAAAGATGTTGCAGTGAAGTAATAAAAAAAATTAATTCCGAAAAAGTTAAGATACTAATTGACGGAAATAAAAAAATTCCTAATTTTACATATAATCAAGAAGCCGTTATTAAAGGGGATTTTAAATCAGCATCGATTGCAGCAGCAAGCATCTTGGCAAAAGTTTCAAGAGACAGGTTTATGAAAGAACTTGATAAAGAATATCCGCAATATTTATGGGCTGAAAATAAAGGGTATATGACAAAATCTCATTTAGATGCTGTTGATAAATACGGACTAACAAAATGGCACCGCAAAAAATTTTTCGAGAAACACTTTGAAAAAACACAGCAACTATCTTTACTTTGATTTTTTAAATAACAAATCAAATAACTCTTTTGTACTATAGATATCCTTTGTTATATGAATTTTTACGTTCAGTTTATTTTCAACATCTTTTACGGTTAATCCATCTAAAAATTCAGTTGTATATGGCCTTAAAACAATAGAAGGAATAATAACATCCTTAAAACATCTATCCTTTAGCTGATTAATTAAGTCATTAGCGGTAATAAGTCCTGCAACATTTATAGAATCACCCCAAAATTCACTTTTTATAGGCATGACTTGCAACTCAATATTCTTTACCTTATTTAATTCTTCAGCAAACATAAAAAATGCTTTTTTGGCACTTTCCGAACAGGCAATAGTATATTGTTTTAATCCCACAGCTGTCTTTGGAATTTTTTTTATTCTCTTTTTAAAATCATCAATTAAACATCTTAATGAACCAACACCATCTTCAAGCTGCGAATATCCATTATAATATTTTTTATTGGGTATTTCTTTTTCAGCAAGCAAGAAAAATTCATCAGAGACACTTGCAATATTTTTCTTTATTTTATTATTGAATTTTTCAACAATATCAATAGTTTGGAGTGCTATTTCTTTAGTAACCGGGTTCAATTTTTCTTTTCTATATTTGGTTATTCCAACTGGCACAATAGCAATTGAACCTATAATTGTTTTAAATTTCCATAAATCATTTAAAGTTCTCTGAAGTTCATCTCCATCATTAAAACCAGGACATAGAACAATCTGTGTATGAATTGGGATATCATTTTCTTGCAAGAATTTTAACTCATTCAAAAGATTTGCAGCGTTCTTATTCCTTAACATTTTCACCCTTAATTCAGGATTTGTAGTATGTACAGAAACATATAAAGGTCCTAAATGCAAATTAGATATTCTCTCTTTATCTTTCTTTGTAAGATTAGTTAAAGTAACATAAGTAGCTTGTAAGTATGAAAGTCTATAATCATCATCTTTTATATATAAAGATTTTCTAAGTCCCTTTGGCTGCTGATCTACAAAACAAAAAATACAATTATTTGCACAAGATTTTATTCTATCAAAGATAGCAGATTCAAAAATAAAGCCTAAATCTTCGTCAAAATCTTTTTCAATTTCATATTCATCAATATTTCCATCAGGATTTTTTATTGTAAAAGTAAGTTCTTCTGTCATAACGGCATATTGATAATCAATGTAATCTCTCAATGTAATACCATTTATGCTGATTAATTCAGAACCAGCTTTAATATTAAGTTCTTGAGCAATTGAGTTATCTAAAACAGACGAAATTTTAGCCGTCATTTTCTACCTTTAAATGTTTCATAAACTCTGTTAATGAATTTAAATCATTAAGTGTTTTTTTCATTATCTGTGATTGATAATAATCTAATTCTAAAAATTCATCTTTTAATTTTTTTTCTATTTCATATTTATATAATTCAACTTGCCTATTTGCTTCAGTAATAAATTTTTGTCTGTCATCAGAATCTAACAATCCCATTAAGGCAAATCTTATTTGTAGTTGATTATAAAATAAAGACGGATTATCACTTACTGTTGAAAAAAATAATTTTTTAAAACAATCAAGTCCATCTTTTGTGATTGAATAATAAGAAGATTTTTTACCGCCATCAGTATATCTTTCTGTTAAAGTAACAGCATTTAATTTAAGCAATCTTTTAAGAGCAGGATGAATAGTACCAATACTAGGTTTTGTATAAGCACCAAAAATTTCAAAAATTTCTTTTCTAATCGAATAAATGGTTTTTTCGTGTTTACGAATTGTATATAAAATAAGAATTTCAATCATATTTATACAATAACATAAAACAAAATTTAGGCTAATTTTTAACAAAAATAGATTAATTTTATCATCAAAAAAAAAACTTGTTTACTATATTTATTTGTGTCAAAATTTACTCATAGGTGAAATAAATGACAGATTATAATTTAGTATATATTTTAGATGGTAAAGTTTATATTAATTTAACAAATAGTTGTACAAATAAATGTGTGTTCTGTATCCGTAATATAAAAGAAGATGTTGTTGGCGCTAATTTATTTTTAAATACCGAAAATGTAAAAGCGGAAGATGTAATAGCTCAATTAGAAGGAATAAAAGATAAACTTTCACAAGAGATTATTTTTTGCGGATATGGTGAACCAATGCTCAAATTAGAAGTTCTAAAAGAAGTAGCAAAATATATAAAAGAGAAATATCCAAAAACAATTATAAGGGTTAATACAAACGGCCATGCCAATTTGATATATAAAAGGAATGTATTACCCGAATTAAAAGGTTTAGTAGATAAATTTTCAATTAGTTTAAACGGTGAAACAGAAGAAATATATAATAAAATATCAATGCCAAACATAGAAAATGCATATAATGGTGTTAAAGATTTTATAGAAGAAGCAGTAAAAGAAGGTTTTGATACAACAGCAACAATAGTAACCGGATATAAAGATTACTATGTTGATAAAGCAAAATGTATAGAAATTACAAAAGAATTAGGGGCAAAATTCAGAGAACGCCCTTGGTTAGATAATGGTTACTAGAGTCAAAAAAGCAGGAGAGAAAAATGCAAAACGAGATTCTTGACAAAATAATGAAGCCAAAATCAATAGCAGTAATAGGAGCTTCAACAAAGCCGAAAACTATCGGTTCAGAAATCATGCAAAGATTAAGAGACTATAAATTTAACGGAAAAATTTATCCTGTTAATCCAAAAGGCGGAATAATCGAAGGATTCCAAGCATATACTAATATAGGTGAAGTACCGGGAGAAGTTGATTTAGCAGTAATAGTGGTTAATGCTAAATTTGTACTTGATACAATTGACCAATGTCACGCAAAAGGAATAAAAGGCATTTGTATAATTACCGCAGGATTTAAAGAAACAGGAAAAGAAGGAGCTGAAATGGAGAAGAAGCTTCTTGAAAAAGTTAGAGAATACGGTATGAGATGTGTAGGACCAAATTGCTTAGGCGTATTAAATACAAATCCTGAAGTTAAAATGGATGCTACATTTGCAGAATCACTTCCAGTAAGAGGTGATATAGGTTTTGTATCACAATCAGGAGCTTTAGGCGGCGGTATTTTAAATATATTAAAAGACTTAAATATCGGATTTGCTCAATTCGTTTCAATAGGGAACCAAGCAGATATCAACGCTGAAACAATGCTTGAATATTGGGAAAATGATGACGATGTAAAACAAATATTGTTATACATGGAATCAATACAAAACCCTGCAAACTTTAGAAAATTAGCATCAAGAATAACAAAGAAAAAACCAATTTTAGCACTAAAATCAGGTAGAAGTGCAGCAGGTGCATCAGCAGCTTCCTCACACACAGGTTCATTAGCAGGTGCAGATAAAGCTGCAGCAGCTTTATTAAAACAATCAGGTGTTATAAGAGAATTTTCTTTGAAAAATTTATTTGCTAATGCAAAAGCTTTTTCAAACTGCCCAATTCCTCAAGGCAACAGAGTTGCAATAATAACAAACTCAGGTGGTCCCGGGATTATGGCAACAGACGCTATATGCGAAAGCGGTATGCAAATGGCTAAAATTACAGATGAAACAAAAGAAAAATTAAGAAGTTTCCTTCCATCAGCCGCATCTGTAAAAAATCCTATTGATATGATTGCATCAGCTCCTATAGAACACTATATTCAAACATTAGAAACAGTAATAGCTGATGACAATGTTGATATGATTATGGTAATTTACCTTCCGTTCTTAGGTCTAAAAGATATAGACGTTGCACAAGCTTTAATTGATATAAAAGCAAAAAATCCTCAAAAACCAATTGTTGGTGTATTTATGACAACAAGTGATTTCTTTGGAAAAATTGCAAATATGGAAGTTAATATGCCATTCTATATGTATGCTGAAGAAGCTGCTGAAGCATTATTAAGATTAGATCAACAAAGACAATGGATGGAAAAACCAGTAGGTAAAGCACCTTGTTATGATGTTGACAGAGCAAAAGCTGCTTCAATAATTAAACAATCAATAGATGAAGGAAGAGCTCAATTAACTACTCGTGAATCAATTGATGTTTTAGATGCATACGGAATTAGAGTTTGTAAATCAGGTTTTGCAACAAACATAGATGAAGTTGTAACAGTAGGTAATTCTATCGGATATCCTGTTGTAATGAAGATGACTTCCAAAACAACATCACACAAAACAGATGTCGGCGGCGTAAGAGTAAACATTCAATCAGAAGAACAACTAAGAGCTGAATATAATGACTTAATCGAAAAATTAAAAGAAAAAGGACTACTTGAAGGTCTTGAAGGTGTTATCATACAAGAAATGGTAAAAGGCAACAGAGAAATGGTTTGCGGTATTGCAACAGATCCTCAATATGGTCCAATGATGATGTTCGGTTTAGGCGGTGTATTTGTTGAAGTTATGAAAGATGTAACATTTAGAATTGCCCCACTAACTGACGTTGATGCCGAAGAAATGATTAAATCAGTAAAAGCTTATAAACTTTTAGAAGGAGCAAGAGGAACAAAACCTGCTCAAATGGAACAAATTCAAGAAACTTTATTAAGACTTTCTCAATTAGTTACCGATTTTAAATTCATTGATGAACTTGATATTAATCCATTATTAATATCAGAAAAAACAGGTGAAGGAATAGCTGTTGATGGTCGTATCAAAGTAAGACTTGAAGAAGCGAAACAAAAACTTGCAGATTGCTGTTCTTGCAGCTGCTGCGGCTAATATAAATAATACAAATAAAAAAGAGTCATTTAAATAATGACTCTTTTTTATTTTTTATATATTTGTTAATATTAATACTATAAAAAGGGATTATGTTTTGAATTTAAACGATAAAAAGATAGCTGTTTTAATACCTTGTTATAATGAAGAATTAACAATAGCAAAAGTGATTAATGATTTTAAAACAATTCTTCCAAATGCTGATATATATGTATATGATAATAATTCAACAGATAATACTTATGAAATAGCAAAAAATTCAGGTGCTATAGTAAAAAAAGAATATGTACAAGGAAAAAGCAATGTTGTTCGTTCAATGTTTAGTGAGATTGAAGCCGATATATATATTATGACAGATGGAGATGATACTTATCCTGCCAATTCTGCAATTGATTTAATAATTCCAATTATAGAAAAAAACGTTGATATGGTAATAGGAGACAGATTATCAAATGGCTCATATACAAAAGAAAATAGACGTTTTTGTCATAATCTGGGAAACAACATAGTAAAATTCTTTGTAAATTATATATTTAACGGAAATATAAATGAGTATACATACTTTAGATAAACGATTCTCTTTTGAACAAGTACCTATAGATTATAAAGAAAGGCAAGAAGGCAGTATTTCAAAACTAAATACATATAAAGATGGAATTAAAGTATTATTAACTATATTTAATTTATTTAAAAATTATAGACCAATATTCTTTTTCTCAATAATTTCTTTCACTTTATTTATAATTGGTATAATATCTGGGCTTCCAGCGATAAAAGATTATATAGAAATAAGCTATGTAAAGCATGTTCCGCTTGCAATACTGGCATCCGGTTTAGAAATTATGGCAATGTTATCATTAGTATGCGGGTTTATTCTGGACTCTATTGCTCAAAACGAAAAAAGAAATTATGAATGGATATTAATTCAATATGAAACAAATAGAAATAAAAAATAATTTTTTCAAAATTGGAGACTTTATATATAAGTATCGTATTTTAATATGTTTTATAATATTTATATTATTTGTATTTTTAAAAATACATGGTTCCTCTATAGGAATGTATAATAATTATATTCAAACAGGCAGTAATAAATCTTTTTTCTCAAAACCGATTATTGGAGTATCACAATTAATCAGATCTGATGAATGGGCAGTTCATACTCCAATGGCATTATGTCAAAAGTATGAAAACTATAAAATAGAAAATTCCATATGGCGAGCAGCTCCAACAAATATGGCAACAACATATAATCAACCGATAAAAGCTTTTTTCTCGATTGTTAAACCATTTTATTGGGGATATTTTATAATGGATGAAGAAAGAGGTTTGTCTTGGTTTTGGTGCGGAAGAACAATCTTTTTATTTCTGATAACTTTTGAGTTTTTTCAAATTATTACAAGAAGAAATAAACTATTATCACTAGCAGGCAGCGTTCTGACTGTATTTTCACCAGGTATTCAATGGTGGTTTGCAATAAATGATTTAGTAGAACAAATATTCTGGGGAGAACTGGGTATTATTTCAATATATTATTTTATGCAAACTAATAAATATAAATTAAAACTGATTTTTTCTATTTTATTAGGTTTATGTATTGCAGGTTTTGTCTTATGCTTTTATCCGGCCTGGCAAGTTCCTTTCGGATATATTTTTGCAGCTATCGGAATATGGATAATTATCGATAATTGGAAAATTAGAAATAGGAAGAAGATTGATATCATTTTCCCTGTTATCTCAATATTTACAGCCTTAATAATTATTTTATCACTAATTATTCCATCATTAGAAGCTATTAATATAACAAGAAATACAATATATCCCGGGCAAAGATTTAATTTGGGCGGCAATTTTGATAATACACTTTTTTATTATTTATTACCATATGAATTATTTAATTTTATAAATATATGTGAACTTTCCTATTTTATAGGATTATTTCCTCTTCCACTTATAATAAGTATCTTTTATTTAATTAAGACAAAATTTAATGACAAATTAATTCTTATACTTATTTGTGTACAATTATTTTTGATTTTTTATCTAACAATTGGATTTACTCCTCTTTTTGCGAAGATAACAGGAATGTATTTATCATCAAGTCGTGCTGTTATGGCAAGTTCTTTTATTGATATTATTTTATTAGGAAGATTATTTAGCATTATAGAGAATATAAATATAAATCTAAAATATAAATTGTTAATTTCAAGTTTATACACCATTATAATTGGGATATATTTATTTTCTTTTAAACAAATACAAATAGAAAATATTCCTCAATACACAAATTCTTTCATTGTCACATTATATATAATAGGAATTATAATTTTTCTTTTTATATTTTCATACTTAATATTATATGCAGTAGAGAATCATAGAAAAATAAAAAATTACATAATTACAATAGCAATAATTGGTTCAATAACATGTTACAGCCTTATTAATCCTGTTATGATAGGACTTGATACCGTATATAAAATACCGCTTGGTATGGCCATAAGTCAAATACAAAAGGAATTCCCCGGTCGCTGGCTTGTTGCTGATTATTATCCAACAACTAATTTCCCGGCTATATTTGGGGCACCAACAATAAATTCTACTAATATTTATCCAAATTTAAAGCTATGGAAAAAATTAGATTCTAATGGTAATTATGTGAATGTATATAACAACTACAAACATATTGGAATAATTCTAAGCTTAAAGGATAAAACAGAATTTTTTAATATTTCTTTCGATTTGTTTAACATAACTTTGTCAATTAATGACTTACCCAAACTTGGAGTGGATTATATTATGTCAACAAAGTATAGAGTAGATTACATTAAATCACCGAAAGGAATTGAATTAATTAATATATATGATAAAAACAATGCATATATTTATAAAGTCAAATACACAGATAAAGCAAAAGAAGAATATATTAAATCACTTCAAGATTTTTGAAATATATAAATATACTCATGTTTAAATATATAGAAACCGCCGTTTAATGCTCTATAACGCCACAAATTAGCTGTTTTTCCTTTTGCTCTTTCATTACCTTCCATATTTTTAACAATAACAGCTTTCATTTTAAAACCGATTTCACGCATCTTAGCAGCACAATCTGCGCCCAAAGGAACTATTTCGCCGTTTGCATATTTATCTCCAATAATTAAAGCTGCGAATCTGCCTTCCTCAAGCATATCATAACCATTTTGTGCTACTTGTTTAAATAATTCATAAAATTCCTGAGTAGATGAACAGTTTGATAAATCTTCCTTTCTATCAGAAAATTTTATAATATCATCATATGGAGGATGTAACATTAAAAATTGTGCTTTTTCTTCTCTCATTACATCCAGTCTTGCTTGTATTTTGTCTTTCACATCAATTGAAGCACTATCACAACATATTAAATTGACATCAGTAACAAGCTCTTTTGAAGAAAATTTATTTTTAACAATATCCACCTGTTCAGGCTTCAGTTCAACCCCAATGCATCTTCTCCCCATATTTAAAGCTTCAATAGCAGAAGTACCTGAACCTAAAAATAAATCCAGAACGATATCACCTTTTTTCGTAAATCTTTCATATAATTGCTGTGCTATTTGAGGTATATAATTACCATGATATTCATTGGAATGCCCGTGAGAATTATCTCTTGAAGCAAACTCCCACCACGTATCTGTCTTTATATGACTGTATTCTTTCCAATTATTCAAATCTATATCACTATATGGTTTTGTTTTTTTATCTTTAACAATTCGTAAATCTGGTTTTTGTTCTTGTATCTTTACCCTATTTGCATTACTTAATTTTGCCATACATTTCCCCAAATAATTAGTATATCTATTTGTTTAGTATATAAAATTAAGACTATTTTGATATCGTATAAATTAATGATTTATAGAAAAAGAACATTATATATAAATGAACAAAAATACAACGAATAAATGATGTTCCCTCATGTAAAAAAATATATTGTATTTTTGAGGGATAAAAGATTAGGGTAAATAATGACAACAATTGAACAAGAAAAAGATTTGAATATAGAACTTGTAAATAACCTATCTAAGTATTGTCCTTGGTTTTATTCAAGTTTTTATAAAAACCTGATCAAAAGCACAAAAGAATTTTTTCAAAAAGATATCACAATAAGATTTATGGGAATATCTACTGATGAAAATATATTATTCTATGGAGATGAGTATTTTGTAAATAATATTCCAATAAATAAAAGTGCTAATTTCCAAATGAAACTTTCCTCAGGAGTTATAGAATATTTTTTGGATACTGCTTTAGGGTCAAGTGAAAAGAAATTTCAATTAAATTCTTTAACTGATATAGAAGCAATGCTAATAAAATCATACACTCTTCATATTTATAAAAGTTTAGAAGAAATTTTTAATAAAACAGAAGTAAATAAAAAGATATTAAAAAGAAGTAAAAATATAAGTATAACTTTCTATATAAGAGATAAAAAAGAACATACAGGTAAAATCATTATAAGTATTCCTGATTATGTATTACACAATATTTCACTACCTGAGAGAAAAGAGACTTTTACTATAAATGACTTTAAAAAAACTTATGTTGCAACAAGAATAAGACTCGGAAAATCAAAAATTGCTTTAAATGAAATAAAAGCAATAGAAGATGGAGATATTATTGTTCTTGAAGAAAGTAATATAAGTAAAATGTCAATTATATTAGACGGGAAAGAAATTGATTTTAAAATTAATCCAGACCCATCTTTGATAATAAGTGTAAATAATAACGGAGGCAATGAAATGGAAGAAGAAACAAGTGTAAAACCTCAGAATATGTGGGATTCAATCCTTGTTGATATCGTTGCGGAATTTGATAATGTTAAACTTACTTTAGGCGAATTAAAACAAATATCAGAAGGTCTTGTTATAGATGTAGGTTCCGTATATGACAACAAAATAAAATTAAGAGTTGAAAACCAAATTGTAGCAACAGGCGAGCTTGTAATATTAAATGACAGATATGCAGTAAGAATAGAAAGTGTAAAGAAAGCAAAAGAAACCCCAAAAGCAACACAACCGGAAGAAAAAGCTGTTCAATCTAAAACTGTACAAAATCCTAAAAAACCTATAAAGCCACAACCACAATTAAAACAAAAGGCCCAAGCGGTTAATGAAAATGCACCAAAAGAAGGCGATGAAAATTTTGATTACAGTGATTTTGAAATAGAAGATGAAAGTATATAGAGGAAGTTATGAATCAATATTTAATACATTTTGCTACATATACATTTGCAATGATAGGTTTTATAGTAATAGCTTTATTTATTTATAAAAAAGCAATGTATACACCTATAAATTCAAAAAATAAAGACTTCTTAAAAATTGACACATCAATGAAATTATCTGCAAGTAAAACTGTATATGTAATAAGTGCTGGCGAAGAAAAATTTTTAATAGCAGGCGACAGTACAAACACAACAATGCTTGCAAAACTTAACTCTAAAGAGACAACTTTTAATTATGAGAAACCAACATATACAGATAAATTGGAAGAAATACCATATATGAAAAAAATTGCACAAAGAATCAATAGAGGATAAAGATGGATACGATATTAAAAGATTTAAGTCCGGTTTTACAATTATTAACTGTAATGGCAGTATTTTCATTTCTGCCGTTTATGTTTGTATGTATGACGAGCTTTTTAAGATACGCTATAGTTTTCGGATTTTTAAAACAAGCACTTGGAGCACAGCAGATACCTCCTGCAATTGTACTTGTTGGATTATCAATAATATTAACATTCTATACCATGGGACCTGTCTTTCAACAAATGTATGAAGTAGGTTCTAAGCCATATCAACAGTCTGGTTCTATGGTACTTGCAATATCAGAAGGATCAAAACCATTAAAAGAATTTATGCTCAAGCAAACAAGAGAAAAAGATTTGGCATTTTTTGTTCAATTAACACGAAAAGAAGCACCAGCTACTGTAGAAGATGTAACAATATGGGAAGTTGCACCTGCTTATATTCTAAGTGAATTAAAAACAGCTTTCGAAATAAGCTTTATTATATTTGTACCATTTATTGTGCTTGACCTTGTTGTTGCAAATGTACTTCTTGCTTTAGGTATGTTTATGTTGTCTCCAACAATTATTTCATTACCATTTAAATTATTAATATTTATAGCGGTAGATGGATGGAGTTTAATTGTCAACGGACTTGTCGGAAGTTTTAATTAAGGGAAAAATATGGATATATTGATAGAATATTTTGCAAAAGGGCTTATGACAATGCTAATGATAGCAATGCCTTGCGTATTAACAGCAGCAGCCATCGGTCTTATTGTAGGTATAATACAAGCTGTTACACAGGTACAAGAACAAACAATTGCAGCTGCACCAAAAATATTTGCCGTTTTTCTGGTAATTATTATTTTAGGTACAGGTTATATGAAATTGCTAAGTAATCTATTTTTTGAAGGTGCATCAATTGCATTTGAAGTTATTCCAAGGAATGATGAATTTGTTTTATCTTCTGATTACTACAATTATACAAAACCATTTATTGATGAAATGAAAACAGATTTTAAAAAAGACATGGTTCCAATGGAACATATATTAAACAATACAACAAGACCTCAACCAACCGTTCAAAAAGACAAATTTAATTTTCTAAGAAATGGAGCAAAAGAAATTCCAACCCCAAATTTGGTTGAAAGAAAAGCCATCACGGAGAATAAAAGATAAATGAAAAAAATAATATTCTTATTGTTAATTTTTGCTTTATATAATTGCCAGAGTAATGCTTCTACGTTGTCTAATGAAATAAATATATATAATCTAAAATCTAAAAATATGTATATGCTTGATTTAGATACATCAGCGGAAAAAATAAAAATTTCTGATAAAAGTATTTTAAATATTTTTCCTATTACCACAATAGAAAATGACAAAAAACAATTATTTATAGAGGCAGAAAATGATGGCGTATGTGATGTAATAATAACAAGTAATAATAAAGATTATAAACTAAGGTTTATAACCGGTCCTTTTTTTCAAGATAACAAAGATAACCTTACACTAATTGATATTCCTGAAGTAATAAAAGAAGAAAAGAAATAAAATGCTGGATACAATATTAACAGAATTTCCAAAATATTTTCCGGAAGTAAATAACATACTCTCGGCAGGAATACCTGTTTTTGCAAGAGTTGCAGGACTAATAAGGACAACACCGTTTTTACAAAGAAGTGAAATTCCTATGATAGCAAAAGTAGGATTTGCTTTAATATTCACTATAATGGTATCTATGTTAATAAAACCCCAAGCACCATCTGCTGAAGTTTCAATGGTTTATTCTATTGTTGTAAACTTTTTATGCGGAGCAATAATAGGATTTATTATAAATTGTATAGTAAAAGCTGTTGAAAGCGGCGGAGATATGATAAATATGCAGCAAGGCGTATCATCTGCTACAATAATGGATCCGACTACATCAGCTCAAATTTCAATTATGGGGAGAATATTTAGCCTTTTAGGTTTAATAATTTTTTTAGAAATCGGCGGTGCATATTGGACATTTAATGCATTTATAAGAAGTTTTGAAATTTTTCCGATATATGCTTATGCAATTCCTATGGATGAAATTATTAATATGCCATATCTTGTTAAAATAACATCCAACGTATTATATATAGGGCTTCAGATAGCAGCACCTGTTCTAATAGCAACTTTAGGACAAGATATTATACTTGGAATAATTTCAAAAACAGCACCTCAAGTTAACGTATTTCAAATGAGTTTCTTATTCAAACCTTGTTTAGGTGCTATTATTCTTGTTTTTGTTCTACCGGCACTACTAAACATAATAAGTGATTATTTTCTTTCTTTTTCAAATATTTTTTAATAAAAAATTTTTATATAATCTAGTATCGCACTTTGTTACCGAGAATAACTCGGTAACAAAGTGCTCACCTTTTGGAAACGCCACTCAAAAAATATATTAATTTTTTAAAAATATCTTTAATCTGAGTTTCAATATTGTTAGGAAAGAATTAAAAAAGTTTAAAATACATTAATGATTGAATTAAATAAATTCCTACTATTTAAAGAAATCACAAATTAGTTCTCGTCTTTGTGGTTTAACTTTTTTTATCAATTTATTAAGGAAAGATATTTTCTTATTTAATAATTTATCTCTCAATACAGCTTTTTGAATAAGTAATTTATTAAAAGATTCATTAAGAGCTGTTTTTTCATCTGTTAAATGTGGTTGTATAGTTTTTAATCGCATTTTACACATTTGTATTGATTCTTTTATTTCTTCAGCTTGTTTTCTATTCATATATTGATTATCCTAAATTGTCTTTATTATGCAGATAATTAACCATTTCTTTCTTACAAACATAATAATAATAAATTTTTTTATAAAAGAATTCCCCCAAAAAGTTTAAAAAGTTTCTTAAAATGTAAACTTTTATTGTATTTTTATAATTAATTTTTCCAATAATAATTTCTGATATACTATAAAAAAGAATTGGTAAATTAAATTGGACAAAAACAAAATAAAAAAGATTTTAATAATTCGATTAAGTGCCTTAGGAGATACTATTCATACTTTGCCATTAGCTAATGCTATAAAAAAACAATTTCCAACATTACAACTAGATTGGATTGTTGAAGATAAGGCATCAAAATTTATTATAAATAATCCTCTAATAAATAATGTTTATGAACTACCTAGAAAAAAATGGAAAAAAAATAAAAATAAAATTCAAAATATTATAGAGTTTTTCCAAATAATAAAAAAAATACAAAAAGAAAAATATGATATTGTAATAGATACCCAACAGTTGTTAAAAAGTGGAATTATTCTTGGTTTATCAGGCGGAAAAAGAAAAATTACACTCGATGGCGGAAGAGAATTTTCCTATCTTTTTGCGAATGAAATAATTAAAACCGGCCGAAAACAATTTGATATTTCATATCACGTAGTTAAAAGAAATCTTGAAATTGCAAAATATTTAGGTTGCGAAGATTTAAAAGAAGAATTTATTCTTCCTGATTTTTCAAAAGAATATTCAAATGAAATAATTGAAATAATTAGTAAAATTGACAAAAACAAAAAAACAATAGTAATAGCCCCTGCTACAACTTGGGAAAATAAACATTGGACAATAGATGGGTGGATTGAGATAATAAACATATTAAAAAATGAATTTAATATAATTATTACAGCAACAAAAGCAGAAGAAAATCTTACAAAAAAAATATTATCCAATATAAAGGATAAAGAAAATATTGTAGATTTAACAGGGAAAACAAGTTTAGCAGATATTGTATACATAGATAAAAATGCCGATATAGTTATAACCCCCGATTCAGGCAGCTGTCATATAGCTTGGGCGGTAAATAAACCTTATATAATATCTCTTTTCTTTGCAACATCCGCAAAAAGAACTGCACCATTTGGAGATAAATACTATTCCTTATCGGCCAATATTTCTTGCAGTCCTTGTATGAAAAAAAGATGCCAAAGAAGCGATAAAATTAATGAATGCAGCAAAACAATATCACCACATGAAATTATAAATATTGTAAAAAAGGTTTTACAACAAAAATAAAATGGGTATATAATATTTATATTGGAAAATCTTGGATGCTGTGAAGTGAACATATTCTCTGGTTTCAAAGACATATTAGGACAAATCAATAAAATTGACGGTTCCATATATTTAAAAGGAAAAGATTTTGCAGACGTTTATGCAAAAAATATTGCCTTGGAAGAAGAAATTGCAGCAAGAACTAAAGAATTAGAACAGGCAAATAAAACAATTCTAACTCTTAACAGCGTATGGGATATGATGAATTCCTCCCAGCCGCTATCGAGTATGCTTGATAAAATAGTAAGTATTTTGCACGAAGATATGGGTTATCATTTCGTTGGAGTCATACGACTATATAATGAAAATACTGATGAACCATACTTAATGGCAAAGTCTGCTTCTGACAATCCAAGTGTTGAAAAAGCAATGAACCTTTTAAAAATGAATCTGGAAAATTATAAAGTTCCTTATTTAGAAAATTCAATAATTGCAAAATCAATTAAAGAAAGACAAATATACTCAACTCCTGATATGAAGGGAGTTATGAAAATGTTTTTCCCTACCTTAAAGGAAGAAGAAATAAATGAAGTTATGTCATTAATAAATTCAAAAATATGCTCAATAGTACCACTACACAATGCTAATAATTATTTTGGATGTGTTGTTGTTACATCTGAGAGAGAAGAAATGACAGATACTGAAACAAACTTTTTAAAATTATTTGCAAATCAAATAGAGCTGGCTATAACTGTTGCAGGTTTATTCGAAGAAGTAAAAAAACAAGCAATAACTGACCCGTTAACAGGAATTTTTAACCGAAGATATTTTGAAGATAATATAATAAAAGAAGCGGAAAGGTCTTTAAGACTTAAACAGCCATTTTCACTTATATCAATGGACTTAGATTTTCTCAAAAAAATAAATGATACATACGGACATCAATATGGAGATATAGCCATAAAGACTATAGCAAATGTATTAAAAAAAGAAGCCCGTTCAATAGATATACCCGCTAGAATAGGTGGTGAAGAATTCAATCTGCTTTTACCGGGTGTTGATTCAAAAGGAGCCTATATTGCAGCAGAAAGAATAAGAAAATCTATAGAAAGTCAGGTAATAGAAACTATTGGGGGCATAACAGCAAGTATTGGTGTTGCAACCTTCCTTGAACATTCAGATAGAATTGATGAACTAATGGAATTAGCAGATCAAGCTATGTATAAAGCAAAATTAAATGGAAGAAATCAAGTACAAATAGCTCAACAACATAATGAAGTTAACTGGCAGCAAATTGCTATTGAAACGTTCTTGGATATTCTTGCAAAAAAACGTATCCCGGTTAGTAGTGAAACAGCGCAAGTCATATCTAATAAATTACAGAAAATCAAAAACGAAGATAAAAATTCAAAAGAAGTTTTATATTCTATTGTAGATATTATCTCTCAAACATATAATCAAATGTATAAAGCAGGAACAACTAAATCTAAGTTGATATTGGCAGTAATGTTAGCCAAAAAACTTGACTTACCAAAAGATGAAATAGACAAATTACGTTTAGCTATCTTGTTATATGACATTGGAAATATAATGATTCCTGAAGAGATTTTTAATAAAAAAGGTCCGCTAACTGATGAAGAAAAAGACATAATTAAACAGCATCCGGTTATAGCGGCAAGAGAAATATTAAAACCCATTTCAAATATTCAAGATATTATTCCCATTATAGAAAGTCATCATGAAAATTGGGATGGGAAAGGATATCCTGGCAATAAATCAGGAATTGAAATTCCAATAACATCTCAAATTGTCTTACTTGTAGATGCTTTTTATGCAATGTCTCAAGACAGACCATACAGACACGCATATACTATTGATGAAATTATTAATATAATCAAAGATGAGTCTGGAAAACAATTTAATGAACAACTTGTAGAAGATTTTATATATGTGATAAAAAATGAAGCAATACAATAATCTTGAAGATTTAATTACTTTCTTATACCACCAAATTACAACAAATAAAAATACAAATATTCTCAAAGATACTACTAATTTAAAGAATATAAAATTTGACGCATATATAGAAAGTTCAATTTCATCACCCTTGTCATTCACTATATTTGAACTTTCAGACAAAGGAGAGTTAATAATAGACAATCCAACAAAAATAGTAGAAAGTTCCGCTGCATTTTTCATTTTTGTCAATCCAAAATTCGGATGGATTTTTGCAGTAAAAAATACACTTGAAAATCAAAAGAAACTAATAAGAAAAGAACCAATTGCACAATATAAAATTAGAATACTCGAGTAAATTAGTCTTCTATTGTAAAACCTTGCTGTCCTTGTTCTTCTTTCATTGCTGTTTCAAGTAATATATATGTCATATACGCACCTAAAGCAACTGCTTTAGGGTCTAAATCAGTATTTTGTGCAGCTTCAATTATTGCAGAATTTATTTCCGGATTTTCATCTTTAATATAATGAATCATTTTTTTTCTCCAGGAATGAACATCTTGAAATATTTCTGCAAAGCATAATGTTGATTGTTCTGCCGTTACTATTGGAAGCATTTTTAGCCCTATTTTTCTACTTTCTTTTGAAATTATATATAAAACCAATATTTCTTTCATCATATAATAAGTTGACTTCTTTTTATAAATATAATTACTTCCTTGACTCAACAGTATTTAGAGGATAAAATAAATAACGTCTTAATATAAAAGGGATTGTATGAAAGAAGTAGAAACATCTTACATTGAAAAAATAATTGAAATTATGAAAAATAATGAGTTAACAGAAGTTACTCTTGAAGATACGGATAAATCATTAATAATAAAAAGCAACGGTTATAAACCGGTTATAAAACAAAAAGAATCAGAAATTGAAATAAAAGAAAATATAGCGGAAGAACAGAATAAAGAAGAACCTGTTGAAAAATCTAAAAAACTTACGCCAATTGTTTCAAACATGATAGGATTATTCTTTTCAAAACCATCTCCTGATGACAAACCATTTGTACAAGTTGGAGATGAAATAAAAGAAGGACAAGTTATTTGTATAATAGAAACAATAAAATTAATGAATAAAATTACATCTGAAATTTCAGGAAAAGTTGCAGAAATTTGTATAGAAGATGGAAAGCCTGTAGAATACGGCCAAGTTATAATGTATGTAGAAGAAAATTAATGGTAAATGGGATATGTTTAAAAAAGTATTAATAGCAAATCGCGGTGAAGTTGCAGTAAGAATTATAAGAGCTTGCAGAGAGATTGGAATACCAACAGTAGCCGTATATTCTCAAGCAGATGCAAATTCTCTTCATGTTAGTTTAGCTACTGAAGCATATTGTATAGGACCAAATGAAAGTTCGAAGAGTTATTTAAACATTCCGGCAATAATTTCTGCAGCATTAATATCTGGAGCAGATGCAATACATCCAGGATACGGATTTATGTCAGAACGTGCTGACTTTGCTGAAATATGTGCAGAACATAATATTAAGTTTATTGGACCGTCACCAAAATCAATGGAATTAATGGGAGATAAGGCAACTGCAAGAAAAACAATGACGGCCAACGGAGTTCCTATTACTCCAGGGACAGGAATTATAAAAGATATAGAAGAAGCAAAAGCATCAGCTAAAAAGTTTGGCTATCCTGTTATAGTAAAAGCAACAGCAGGTGGCGGCGGCAAAGGAATGAGAGTTGCTAATAACGATGAAGAATTAGAGCAAAATATCACTCTTTGCAGGCAAGAAGCTGAAAAGTTCTTTGGCAACCCTGATGTATATATGGAAAAATATCTTGTTAATCCAAGACATATTGAAGTTCAAATTATAGCAGACAGATTTGGTAATGTTGTTCATTTAGGGGAAAGAGATTGTTCTATACAAAGAAGACATCAAAAATTAGTAGAAGAAGCACCATCTCCTGCAGTAAATGATGAGATAAGAAAAAAACTAGGAGAAGCTGCAATAAAAGCGGCAAAAGCAGCTAATTATGAAGGAGTTGGAACAATAGAATTTTTATTAGATAAAGATAAAAACTTCTATTTTATGGAAATGAATACGAGACTTCAAGTTGAACACGGTATATCAGAAATGATATCTAATATTGATATTGTAAGAGAACAAATAAATATAGCTGAGGGGAATCCATTATCTTTTAAACAAGAAGATATTAAATTACAAGGTCATGCAATTGAATGCAGAATAAATGCTGAAGATCCTGAAAGAAACTTTTTACCTGCACCTGGTGAAATAAACGGATATATTACTCCCGGCGGATTTGGAGTCAGGGTTGATTCTCATGTATATTCAGGCTATAAAATTCCACCATACTATGATTCTTTAATAAGTAAAGTTATGTGCTGGGCACCAAATAGAGAAGAAGCCAGAAGAAGAATGTATAGAGTTTTAAAAGAATATGTGATTACAGGAGTTAAGACTACTCTTCCTTTTTATCAAGAACTCATTGAAGATGAAGTATTTATAAGCGGTAATTTTGATACAGGATTTATGAATACTTATAAAAAAGATAAATAAAATTATAACTCATTTAATCTAGTATCTTACTTTGTTAGCAAGGATGACTCGGTAATAACGTACTTATTTTTTGAAAACTCTGCTCACCTTCGTTTCACTATGGATACAAGCTCACTCAAAAACAAAGTTTTTGGTTCGTTTTGCAAAAAAATTCACGATAAGCTGAAAGAGTGAGTGAATTTTTTCTCGGACAATTTTTTTCTTTTTTGGTAAAATAGACTAAAGTGGGAGAGAAAATATGAGTGAAACACCTGTAAAACAAAAAAAAGAAATACTTAATTATATAAATGTATTTAGAGGTCTGGCTATTTTATTAATTATAGCAGGTCATACAATGCAAATGGGCGGAAAAGAATCTTGGCTCCATAATATTTCTTTTGAAGTTTTTGCAGGTGGAACTGCCCTTTTCATATTCATATCAGGCTTTTTATTCCAGCATTTATCTTATAAATTTGAATATAAAAACTATATGAAAAAGAAATGGACAAATGTTATTCTGCCGTATATTTTTACTGCTATTCCCGGTATTTTACTCTGTTTTTACTTACCAAAAGCATACGGAAATCCTTTTGAGGGATTAAATCATCTGGCTCAAATTGGAATCTTCTTAACAACTGGTCGTGTACATAATGTACCTACTTGGTTTATTCCAATGATTGTTATTTTCTTTTTCTTCAGTTATATTCTCTTGTATTTAGAAAAAAAGAACATTTTATATAAACTTTTACCTCTTTTATTTTTTATAACCATTTTCTTACCAAGAATGGATATAGAACCTGAATATGTTGTTAATATGGATTATTTTCATAAATATATTGCATATCTAAAATATGTTATTTCAGGATTTATACATTTTTCTTCAATGTATGTATTTGGAATGTATCTTTCAAAATATAAAGAGAAAATAGATATTTTCTATAGCAAAAGATGGTTTTTTATATTTCTTATGATTTTAACATCTGTTATTGATATTTATTTAAGTCATAATGGAGTTTATACAAATGGCACTGTCTCTAAAATATTTTTAACAGTTATTGTATTAGGTTATTTAAAACATTATGACGAGAATATAAAACAACATGTTAGAATAAATAATTGGCTTGATATAACTGCTAAATATAGTTTTGGCCTATTTTTTATACATTGGTATTTCTTCTTCTTATTTAACAAATTATTTTCAATACCAAAAGTTATACCTGTAAATAGTTTATACAATTCAATTTTTGTATTAGGCCTTGTTTCATCAAGATTTTTATTTGTATTAACAACAAGTTTCATAACATTATATTTAATAAAATCTTTCTTAAAAAAGATAAAAGTTGAAAATACAAGAAAATATATTGGAGTTTAACTATAAAACATTAAAATTAATCTAGTATTGCACTTTTTTCAGATTATTGTAATTTTTAGAAATACTAATGTCTTGTCTTTTCCCAAAGATAAGCTGTTCTTATACTATCTTCAAGTGTTTTTTGGGATTCCCAATTCAAAATTTTCTTTGCTTTAGAAGCATCAGCAAATAAAATAGCGGCATCTCCTGCTCGTCTTGGTTCTATTAAAACAGATATCTCTTTTTGGGTAACTTTCTTTGCTGTTTGGAAAACTTCTGCTACACTTGAGCCTTGTTGTGTACCAATATTAAATTCATCTGATTTATTATTTTCCTTTAAATACAAATAAGCAAGTTTATGAGCTCTTGCCATATCTTCAACATTTACATAATCTCTAATACAAGTACCGTCAAATGTATCATAATCATTTCCATATATCTTAAATGTTTTATCTTTATCAAAAACAGATTTTAAAATATTCGGAATTAAATGTGTTTCAGGTTCATGCCATTCACCTATTCTTGATTGACTATCAGCTCCTGCAACATTAAAATATCTTAATTTAATTGATTTTAATGCATATGCTTTATCATAATCTTCAAGAATTTCTTCTATCACTAATTTAGTTCTACCATACGCATTTATAGGATTTTTAGGATGTTTTTCATCTAACGGCATATATTTTGGTTCACCATATATTGCACAAGTTGATGAAAAAATAATATTTTTTACATTATGTTTTACCATTGAATCAAAAAGATTTAATGAACCTATGATATTATTTCTATAATATTTAGAAGGATTTTCAACACTTTCTTCTACCTGTATAAACCCTGCAAAATGAATAACAGAATCTATATTAAAATTTTTAAACACATTATCTATTTCATCAATATTTTTTAAATCACCTTGTATAAAATGAACTTTACCAATTTTTTCAAGAGTTCTTACCGTTTCTATATGTCCATTTTCAAGATTATCAAAAATAACAAGTTCATAACCATTATTTAAAAATTCAATAGCACAATGACTACCTATATAACCGGCACCGCCAGTAATTAAAATCATATTATTTCCTTATCTTTTTGATTTTCTGCATTTGTAACAACAAGTTGAGGGAAAGGTATTTCTATACCCTCTTGCTCAAATCTTTCTTTTACCATTTGATTAAATTTTCTTTTAATAATCCATTGTTCTTGCGGAGTTGTTTTTATTCTGCATTGAATAACAATAGCCGAATCTTGAAATTCATTTAAACCCAAAACTTCAATATCAGAAAGTACAAATTTTGAATATACAGGATTTTCTCTTAACTCTTTTCCTAACTCTTTAAGAACTCTCATTACTTGAGTAACATCTGACTTATAAGCAACCTGAAAATTAAAAACAGGAAATGAAAAATTCTTTGTTTGGTTAATTACAGTATCAATTTGACCATTTCTAAGATAATGAACATCACCGTTAAAAGTTCTAATAACAATCATGGTTAAAGTTACTTTCTCAACAGTACCTGTTGAATTATTGACAGTAACATAATCTCCAACTCTTAATTGACCTGTTAATATAATAGAAAGCCCTGTAAATAAATCTTCAACAAATTTTTTACCGCCAAAGCCGACAGCTACACCAAGTACTCCAGCTGTAGCAAGTATTGGTTTCATATTTATGCCAAAATTTTCTAAAATATTCGTGGCAAAAAATAGAACTATTATTGCATCTATTAAATATATACCAAGTTGTCTTAATGTATAATAATGTTTTTTTGTTTCAGTATCTGATATTTTTTCGATTATTTTATCAAAAAACAAATGGAGTGCTTTATTTACAAATTTTAAAATAAAAATAAATATAAGAGTTTCCATTATTGATTTTAAAATCAATAATATATCTATCTTTCCAGCTTGATTCATTATAATTTGTTTAACAAACTCATCCATAAACTTATTCCTTATAATTAAATATTAACCAACCAAAGAACAATTAAGTCAACAATTAGAATATATTATTTATGCCAATTAGGATAATAATATAAAATAATTGTATCTCTAGGTGTTATCTCTGCACTACCTCCAAAAATTAAATTTGTAAAAGAACCTACAAAAGGAATTGGAGTTAATGCCCATTTTATGGGTAACACATATAATGTTAAATCTAATCCTCTTTTTGTAAAAGTACCTTTTATTTTTCTTGAGTCTATACCAGGAAGTTCAAAGTCATCTAATACTATTTGTCCGGGAATTCCGTTCATCCCTTTAGTTGTATAAACTTTAATTTTTCCTTTTACAATTGTATTTTGATTTAGAATAACTTTTTCATTGTATTTAACTATTTGTTTAACTCTGAGATTAATTACATCTCCTTCTTGAATATTATGTTTAGTTGTAATTTTTTCTGAAACCTGGAGCTTAATAGGTATAGAAAATAAATCCTCATAATTATAATCAGCATTAACAATTATTTCTTTAATTTCTTTATCTCTAAGAGTTTGTTCAACTAATTCATCTTGAATTAAATCTTGAGCACAAGCTGTATATGAAGATACAATGAAATAAATAAAAAGAAAATATAACTTAAAATACTTACTCATACTTAATTCTTTCTTTTGAACCAGTATTTATTTTTTGTTGCAATTTTTTTCTATTTTCAATAGAAGTCAAAAGAAAATTTTGATAATACTCATTATTAATATATTCATTATTAACTAAGAAATACGGATAATTAAAATATATATATTCATAAATATTAGCAAGTCTTTTAGATGTAAGATTATGGTTAGAAATCATATCATATCTTTTTTGAACAAAAGATTTATTAATAAAAGTAATTAATGCAAGAGGGTTATAACCAGCATTAACCATAAAATCTACAGCTCTTTTATCAAATAAAAGCTCATACTTTTTAGGGGCTACTTTAACCTGAGCAGAACCTACAATACCTTTCCAAAATCCGGTATAAGATTCTGCTGTTTTGCATATTTCTCGAGCCAAAAATGCTGCAATTTCTTCTTCATTATCTGCAAAATTAATAGAATCTTTATATACCACTACTTGCCTACTTGTAAGTCCGGGTTCCTTTAAAATTGACTCTTTATTCTTATCATCATATACAAAAACCATTCTTTTATCGATTTTATTCGCATTTAATATTTTAAAACCTATAGAGTTTATTTTATCCTGCATTTGCATATCATTTAAAATAAGCTGTTGATCGATTTCAGCAAAAGCTTTACCTGAGATTACAAACATCATCAATATAATAATTACAAATAATATCTTTTTCATAAAACTCTTTCTACCTTCATAATTATTATAAACTAACATTTTAAATATTCAAAATACCAATTCTTATATAAGAATTGGTATTGGTAATTTAATCTAGTATCGTACTTTATATTATATTTTTATCAAAAGAAATGAGGAATCTTTTAAAGCTTCGACAGAATGCATAACATTTTTTTCAAAGAAGAAGAATTGACCTTTTTTTATTTTATATTTTTTTCCTGCATTATCAGCGTCAGAGTCAATACTGCAGCCACAAGTTTCACATTTATTTGCATTTTCGCTGCTGAATTCAAGCTTTATTTCACCCTCTAAAACATACAAACACACATTATTATGAGATATATGATTATCTATAATCTGATGTTTTTTTAGTCCTATTAACTTTAGTTGGGCACCATTATTATCCATTAAATCAATAACTAATTTATCATTATCTTTAAAATTCAATAATTCTTCTATTTCTAAAGCCTCGTATAACATAAAATTCTCCTTTCTAAAAAATGATAAAATATAAATATATAAAAAGTATTCATCTATTGACTATATAAAAAGAAGAAGATTTTAATCAAAGCGAATAAAAATCTGTTATAATAAAAAATATGAAAGAAACTGTAAAAAGCATAATAGAAAAATATGTAGACATTTCCTGTGAAAGAACTTTTATTGTTGGTTTTTCAGGCGGATGGGATTCTATGTGTCTTTTAGATATAATGAATAAACTTTCCAAGGAATATGGATTTTTACTTGTTGCTGCACACTTAAACCACAATTGGAGAGGAAAAGAATCAGAGCAAGAGAAAGAGCGATGTGCAAAATTTTGTGAAGATAATGACATTACGTTTATTTCCGACACGCTAAACAAAGGTACAAAAGCATCAGAGTTAGTTGCACGCGAACTCAGATATGATTTTTTCAAAAGATGTGCAGAAGAGTTTGAAGCAGATGCAATTTTAACAGCACATACAAAAAGTGATAATGCAGAAACAATTTTATACAGAATTATAAAAGGAACAGGTTTAAACGGACTTGAAGGAATTAAAGAAGTAAGAGAAATAGGCGGATTCAAAGTTATAAGACCAATTCTAAACTTCTCAAGAAAAGATATTGAAGAATATTGTATCAAAAATGAATTATATCCTAATAATGATTCAAGCAATTTAAATACAAAATATGCAAGAAACAATATAAGACATAATATTATGCCGGCTATAAAGAATATCAACCCAAATATTGAAAATTCATTAATAACCCTTGCAGATATTGCAGCAGGTAATAATAAAGTTATAAATGAATTAATGGAAAATATAGAAAAACAAATAACAATAGGGAATAAATGGTTAACTCAAAATTTTCTAATTTTAAATTCAGCAATAAAACAGCATTTTGTATATAAACTGCTTTTAAACAATGATATTGAACCCAGTTTTAGTAAAATTCAAGAATTAATAACATTCATAACTGAAAATCAGAAATCAAAAACAGGAAAAACTCTTTCCATAACGAATGATTTATGGTTATTTGTTTCTCATAAATATACATATATGGTTCATTCTGACAATTATAAAAAGATAGAAGAAGAACTAATAATCAAACAAATTGGTGAATATACTTTTGCAGATAAATATAAATTTTCAATAACAGAGAATAATAAAGAAATAGAGAAGTACCCAAAATCAACAAGTAATACTGCTTATGTTAGTTTAAGCAACATCAATTTTCCTATTACAATAAGAACAAGGAGAAATGGTGATATAATACAACCATTTGGTATGCAAGGGAAAATGAAATTAAAGAAATATTTCATAAACAAGAATATACCTGAGCACGATAGAGATAAGATAATACTTATTTGTAAGGATAAAGAAGTTTTATGGGCGATAGGTGTTGGAATAAATGAAAAACTAAGAAGCAATACTAAAATAGCACCATATAAATTTGAGATGGAGAAAATAGCTGATGACATTATTAGATAAAGACATAAAAGACTTAAAAGTATTAATATCAGAAGAGGAAATACAAAAGCAGTTACCACAATTAGCTAAAAATATTGAAAAAGCATTTAATACAAATGAGGAAATATATGTTATCTGCGTACTTAAAGGGTCAATTATGTTTTGTGTTGATTTAGTAAAACATTTTAAAAACCCCATCCAAATGGAATTTATAAGGATATCAAGTTACGGACACGAAACAAAATCTACCAACAATTTACAAGCTATAGATTTAACCCTTCCCAATTTAAACAATAAGAATGTATTAATAGTAGAAGATATAATAGATACAGGTCTTACAGCAAGGTTTTTAACTGATTTATTCAGAATAAAACATCATCCTAAGAAATTAATATTTGCATCATTATTAAATAAAAAATGTGCAAGACAAATTGACATCGAGCCGGATTTTCATTGTTTTGAAATAGATGATAAATTTGTTGTCGGTTATGGACTTGATTATAAAGGTTATTATAGGAATCTTCCTTATATAGGTTATTTCCCTATTTAATCTAGTACCTCACTTTCAGCTTATAGTGAATTTTTCTCAGACAATATCAAAGCCATAATCTTGAATCAAAAATATTTCTAAATTGAAAACAAATAAAATAAATTCTTGAAGAATATTTTTTATCAAAACCAAATAATTTTATTTTTGTATTTTTATAAGTAGAGAAACACTTATTTATAATATTTTTAACATATTTAATGTCTAAATCAAGTTCTAAATCCTTATCCATATAGACCCCAAAACATATACTTATATATAAAGTATTTTTAAATGGGTATTTTTACACAAAAAAGGCATATTGTTACAAACTTAACAAACTAAACAGGTTCATCAACATTTTCAAGTGCAATTTTCTTAAGTTTTTTCTCTAACTTTCTATTCCAAGGAAGGTCTTGTCTAAAGACATATTCATAGCCTGTTACTTCACCTTTTGAAAAAGAATGAAGCTGTTCATCACATAAAATTTCAAATTCTTTTTGAATTTTATTAGTAAACTCATGCCTGTCAAATTTGCAGTTTTCAGATGTAATGATAATAGGTTCACCTACCTGAGCAAGGCATTCAGGTCTATCTTCTCTTAAGAAAGTATAATTAACTGCAAGCGGAATTAAGTTAACTCCACCGTGTTTTTTAGCAACATTTTGAGCGACATAAGCGAGTCCTGTTTGAAATTCAATAGGCCTAAAGTTTGGCGGTCTAACAATTCCTTGAGGGAATATCCAAAAGCCCATATCAGGTTCTTTTAAATCATCAACAATATATTTTAAAGAAATCATAGCTTCTTGAGCCGATGCTTTATTAACAGGGAATGCACCTATTAAAGCAAACAGCGGAAATCTGTTCATTTCTTCAATCATCATTCTGGGACGAACATGGAAAGCACGTCGCATAAGATTATAACCAACAATACCATCCCACCAATTATTATGTGGAGCATAAATTATTGAAGGGAAGTTTTTATTTCTTTTCTCATTAAAAGCTTCCAGATTTTTTATACGAAGCGCATAAAACCTATGACTTAACATTCTAAAAAACACTCTATCAGCAAGCCAAGTCCAAAAAGGAAGATTTTGAGCCTTTCTAAATTTTTCTCTTCTATTTCTAAGTCTTGTTGGCGGAATATCCGAATATAATTTTTCTGACTTTTGCATACTTATCCTTAATCCAATTTGATTATAACATTTTTTTGAAAAATTAATCAAAAATTTCTTTTACACTAACAGATTTTATATTTTTCATACTTTCAAGTTGTTTATATATTTGAAGAACAGGGTTTTTCTCACTTGAAAAAATTTTAGCATTAACTTTAAGTTTATCAGCATCTTCATCAACTGTTTTATGATTATAATCAAGTACATCAGGAAACATATCATTTAATTTTTTATAAATTTCTTCATAGTCATCATATTTGCAAACAAAAGAAATTTTAATTTTTCTAAGATGTTTAAGGTTACGCGGCATAATTTTAACTTCAAAAGTTCTAATGAGAACGAGGATAGCCACAGTAAGAACCGTAGAAACGAAGGCGATACTAAGTTTACCACATCCGCAAGCCATACCAATAGCAGCTACAATCCATAAAGTAGAAGCTGTAGTAAGACCTGTAACAGTGAGTCCTTGTCTTAAAACAGTACCTGCACCAATAAAACCAATACCTGTAATTATTTGAGCAGCAACTCTTGAAGGGTCACCTATCGGATACAAAGTTACTGCGGTTGAAAATCCATATATTGAAAGAATCGTAAACAAGCAAGAGCCTAAACAAACTAATATTTGAGTTCTAAGCCCTGCAGCTTTGTTTGTTAATTCACGTTCCAAACCTATTGCAGAACCCAAGACAATAGCAAAAATTATTCTAATCAAAATATTAGCGTCATCAATAAAAAAATAGCTTAAAATATCACTCATGTATTATCTTTCCTTACTATTAGGATCCACTGCATCTCTAATTGTATCACCAATCAGGTTAAAAGATAAAACTGCAACAAAAATTAAGAAACCGGGAGTTAATAACCAAGGACGCGAAACAATATTAATGAATTCTTGTGCTTCTTTAAGCATATTTCCCCAGCTTGCATCAGGTTGTTGAATACCGAGTCCCAAAAAACTTAAGCCTGATTCCGAAAGAATAAACGAAGGCACGCTTAAAGTCATAGCTACAATAACATAGCTTAAAGTCTGAGGCAAAATATGACGAACAATTGTTCTTAAATTAGAAGCCCCAAGTGCTTCAGAAGCAATAACAAATTCTTTTTTCTTTATTGAAAGAACCATACCTCTAACAACTCTTGAAAAGCCGGCCCAGCCAATTAATGCAAGAATAAGTACAATTAATGTAAAACGCTGAACACTTGTCATATTAGCAGGCAAAATTGAAGCCAATATAATAAGCAGGTAAAAACTGGGGATAGACATTATAGCTTCTGCAATACGCATCATAATAAAATCTGTTTTACCGCCCAAATAGCCTGATATTCCTCCGTATATCATACCCAGCGGAAACGAAACAAGCAGAGCAAGAAAACCTATAGTAAGCGATATTTGACCGCCATATAATAAGCGTGAAAAATTATCTCTTCCGTTAATATCTGTACCTAAAAGATATAGCTCTCCACCCTTTTCAACATTATAAAAATGCCTGTCAAAAGGAATAAATCCGAATAACTTATATTTTTCACCTTTTGTGAAATAACTTACTTTATACTTATGAGTTCTGTCTTCAATATATTTTGTTTGAAAATTTTCTTTATCAAAGAATCTTATGTAATTGTAAGTATAGGGAAATGATAATTTTCCTTTTTCATTAATAATATAAATTTTAGAAGGCGGACAATATGCTTTATCTCTGTTTGAATAATCCTTAGAATAAGGGCTTATAAACGAAGCAAGGAACACGGATAAATAAAGGAAAACAAGAACAAAAAACGCATACCTTGCAAATTTATCTTTTAAAACAAGCTTTAGCAAATTTTCTTTATGTACAAAATTGATATCCTGAATTTTAGCCATTAAGCAACCTCCACTCTCGGATCAACAAGCTTTAAGAGAATATCTGCAAGAAGGTTGCCAATAACAAGCATTATAGTACCAATCATTAAAGAAGCCATAACAAGATTTATGTCAGATTTCATAACAGCTTCAAGAATTAAACGACCAAGCCCGGGGTATTGGAAAACATACTCTGTTAAGGCGGCACCACTTAATAACGAGGCAAATTCAAAACCCAGTAATGTAACCATAGGGTTTATTGCATTACGAAGTGCGTGTTTATATATAACTTTTGTTTCGCTTAAGCCTTTTGCTCTGGCGAATTTAACATAATCAGACTGCAAAACATCAAGCAGATTACCCCTCATCTGCCTTTGTAAACCGGATAGAGAGATTGTAAATAAAACAACAACAGGCAAAACAAGATGATGCAAAATATCAACTATTTTGCCCCAAACTGTCATTTCCGAATGATTATAACTGGTAAGCCCGCCTGTAGGAAACCAGCCTGTTTTTACCGCAAAGATTAATAACAATAAAGCGAAAAAGAACGAAGGTATAGCCATACCTATACTGGAAAATATAGTTAATAACCTGTCTATAGGCTTTCGCCAATGCAAGGCCGCAACAATACCAAGCGGTATTCCCACCATCCAGGTAAAGAAAATAACAAAACCTGTTAATAAAAGAGTATTTGGAATTCGCTCCATTAATTTATCGGCAACCTTTTCGCCGGTGGTGCAATAGCCCATATCTCCTTTAATAAAGCTTTTTAGCCATAAACCATATTGAACAATAATAGGCTTATCAAGCCCTAACCTTTGCACTTCATAATCTAAAGTTTCTTGAGTAATAGAAGGGTTCAATTTTAGCTCTGCTAAAGGATCAACCGGCGCTAACCTAATTAAAAAGAAGCTGATTATTGATACTAAAAATAACAAAGGTATTGTTTGAAAAATTCTTTTTATAACATATCCAATTAAATTCATACGCTAATTTTAGAATATATGTACATTTTTGGCAATTGGTCGTGTAGAGTTATATTTTGTAAAATATTTTAAATAACAATTATACTTTCATCACCGCAAATATTGCGAACTTTTAGTCTTAGAGGTTTTTGTTCTGATTTTATTGTACCGTTCCAAAATTCTTTAGTCTTTTTACCGTTTACAATAACATAAGAGCTTTTGTCAATTTTAATCTCACTATCGCTTTTCCAAGCTCCATCTTTATTTGTACAATCAAGCGATAAATATTCTATTGTTTCTAAGCCGTTTTCACTTATTGTGATAGGCTTATATTCTTTAGCAGATTTTAAACACTGCGCCTGTCTTTTAGCATTATATTCTTCAATTTTTTGAATAACTCTGTCACTAACAAAGTTATCAATTCTTACTTCATATTCTTTAAATAGTTTTTCTTGAACTTCTTGTATTGAATATTCTACGTAATCTTCAACAACAACATCTGATAATAACTCTTTTAAATCTCTGAGTTCAATTTCAACAAGTGTTGTATCATCATCTTTTATTACTTGTTGAATTTCATCTATTGAGGTTATGTCAATGTAATATACAATTACTTTCTTTACATCATCCGGTAAATCAGGAATTGCTTTTCTTATTATATCAATCATTAATGCTTTATCTAACAATTTTGTAGAACTATCCATTAAGTTAGGTACATATACAGGAATTAACCCTTCCTTACTGTCTTGAATAGCTCCTTCCCAGAATTCATCCAATGAATCTTCGTTTCTTAAACCTTTAATTAAACTTTTCATTTTATCCATTGTTTGAACTGGATTGCGATACAAAGACACTCCATCCTTTACTTCCAGAATATCAAACTGAGCATTATCAGAAACGAGCCTATCTCTTGTTGTTTGAATACTATTTATTCCTATATCGCAATGAATAAATTTTCGATTGAGTTTATTTGCAACAGCTGCTGCAACCCCACTACCACCAAAGAAATCAGCCACTATCATATTTTCATTAGAACTTGCTTTTACTATGCGTTCTAACAATGCTTCAGGCTTTTGTGTAGCGTAATCTACTCTTTCTGTTGACATAATGTTGATATAATCCATTATGAACCAATCTCTTGGTTTTACACCTACTTTTTCATCTAAATAATCCACTTTACAAAGTTCAGGATTTGTTTTAAGCCATTTTATATCTATATCTGACATATTTTGTATAGGACTACCTTTTATATTCCTTCCATGAAGTCTGAATCGCCTGTTTGTACCCTCTTCAATATTTTTATATTTATTTTGAGTTGTAATTTCTAATTCTTCAGATATATCTCTCCAGTTAAATACGTGCTCTTCATTTTTAGTATAGAAATAAATTGAATCGTGCCTCCTTGTATAATGTCCTTCCGCTATTGCCATTCCTCGATAACACCATATTACTTCATTTTTAAAATTATCCTCTCCAAAAATTTCATCCATAAGAATTTTTACATAATGACCTATATGCCAATCAAGGTGTATGTATATCGAAGCTGTTTCAGACATTACGCTTTTTATTGCACGTAGGTTGTCATACATCCAATTCAAATAATCTTCTTTATTCCAAACATCACCATACATTTTTTCTTCAAAAGCCTTGAAATCTTCGTTCATTTCAATTTCTTCTTCAGCTTTTACAATAGCTTCAGCCTTTTCAGGATTAGGATTACGTCTTAGAGAAACCTTCTTAGCATAATCAGCACCTGATGCAAAAGGAGGGTCTATATATACAAGGTCAACACTAATCCCTTTATCCTTTAAATAAGCACAGGCAGAAATACATTCCCCCCTTATAACCATGTTGTTATCTGGGTTATCACCAACACGCTCAACTGTTTCAACTTCGTATAATGGCATGCCTCTTTTTAAGTTTTCTTTAACTTTATCATTACCGTAGTATTTTAATATACGTGTAAAATCATTTAGAATTGCTTGCCCTTCTATCGGTTCAGGAAAGTATGGTATATATCTTGTTGCCATTAACAGACTCCTTTAAAAAATTCTTCAATGTGTTTTGTTGTTTCATATATAATTTTCTCACTTGACCAATCATCTTGTAAGTATAGAAAATCAAATCGATTATATTTAAACTGCTCGTTATTTTGTCTTACAAATTCCTTCATAAATTCTTTTTTATCTTTAAATTTATCAGCAAAAGCATTTCCTTTTGTTTCAACTATCATAACTTTATCAATTTCATCATTATGTCTTTTAATAATAAGAAAATCAGGAGTGTATTTACCTATATATTTCCAACCATTAGCTCCCTTTTTATATGTTTTAAGAGTAAAATCAGTTAAAGTTTCATCACCATTGTAGTAAACTTCAAGATTATTATCATTAAATGCTTTTAGAGCCAGTAATTTTTTAAGATACGAAATTTCAAAATTGCTATCAGTTTTATAAGGCAAATAGTGATATGTTTTATCTTTTCCAGGATGAGTAATAACTGCTTTATTTTCAAGCGTTTTTGCCATTTCTATGTTACCCGATTTTTTTAACATTTCAACAATTTTAAGTTCTTCATCTGTTAAAGGCTTTGCACTGTCCTCTTTTATTATTGTCTCAACCGCATCAGAATTTGGCGTAAAACGTTCTTTATTAAATGTTTCAATAGGGCTTGTTAATTTTTCCACAACAAGAAGACTTGCGCTTTTTTTAATCAATTCTTCTTTTGTTTTGACATCTCTTACAACTGCAAATACTTTTCTTATGTTGGCTTCTATATTTTGTGTATTGAACTTTGAAGAAAAATATTTTATTTCATTTTTTACGTAAGTGATTTTTTCAAAAATTTGCTTAAGTTCAGATTCATATTGTTTTAATGTGTTGTATGAAAGTGTATTGTAACTTCCTTTAATAATAGAATGAAGCCAGATATTGAAGTTTGCCACAATATCGCCTCTTTCACTTGTATTTGGATCATAACTAACAATTTCACCAGTCATAAAATCCTGTTCCATTATAGCTTCACTTCTTGCTTCATTATCTGCAACATTTATGATTTTACTTGGGTCAGATTGTTCAACTATAACAGTATTGTATTCAACTCTCATTTGATAAAAATCTATAGGAGGAACTTTTTGTTTATCCATTCTGTTATAACGATTCAATATGTCTGGTTCTTTTTTTCTACCGTTTTGGAACTCTTGAAGACCTATATGATGTTGTTTTTCAAGCTGTACTTTTAATTTATCAGCATTACTTTTGTTAAGGTAGATAAGAGCTGTTTCTTCGTTTGTTTTATCAACTTGTCTTAAACATCTACAACTTGTCTGTAATACCATATTGGTAGGACAATCACCCTCTTGAGATAAGATAATTCCTGTCAAACTCTTACAGTCCCAACCTTCTTTACCTATTTGAACAAGAAGAACTATTCTAATCTTAGACATATCACTATCAAGCATTGCAAATTCTTTATCAGAATTAACGGGTTCAGGATATTCTTTATTTCCCTTATGAAATTTTAAAATTGTCTCATCAGGATTAAGTTCATATTTGGAAGCTATATTACAACATAAGGGATAAATTTGCTCTTCAAGATTTTCAATAGACCCACAATATATACCAATTTTAGCTTTTGTTCCATCTGAATAGACTGTATCTTTATATGCATTAAAAAATTCTACAAGACCGTTTTCTACAATAGATAATCTATCTGAGGTGTCAGAAATTTTAACAACAGGCTTTTTCAAGAAGTTTCCGACCCCTTCAACTAGCGGATAATAATATACAACATTTGTAATCTCTTTATTTTGAGTTTTTAATTCATCTGAAATAACTACACTATCAGCTTTCTCAAGATACGGCGTCCCAGAAAATCCGACAACAGAATTTAGGGTTTTATTCTGTCCCCAATCGGTTACAACGGTTCTTAATTTAATACTATCGCTTGTTGCGTGATGAACTTCATCGATGAAAACTGATAAGTTCGGAATTTTTCCGATTAATGCTCTTAATTCATTTGAAGCTTTATATTTTGCAAGTTCTTCTTCACTCATTAATTTTTGCTGTTCATCGGATTTCTTTTCTACTCTATCTAAAATGACCTTCTCTGCATTTGTTACGGCAACAAGCCCAAATAATTCTTCAAGAGGCTGATATATCGCTATTTTTTGCACATTAGGGTTTTTTATTTTATTACTTTTGCTTGCCGTCTTTCCTTCATCTAAAACTTCAAATTTTATTATTTGTTTTAATTTACTTGCAGTAGGCTCGGGTATAACCCACTCTGGATTAAATCTTTGTATTGTTTTTAAACTTGGAATTACTGAACTTTTTAAGCCTGATGGTGCCAAAATTATAAAGTTATGTGCAAAATTTTTATTTTTTCGCTCATTAAGAGCAAAATATAGGTCAAGGTATATAAAACAAGCCATTAAATACGTTTTACCTGCACCCATAGGCAAGCTAAAAAGGTAATCCGTATAATTTATTCCATAAAAAATATCTTGGAATACTTGCTTATAGTTAATTCTATCAAAATGTTGTTTTATTTCTTTTTCTAATTTTATAGAAACTTGTTCGCCTTTATCGTTTTTAGTTGTTGCATATTGGTATAACGCTAAAGCACAAGGGTTTTCAACAAAATAATCTCTCGTAGATTGAGCAATTTCAAGTGATGATACATCTAAAGTATTAAAAGCACCTTCATAAAAAAGTTCCCATAAAGGTTTGTTATTGCATTTAATCTTTAAAAACAAATATGTTTTTATAGCGTCAATCTGTACATCTCTTAACTTATTAGTATTTATCATATACTTAATAAGCTCTTTGACAGTACATTCTGATGAATTATACCACTCTTCTCTTTTTTTCTTAATTAATGAGTAAAACAATCAACATACCTGCTAAATTTTTCTAATACTAACACAGAAATTACAATTTATCATTTTTGTTGAAAAACTTAATGAAAACATATAATAAAAATATTTAGATATCCACCGTATATATTTACAATCATGGCAAATACTATCTATAATTGTACATTATACACTTTGTTGTGCAGCATGTGTACATTAGTAATTGCACTAACCGTAAGTCGAAACGGGGATATGAAAGTAGAAAGGGATATAAAATGAGCAAAGATACTGAGCTTTTCAAGCCAGGAATGAAGGTTCCTAAATCAGGACAATATTCTGTATATGATCCGATAAAAGGAAATACTGGTCTTGAAATAACAGCAGTAAAAGGTGAACCATTTCCACCTACAATGGTTTCTGGTCGTTATTACAAATTAACAGATCCAACAAAACACAAAAAATAGTCTGCTAAAATAAATTAGCAAACTATTTGAATCTTAAATCCACTTTTGCGAACCAGTGGTTAAAAGAGTAAGGATTAAATCCTTACTCTTTTATTTTAAATTTAAACCATGCCAAATGCAAATTTAATTCAAGAAATATTACATGATATTAATTTATAATTTAAATCTATTTTCCTAAAATATAAAAATATTTAATTTTAACAATAAGGAGAAACCATAAAATGAAAAAATCAAATGATAAATATGAAGAATGGCTTCATCAAATACATGAAGAAATACTTGATTTAAATACAAATTATACTATTTGGGAAAACATGATAAATATTGAAAATAACTCTTCTCATTTTAGGAAAATGGGGAGACTTTTTCAAATATGGCAAAATAACAACTTTGTATTTAAAATAGTAATACAGCTTTGCAGACTAACAGAAAATGGAAACAGGACAGATGATCGTAGTCTATATAATTTCCTAATAGCAATTCGCGACAATAATATTTTATCTTATAAAAATTATCGTAACTTATATGGTAATCTAGACCCTTTAATATTAACAGAAGAAGGTATTATTGAACAATTTGAAACTCTCACAAAACAGAAATATACAGACTCTTGTTTTTGTGAAACTATAAATAATGATATTAATAAACTTACAAATATAAATAACAGTATTAAAAAATTTCGCAACAAACATATTGCACATTTAACAAGTTATTCTGGCGAAATAAAAAAAATAACATTTAAAAGATTAAAAAAGAACATTGAAGAACTTGGTGAAATTGTAAATAAATATTCTAATTTATTATATACTAATACTAATTTTCATGAATTAACAGACATAAACATAGAAGATTTATTAAAAGATTTATTCAAAAAAGCTTGGATAAATTAAACTTAAATTATAAATTTTATAGAAATTAATCTTTAAAGTCAAACAAGTCTTTAACTTCAACACCTAAGTTATCTGCAATAATTTTTAATTTAGATACAGTTACATCTGTTTTGGCAAGCTCTATTAAACTTATCATAGCTCTCGAAACACCATTAACCCCTATATCGTCTTGGGTTAATTTTTTCTCTTTCCTAATCGTCTTTAATCTCTTTGCTAATTTCTCTAAAAAAGGCTTGTCCATTTTTTAATTGTTAGCTATACTAGCATTATCTACAACTAGTAACACTAGCAATAAATGAGTATAATTTTTTATGCAAAAAAGAAAAATTCTTATTGATTTAGACGGGGTATTAAACCAATACGGCAATGACAATTTTGACGAAAATTACATTCCTGACTTAAAACTTGGAGCTAAAGAGTTTATTAAATCACTTTCTTTTGATTTTGAACTGTATCTTTTTACAAGCAGAAATCTTTTACTCGCCTCTAAATGGTTAATTAAAAATGATTTAGATAAATATTTTGAAGATGTAACCAATATTAAAATTCCTTCTTTCCTTTACATTGACGACAGAACTATTTGTTTTAAAGGTAATTTTAATAATACCCTTGATGAAATCTACAATTTTAATCCTTATTGGAAAAATACAATTGAAAATTAAGTGATGCATAAAAATATATAAACAGAATATAAAGTTACTAGACTTTGGCTACTTTTCTGCAATGAGAAAAGTATACATTAAAAATTAATTGTTTGGTTAAAACCTAATATATAATAAAATTATAATGTTTTAAATAATTCTTCCATAGAGATATCAAGGGCTTTTGCTATTTTCAACAATGTAATTAACCCAGGTCTATTTAGGCTTATTTCTATCTTGCCTAAATAATCTAAACTTATACCTGCTAATTCTGCAAGTTTCTCTTGCGTAAGATGCCTTTCCTCTCTTAGCTGTTTTATTCTTTTCCCTAAATTTTTATAAAAATTTTCAAAACTCATTTAAAAATTTTATGGGATATATTAACATATTTTTACTGGATATATTACCGTGTTTTATTTAAGTATTTATTTTTTTCATTTTTAAATACTTTTAAAAAATTCCTCAAAAGAAATATCTAATGCTCTTACTATCTTAAATACACTTTTAAGACCAGGATTATTTATATTTACTTCAATTTTTCCCAAATAATCTATACTAATATCTGCTTTTTCAGCCAAAATTTGTTGGCTATATCCTTTTTCTTCTCGCAGTTCTTTTATTCTTTTCCCAAGCTTTACATAAAATTGTTGAAGATTCATTTACTTATCTTACTGGATATGTTAACATAAAGTTACTGGATATTTTCCAGTTAAGGAGAAAATAATGGAATATCTAACAAACCAAACAAAAGATAAAATAAGTGACATAATGTTTATATTAAGTAAAATGAATACCATTATGAAAGTTCTTGATGATTTCATATATGAAAAAGATACATACTATAAATCTGACATTGAAAATATTATTGACATATTAAAAGAAAACTTCAATAATCTACAAATTCAATTTACCGAATTAGAAAAAAATTTTGAAGAAGGCTAGTTACAACTTCTCAAACAAACTAACACTTAATGAAGATTGTGTTAAGAAAAACCGCAACTATATATGGAGTTTAGTTATTTTGTTTATTGAAACAATATCAAAGCTTTGTCTGCTTGAGGACAATGTCCGAGTTACAAAGCTTCCGGTTGAAATTAACAAAATAGAAACGGAATATCCTGTTGCTAGCCTTTTGGTACTTTTCTGCAATGAGAAAAGTACATATTAAATATTTACCATGAGATTTAACGCAACACTAAAAACTTATTTAAAAAAGTAAAAATATTAATCAATTTTATTCTTACTAATCACCTAAAAAACTCTGCATTAAGTAACTCTTTCTAAAGTGATAATAATTATCAATTTTATTTTATATATTTACAGGCATGAAAATTTGTTGTAAAATAATAAAGTAACATTTGGAGATTTGGGAAGGTAGTTCATCAAAAAGCGTTTTTACGTCTTTTTGGTTGTTTCGCCTAATATAAAGGGATATACTATGAGCAGTGAAGAATTGAGTAATCTTTATGTAATTAAAAAAGACGGCACTAAAGAGGCTTTTGATTTAACTAAGGTTGTTAACGCGGTTAAAAAATCTGCCATGCGTGTTTTAATCAATTTTTCTGATGAACAATTGAATGAAATTTGTTCTATTGTTGAAAAAGAAGTTAAAAATACAGGAAAATCAGAAATTTACATTCAAGAAATGCATAACATTGTTGAAGAAGCTCTTGAAAATGTAAATCCTAAAGTATGTCAAAGTTATAGAAATTACAGAAATTACAAACAAGACTTCGTTAGAATGCTTGATAAAGTTTATCAAGAAAGCCAAAAAATTATGTATATCGGAGATAAAGAAAACTCAAACTCCGATTCTGCATTGGTTTCAACAAAACGTTCTTTAATCTTCAATCAGTTAAATAAAGAATTATACAAAAAGTTTTTCTTAACAGTAGATGACCTTCAAGCAATTCGTGACGGTTATATCTACATACATGATATGTCTGCAAGAAGAGATACAATGAATTGTTGTTTATTTGATGTTGCATCTGTTCTTAAAGACGGTTTTGAAATGGGAAACCTCTGGTATAATGAACCAAAATCATTAGCAGTTGCTTTTGATGTAATAGGCGATATTGTTATGGCGGCAGCAAGCCAGCAATACGGCGGTTTTACGGTACCTGAAGTAGATAAACTTCTTGCACCTTATGCCGAAAAAACATACAACAAACAATATGAACGCTATATCTCTATGGGGTTATCTTTCGAACAAGCAAGAAAAGAAGCTCTAAAAGATGTTCAAACAGATTTTGACCAAGGATTCCAAGGTTGGGAATATAAATTTAATACAGTTGCTTCATCAAGAGGTGATTATCCATTCATAACAATTACTCTTGGACTTGGTACCGGTGAGTATGAAAAAATGGCATCTATTTCCGCTTTAAATACAAGAAAAGGCGGACAGGGCAAGAAAACTTGCAAAAAACCTGTTTTATTCCCTAAAATTGTATTTTTATACGATGAATCACTTCACGGAGAAGGCGGTATATTAGAAGATGTCTTTGAAGTTGGCGTTGAATGCTCTCAAAAATCAATGTATCCTGATTGGTTATCGCTAACAGGTGAAGGCTACGTTGCAGGTATTTATAAAAAATACAAAAAAGTTATTTCACCTATGGGTTGCAGAGCGTTTTTATCACCTTGGTTTGAAAGAGGCGGTATGAAGCCTGCCGATGAAAATGATGTACCTGTTTTTGTTGGAAGATTTAACATAGGTGCTATAAGCTTGCATTTACCTATGATTTATGCAAAATCTCAAAAAGAAAGCAAAGATTTTTATGAAGTTTTAGATTATTATCTGCAGTTAATCAGAAAAATTCATATAAGAACTTACGATTACTTGGGAGAAATGAAGGCTTCAACAAACCCATTAGCATATTGCGAAGGCGGATTTTACGGCGGACATTTAGGTTTCCACGATAAAATTAAACCGTTATTAAAATCAGCAACTGCTTCATTCGGTATTACCGCTCTAAATGAATTACAACAACTTTATAACGGTAAATCACTTGTTGAAGATGGTCAATTCGCTATTGAAGTTATGGAATACATTAACAAACGTGTAAATGAATTCAAAGAAGAAGACGGCAATTTATATGCCCTATACGGAACACCTGCTGAAAATCTATGCGGATTACAAGTAAAACAATTCCGTGAAAAATATGGTGTTATTGCTAATGTATCAGATAGGGGCTATGTATCAAACAGCTTCCACTGCCATGTTAGCGAAAATATAAGCCCTATAGAAAAACAAGATTTGGAAAACAGATTCTGGAATCTTATGAACGGCGGTAAAATTCAGTATGTTAAATATCCTATTTCATACAATAAAGAAGCAATAAAAACACTTATTCACAGAGCCATGAAAATGGGATTTTATGAAGGAGTTAATTTGTCACTTTCATATTGTGATGACTGCGGACATCAGGAATTAAATATGGATGTTTGCCCTAAATGCGGAAGCCGAAATCTAACAAAAATAGATAGGATGAATGGTTACCTTTCTTACTCAAGAGTAAAAGGTGATACACGTCTTAACGAAGCTAAAATGGAAGAAATTAAAGACAGAGTTAGTATGTAGAGATGAATTATCACAATATAACAAAAGATGACATGCTCAATGGAGACGGATTAAGAGTAGTATTGTGGGTTGCAGGCTGCAACCACCAGTGTGAAGACTGCCAAAATCCAATAACTTGGGATATTACAGGAGGGCTTCCTTTTGATGAAGCTGCTGAAAATGAACTGTTTGAAGCATTAGCAAAACCGCATATTTCAGGTATTACATTCTCCGGCGGTGACCCATTGCATCCGTTTAACAGAGGTACCACCTTCAAGTTAATGAGAAAATGCAAAGAATTATTCCCAGAAAAAACAGTTTGGGTTTATACAGGGTTTTTATGGGAAGAATTTAAAGATAATCCTAAGATGAAATATATTGATGTTCTTGTAGACGGAAGGTTTGTTAAATCATTAAAAGATGATAACTTGTGCTGGTGCGGAAGCTCTAACCAAAGAATTATTGATGTTCAAAAAACACTGCAAGAAGGCAAAGTTGTTCTGCATTATAATAATGCAAAAGCAAATTAATTTTATTATTTAAAATATTTAAACAGACAAAATATAAAATATGAAATATAAAATATACAAAGAAAAAAAACCAATAAAAACTGTCAAAAAAATAATAGAATTACTAAAGAATAAATTAAACATTAATCTGCAAGAAGAAGTTTATACAAATATAAATGATGTTAAAAGTAATTTTGCTTCTTTAAGAATTAAGTTATTAGGAATTAATTCACTAGGTACAAATGGAAAAGGTACTAATATAAATAATGCAAAAGCAAGTGCTTATGGCGAATTTATGGAAAGAATACAAAATCAAACTTGGATTTCTTGCAAAAGTACCTCTTTTAAGTTTGCACCGGATGAATTATTTTTTAACATTGAAGAATTAAAAAATAACATATTTTCAAAATATTTAAATGATAATAAATTATTAGAGAAAATGGCTCAAATATCTGCCAAAACTGTTAATAATTCAATATTACATGAAGAAATACCATCAAACTCTTATTTAATGCTTCCTTTCTTTAATATAAAAGATAAAAATGTATATAACTTACCATATAAAATTATAAGATATATGCAAATAACAACAGGTATGACCGCAGGTAACACAAAAGAAGAAGCGTTAGTTCAAGGTATTTCTGAAATATGTGAACGTTACGCAATAAAAGAAATAATATCTAAAAATATTTCTTTACCTAATATACCAAAGGAATTCTATATTAAATATGAAAACATAAAAAAAATAATAGAAGCATACGAAGAAAGTGGTTATAAAATTTATATTAAAGACGCATCTTTAAATAAAAATATTCCAACAGTTTGTCTTGTTGTTCAAGATGATGATAATGAAATATTCTATTTAAGTTTTGGAGCACACCCAAGTCTTCCTGTTGCAATAGAAAGAACATTAACAGAATTTTGTCAGGGTTCTTCTAAAATTTTAAAAAAAGAAATTCTTAACTCTTGCAATATATTAGATAATGAAGATATAAACTATATTGTAGAATCAATGTCTATGCTAAGAACAGGATTTAAATATACAAGCAGAATAAAAAATCAGTTTATAACAGAAAATGAATCATATAAATTTTCTAACTCTGCTTGGATTAAAAATAATATTTTTCTAAATAATAAAAAAATATTAAAATTCTTATTGGAAAACATAAGACCAATTACAAATAACGATATTTACTTAAGAGATGTAGGTTTTCTGGATTTTCCTGCTTTTTATATTTTCATACCAACAATGTCTGTATTATATGAATATAATATTGAAAAAGCAGACAAAGAACTTAATCTTATTAAATGGATTGAATTAAAAGAAGAAAATTTAAATGAAGAAGAAAATTATTCTATTGAAAGTCTGAAAGATGCTCTTGAAATAAAAGAAAACAGACGACTTCTTCTCTGGAAAGGGAAAATATCTTCTATTACAAACGAACATTTACTATTATTATGTTCAATTGTGCAAAAAGATAAAGAAAAAATAAATTTATATGCAGAAGAAATAATAAAAAAAACAACTGAAGAAAAATATTTAACTCTCTTAAATATAATAAAAGACTACTATTCTGCTGATTCAGATAATCTTATTATAGAAAAATTATCTGAAAAATATTCACAAAAAGATATAGAAAATTTTATTAAATTTAAAGATCAACTTACATATACAAAAATAAAAGAATTAATTATTAAAAACAAAAATTTCAAAAGAGAAGAAATAATACAAAAACTAAAAGAACTCAATTCAATAAGAGAAAAATTGGCGCAAGAATATAATAAAAATATGCCAAAACAATATGAATTAAAAAGACTATTCAAATTCGTAAAAACTGAGATTTAATCTGGTATTAAACTTTGTTAGCCGGTCATACCAAAATAAAAAAGTAATCACCTTTTGAAAACTTTGCACACCTTCGTTTTACTACGGATACAATCTCATTCAAAAACAAAGTTTTTGGTTCATTTTGTAAAAAAAAATTCACACACTCTTTCAGCTTATCGTAAATTCTCTCTTGGACAATTTTTTCTCAGACAAAATAAGTATCAAAAGTATATAGCAATTTTTTTTTTTAGGGTTTTTATAGTATACACAATAATTACACAATAACTATTAAAAATTAAATAAAATGTTCATATCCTTGGTAAATAATAATTATAATAGAATTCAACAAAATCCTACAATTAATACTGTTAGGAAAAACATCTATGAGACAAAAGAAACAAATCTAAATAATAGTCCAAATGCACAATATTCAAGAATAAGCTTTACAGGTGTTAAAGAAATTTCAAAAGTAGAAAAGAAAAATAATCACCGAGCAGACAACTACAAAGGCTGTTTACTGGGTGGTGCCATAGGCGATGCACTTGGTGCCCCTATTGAATTTATGAATATGTCACAAATAAAAAAATTTTATGGAGAAAATGGCGTTAATGATCTGCAAACAGGAATATGTGGGGTTGCAGAAATTTCAGATGATACACAAATGATGATATTTACAGCTGATGGTCTTATTAAATCAATAGGAACAAGATTCAAAGGCAATGAAATTCCTGATATGAATATAGTATATGATTCATATTTAGACTGGTTAGAAACACAAAAGAATAATGGAACAACCCAAAAATCTAATAAAGGATGGATTTCTAAAATATCAGGACTATATGAACAAAGAAATCCTGGAGATACTTGTTTATCTGCTTTAAAATCAGGGGAAATGGGGACCTTATCAAAACCGATAAACAATAGCAAAGGTAATGGCGGAGTAATGAGGGTAGCTCCTGTTGGCTTATTATATTTTAATAACCCAAAAATTGCATTTGAAGTGGGTTCAAGATGTGCAGCTATAACTCATGGCCACCCTAGCGGCTATCTTTCAGCTGGTGTTCTATCATCAATTCTTGCATATATTATTAAAGGTGAAAATATCGAAAATGCAGTAGATAAATCCATTGAAATTTTAGAAAAACACAGCAATCATGAAGAAGTAAAAGAAGCTTTATTAAAAGCAAAAGCATTAGCAAAAACAAATATTCCTCCACAAGAAGCAATTGAAAGTATAGGTGGCGGCTGGGTTGGAGAAGAAGCTGTTGCTATCGCGGTATATTGTGCATTAAAATCTCCTGATAATTACGAAAATGCTGTTAAGATGGCAGTAAATCATAGCGGTGACAGTGATTCAACAGGTTCAATTACAGGGAATATTATAGGTTTATCATTAGGAGAAAATGCCATTCCTGAAAAATGGCGAGAAAAACTTGAATTAGTAAATGAATTAAGAACAATTTCTTCTGACCTATATGCTGCTCCTTTTAGATTACAAAAATTAAGAAAAAGATATCCATATAACATGGGAAGAGTTCCTAATTGGTATGATTCTCAGAAAAATCCACAAAATGCCTCAAGATTACAATATGTAAGGTTTTCACCAAAAGATGAAGCAAAAATGCAATCTATGTCAGCAAAAGACTTGATAGAATTTAAAAAATATTTAATCAGAAATAAATTATATCATGTTGAATAAATTTTAATTTGGCATTAAATCGGCATAAATTGTATAAATACCATCTTCAAAGTTTGCATCAGTAATTATCAGAACAGAATTTCTGTTAAATAAAATTTCTCTTTCCAAACCATGTTCTATATTAAAAGGATCAGCATAAAGAGCATTTGCCCCCTTAGGAACATCTATCTGCCATAATATACCGCCTTCGTGTTTTATAAAATTTTTAGCATTTCCTTTTGAATAAGCACTGGACATAAAATGAGGTTGAACAATAACAGAACCTATAATTTCTGCTGTAATAGCATCAAGTTTTTCCATATCTTTACTCTTAACAGCACTATTTATAGCATCACCCAATGCTTCACCATTATTTAACAATAGTTGATTTAAAACTTCTATTCCTTCACCTCTATATACAGTTAAATTTCTCTTTATATGCTGATTGTTTAATAACGAAGTTAATTCATTAATAGCACTTTTCGCCTCTGCAGCTGAATACTTATAGCCGTCATCTGATACATAATTGTTATTAGAAGGTATACAATCTAAATCACCATTACACTCTGATAATATATCGTTAAATAGACTTGAACTTCTTGTATAGTTTTTTATAACATCATAATTTTTCGCAAGTTCAGGTATATTTTCAATAAAATCAGCCAAAATCACAGGGTCTGCATTTTGAATACCCTCAATTCCCAAAATTTTATTACAAAAATCATCTAAACAAATTTTTGCTGCTATTTCTTGTGCGGAATATCCTCTCCTAACAAGCTCTTCTATCGTTGGAGCAAATATTTTTTCAAAAAATACATATTCCGGAAGATTATTAACTTTCAAGTTGTTATAAACATCTGCTACTGCTCTCCTTAAATCAAGCTTTGAAGCAATATTTTCTATAGGCACTTTTTCCTGATAATACATTAATAAACCATCTAGTAATTCCGTATTTTTATAGCCATATTTATTTTTTAATTCGTCTATAACTTTACAAGTTTGATCTAATCTATCATCATCAGCATTAACATTTTTGTTTATAATAAATAAAAGATTAGAAAATTTATCTTCATTTACCCCATTAATAGAGTCTCTAAGCAAAGTACAAAGTTTATAAACTAAATCTTCATTACTGCAAGATAAAAACCCATCATAACCTTCTATAAAGACTCTTTGAAATCTGTAATCGTCAGATTTTAAATTATTACAAAGAGCTATTATACCTTTCATAACAGCGTTTATATCAACATAATCATCTTCTTGTTCAAGTTCACAGATTTTATCAGTAACTTTTTGAATATCTGAAGCTTTAAGATTTTTAGTACTTAACGACAAAGAATAAAACATTTCACATAATAAAGATTCATCAATATCTTCCCATCTATCCAAATCAACAATTTCATCAAGCATAGATAATATTGTTTCCTTTTCACTAGAAGAATATTTATTTAATCCCGATATAAAACTGCTAAATTCCTGTTTATCAGATGGAATATTTTTCATATTTCCACCTTTAAAAGAAGGTATTAATTTTTTACTTATAGAGTAATCTTTGTAATATAAAACATTATCAAAATAAGCATAACAAGATTTTTGTGCTTTTTCTGTTTTTTTAACATTATCTTGTTTCAAAGCACAATCAGCAGCTAAAAGTTTATTTGTACTTATATTTTGGACTTTCATCTTATATCTATAAAAAGTATTTTTATCTATATAAATTGCTATGTATATATTAGTTATTTACATATTAATATAAGAAAAAATGTTTGACCTAGTAATGCACTTTGTTACCTTGTCATCCTCACTAACAAAGTACGCACCTTTTAAAAACGCCACTTAAAAAATTTACGATAAGCTGAAAGTGTGAGTGAATTTTTTCTCAGACAAATACTCTGAACAAAATTTTTGTTTGTTATAAAATTAAAGTATTAAAGAAAAAATTGGAGAGTAAAATGGACGAAATTAGGGTAAGAATAGCACCTTCACCAAGCGGTAATTTACATATAGGAACAGCTAGAACTGCATTATTTAACTATTTATTTGCAAGAAAAAATAATGGTAAATATATTTTAAGAATAGAAGATACAGATGCAGAAAGAACCAGTCAAGCATATATAGATAATATTTTTGACAGCTTAAAAGCACTTGGTTTAAATTGGGATGAAGGTCCGGATGTTGGCGGAAATTATGGTCCGTATACTCAATCTGAAAGATTTGATATTTACCCCAAATATGTTCAAGAACTTTTAGATAAAGGCTTTGCTTATGAATGTTTCTGCACACCTGAAGAATTAGAAGCAGAAAAAGAAGAAGCTACTAAAAATAAACAAGCTTATGTTTATTCTAAGAAATGTGCAAACTTAACAGAAGAAGAAAAAGAAAAATTAAGGAAAGAAGGCAGAAAACCTGCGATTCGTTTTTCTGTTGAAAAAGCACAAAAGGCTTTCCACGATTCTCCTATTATTCATTTTGAGGATTTAGTAAAAGGAGATTTACACCAAGATACAAGTTTAATTGGTGATTTTGTAATTATGAAATCAAATGGTACACCTACATACAACTTTGCTGTAGTAATTGATGATATGTTAATGAAAATATCACATATAATAAGAGGTGAAGATCATATATCAAATACATTTAAACAAATATTAATATATGAAGCATTAGGTGCTGAAATCCCAAGATTCGGACATTTAGGTATGATTCTTGCACCGGACAGAAGCAAACTTTCAAAAAGACACGGCGCGACTGCTGTTTCCGAATTTGTTGAAAAAGGTTATTTAACAGAAGCTTTATTGAATTTTGTTGCACTTTTAGGCTGGTCACCTTCGGATGGAGTTGAAATAAAAACTCTTGATGAAATAGTTAAAGATTTTAGAATTAATGATGTTTCTTCTTCTAATTCTATTTTCGAATATGACAAATTAAATTGGATGAACGGCCAATATATAAAGAAAATGGATATAAAAGAATTAACAAAAAGAGCAAAACCTTATCTATCTAAATATGATTTATCAGAATTAACAGAAGAACAACTCGAAAAAGTCATAGCTGCCACAAGAGAACCAATTACAATTCTTTCTGATTTAACCAATGATGTTGCTTACTTCTTTGGTAAAGATATTGAATATGAAGAAGGTGTAAAAGAAGCTAATATTGAAACAGAACAAGCTCAAAATATATTAAAATATTTTGATTCAAAGCTTGATGAATTTGATTTTGATAATGAAGAAAAACTTCATGAACAATTAGCAGAATTTAGAACATATTTTAAAGAACAATTTGGAATAAAACCAAAAGTAACAATGTGGACTATAAGAGCTGCGTTAACTGGAAGAACTCATGGTGCTGATATGGGTGTAATACTTGAAGTTTTAGGCAAAGATAAAGTAAAATATCGTATAGAAAAAGCAATAAAATAAAAATATGGAAGAATTTCTTAATTTACCTAAAGTTTCATTTATTGTAATTACTCATAATTTTTCAAAATTTATATTTGATTGTTTAAACAGTATTAAAAATCAGACATATAAAAATTTTGAAATTATTATAGTAGATGATAAATCAGAAGATAATACAAAAGATATTATTGAAAAATTTATTAATGAAAATAAAGCTTTAAGTATAAATTTTATAAAAAATGAAGAAAATATAGGACAATTATCCTCTTTTTTAAAAGGATTAGAAAAAGCAACAGGACAATTTGTTTGTTCTATTGATGGAGATGATATTCTATTTCCTGAATATGCCTCTATTCATGTAGAAACTCATCTTAAGACTCCGGTTGCCCTTACAACTTGTCTTCAAGCAGAAATTGACCAAGATAATATTATACAAACATTTACATCTATAGATAGCCCAATTAAATCTCAAGAAACATTTAAAATTGAAAATAAAACTTTTGAAGAATTTAACCAATATAGAATAGCAAATAATATCGATAAACAAGGATGTGAAGTAAAAGTTCTTGATAATGACAAATATAGCTTTGCAACATGGCATTGGGGGCCAAGTTCTTCTGCAATGATGAGGAAATCTGTTTGCGACATGCTTTTAAGCATTGAAACAAAACATCATATAAAGATAACAGCTGACAAATTTCTATTTTCTTTCTGCCATTTAATAGGCTCAAGTGCAATAATATATAAAACTCTTTATGCTTATAGGAGACATGATTCTAATTATTCACTTGCAAATCCGGTAATGGGAAATAAAAAATATCTAAAAACAAAAACTCAAAATAATTATTTCAGAAACAACAGAAAAATAAGAAGCAAAATGTTTAAATTCATCAAAACTAATGAAGATACATTTAAAGAAAGATTTAATAAAACTAATCTTCTTATGATATATAAAAGAATTATTTTTTCTTTTGATAAAAGATTTTTTAAAGGATTAATAAAATCACTTTTTATATAATTCTCGGACATAATAATAAAAAACTCCATTTTTTAGATGAATAATACTATTTTTTTTGTATATTAAAAATAAAAATGCTATAATTACTTATTATATCTAATTTTTAGGGGAAAATATGCTTCAAGAAGCAACAAAAATGTTAAATTCAGCATTTCATAACAGTTTTATAAAAAAATTAAGTTTATATTTGCACGATTGTGTAAGAGAAGAAGTACAAAGTTCAACATTTAGGAACTTAAAACAAGATAAAGAAAATAAATGGATTTTTCTTGATACACAAAATAACACAAAAATTGAAAATCCATCCATTCTGGATAATGAAAAAATATTTACACAATACCCTCAGGCATTAAAATTAGACGGTTCGGATTCATATTTAACAGAATTAATGCTGCTGAGCGAAAACAGTCAAAAAGATAAATATCTTATATATGGATATCTATTTTTAGTGGGCAAAAATGCAAAAACAAAAAGAAAAAATGAGTTTTTAACACCATTACTATATTCAAGCTGTAAACTAGAAAGAGTTGGCATGAATATAGAGTGCTCAATTCAAGAAGAAGGTTTATCATTAAACACTGCTGCACTTACAAGTTTAATGAACCTATCCGGAGAAGAAGATGAAATAGACAACATGCTTGATGGACTTTTAGATGTTGTTCCAAAACTCCCATTAAAAGAAGAAGATTTAAATATATTTCTTACAACACTAAAATCATTAATTCCAGACTTAGATTTTGAATTAAATGAAGAAGAAAATTTAGAAAATAATATTAAAGAAGATTCCTCTGATTTTTATGAAGAGAAACAAATTAATTATGAGAATTTAGAAGAAACAATAGAAGAGATACAAGAAACAGAAAAACCGAAACCGAAGTTAAAGGCAGATAAAGTTGTATTAACAAATAAAAGTGCAATTATTCTAACAAAAAGACCACTTGTTACGGCCGGTGTATTATATGAATTAACTCAAATTGCAGAAAAACCATCCGGAGTTATAAGAGAAACCGCATTAAGCGTTGTAAATGATGAATATTTACAAGGCAAAGGGAAAATGGCAGTAAAACCGATTAAAGAAAATAATCTAAAAGATTTTGTTGCTGTAACTCCTTTATCATTAAGCGATTCACAAGAAGATGTAATAAAAAATCTTGAAGATAATACTATATTATCAGTATATGGACCTCCTGGAACAGGTAAATCTCAAACTATTGTAAATTTAATCTGTCATTTAATTTCAAATGGAAAAACCGTTTTGGTTGCATCAAGAATGGATAAAGCAACGGATGTTATTGCTAACAGATTAAATGAATTTGGCGCTCCATATCTTGCCCTAAGAGCCGGAAGACCAAACTATCAAAAACAATTATCTTTTGACCTGCAAGATTTGATTTCAAACAAAGTAGACTTAGATACTGATTTTGAAAATTCTCTTTTTGTTGATGTTGATGACATGCAAAAACTGGTAAACACAATAAGAGAAAAAGAAAATAAATGCGAACAAATTATAAAATTAGAACAAGATTGGCATAGCATAATAAAAGAATATAATGAAAAAGAAAAACAACTTGGAAGACTTGATTTTCTCTCGGGCAAATTAACACTACAAGAAATTGATGATATTGAAAATGCAGTTAGTAACTTAGAAAAGAATATGGAAAAGAACAGTTTTCTTTCTAATATAACAACAAAATATGCAAATCATAAACTAAAACAAATAATAAAGAATAAAGATTTTACTCCTGATGTAGAAAATCTTGAAAGGTTAAAAATAGAACTTATAACCGCAAGACTTGCCGCAAAAGCAAGACATATTGAAATGCAAATTATAAAAACAGGTAATATACATTTATTACTTGAAGAAATAAAAATGCTTAAAAATAAACAAAAAACACTTGCCATAGAAATTTTAAAAGGAAAAAGAAGAGAATCTTTAAAAGGATTATTAAGAGATCAAATAAAACGTCAGCGTTTAATTGTTCATACTAAAGCATTAATAACAAGAAAAAAGAATTTGCAAAACAGACTGCTTGAAGATGAAGATTTTAAACCGCTTCTTGAAGCCTTTCCTTGCTGGTGCGTTACAACATATGCAGTATCTAATTCTCTGCCTTTAAAACCTGCATTATTTGATGTAGCAATTATAGATGAAGCTTCACAATGTGATATTGCAAGCTGTATGCCTATCTTATTCAGAAGTAAAAAAGCTGTTATAGTAGGTGACGATAAACAGCTTCCGCATCTTTCATTTCTTGAAAAATCTAAAGAACAATCCTTTATGAGTCAATATGAAATACCAGATAAATACCAATTAATGTGGCGATTCAGAACAAATTCTATGTTTGACTTAGCTAATTATTATTCTACAAAACCGGTTTTACTTGATGAACATTTTAGAAGCTATGGTCCAATAATTGACTTCAGTAATAAAGAATTTTACGGCAACAGAATAAGAATAATGTCACAATGCAACAGTAAAGATGTTTTAGAATTAATTCAAGTTCCGGATGGAAAAGTTGATTTTGATGTAACAAGAAACATGCCTGAAACTGAAGCTATAATGCAAAGATTACAAGAAATCATTCAAGATGATGAAAGAAATAAAGATGAAAATAAAGAACCAATAACAGTAGGAATTATATCTCCATTCAGAGGACAAGTTGAATTAATAAAAAAAGCAATTAATCAAGTATTTTCTGAATCTACAATTAGAAAACATAAAATAGAAGTCGGAACAGCTCACACATTCCAAGGTGACGAAAGAGATATAATAATGTTATCTTGGGCTATTGCAAATAATAGCTTCAATCAAAGTTTAACATTTTTACAAATACCAAATTTATTCAATGTAGCAATTACTAGAGCAAGAAAAAAACAAATAATCTTTTTATCAAAAGATCCAAAATCATTACCTGCCGGTTTACTAAAAGATTATATTGAGTTTGCACAAGCATATATTGCAAGAAATAAGTTAAATGATGAATTAAAAATTGATGAAAATATTTATAAAAATTCTTTTGAAAAAGAAATTGCAAATTCACTCCGTAATGAAGGTTTTGAAGTTATAGCAGGAAGAACTATAGCAGGCTTAAGTGCTGATTTAACAGTAACTTCACCAACAGGTAAAACTATAGTTATAGAATGTGACGGTGTTGAAGATAATGTAAAATCTAATAAATCACAAATGAAAAAACAAACTCTAATAGAAAGAAGCGGTATTCAAGTCGAAAGAATTTCATATAGAGAATGGTATAATACAAAGCAAGGCTGCATTGAAAGAATTAAAGATATTTTTACAAATGCAATCTAGTTTATTAAACTACCATTTGAGTACAAATTCACAAGGCTTATAGTTATCTAAATAGTTATACATTTCTTCAATACTATTAGCAATGAAATAGAGTGATTTCATTTCTTGTTTTGCAAAGTTATTTTCATAAACAGTATCAAACATTTTGAGCATATTATCATAATATCCGTCAAAATTAAAAAAGATAATAGGTTTATTATGATAGCCAAGCTGTTTTGCAACAAGTATTTCAAATACTTCTTCAAATGTGCCGAAACCGCCGGGGAGAGCAACAAAAATATCTGCATACTTTTCCATAGTTGCTTTTCTTTCCCTCATATCTTTAGTAATAATAACTTTTGCTAAAGCAGGATGTTTTAACCCAAATTGTTCTATTTTTTCAGGAATAACGCCAATAACCTCTGCACCATAATTTAAGGCAGTATTTGCAATAACACCCATCATCCCGACAGTTGTACCACCATATACCATATTATAATTATTTTTACCTAAATTTTCTCCGAATTTTTGTGCAAATTTATAAAATTTTTCGGGTAAATGATTACTTGATGAACAATAAACACAAATTGTTTCTTTTTTCTTCATTAAAAAATCCTTTTAAAATATTATTAACAATATCATTATAAACTTCTAAAAAAATACTGTCATTTAATTACTTATTTTTTAAAATGCTTAAAAGCTTTTACAACAACCTGTGTTCTATCTTCAACACCAAGTTTTTGGATAATACTGCTTACGTGTACTTTGACTGTGTTTATGCTTACATCAAGAATACTAGATATTTCACTATTTGTAAGTCCTTCACAAATATACTCAATTACATCTTTTTCTCTGTCAGTAAGATTATAACCTTCCATAAAATCAGTATTTAAAAGTTTTCTATCGTCCGATAAAGCTTCAATAACGATATCAGCCACTTTAGAATCAAACCAAAGAGCTCCTTCTATTACCGAGAGAACAATATCAGAGAGCATCTCAGGATTTATATCTTTAGAACAATATGCTCTGGCACCTGACTTTATAGAGTTTATAACTTCTTCTTCCGAACTATGAGAAGTAAGTATAATAACTTTAATATCTTTTTTTATAGATTTTATTAATTTCGTTGCCTCAATTCCATTCATACCGGGAAGCCCCAAATCCATAATAACAGCATCTATACTTTGTTCTTTTACAATAGTAATAGCATCTTCTGCATTGGAAGTCTCATATATTTTATTTATAAACGATTTTGTTTCAAATGCAGTTTTTAGACCAAATCTTATTAATGCATGATCTTCTACTATTAAAATGTTATACATTAGTACTCCTATAACTAAATACTATCTTTATTACGAATATAATATTTGTTAAAGACATTTATTATTTCTTTTTCCTTATTTTCTATATTTTTTTTATTTAGCATTTCTGCAAATTGTTTTAAAGTCAATGAAGATAATATTTTTCTATCTTTGTTATTAAATTGCATTTTATATTCATTAATTAAAATATCAACAATAACATCACAAGGTAAGCTTAAAAAAGCCTCTGTAACTTTAGAATCAAAATGTTTATTTTCGCCATCTAATATAATATTAAGTGCATCTTTAATAGGCATTCTATCACGATAATGACGAACAGAAGTAATAGCATCAAAAACATCACTAACAGCAAGTATTCTTCCTCCAAGAGGAATATTTTCACCCTTTAAACTTCTAAAATAACCTGTTCCATCATATTTTTCATGATGTGAAGCGGCTATTTCCGTAATCTCATTAAAAGATGAATTTATATTGGTTTTACATAGAATATCATATGTAATTTTTACGTGCTCTTTAATATGCTCATATTCTTCTTTTGTTAATGTACCTTTTTTTTGCAGAACAGAATCTCTAATGCCAATTTTCCCAATATCATGGAGCATTGCTGCTTTAGAAATAATTCCTGTAATATCATTATTCAAGCCTAATTGCTTAGCAATTAACTCTGCGTACAACCTAACTCTGTTAGAATGACCAAGAGTAATTTTATCTCTTGCATCTATAGAAGCAGCAAGTGTATTAATAAATCCTTCAAACAATTTTTGTTGTTCTTCAATCATTTTCTGTTGAATATTAAATAAAAGATTATTTTCAATAGCAATACCGGCATTAGTACCGATTGCAAGTAAAATGTCTTCATCTGCATCAGTAAAATCACCGTCTTTTTTATTTAAAACTTGGAAAACACCAATAATTTCAAATTTAATATTTCTCATTGGCATACAAAGTAAATTATATGTTTTATAACCGGTTTTTTTATCTATTTCTTTGTTAAATCTCTCATCACTATAAGCATCTTTAATACGAATGGTTTCGCCTGTTTTTAATACATCTCCAGCAAAACCTTTATCAGCAGAAAAACGAATTTCTTCACTTTCCATTCCTAAAGCAACTTTTGACCATAGTTCATTTTTTTCTTTATCGTATAGAAAAACAGTACATCTATCTGCATTCAAAACCAGTTTCGTTTGCTCTGCTATTGTCATTAAAAGTTTATCAAGATTAGCTTCTGCATTTACCGTTCTTGCAATTTTTGAAAGAGCTAATAATAGTGTTGTATTTTGCTGTATATCTTTTATTTCTTTCTCTTGATTTTTTACCGGAAGATTTACTCCCGAATTAGTATTTATAAAATTTTCAGATAGCTCTTGTAACTTATTATGAATTTCTTTTAAATTATTCTTTTTAGAAATTTCAATTGCTTTAGATAAATATTCATATGCCAATTTTGTATTTTGAAGTTTTATATAAATTAATGCTATAAATTCACAAGCTTTTGCCTTTAATATTGGGATTTCATCAAGAAAATCAACCGAATTTGTCAGATAAAACAATGCTTCATTATATTTGTTTTCCATAAAATAGATTTCACCAAAAGCAAATTTATTTACGGCTATATCTAACTTATTATGTGTGCTTTCTGCTAAAAACTTAGAATCTTCTAACAACAATAATGATTTATAATAACTTTCAGATTTATTTATATATTTTATTAAACCGGTTAGAGACAAACAAACAGATACTTTTGAAATATTCTTGTGAGCAAGAAAAATTTTATGAGCGGAAGATAAATCTATAATTGCCTTTTGCCATTGTGCTTTCACATAATTAATAATAGCCTTGTTTAAAAGGTTATCTGCATATTCCAAAGACTCATTAAACAAACTTTCGTTTTGTTTTTGGGGCATATTTTTCCTTAACAAACTATCTATTTCATTATACAATATATTTAATAGTTTTAATACAAATAAAGAGAAAATATGAAAAAAGTAAGTATAATTATTCCTGTTTTTAATGAAAAAGATACAATTCTATTATTACTAAATAAAGTTATTGAAGCAAATTTTGCCGGACTTGAAAAAGAAATTATTTTAGTTGATGATTGTTCAACAGATGGCACTACGAAAATTTTGGAAAATATAAAATCTGAGTATAACGTTCTTTTCCATGAAAAAAATCAAGGAAAAGGTGCTGCTATAAGGACTGCAATAAAAGAAGCCAGTGGCGATTATATAGTCATTCAAGATGCTGATTTAGAATATTTACCGGATGATTACGATAAATTACTTCCTCTTCTAATAAATGATGAAGCTGATGTTGTATATGGTTCAAGATTTAAAAACAAAGAAAACTCTAAAAACTTTATCTTAAAAAATAAAATTGCAAATAAGTTTTTAACCTTGCTTACAAATCTGCTATATGGGGCAGAAATCACAGACATGGAAACATGCTATAAAGCATTTAAAAGCAACTTTATTAAAAATATAAAAATCAATGCCAATAGATTCGACTTTGAACCTGAGATAACTGCCAAAATATTAAAACAAAAAGCAAGATTAAAAGAAGTTCCTATTTCTTATGAAGGAAGAGGACATGAAGAAGGTAAAAAAATTAATTGGAAAGATGGCATTCACGCCATTCTTACACTTATAAAATATAGATTTTTTGACTAACAAAGTTTAATAATAATAATTATTGTAAAAAAATATTATTTCAAAATTTATAAGGAGCAAATAAAAGTCTTTTTGTTTTTTGTATAAGTACCATGAAAGTCATTAATACCAATTTAAATCAACATATAGCCACATCTTTAGAAAAATTTTCACAAAAAGGAGGAGAAAAGGTTTCTAATTATGTAAATGCAGCAGGTAAAGCAGTTATAGCACCTTTAGTAATTATGCATAATCCATTTACTAAAGAAAATGAAGAAAATAGAAAATGGGCCAGTATAAAACAACCTGTCGAAGCAGTTATCACATTAGCAATGCAACTTGTATCACTCGGACTTCTATATAAAGGCATCGACAGTCTTATAAAAAAAGGAAAAATAAATTTTAAATATGTTGAAAATGCTGCTAAAGATATCTCTAAAATCCCTGAAAAAATTCTAAAAGCTTGTAATTATGACAAAGAAAAAGCCTTAGAAATGTATAAATCACAATATAATGAAATATTTAAAGATAGACTTGGTGCTGTAGTAACAACTATAACTTATCTCCCAGTGCTTGCTCTATCAAATAAAATATATCCTAAAATTGCAGAAAAAATAGTGAATAAAAATGAAAATAAATCCGCTCAATAAACTAGCTCAATCAGAAATGTTAAACAAGCATATCAACAAAGTAATAAAAGATGATATGTTTGGTGCTAAAACGCTTGTTGCACTAAATGTAACAAAGGATGTATTTGCTTATGCTATAAGATTTAAAACAACTATGCAAAATGAAAAAATACCGGAAGAAAAAAGACCATTTGTAGCTTCTATGGATTTAATGTCAGGTGTTGTAACTGCAATAATGCAAATTGGTGTTGGTTTTAGTTTAGCTAACCCTAAAATTCAAAATAAAATTTGGGATAAATTTTTTAAGAATTGTAATTTTCAAGACATTGTTTCTGCGAAAAAAGGGTTTAGTCAAATAATGGCACTTATCGGTTCAACTGTTCTAGCTGAAAGAATTCTCGTACCTTTAATTGCAACTCCTTTTGCTGAGAAATTTGAAAAAAAATTTTTCCCACATAAAAATAATCAAAACTCAAATGAGTTTAAATTCATTAGTATTGAAGAATTCAATAAAGACATAAAAGATTATTCAAAATAAATTATTAAAAATTTAATCTACTATCGCACTTTGTTACCTTCTCATCCTCACTAACAAAGTTCTCACCTTTTGAAAACTCTGCTCAACTTCGTTTCACTACGGATACAAGCTCACTCCAAAACAAAGTTTTTGGTTCGTTTTGTAAAAAAATTCACTCACTTTTTCGGCTTATTGTGAATTTTTTCTCGGACAATTTAATATTCATTATTACTTCCACATATTATGAGTTTTTTCGAATAATATAATAGCCTTAAAAGCTATATAATATACTGCTAAAAAATATACAGGCGGATAATATAATATTTGTTTTCAAACAAGTATTATAATTCTATACATATTCCACTCTCACTCGTAAACTGTTTGACCGAATTTTTCGGTCTTTTTTTTATATTAATGTGTCAAAGAAAAATTTGATTTAATCCAGTATCACACTTTGTTACCGAGTCATCCTCGTTTAAAAAATACTCACCATTTGAAAACACCACTTAAAATAAATTAATAATATATTTGCCAAATAATAATATTCCAAATATGCAACTAATAATTGCAACAATCAAAACCATTCCTGCAGACATATCCTTTGCCATTTCAACTAATTTTGAATAATTATTCTTGTATACGGCATCTAATGTAAATTCTATTACTGAATTTATAATTTCACAGACTAAAACTAGTGTTATCATAAGAATTAAAAGACATAAATCAGTAATTGAAAACTTTAAAAATAAAGCAATTAAAATAACAATTACAGCTACAAATAATTCAATTCTGAAATTTCGTTGAGAACTTAAAGCCAGTTTTATGCCCCTTATTGCATTAGATATACTTTGTATAACATTATCGGACTTAAATTTTGTCATAATACTATAGCCTTTGCTTTATTCTGATTTAATACCATAAAATCATATTCTTCCTGACTTTGATGATCATAGCCAAGAAGATGAAGTATACCATGACTTATTAAATAATATAATTCCGAATCAAATGAAACATTATTTTCATTTGATTGTTCTTCTATTTTGTCTAAGGAAATAATTATTTCACCAAGATTTATTTCATTATCAAAAACAAATCTTTCATTAACAGGAGAATCTGCAAAAATTGCAAAAGTTATTACATCTGTTTCTTTATCTTTTTTTCTATATTCTTTATTAATTCCATGAATATAATCATTATTACAAAGGACAATATCAAAAGAGATAGTATCGAAATCATAATCTTTAAGACACGAATTTTTATAAACTTCATCATCCTTCAGAATAAAATCTGTAATTTTTTTAACATTATTTAAAATTTTTACATCATCTATTTCAAAATTCTCATAAATATTTTCAATAAAAACATTAACTATTGTCATTTAAAATCTCTAATTATTATTTTCTTTCTCTTGAATATCCTCTATTGATTCTTGATATTTAATTCTTTTATGAAATACAGAACGAAGAACTCTTGATAAAGTTGCAGCAATAACTTTAATATCTTTAAGAGTTAAAGGACTATCCGAAAGCTGATTATCATTAAGTCTGTCTTTTATAATTTTATTTATAAGAGCATCAAGTTCCTCTTGTGAATGATCTTTTAATGTTCTTGATGCAGACTCAACAGCATCTGCAATCATTAATATTGCAGTTTCTTTTGTATTTGGTCTTGGTCCTGTATATCTAAATTGCTCTTCTTTTACATTTTCAATGCCTTCTTGTTGAACAGCTTGATTATAAAAATAGCTTGCTAACGAATCACCATGATGTTGAATAATAAAATCTTGAATAACTTCAGGAATATGATACTCCTTAGCAAGAGTAATACCATCTTTAGTATGGGAAGTTATAATCATTTTGCTTGAACGAGGATTTATTTTCTCATGTGGATTTTCTATACCACTATATGTCTGATTTTCTACAAAAAATAACGGTCTTACAATTTTCCCCACATCATGATATAAAGCACCAACCCTTGCCAAAATAGGATCAGCTCCTATAGCTTCGGCTGCTGATTCTGCCAAATTGGAAACTCTTAAACTATGTTCAAAAGTACCAGGTGCTACTTCATGTAATTTTTTTAACAACGGTTGATTATAATCACCCAACTCGGCAAGTCCAAATGGAGTTATTACTTTAAACCAATTTTCAAATATAGGTATCATACCAAGTGCAAATACTCCTGACAAAAATCCGTTTAAAATACCGGCTGATACATCTTGAGATAATTTTGCTATTCCTAAATCATAATATACACAAGTAATTATTACTGCCATTGCTATTGCAGTACAAGCGCCAACTTTTATTAAATCAAATCTTCTTGAATACTTTATTGTTGTTGTTCCAATTGTAGAAACCATTATTGATAATATAAATACAGACATAGCTAAAGCTGAGAACTGTAATGATAAAGTTATTATTGTCAACAAAGTAACTGTTGTAAAAAACGATGTTCTTGCATTTAGAAATACTGAAAGAAGTATTGCAAAGAATGGGAACGGTAACATAAACACAGACCATGTCACAGGCAAAAATATTGACAATAACGCCATAAATAATGCTAATACAGCAATTATTGATAAGTATCTTCTGTTAACAAACTTGGGTTCGAAAAATTTAAGATAACAATATACCGAAGAAACCCCTATACATACAATACATAAAATACCAAGAATTCCTTTAAAGTTTATTCTTAATATATTATATCCTGCTTTACTCAATGCCTCTTTTTTAACTTGAGTAATTGGTTCACCTACTTTTACTATTGTATCTCCTTTATTAAATTTTACTTTGATTGGAGATATCATATCTCTGGCATTTTTTCTTGCAAGTGCGGTTGCTTCTTCATCTACTATCATATTCGGAACAATTACTTGTTCTAATAAAGCAGTTATTACTTTTATTTGGTTATTTGTTGTATTAGATTCTATATTTCTTCTTATTATTTTTGCTAAAGTATTTTCTTCAAAATCTTTTTCGGTAATACCTTCATTTAATACAGCACTTAAAGTTTTTTCAGAAGAAGAAAAAACTTTATTTAATAAATCTTCATTTGCATTAAGAAAATATGAAATAACAAAAGATTTAACACTGATATCTGAGATATCAAAAATAACATCTAGTTCTTTTTGTTTTTCACTATCTGCGATAGGCTTATGTCTTATTAACAATATTTCATTAATAATTTCATTTAAATTATTTTTTATATAACCATCATCAGCAGGAGAATATACAAGACTAACCTTTTGCGCTATCTCTTTTCTTCTTTTTTCAGTTTTTATACTGTCTACTACTTCAATATCTCTGGGAGCAATAACCATGACTTTGCTTATATTATCTGAGCCAACTATGGTTTGTAGAAAAAAGTATTTTGATACAATTACTCCGGTAAAAATGAGTATAAAAGTAATAATTAAAAAACAATCTGTAATTAACTTTGGTGACTTTAAAGTCTCAATATATTTTTTTATATTAATTTTTCTCATAATTAACCACTTATTTTTATACTTTATCCCCTTAATTTTACAACAATTGATACTTTTTGCAAATCTCGTTAATGTTAATGGACACAATTAATTCTTTTTTTTATTATATATTAACGCTGTTAACCGTTTGAACTTTTTATATGTCAATTATATAATTATTGTAATAAGCATTTATATAATTTGAGAATATAGATTTAATTAGATTTTGGCAGATAAATAATTATGCATATAAAAAATATATTTAATAAAAAAATATTATTAACATTCTTTATCCTTGTAATTATTGAATCAACTTATATATATGTATTTCCTTCCGTACTAAATCATATTGCAGAAAAAGATAAAATTCATAACTTTATAAATAAGTCAACAAATGCATATATTGAATATAAAAATGCAAAATTTAAAACAAGCATAACTCCAAATTTAACTTTATATTTAGATAAAATAATAATTCAAGATAAAAATAAATCATATAGCTTAATTGATGCAGATAATATTTGTATTGAAATTTCTTTGACTGATTTATTAAGAAAAAGACTAAACATAAGAAACCTGAAAATAAAAAATGCCGTTCTATATATATTCCAGAATAAAGAAGGTATTTTTAACTTCGAAGAATTATTTCCTCAGAAAGCAAAAAATCCATTTCATTTATATATAAAGAATAATAACATTTCTGTAGAAAACTACAATGCAACATTTGAAGATAAAATATTAAACAAGAAAACAACAATAAACGGGGAACCTTTTAAACTAAATATTATAAATAAAAATAATTTAACTTTAATTACGAAAGGTTATATTTCTACAGAAACAGAAAAAAGTGATTTTGACATAAATATTCTATCATCATTTCCTCTATCATCAGAAATAAAAACTGAAACAATACTTGGGAAGTGCACTATTTATAATATCAATCTTGATATGTTATTTCCTTATATTAAAAAATATATCAACAATAATTTAACAAACTTATCAGGTAATATAGATTATATTCAATTATCTACCTCAAAAGAAAATAATTTAATATTAAATACTTCATTTGAGAATATTATTGTAGAAAATAAAGACTGGACAAATAGTGTTAATTTCTCTGGCAAGAATACCTTTAATACAAATATCAAATTACTAAAAAATATAATTGAAGTAAAATCATTGAATTTAAAATCTGATAAAGTCAATATAAAAGCAGATGGAACAGTAAACCTGGAAAAAGAAAAGCCACAATTAGATGTTAATGTAGAAATAATAAATTCAAAAGCTGAAAGAATTACACCATTATTACCTGAAAATCTCACAAAAGAATTAAGAACTATTGAAAAAATAAAAAACTATGGTGTTTTTGGAGATGTAGAAGGAAAAATAAATATAAAAGGAACAATTCCTCAACCAGATATTACAGGATATGTAAAAGGAAGAAATATACACGTATTAGAAAAATCTATACATAAACTTCATACAGGTAGCGTTGATATTACATTTAACAAAAGAATATTAAATATGGATATTCTTGTTAATTTAATTGAAAATCAATGGGCAAAAGTTAATGGTTATGTATATATGTATAGGGACGGAATAAATAATGTAACTGTAAATACAAGCAATAATTTAGACTTCCCGTTAGCACAAAAAATTATAGTTCCAATCAGTAAAGTTTTTAATTTTCAACTTGGACCTATTCCCGATATGAATATAAAATCAGGGAAAGGAATCATTGATATAAATATTCAAGGTTCACTTGATTTAATAAATATAAATGGATTTTCTGAATTTAGACAGGCAGATTTGTCATATAACGGATTGTATGGCGAAGTTAAAAAAGGAAGCGGAAGACTTGATTTTAAAGAAGACATAATAACCTTTAGATCAAACGAAGCTTATGTTAAATCAAATCCAATAAATGTTGAAGGAAAAGTCAAGATAAATGATAACTTGAATTTTAATATATCATCAAATCAAGCCAAAGCTGATGATATATTAGAAATTATAAATAAAAGCAGTTTACTAAAAGATGTAAAAGAAGGTATTCAAATAATAACAGATGCAAATGGCTTAGTAAGATTATTTGTTAATATAAGAGCTAAAATAGTTCCTGTTCCTTTTGGACAACCTCCGCTTCCACCGGATGAAGCTTTTGAAGATATGAAAGTAAAAGGGTCTTTATATCTTTTAGGAAATTCTTGTTATATCGAAGGGTTCAGAACACCTATTGAAAAACTAAAAGGAATTGTTGATTTTACTGAATCAATTGTTAATATACAATCAATAGACGGGGTTTCCGGCACTTCTCCTATAAATATAAAAGGTCAAATAATCACCGATATTGATGAAAAAATACCGGATGTTGATTTAACTGTTACCAGTGATAACGTTAACTTAAAGGATACTATAAGATTTTTAACAGAGTCATATTTATATCCTGAGAATTACCCTGATTTATCAATATTTTATAATCTAACATCAAAGCATAATTTACTGTTTAAATATAAAGCAAAATCTAAAGATTTTGAGACAGAAAAAGCTTATGCATTAATGGAATTTATTCCAGATAATGAAGATACCCCTATAAGAGCAAAATCTGGCAAAATAATAATGGATAAAGCTTGTGTAAAAGTTGATAATGTAAATGTTTCTTTATACGATTCAAACGCAACTGTTACAGGTAATGTAACAAATATAGACACTATAAATCCTATATATAATCTTAAGATTAAAGCTGATAATTTTAATATTCAAAATCTTAATGATACTTCTAAAATCAATATAATAACAGATGAAATACAAAATATATTTAAACAATTCATAAATTATAAAGGTTTTGCTGATATTAATATTTCTATAAATAAAAATATATTTAACGGCAAAATATATCTAAAAAAACTACAATTGCAACATTTTAAAACAAAACAACCAATAACATTTGATAATTTTTACATTAATTTTAAAGACAATAAAATTATATTGAATAATATAACAGCAAATATAGGAGATATGCCATTATATGGAAATCTAACAATTTCAGATTATTTGAATCCTCATATTAATGGTTACTTTACCTCAAAACCTACAAATGAATTTATAAGAACATATTTTGATGAAAATATAGCCAGTAAATTAAAAATGGAAGGTGACATAAGTTTTTCTGCAAAAATAGAAGGCAGAGAAGGTAATTTATCTTTAATGCCAAAATTAACATTAAATGAATATGCAGATTTAATTTATGACGATATTAATATAGGGGATATTAATGATAAAAGAGAGTTTAGCGGAAAAATAAATATAATAAAAAACAAAATATTTCTGGAAAACTTTGAATATATAAAATTTGTTTCATCTCAGAATAATAAAACATATCCCATTGTCTTTTTAAATGCCTCGGGAGTATTTGAAAATAATAAAAAAGAAATTCTTCCATTGATACTTAAAATAAAAACAAATAAAAATCTTCCGGCAAGAATGTTAAATTTATTATTAAAAACTCCTGTATTAAAACATGGTACATTTAATTGTGATTTAAAGTATGAATATAATAAAATTAATAAGACTGCCAAATTATTAGGAAAAGCAGATTGTAGGAATATTGATATTCCATTATTTGATACCTTAATTAAAAATATTAGAGTAACCGCAGACAAAGATATTATTAATCTTGCCATATTTGGTTTTATGTCTGATGCAAAAGTAAATATAAAATCATCTATAAAAAATAATTTTAAATCAAAGCCACAGATTGAATCTCTAAATATATATGCAGATCAAATAGATATAAACAAATTGTTTGATAATTTATCTAAAACTCATAATGCTATGAATACAAATAATAAAATAAAGAATATAGATTTAGCAGGACTCTCAATTTCAAATGGGCATCTTGAAATAGAAGAATTACTTGTAAAATCTTTGGCTGCAAAAAACTTTATATCAGATTTCTATATTGATAAAAACGGTATTTTCACAGCAAATAACATGACAATAAACATTGGCGAAGGGAATATGATTGGAACATTATCATATAACTTAAATGATACAACTTTAATAGGTGATTTTGAATTAAATGATGTAGATTCAAACTATATAGCAGAAACATTATTCGACGGTGAAAACCAAATTTATGGAAATGCAAATGGAAAGTTATACCTAAAAACAAAAGGATTAACTGACGAAGAAAAAATTAAAAACATTTCAGGATATATATTCTTTGATATTTCAGATGGGCGAATGCCAAAACTCGGATCATTAGAATATTTATTAAGAGCAAGCAATATACTAAAAAGCGGTATAACCGGCTTTACAATTAACAGCATTTTAGAACTTCTTAATCTTGTTAAAACAGGATATTTCTCAAACATAAACGGAAACTGTATAATAGAAAACGGTCAAGCAAAAGATATAGAAATATTCTCAAAAGGAGAAAATTTAAGTTTATATATTCACGGAACTTATGATATTACTCAAACTCATGCAAATTTTGAAATTCTAGGCAAACTTTCAAAAAGAATATCAACTATATTCGGAACAATAGGCAATACATCTTTAAATACTTTCTTTAAATTAATTCCGGGTATTTCTTTATTTGATTTCAGCAGAAAAGACTTTATTCAAGATGTTGAAAAAATTCCATCATTCACAAATGGAGATTACGAATCAAGAATATTCCAAGCCATTATTGATGGAAATATAAATGATTCTGATTACGTTCAAAGTTTTAAATGGGTTCAATAATAAATCTGAAGGAAGTTTGTTAAAACTTCCTTCAGATTAAAATATGTATTTTTCTTTATCTACGAATTTTTCATCCGTAACAAATTATTTATGCTTATGATTTTTTTCAAAAGCTTTTCTTCTTTGATCCATTTCTTTTCTTTGTTCTTCTTTTATTTTCGAAAATTCTTTCTTTTGTTTTTCAGTTAAAATATTTTCGAAGTTCTGCATATTTTCTTTTCTTAAAGAATCAGCCTGTATTTTAAGATTTCTTAAATCATCTCTGACTTCTTTAAGTTTTTTATCTTTATTTTCCTGAGAAAGATTTGAATCATTTTTTATTTTATTAAATTCCTGCTTTTTCAAGTGAATTTGTTCAATAATAGGTTTAATTTTCTCACGATCTTGTTGTTTTTGAAGTTCAATTTGCTGCTTCTGTTTATCTGTAAGCTTCAAACGTTTTTCAAACTCAATTCTTTTAGCTTCCATTTCAGCTTTGGAAGGATGTTTTCCCTCAAAATGAGGTTTTTGATGTCCTTCTTTATCTAAAGCTGGAGGCGGACCTTGAAAATGTCCAAAAGGCGGAGGTGGTGGTTGAATCCCATCTGGAGTATGTCCTTGTATATCATCATTCACAAATGGTTTATCTGCTATTGGTGAAACTGGAGGCAATTTAGCAGCTTCTTTGTCCGGTAATTTTATATCATCTGTTGTTACTTTATCTACTGCATAACATATATTTAAACCGGAGATAGCAACTAATGCAGCTGTTGATAGAATAAAAATTTTTCTTTTCATCTTAATCTCCTTTCAAATTAAATCCTTTAAGGTTATACTAAGTTCCTTGCGCGCATTAAATAATCTTGATCTTACAGTTCCAATCGGACAATTTAGTTTTTTTGCAATTTGCTCATAATCCATATCTTGCATCTCATACATTATTATTACTTCTCTGAATTTAGGTTTTAGAGCATCTATTGCATCCATTATTTGTTTTTGTCTTTGTTTCCTTATAAAAGCATCTTCTATACTCTCTCTTTCATCCTTTATCTGTATCATATCTTCTTCAGTTAAAGAATCTTGAGAATGTCTAAAATAAGATGATTTCATATAATCTCTGCATAGATTAGCTGTAATTGTACTAATCCAGCTTTTAAACTTACCTTCCTCTTTATATTTATCAAGGTTCTTGAATGTTCTTATATAAACCTCTTGTTCTATATCCTCATTATTTGAACCTGTCATATTAGAAATAATTTTTCTTATATTATTTCTATATTGAGCCAATATTTCTTTCAACTTTATACCTTTTTACTAAATTTCCAAAAATCCATACTCATCCGTTGGCAAACCCAAATTTCCAATATAAGATTCATCAACAGTATTTACTTGAAAAGAATTTGCATCATAAATCTTATAGCCTGTATACCCTGTAAATCCAGTTATTCCTATTAGCAAAATAAAGCAACAAGCAAGTCTTTTAACTGCTGATAATCTTTTTTGTTTCTGTTTTTTCAAGTAAACAGGAGCAACCTCTTTAACTAAAGATGAAACTTTTAAATGTTTCTCATATTCTTCCCTGCAATCAGGACACTCATCAATATGAGCTTTTATAGCATCATCTCCGCCAAAAACAAATATTGATTCATATTTATTACATTTATCTGAGTTATTCATTTTTTTCCTCTTTCATATTTTATAACGAGGAATTATTTTAAAAAGTTCATTTTTTACTTAAATAATTTATTTAACATCAACAATAGAACCACTTAAGCCTAAATCATTATAGTATTCCTGAAACTTTTTTAAATACCTTTGGTAGGTCATTGTAGGCATATAATTTCTTATTTCTATTAAATAATTCATTGTTTTAATATCTAAATCATTTAAAGCTGTATTGGCATCTTGATAAAGTTTACTTGTCTGCATAGTTTTCTCTGTATTAGAATAATCTGTTGAATTATTAACAATATCTAATTGTTTTATAATATTTTCAAGAACATTCGTTGTTGCTATAACATTATTCATATAATAACGACAACTCATATTAAAACCTTCAAGTCTATAGCCAATTAAATCATTCTTATTTATAAGAGAAATATAATCAAAACTGCTCAATTCTTTTAATTTTTCAATTTTGTATTGAATCTCATATTGTGAATTTATAACTGCTTTTGCATTTAAAGCAAACCCAACAAACAAGGCTAATATACAAATAGGAATTATAAAAAATTTACTTATACTTTTCAAAACACTTCTCCTTTATTATTTCTGCAAAAAGTTATTAAAAGCTTCTTGTGTTTGAACCTTTTGAGCTTTATATTGTTTATATTGTTCTTCAGTTAATACAGATTTATATAATTCATCAATATCAATATCTAACTTTTCCTGTTGAGCTTTTAATGTTTTCAAATTTCTTTCATAAGCAGATTTAAGCATTGCAATATCTGAAGGAGACTTATCTGTTTCTTGACTTAATTTTGCCAATTTAGAATTATACTCTATTATATTTTGTTCTATAGAATTATATTCATTTTTATATCTGAAATGAATCTGAGATAACTTTTGTTTCTGTGCAGGCGTAATACCTTCCAAATTATCAAAATCTTGAGCAAAAACAGAATTTAAATTAAAAAATAAAGCAACCATTATAACTAATAAAATTTTTTTCATATTTCCTCCTAATTATATTGCGAATATTCTTGAGATTTTTGCATCCATTCCTTTTCATCAACACAAAAAGCATGGTTCCAAAAACGTTCTATAGCATAAGTTTCACGTTCTTCTTTATGTAAAATATGAACTATAACATCACCATAATCAAGAAGATTCCATCTATTCTTAACATCATTTTCTTCTCCAATAGGAATCCTGTCAAAAAAATCTTTTATTTTTTCTCTTACATAACCGGTAAGAGCTTTTACATGTGTACTTGTATCTGACGAACAAATAACAAAATAATCAGCAAGAACTGAAATATTGGATATATTAAGAATTTTTATATCTTTACCTTGCCTATCATCAAGTATACGAGCAATTACACTTGCAAATTTATCAGATGATACCTCTTTCAAATTAAATTCTCCTTTGTCTATGAAAGAATTATATCATATATTCAAAATATAAAAAAAGATTTTTGAGTAAAATTTTCTCTGTATTGAAACAATGGTGTGTTTTATTTGCCAAAATTTAATCTAGTATCGCACTTTGTTACCTTCTCATCCTCGCAAACAAAGTACTCACATTTTGAAAACGCCACTCAAAAAATTCACTCACACTTTCAGCTTATCGTGAATTTTTTATCGGACATAGTAGTTGCTTAAATATTAAATATAGTTTTTTAAACTGGTAGTAATATTATTATTTCTACATAACTTTTTCAATTTACTCATAGCTCTATTTTCAATTTGCCTAATTCTTTCTCTTGATACTCCATAATAAGTACCAATTTCTTCAAGTGTCTTCTTTTCTCCATTATCATCAAGTCCATAACGCATAATAAGGACATTGCGTTCTTTTTCACTTAAATGATTAAGCATTTTTTTAATATCACAAAATAAATTATCCTGTGTAACTTTAGTATCAGGAGATAATGTTGTTTCATCAACAATAAAATCAGATAGCTTAGTATTCTCATCTTTTTGATTAGCCGGAGATTCCATACTTATAGTACCCTGTGCTGATTCAATCAAAGAAGTAAGTTTTTGAACCGGCATTCCTAACTTATAAGCAATTTCTTCCTTCGTTGGCGCAGTACCATTTTCTATTGTTAAATCCATAGATATTTTCTTTATCTTGCTCAATGTTTCAATCATATGAACTGGAAGTCTTATTAATCTTGATTTATCAGCAATTGCCCTTGTTATAGCCTGCTGAATCCACCAAGTAGCATAGGTTGAAAATTTATATCCTTTAGAATAATCAAACTTTTCAGCTGCACGCATTAATCCCATATTACCTTCTTGAATTAAATCAAGAAAAGAAAGACCTCTGCCTATATATTTTTTAGCAATACTAACTACCAACCTTAAATTAGCATTTACAAGTATTTTTTTAGCTTGTTCTGAGTTTTCTTCTTTAATTTTTTTTGCAATTTCTAATTCTTCATCATTACTTAATAATTTAATCTTACCTATTTGTTGTAAATAAATTTTTACAGAATCATCTGCAATAGCACTTGTTTGAGTTTCAGGAACTTTTGGTTCTTCAACTGCATTAAAAATATCTTCATCATTTAAATCAACAACAAGTTCATCTTGTTGTGAATTTTCATCTTCATTTATGGAAAAGTTATCTTGCCTTTCGGTCATTTAGTCCTCCAATAAAAAATATTATACACTAATCCCCGATTTTTGCACCGATTGTTTAACAGTTTCGTACATAATAATACTTGCAGCATTTGCAACATTTAATGAGTCAAAATTATTTAAAATTGGGATTTTTACTATGTAGTCTGATTTTTTTAATATAGTGCTTGAAATTCCTTCTTGTTCGGAGCCCATAATTATTGCAAAATTCATATTACAATAATCAATATCATAGTAATTATCTTTAGCATTTATATCTGTTGCAATTATCCAAAAGTCGTTATCTTTCAGCTTATCTATAATAGACGAAAGGCTATTAACCATTATCATATCAATATGGTTAATTGCACCAGCAGAAGATTTTTCTACAGTAGAATTAACTGAAGCATTCCTTCTTGAAGGGAATATTACAGCATCAAAACCGGCACAAACAGCAGTCCTTATTATAGAACCAAAATTATGTGGATCTTCTACTCCATCTGTAATAATAACTTTCTTATTTTGTTTTTTTCTTTCTAAAAAATCGTTTATATCAACATATTTAATAGGAGAAACATAGGCAACAACTCCTTGATGTGAATATTCTTTAAATTGTATAAACTTTTCTTTAGGCAAAAATTGAAAAACTATTCCTTTCTTTTTCGCCATTTCAATAATTTGAGAGATCTTTGCATTTTCTCTCATATTTTTCATTAATATTATTTTATTTACTTCTCTATTACCTTCAGTTAAAAGTTCAAATACATTGTTTCTTCCAAAAACATAATTTTCCATAGCATCACCTTGGATATATTTTAATATACTTATTTTGTATCTTACTTAATTGCCGAGTAATTCTGATTAGTAAAATGCTTAATTTTTAAAAAATAAAACAGAAAAATGTACTTATTCTTTTACTTACCGTAAATTTTTCTCGGACTACATTCATTATACATTAAACGATGTAGTTATAAAATAAAAATTAATACATTAAGTTTCTTGTCAAAAATGCAATTATAAAATATTATAGTTATAATATACATTAAGGTATAAAAATAGGTTAATTATGAGTGAGTTATTAGAAAAACTGGGATTTAAAAAAAGAATACATGTTGGTATTTCTTTATCAGCAAACAATTTTATAGAACTTGTATGTGTTGATAAAAACACAAAAAGCGTTGTAAGATATGCTTCCGGAAATATAAAATATAATAATGCAATTAGAGAAATCATTGACTATGATGAATTCACAGAAGTCGTTGAAGGGTTATTTGAAGAAGCAGGATTGAATCCTGAAGAATGTAGTGTTACATTAAATCTTCCTAACGTCCATTTTGGAATAACTTCACTTGAAAATACATCTGAAACTCCATACATAATTGAAAATCTTCAAGGAGAAATAGAAGATTTATATATATTTAAAAGAAATGAGCCGGCAATATCATATTCAATTCTTGCACCGGTTTTGGGAAGAAGTCAACAAAACATTGTATACAGTGCAATTCAAACAAAAGTTATTGGAAGATTAATTGAAATATTTGATTCAATGCAAGCCGATCTTGTAAGAATAGATAATTCATATTCTTCTCTATTAAAAGCAATTCAATTCTGTGATAGGTTTAATAAACATGTTCAAAAAGAAGAGAAAACAGCAATTTTACTAATAACTCCAAATAGTTGTTGTACATTCTATATGAATGGAAATAATATTGTTGATTGTTTTGAAGAACCAATAGCCGTTAAATCCTTTTCTACAGAAGAAGTATATTCAACTATTTCAAAAATAGCAGCAAACACAATTTCAAAAAATAATCCTCAAACACTACTTATAATAAGTGAAACAGACGAAGTTAATTCAGAACTTCTTGCATCTAGACTTGATTTTAAGGGTGAAGTGGATTGCATAAACAAAAGTATTAATGCAAATGAACAATTTATAGAAGTAACAGGCGTAGGCGGCGAAATAGATGCAAATATGATTTCATATTTAACAATAGAAGCTGTAGGTGCTGCTGTTGCTGATTATGATGATTATCCTTTAAATATAAACTTTATGCCCGCAGAAAGAATTAATCCGAATATAATTGAAGTTGGCGGATATGAAGTAGATTTGTATAGATTTATAATTGTTATACTTTTATGTTCAGTTATTCTTGCGTTATTCTTAGGGTCAGGAATAAAATTACTTTTACAAAGTCGTATTAACAATATTCAAAACGCAAATAGAGGAACACAAGATCAAATTCAAGTATTTAAAAAACGTATAGATGATAATTCTGAGAATGGAAAGAAAAATGTATTTCCAACATTAAAGAAGATTGTCGATAACAATACTTCTATCTTTACAGTATATATGCTTCTTTCTACAGAAATTCCAGATAATGTATATATTAAAAAATTCGTTACAAATCCAGAAGGCGGTATTGGTATTCTTGGTGAAGCAAAATCCAGTGAACTTGTAGATACTTTTGTTAAAGGATTAAGAGAAAAGAATCCTGATTTAATGGTTTCTAAATTAGCTATAAATTCAAAAGATTCTATGATACCAAGTAAAATAGAAAATGGATTTACTTTTGAAATAAAGACATCAAGCGTAGATGTTTCATTAAATGAACAAGAAGATTTAATTAAAGCAAATATAGAAAATACTATGTCAAATATAAATAATTTGCCACTAAAGGATAGAAGGAGCCAATCGCAACAAATGATGAAGAATACGCGTAATACCCCATCCTCTTCTTCTAATGCATTGACACCTCCACCACCAGTGATATAAATAAATAGAGGAAAATATGAATAAGAAAAATAAACAAATTGTTCCATTATGTTTTTTGATTGCTATAGTTGTATTTTTTGCAATTTTATATACTATGAGTAGTGCAATCTTTGAGGAGTATAAAAATGCAAATGATTCTCAAAGTGCTGTAAAAGCAGAGTTTGAAAACTATAAAATTAAATATGATCAATCAAAAGAAAAAAAAGAAAAAGATGAAATTCAATTACAATCAATAAAACCGGTCTATGAAACAACTGAAAATTCAGACAATGAAAATCTTGGTGTTTTTGGAACAATGTTTGAAGATATTATCAAAAAAGCACAATATAATGGCTTATTAATTCGTTCTATCGAATATGATATGAGACCGGCTGATGATTCAATTTTCTTAAATTATTCGGATAGTTACAACGTATGTGAATTAAAATTCTTTTTTGTTGGAACATATGCTCAGTTAAAGACATTTATGAATGAGCTTCTTAGTAATTTCAAATACCTAATTTCCATTTCAAGGTTAAATATAACATCTTTCACTGGAAATACAGATTATATACTTATAAATATGTCTATAACACTATACTCAAAGAAGCCAACCAAAACAAAATAAATTACTTTATTTGAAAAGAACACTTAGAGCATTGTGCTTTAGGATGTAATGCTATTTTATCTTCTAAGTCAATTAATCTGACAATTTTAGTATTTAACTTAGATGAACAAATAGGACATCTTAGATTTTCTGTTTCACCATTAAGAATGGCTTGTTTAACACTATTTATATAATTCTCATCTATATTATCATAGGAAACAAGTAGAACTCTTTCATATTGTTTAATATCAGAAGGATTTAGCTTTAAGCCTTTAGCCAATTTTTGTCTAATTGTTGCAGGTAAAAATAAATCTTTACCTGCTTCAATATCTTCAAGCTGATCAATTGTAAGTCCTGATTTTTTAGAAAGACCAATTATTGAAAGACCGGCTTTTTCTCTTGATTCTCTTATAAATTCAGATAAAGATTTATCATAAGTCATTAATTAACTGCTTTCGATTTTTTTGCCAAGGATATATCATTCCAAAGCGCAACTATAGTACTTGCAAAAAATATGCTTGAATATGTACCAATTGCAATACCAAGAATCATAACTAAAACAAAATCTTTTGTTGTAACACCGCCAAAGAAATATAAAGCACAAAGTGTTATTAATGTTGTTAAAGATGTATTTATACTTCTTGCCAATGTTTGATTTACAGAAGCATTAACAATATCATCATAAGAAGCTTTTTTAGAATAGAATTTTAAGTTTTCTCTTATTCTGTCAAAAACAACTATTGTATCATGAACACTGAAGCCCAGTACTGTTAGGATTGCTGTTACAAACAAACTATCAATATGAACACCGTATAACAAACCTAAAATAGAAAATACACCAACTACAAAAAGAACATCATGAAATAATGCAAAGAATGCAACTAAAGCGAATTCAAGATGGAATCTCAAAGTAAGATATATAACAATACCAAGAAGAGCAAGGGCAACAGCAATCATTGAATTAACAAATAACTGCTTACCAAGAACAGGACCTACTGAACTTACTTGAACTATTTGAGCATCTGGATAATCTGAAGTAATTATTTCTGAAACTTTATCTATACTTTCATTCTGACCTGTCTCAGAAAATTGTGTTCTAATTGAAAGAATATTTTTTATAGCAGAATCAGAATCAGAAGAAACTGGCTTCAATACTTGAATAACAGGATTTTCAATATCTTTTTCTAAAAGTTTTGTTCTTATTTCACCAATTTTCTCGGTAGAAACACTTTCATTTACTGAGTACTGAATTATAGTACCACCTGTAAAATCAATACCAACAAGAAGTGGTATATGAGTAGGATAAACTTTCATTGACCAGCCCATAGCAATAATTCCCGGTAGTAAAAGTATTAAAGATAAAGTTAACCAAACCCATCTATATTTAATTACATCTATTATTTTCTTTGTGTTTAAAACACTGTATGACATCTTTATACTCCTTAAAATTATTAATCTAAAACTCCAAATTTTGCTTTTTCACGTTTTGTTTCTGTTGCTTCATATGCTTCATTTATATCTGATTCTTTTAAACCAAATAAAGCAGGATGCTTAAGTTGTCCTGTACCAAACATTAAGTGCATGAAGTTTTTTGTAACAGTAATGGCAGAAAACATACTAACCATAACACCTATTGCTAAAGTTAAAGCAAAACCTTTAACAATATTTGAACCCAAGAAATAAAGGATAGCACAAGTAATTATAGTTGACATATTTGAATCAAAAATACTAGTAAAGGCCCTGTCAAAACCGGCATTAATAGCTGTAAACAATGTTCTGCCCGATTTCAATTCTTCTTTAGTTCTTTCAAAAATAAGTATATTTGCATCAACCGCCATACCAATACTAAGAATAAATCCTGCTATACCTGCTAATGTAAGTGTGACAGGTACCATTTTAAATATAGCAAATACAATTAAGGAATATATTACTAAAGCAATATCAGCAATTAATCCAGGGACTCTATACCAGAAAATCATAAATAACATAACGGCACCAAGTCCAACAATTCCTGCAAATTTACTTTTATCAAGACTATCTGCACCAAGAGTAGGTCCAACAGTATTTTCTTCAATAATTTTAGCAGGAACAGGGAGAGCACCAGCATTTAAAAAGTCTACTATTTTCTTTGCTCCATCGTGAGTAAAATCACCTGTTATTTGAGCATGACCTGCTGTAATTTCTTGCTGAACAACCGGTTCTGAAATGCTTTCTCCATTAAAATATATTGCAATTGGATAACCCTTAAACTCTCTTGTTAATTTTGCAAATTTAGCTGCACCTTTATTATTAAATTCAAGAGTTATCAACCATCTTCCGGCATTATCAGTACCAACTGCAGCTTTATTCAAATCTTCACCTGATAATCCTGATGATTCCCATCCAACTGTATTTCCATCTTCATCTATTATTGGTTTTTTAAATTCTAATTCTGCCGTTTCACCTAAAAATTCTCTTGCAAGCTTTGGATCAGATACGTTAGGAATTTCAATTAGAAGTCTTCTATCACCCATTTGTTGAACCATGGTTTCTGATACTCCTAAAGCATTTACTCTATTTTCAAGCGCTGTTTTTAAACCATCCATCATATCCTGGGTTATTTTTGAAATATTTTCAGTTGTTTGCGCTTCAAGTACAATTCTAGAACCGCCAACTAAGTCCAAACCCAAAGGAATAGGTTTAACTTTTATTATAACTATGGAAATAATAGTTAAAATTACTATTGCCCAGAACATTATTATTTTATTTTTCATATATATCCCCTGTATAATACAAATACTGATTAAATTTTAACAAAAAAATTAACTTCTAACATAAAATAATACATAATGTTGCAAAAAGTAAAATAATACTTTTATCTAATATGTAATGATATAATGTTCTAGTAGACAAAGGGAATAAAAAATGGTTACAAAAGAAAAAGAAAAAGAAACAGAAAAAACAACAAATATTTCGGAAGAAAGACAAAAAGCACTAAAAGTTGCTATAGATAAAATAGAAAAAGACTTTGGAAAAGGCTCAATAATGAGATTGGGAGATAAACCAGCCGTTGCGGTTGAAACAATTCCAACAGGAGCTTTATCATTAGATGTAGCATTAGGAATAGGCGGTGTTCCAAGAGGAAGGATTATTGAAGTATATGGACCTGAAGCCAGTGGTAAAACCACATTAGCTCAACATATAGTTGCAGAATGTCAAAAAAAAGGTGGAATTGCAGCTTTTGTTGATGCAGAGCATGCTCTTGATCCTGAATATGCAAGGAACTTAGGTGTTAATGTTGATGAATTATTAATTTCACAACCAGATACAGGAGAACAAGCATTAGAAATAACAGAAGAACTTGTTCGCTCAGCAGCAGTTGATGTTGTAGTTGTTGACTCAGTTGCAGCTCTTGTTCCAAAAGATGAGATTGAAGGAGCAATGGAAGACAAACAAATGGGACTCCAAGCAAGATTAATGTCAAAAGCTTTAAGAAAATTAACGGGTATTGTCAGTAAGACAAACACCACTGTCATTTTCATAAACCAATTAAGACAAAAAATAGGAGTTATGTATGGCAGTCCCGAAACAACAACAGGTGGTAATGCTTTAAAATATTATGCAAGTATAAGACTTGATATAAGAAAAACAGAAACTTTAAAAAAAGATGATAAAGAAATTGGAAACAGAGTAAAAGTTAAGGTTGTTAAAAATAAAGTTGCACCACCTTTTAGAGTAGCTGAATTTGATATTATTTACGGCAAGGGAATAAGTAAATCAGGCTGTATTTTAGATATGGCAGTTAACCTTGATATTATTAAAAAAGCAGGTGCTTGGTTCAGTTATAATGATGAAAAACTCGGACAAGGCAGAGATAAAGTAAAGGAACTATTTGCTGAAAATCCTGCTTTAGAAGCTGAAATTGAACAAAAAGTAAGAGAAGCTCTGGCTAATAAAGAATAGATTTAAAATTAATAAAATAAAAAAGAGAACTTTAAAAGTTCTCTTTTTTTACTACATATTACCAACCATAAAAATATATTTTTTTATAAAGTAAACAATATAATTACCATAAAATAAAATTATAAATCCGGAAAATAACAATGCAGGTCCAAATGGAATTGCTTTATATCCATCATTGTTTACAATTTTCTTTAGTCTTGTAATTGTATCTATTGCAAAATAAATTAAGGCAATAATAAAAGCAAATACAATAAATATATTTAATTTAAGAATATTTGATAATAAGAAATATAAAATAGCTAAAATTACGAATGTTCCAAGAGAACATAATAATCTTATTTCTTTTTTTCTATATAGGTTTATAAAGAATTGAGGCAAAATACAAAGAGCTTGAAATATAATTGCACAAGCAACTGCAACAAGAAAATATTTTATACCTAAAAGTGCACCAACACCTGCAGCCAAATACGTATCACCTTCTCCAAAGGCCCTTTTATATTTCTTTATATAATCATTTATATCTATGTCTTCCTCTTTTTCTTCTTCATTTGTAGGATTAACATCATTTTTATCAGTTTCTTCAATTTTTTCCTCATTATTCTTTCTTACTAAGTAATAAGAAACCCTAGCTATCACTTCCATAATAACAGCAGCACCAACAAAACCTATAAAAGCGAAAGATACATCATGATAATATACGGAATATACCAAAGCGGTTATTATAAAAATCCAACTATGTACATCAAAAACATACTCTTTTTTTATATCTGTAATTGTTATTACTATAGCAATACAAAGCAATATTAATAATAACAATGTTTTTAGAGTTATGCCAAAAGCAAAATATACCGCTAGAAATATTATTGATGTTAAAGCCTCTACTATAGGATACTGAATACTTACTTTTGCTCCACAGCTTCTGCATTTTCCTTTAAAAGTTAAAAAATAAGATAAAACAGGAATATTATCATACCATTTTATAGGATTAGAACAATTTGGACACTTTGATGAAGGGAAAATAATAGACTCCTTAGATAAAGCCCTCAAAGCAACTACATTTAAGAAGCTTCCAATACAAGCTCCAACAGCAAGTATAAAAATACCAATTATTAAATAATCCATCATAAAATCCACCAATTTCTTTTTAATTTTCCTTTTCAGATAATATGTTTAAAAGCATATTTAATGCTTTTTTTAATCTTCTTGAAACTTGCATTTGAGAAATACCAAGTTTATTAGCAATTTGAGTTTGACTCATATCTTCAAAATAATTCATAACTACAACTTCTTGAAGTTTAACATCAAGTTTTTTTATAGCATCCGAAATTAATATTTTATCTTCTTGAAAAGACTCTAAATTATAATGATTATCATCTGCAATTTTATCAAACAAAGATAAAGACTCATCACTTCCCGTTGTTATATATTGATCTAAAGAAATTGTCTGCTTTCTTCTTTCAACATCAATAACTTCTTTTATTTTACCAACAGAAGTTCCAAGTTCTTCTGCTAAAACTGCTTCAGATGGTTCATTACCCTGTTCATCTTTTAACTTTTGCATCAATTTATTCACACGATAAGCAAGTTCATAAATTTCCCTTGGAGCCTTAATCATAGAAACTTTATCACGCAAATAATGTCTTATTTCTCCGGTAATCAAATATGTAGCATAAGTTTTAAAGTTTTCACTGACTTTAGGATTATAAAGTTGTATTGCTTTAACAAGACCAACGCTTCCAACTTGAATAATATCTTCAACTGGGTCTGTATTTCTCCTTGCAAGACCTCTTGCAATTTTCTTTACAAGAGGCATCGCAGCAAGTGCAATGATATTTTGAAGATGTTTTTTCTGTTTCTCATCTTTTGCCGATTTATATAATTTTAACCATTCCCCTATTTCTTCATAATTAATGGTGTAATCAGCCATTATATAATCCTCTTCTCTCTTATCTCAATTATTATATCACACATTCAACCCAAATGAATATGGGAAAATATCATTCAATCTATAAATACAGCAGTTTAAGTCATCATCTTCCAGTATAATTTCTATATTCTGACCAAGTTCAAATTCCTGAAGCCATTGACGACAAGCACCACAAGGGAAACATTTTTTTGAACTCGGAGAATATATTGCAATTTTTACTATATTACTTTTTTCACCTGCAGCAATTGCAGTTGAAATTGCATTTCTTTCTGCACATAAAGACAATCCATAACTTGAATTTTCAACATTGCAACCCAGATAATAATTTCCATTTGAATATAATACACAAGCACCAACCGGAAACTTTGAATAATTACAATATGCTCTTTTTGATACTTCTTTTGCTAATTCTAAAAGATCTTCATTTGATTTCATATTATACCTTTTTTCTTTTCTTATTTTACAATTAAAGCATTGCTTAGAATATACAATATTTGAATGATATAATATTATGTGTTTACAATAGTTAATCTATTTACCATTAAATATATAAGTTATATTATTATAATATAGAGTGTATTATAATTTACATACTTTTATTAACCTGGTAAATTTCGGAGGAAACTTGGTACAAAAGATTAGGATAATAGGTGGAAGACAGCTTAAAGGTGAAGTTTCCATAAGCGGTGCAAAAAATGCAGTATTAAAGTTAATGGCAGCTGCTCTTTTAGTTAAAGGTGAAAGTAAAATTTATAATGTTCCGGAACTTACTGATGTTATTATAATGCTTAACGTTATAGAACAACTTGGTGCTAAAACTTCATACGATAAAAAAGAAAAATCAATTACAATAGATGCAACTAATCTAACAAGCGTTACTGCAAGTTATGAACTTGTAAGCAGAATGAGAGCTTCTTTCATTGTTTTAGGAGCACTTGTTGGAAGATGCAAAGAAGCTGTTGTTGCTCTTCCCGGAGGATGTGCTATTGGTGAAAGAAAAGTTGATTTTCATATAAGAGGTCTTGAAGCACTTGGCACTAACATTAAAATTGAAAATGGATATGTACATGCAAAAGCTAAAAAATTAATTGGTACAGATATATATCTTGATATTCCTTCTGTTGGTGCAACAGAAAATATTATGTTGGCTTCTGTTTTGGCCGAAGGTGCAACAAGAATACAAAATGCTGCACAAGAACCTGAAATTATAGATTTAGCTAACTTCCTAAATGCAATGGGCGCTGACATTATTGGTGCCGGAACTTCTGAAATTGTTATAAATGGTGTAAAACAAGAAAATTTAAGACCTATTGAATATACAACTATTCCTGACAGAATTGAAGCCGGAACTTATATGGCTGCATTCATAGCTACAAAAGGTAAAGGGATTATTAAAAATATATTCCCAAATCATTTAACTTTCTATACTTCAAAATTATCTAAAATGGGTGCTGATATAAAACTTATTGACCCTACATCAATAGAAGTTTCTTGTAAGAAAAGACTTGAAGCTATAAACATTATTACACAACCATATCCTGGTTTCCCAACAGATTTACAGTCAATGGCTATGTCTTTAGCTACTGTTGCTGATGGTGTTAGTATAATTACTGAAAGTCTTTATGAAAATCGTTTTATGCAAGTTCCAGAATTAAGAAAAATGGGGGCTGATATTCATCAAGAAAGAAATCATGCGCTTGTAAAAGGTGTTAAAAACTTAACAGGGGCTAATCTTAGAGCAAGTGATTTAAGAGCAGGTGCTTCTTTAGTTGTTGCTGCATTAATGGCTGAAGGGGAAAGTACTATCGACAATATATATCATATAGATAGAGGTTACGAACTTCTTGAAAATAAGTTTAAAATGATAGGTGCAGATATAATTAGATATTCTGAAGATGATAACTCTATTATTTCACAAGGTAAAGGAAATTTAAGTGAATCACAATTATAAAAGATGGTATGATCATGATCCTGTTTTGCTTGAAGTTATAAATCTTCTTCAAAACTATCAAAATGAATTAAAATCACAGGCAGAAATTTTTCTAAAAGAAATAGAAAAAAAAGTTTCAAAAGAAGCTATTGATAAGTTTTATGAAATGGTAAGACCAAAAGTATGTAATCGCTGGTATGATAAGGACCCTGTAATATCCAGAACAGTAGAACTTTTAAGAGTTGTTCCTCCTGATGTACAAAAAGCTACAGCACAAAGTTTTTTAAAAGCTCTTGAAGAAATGGGTATATATAAAAAAGTATAATTCATTTAGTATTACACTTTCAACTTATCGTAAAATTTTTTCGGACAAATTAATCTAAAACTTCTCCTGTAACAATGTTTACCCTCATTTGCCTAAAAAGTTTAATATATAAAATTTGTCCGTCTTTAACAGTTACATTTCTTCCTTTTATTACTGTTTTAAAAACTTTTTTAACTTTATTGGCTTCAATAGAAGGAACTTCACATTCAGCAACTCCAAGAATCTTTGTTAAGTTGTCTTTATTATTTACTGCGGATAATTCAAACATAAATTCCCCATTACGTATCAAATATTTCCCGTCCACAGAGTCAAGAATTTTACCTATTAATATCATATCTTTTGATAACAATAGATGATGTTCATAATCAATTATGTTAGCTGGAAATCTTGCTTGAAACATTTGTCCCGGTTTTACATCTTTTGTACTTATTTGCCCTATTATTGTTATTGGAAGAACAGATTTTGCCGGTATAGTTACAACATCTCCATCTCTTAAAACATTCTCAATCATTATTCCTTCTGCAATTTTAGGAGATTTTTCTGCTTTCTTTTTTTCTTCCACATAAGAATCAGTTTCTCTTTTCATCTTAGACAAAAATACTGCAATTTGTGCTCTCGTTATATATTTATTATAGTCAAGATAATTTTGTCTTGGAGGTTCTTTTGCTATTATATTTAATACCTCTGCTTTTCCGGCAGTAACTTTAAACCAATCAGGAATGTCATCGAAGTCTACATAAGCATTCTGAAGTGCAATTATTGCATCTTTCTTTGTAATATCTTCTGTTTTTAATAAGTTTACTAAAAATGTTATAATTTCACTTCTTGTAACATAATCATTAGGATAGAAATGACTGTCAGAAGCTGGTTTTAAAATATCATAATTTAATGCTATTAAAACATATTTCCAAGCCCAATTTTCAGGACCAATATCTTCGAACGTATACATTTCTTCTATTTCTACATTCTCTAAATCTAATGCTTTTATAAGCATCGCTGCATATTCAGCCCTTGTTATATATTTCTGAGGCAAATATTTATTATCCGGATATCCTGTTATAATTCCTTTATCTGTTAATTCATCTATCTCTTTATAAGCCCAAAATCCATGATCAATATCACTAAATTCAAGAGCATATACACTTGAAGCATTCATTAAAAAATATAACATTAAAAATATCTGTATTAATTTTTTTTTCATATATTCCAGTTCCTGTTTATATTTTACCAGAATATCTTATTTTAGAAAATTTAATTTTTTGTTAGCAAATTATTTATTTATGAGTTTTACTATAATGTGTGTTTATTATTTTTATAAGAGAGAAGGAGACAAAATGAAAATTACACCTATTTCAATGCATTCAAACTATGGTAAAAACATTGCAAAATTCAAAGGAAACAATAATGAGATTAAACCGCTCATTAAACTTGATGAAAGTATTCCTGATGACAAAGTAGTTTCTTACGGAACTTGGGGATCAAACTATGTTTACCCTATAACTGCAGGCCAATTAAGAAATTCAATGAGACAAGAACAACTTCAGAAAACAAGGAGTGACATAGACTTTAGTTTTTCAAAACAAGAAACACCTGAAGAATATCTTGCAAGAAAATTATATAGTACCGAATGGACAACATAAATTTTAAATTAAATAAATAAAAACCGAGAAAATTTCTCGGTTTTTATTTATTTTCATTATCTTCTTTATCTTTTTTATCTACCTTCTTTACCTTTTTTGAATTAATTTTTTCAGCGACTTCTTCTTCATCTAGTATCATTGTTTTACGTTTATTTCTAAGCACTGAAACAACATTGAGAAGTGCAAGAGAATTTAAAGAAGCTCTAAGCTGCATACTTCTATCTTCAAAAGGTTCATTCTTTTGATTTTGTTCTTCTTCACCTTCTTGAAGAAAATATTCAGTTCCTTGACTCGCTCTATCATCCGAGGTCTTAGCCGCTGTACCTGATATATCTCCGCTTTTGAAGTTTATACCTCCGCCAATTCCAAGGATTCCAGCTGACCTGTTGTCAACCACTTACTTCTCTCCTTACTTTATACCAGCGTGAATTATTATATACTATTTTTTAGTTTTTAACAACTCAACATTAGTACAAAACTTAAACTAAAAAAAATTTGCGGTTTTCTTTTTTTAATTGTAAATTATGTTAACTCTTTAAATATTTTAGGAACTTCTTGAAATGGCATATTCTTAGATTGTTGAAGCTGCTCTTGTTTTTTTGCCTCAGCAACTTTTCTTTCTGTTACTTTTCTATTGTATTTTGGAAGTAATATTCCAAGCATTACAACAGAGAATGCAATATCAGCAACTCTACATATATTTCTAAGGTTTCTAACTTTTATATTTGAAACTTCATTAGCTGTTTTTAAATCAGTATTCTTAATCCAATTACCAAGCTGTTTAAGCCTATATACACCTTGAGTACCTAATTTTTGTACAACAGAAGCACCTTCATTTAATAAAGGTTTTGCAACTTCTTTTTTTCTATTTAATAAAACTATTTCTTCTTTAAATAAATTTTTTCCTGCCTTTGTTTTAGATAAAGCTTCTATTGCAGATGCTACACCTTTTTTCACATAATCTCCAAGGAAATACAATCCTGCAAATGAGGCTATATCCCTTACAGTTGTTTCCCTAAGTTCATTCTCGTCTTCAGCTCCAATCATCCTACTTGCAAAAGTTGAAGAAGCTATCCATCTGCATTGATCCATCGTTGGGAAAATACTTGAAAATTGAAACATTCCTAGTGAAGGTTTTTTCATCATTGATATTGCAGCTAAACCATACATGCCTGTTGCAGCTGCCAGTTTTTTCATGAAAAACTTTTTCTTCTGTTTCTCATCCATTTTTTGTGTTGTATCTTTTTTACCAAAATCTTTATATATTGGAGCACCTTCTGCTTTAAATTGTTTTCTTGTTATCGCTCTGTTTATAGTTTGAATACTTACTGCTATTGCAATAACTATCCCCATACCAATTAAACTTTTCTTATTAACAAAGTCTTTTAACTTTGAACCATAATTATTAATTGCTTCATTTACTTTTGATGCGGTTTGGGCTTCTGTAGCTATTCCATTTGCCTGAGCAAGATTATTAACTGTTTGTTTCTTCACAAAATTAAATTTCGAACCCAAATCTGCAACATCTCTTAATGTATCTTCTAAATTAGCTTGTGCCATACCATTGAATCTTAGTACGCTTTCTGCTTTTGTAATACCAGCCAGCTTACCTTGCGCGGTTTTCAGTAATTTCTTTCTTTCACCGCCATTCTTAGATATTGCCTCTGTTATAATTGAAACAGCTTCTTTATACTCAGGCATATTTGCTTTATCCGCATATTTCACCCAAGTTTTACCGTCTAATCCTTCTATTGAAGAAAGTGCCATTTCTACATATTTTTTTGTTTTATCAACTGCTCCAGATTCTTGAGCTTGTTTATATACTTCTTGTAATTTATTAATAGAATCACCATTGGCCCAAGAACCTACAACATTTGTTCCTTTTAATTCTTTTGACTTTGGTAAAAATCCTGCCAAGCCCTTTACTATTAGACCAGGCATTAAACAATTTACAAATAAACCTGAAAATTCTCTTCGACATGTTTCAAATGCTGCTGCCAGGCCTGTCTTTAAATCTACAAGTGTCCTTGGTATATTTGTTGATACTGTATCTACAAATGATACCTGTATCATTGCATTTTTATCTAATACACTAAATCCTTTATCCAGTATATTAAAAGCAGCATCAGAAATTCCACCATTAAAACTTTGATTTTTTAATGATTTTTTATTTTCTTGAACATTTTTTAATTTATTGTTTTGTCTTGTTTTATAAACATCTACTTCTGATATTCGCACTTTTTTTACCTTCAATCATTATAGACCCTTTGCAATAATATCAATTTAATAATTAAAAACAATTTTTTTTGCTTTTTTCTGCTATCACCTTATTTTAAAAAATTATGAATTTTTCTCATATTTGAAAATTTTTATCCATTTTCCTAACTTTTTTATATTATTTTTTTTAAAAAATTATATTTTTTTCTTCAAATTTTAAATTTAACCTACTCAAAAATTCAAGTTTACATTTTTTAACTGAAATTGACAAAAAATATGTATTTATTGTTTTATATACATGACATTGTTATGAGCTAATAATGAAAATACAGCCGATTACATATTTTAGAAATCAAATAAATATAAATCAATCACCTAATAAAATTTCTACACAAGTGGTTGATAATAATAAATATGTTCAAACAAATGAAATAACTAACTTTTTTTACTTTCCAATTTCTTTCTCATCAAAAACAAGAACTCATGGCGCAGATTCTTCAAAAAGGAAGTTAGCTGAAAAGTCAGGCAATTTTGCTATATCTAAAATAGGAGATATCACATGTCCTTCTTGTGGAAAGAAAATGCTCAATAGAGCAACTTTTAACCTAATAGCACAAGAACTGGCAAACATACCAAATGATCAATATCTTGAATATTTAGGACATTATAGAGAATATATGAGACCTGTTGAAGAAAGTGTTTATGATGAAATTCTGGCATTATCAGAAAAAAATGGTAACTCAAAAGATATAAGAACACTGCTTGTTGATTTAAGAGATACAAAATTGCCAATACTTCAAAAAACACAAATGAGACAAATCAAAAAAATGAGAGCAATTGCAAAAGGACTCCCTCAGAACGAAAAAAATGCATTAATGAAAAAACTCGATTCCCTTCAATGCATGATTAGAAAGAAAAATCCTTCCGCACCTGTTAGAAGAAAAATTATGATTGATAGAATTAGTAAAATTAAAATCCAAAATCCAAAAAAATATGAAAAGATTCAAACTTTGGCAAAAGGATTTCCAACTTCTTCTGATATGAATTCTGCTTGGATTGTTAAATATTCGGGAAAAAATAAACAAAATGAAGATTGGACTTCTTATCAAATAGCACTTAGGTTTTTAGAATCATCCATTGCAAATACGGATCATATTATTGCTTACGATCTAAATAACAATGGAAATGATATTTCTAATTATATTTCTATGCATCAGTCTTGTAACTCTCAAAAAGGTAATAAACCTTTTCTTCAATGGTTAAATGAAGATAAGGAAAACAGAATTAAATATATGAAAAAATATTTTGATGAAGTAAATTCATTAATTGGTTCAGAAAAACTAAAAAAGAAAAAATACAAAGATTACGTTGCATATGCAACACAAACTATATTTGAAGCATCTAAAGGCGACCTAAAATTATTTGAAGATGATAATCCTAAATTATCAAACTAAAATTTTTTCTAATTAATCTATTATCGTTTTTTGTTACCTAATTATCCTCGCTAACAAAGTACTCACATTTCTGACTACATCAATTTCAGCAAGGATATAAGCTCACTCAGAGACAAAGTTTTTGTTCGTTTTGTAATAAAATTCACTTAAACTTTTAACTTATAGTAACTTATTCTAAGACATATTAATTATGCAATAATATCATATCTTTTTATTGATTGTGTAGCAGCATTTTGCTTTGAAAAATTAAAAAATTTCTTTTTTTCAGGAGGATGATTTGGTGATGTTTTTGCAATAGAAGGATCTCTTAAAACATAAATTTCTTCAACTCTGTCACGTAATTGTGTTGGTGACTTCTTATATAAATCTGCAGCATAATCCATTTCAGGATCATTTATTCCGTTTGAATATTTTATCCAAAACTTTGTTGCTATTTCATATGCATCTTGTTCTTCTCGCACTGAAGTATAAGGATCCGCATCTTTTGCGTGCACAGATTCATGTACTAAATATGCCGCAATAACTTGTGGTGATGCATATTGATATGCATTAGAAATTGTTATTGTTTTAATTGAATCTTCATATTGGGCAATATTTGATGTCCCACCCATAGAAGCAGTTTGTCCATATTTTATTTCTACATTAGCTAAATCTTGCATATAATTTGGTGTCATATACTCTACAGCCATTCTTAATGCTTCTTTTAAGTTATTTTGTGCATATTCTTGTTTTTCTTCATAAGCTCTTTGAGGAGAAAAACAACTTAATATATTATTTTCTGTTTCTAATATACTTCTCCTTGCCAAGTCATTACTTGGTTCTATACTTAAGGCTGTTTCAAAGCTGTTTTTTGCTTCTCTGTATGAGGCCTTTTGTCTTTGAGATTCTCCTAATTCTATCCATACTTCAGCATCTTTTTCATTTGCTTTCAAATATATTTTAAAATTTTCTTCAGCTAAATCATAATTTTTTAATTTATGGTATGTTTTTCCTAATTTCCTATTTATATCGGTATTATCAGGAGCTATTTTTAATGCCTCTTGATAATACTTTAGAGCTTCTTCTATTCTATTCTCATTTAGTGCTTTATCACCTTGTGAAAGTATATTAACAACATCTGCACCACTAAAACTGTTTACTTTTGGCCTATTTGCCGCAAAACTGTTTAAATATTTATTATTTTTTATATCACAATATGATGAAATAGAAATCAATATAAATTTTCCTTATACTCAATAACTCAAGTATTATAAATATTATTAATTGATAAAAAAAGTCTGATTGTTAAGAAATATTTAACAATCAGATTTCTTATATTAACTTATTTTTATTATTCCAACGTTATATAGATAAAATTTTTGCAATTGCATCATCCGGCGAAATTGTCTCTGTTATATTTCCGGCTCTTGTCTTAAATTCAACAAGATTATCTTTAATTGTTTTGCCAACTGTTATACGATAAGGTATACCAATTAAATCTGCATCTTTAAGTTTAACACCTGCTCTTTCAGATCTATCATCCAACAGAACTTCTACTTTCGAATCAAGTAATTTATTATATATGTATTCTGCAACTTTCATTTGAGTTTCATCCTGATCACTTACAGGAACCACAATCACTTTATATGGAGCAATAGCTATTGGCCATATTATTCCGTACTCATCATGATGTCTTTCTACTGCAGCTGCTGCCGTTCTTGATATACCTATACCATAGCACCCCATTATAAATGGTTTTTCTTGTCCATTTTTATCTGTAAATGTTGCATTCATCTTCTTAGAATATTTTGTACCAAGTTTAAAAATATTACCTACTTCTATTCCTTTTGTAACTTTTAAAGGACTTCCGCAGTCGATACACTTATCATTTTCTTCTACCAATCTAATATCAGCAATTTTCGAAGGAAGTTCAACATCTACCCCCCAATTTGCTCCAACTAAATGTTTATCATTTACGTTACATCCAATAACAAAATTCTTTAAATCTTTCACTGTTTCATCTGCAACTATTTCAACATTTTTTAATCCTTTTGGTCCAATAAACCCTGCAATTGCACTGTATCCGCTCAATTGCATTATTTCTTCTATCTCATCATTTCTTGCTATTCTAATATCGTTGCCTGCGAATACATTCATTAATTTTGTTTCTTCAACAGTTCTATCACCTCTAATTAAAGCTGCAACATATTTACCATCAACTACATATATTAAACATTTACATATTATACTTTCAGGAATATTTAGAAAATTTGCTAATTCATCAATTGAATGTGTATTCGGAGTATCTATTATCTCTGATTTTGTATATTTACCTTCAGTTATAACAGGATTTAAAACCGATACCGCATGATTTGAGTTTGCACTATACCCACATTTTGTACAATAAAATACATCATTTTCGCCTGCATTATTCTCAGATTCTTCATTTACCAAAACCATAAATTCATGAGAAACACTTCCGCCGATTGCTCCTGAATCTGATTGAACCATCTTTGTTTCTAAACCGCATCTTTCAAATATTCTTTTATATGCATCTGCCATTATTTGATATGATTTATCAAGCCCTTCTTCATCAATATCAAAACTATATGCATCCTTCATTATAAATTCACGGCCACGCAATAATCCAAATCTTGGTCTTATTTCGTCTCGGAACTTGGATTGTATTTGATACAAATTTATAGGTAATTGTTTATAAGAACGAATTCCTTCTCTTGCAATTGATGTTATAACTTCTTCATGAGTTGGTCCAAGACACATTTCTCTTGAGTGCCTGTCTTTCAATCTCATTAACTCTTTACCATATACATCCCATCTTCCTGACTCTTGCCATAATTCCGCAGGCTGAACAAAAGGCATTAATAACTCTTGAGCACCTGCATTATCCATTTCTTCTCTAACAATAGACTCTATCTTCTTCAATACTCGCCACATTAAGGGCAGGTAATTATATATACCATTTGCTAATTTTCTTATATATCCTGCTCTTACAAGTAATTTATGACTTATTACTTCGGCATCAGATGGAAACTCTCTTAAAGTCTGAACAAAAAGCTTTGACATTCTCATAAAAATAAAACCTCTATTCTTTTCTAATAAATTCATATTATCACAAAAGATTATGTATTTTATAATTTATCTAAGAGAATTTACTCACAATTCAGCTTATCATGAATTATTTCTTGGACAATTCTATTGTTTTTGATTTTCCATTTCTCTTATTTCTCTTACAGCAGAAGGCATTATAATTTCCAAATGTTCAACTACTACAGGATCAAATTGTTTTCCTGCCAATTCTTTTATATACCTTAAAGCATCATCTGGTGATATATGTTGTCTATATACTTTTGGCGTTATCATACTATCAAAAGCATCAGCTACTGCTATTATTCTTGAACCTATTGGTATGTCATCACCTTTTATTCCATATGGATATCCATTACCATCATAATGTTCATGGTGATATTTTATTATTTCAACTACATCATTTAACTGTTTTATATCATCTAAAATCTTCACACTATGATGTACATGTTTTTTTATCTCATTATATTCATCAACTGATAATTTTTCTACCTTAGAAAGAATATCATCTGAGACACCAATCATACCTATATCATGTAATAAACCAGCAAGCTCAATTTTTCCTGTTGTAATATCACTTAAATGTAATGATTTAGCAATTTTTACAGCATAATATGTAACTCTTCTACTTCTACCTAAAGTATATGAATCTTTAGCATCTAATGCTTCAACTATTGCTGTAATCGTACCGGCAAACAATTCTTTTAAATCATTGATTAAAGAACTATTATCCATTTTTAATTGCAAATATTCTAAAGCATTTTGAACAACCAACAAAAGTTCATCAGGATTATAAGGCTTTTTTATATATCTGTATATTTTTGCATAGTTAATAGCATCAATTAATATTCCTGCATCAGAATATGCTGTTACTAAAAGCCTCATTGTATCAGGTGATATTTCACTTGCTCTTTTTAAAAATTCAACTCCATCCATTTCCGGCATTTTGTGATCTGATAATATGCAGTGAAATTTTTCCTGTTTCAACATCTCTAACGCCATTAGAGGTGATGTTGATTTTGCTATATCATATTTCCCTCTTAATGTCCTATATAATAATGCTAAGTTATCCGGTTCATCATCAACTATTAATATTTTATATTTATCTATCATTATGCCTCTCCTTCACTTAGCATTGCAGCATTTAATTTTTCTCTATCTATATTTATAGGAAGTCTTATAATAAATTTCGTTCCTACTCCCTTTTTTGATTCCACCTTAATATCACCTTGATGATTTTTTATAATTTTATATGTTATTGACATACCCAATCCTGTACCTTGTCCAACAGGTTTTGTAGTGAAAAAAGGATTAAATACTTTTCTTGTTGTCTCTTCATCCATGCCGGAGCCATTATCTTCTATCTCCATTATCAAATTCTTACCAGTATTATCCTTCTTTATTCTTATCCAAATATCACCTTTATCTTGAATTGCCCCGGCAGCATTATCTAGTATATTCATAAACACTTGATTTAACTGTCCGCCAAATGCTTCTATTTTTGGAACATTTTCCATATATTCTTTATGTATTTCTGCCTTATTCTTTAACTTATTATGAAGTATATTTAATGTTGTATCAATTTCATGAGGAATATCAACATCTGTAATAGATACTTCTTCCATTCTCGAAAAACTCTTTAAATCTTGTATTATGTTTTTTGCCCTATCAGCACCTTCTTTACAACTTTTTATCAAATCCGGCATATCTGATTTCAAAAATTCATAATCTATTGTATTTTTAAGATCATTTATTTCTTTCAAATGTTCCGGAGTTAAATTATCATCATATTTTGTGTATGCTTCTATTACTTCTACTAAATCTTTTGAATAATTACTTAAATGAGTCATATTCCCATATATAAAATTTATAGGATTATTTATTTCATGCATAATACCGGCAACAAGTTCACCCAATGATTTCATTTTCTCAGAATGGACCATCATTGCCTGTGTATTTTGAAGTTCTGCATATGCACTTTTTAATTCCTTAGTTCTATCCTGAACTTGAGTTTCTAATGTGGAATACAATCTCTGTAAAGCATTTGCCATCATATTATATGATTGAACCAATTGATTTATTTCATAATACTTTGTATATTCTAACCTTCCGGATAAATCACCCTTAGCTATTTTTGATACAGTTTCTTCCATTGTAGCAAGTGGTTTTGCAATACTACGTGCCAATAAGAAAGATGCAACTATACTTGATATTAATATTATACTGAAAAATATACGTACAAAATTTTCCATACTTAAAATATATCTTTCAAGGAAGTTACTCTGAGTCATTCCTATGTAAATGTTATAATTGACCTTTTTTATGTATATAGTACGTACATTTTTTCTATCTATATCCGGTGCAAATTTTAACTTAAAAGTAGCCGGATTATTTGGTGTTCTAAATATATATTGTGAATCTTTTGAAAGAGAATTATATACTTCTTCCATATCAGAATTTAATATAACAACATAATTCACTATATAGCTACCAGACAAAACATTATTTAAATCAGTTTGGATTGAAGAAAAGTTCTTTGTATATAAATCTTTATTGAAAACTTGTAAATTTGATATAAAATCAGCAGATAACTCATTTTGAAGACTTTTTACACTATCTTGCGAATAAACATACATTATAAGTTCAACAATACTAACAGTAACAATGATTACAAACATTATACTTAATGTAATTGTATTATTAAATCGCAGAGAAAATCCCCTATATCTTAATCTTTTCTTCTTTTTCTCAACTTTCTTTATCACTTATTTAAATCCTGCTTTTATATGCTTGTTCTATACTTATTTAACAATATTTTAAACTCTTTTACAAGTTTATTTATTATTATTCTCTATTTGCCTTCTAAAACAATATTGAACCATTGCAACCCGATCATAATTAGAAAGATTTTTAAAACGACCTGAAACTACAAATTCATCTTGTATAACTTCTATTCTTATTGGCTCAAAGATACTTTCTATCAATCTATTTTCTATTTCAATTTTTATATTATATTCTGTAAGAAGTTTTAATTGCTCTTTTACTGATAATTTCATCCCACCTGCACTTATATCTATAATTCTTGCAGTAATTTCTTGTTCGCCATTATTTAACAATATAGTTTTGTCAGATTGTATCCTTGAATACTCTCTTCTTTGCAGATACTTATATGTTATAGGAAACCAAATTGAAAGAATGTCATTATTTACTTCTTTAATTATTGTTTCAAAGTATAATTGTCCTTTTTTAGTCATTGAAAATAATTCAACAGATTCATCTGTTTCATATTTATTAAATTCTTCCAATTTAACTTTGAAACAATCATCACATACTTCTATAACACAACATTTTGAAGCATTATCTATACTTCTTGAAAGAATATTAAACTCTTTATTTTCAAATATTTCGTTTCTCATTTTTTCTTATTTAAATTTATCTTATATTTTATAATTTTTCAATATTTTTATTAGGACCTACAACAGTAAAAATATATGGTTTAGAGAAATATTTATTAGCTGTTTTTATAACATCTTGTAAAGTTACTGAATTAATCAATTGCGGATACCTGTCTAAAAATAGATATCCTCTATCTGTTAACTCCAATGCATTCAGAACAGATGCTTTATCCATATTGGTTTCCATAGAAAGCACAAAATTACCAAGCAATTTATCTTTTGCTTCTGATAACTCTTTATCTGTTACAAATTCTGTTTTCAATTTTTGTATTTCATTAAACATACCATTTTTTGCTACTTGTACATTATCAGGATTAGTTGCAATATATAAAGCAAAAATTCCTTGATTAGTATTAGCTGAATATGATGAACCCACCTGATAAGCAAGACTTTGTTCATCTCTTAATTGAGTAAATAATCTCGAACTCATACCCGAACCCAAAATAGAATCTATTACCTGCAGTGTTGCCCAATCTTTTTCATTTACAACGCCGTCAGTTAACCATCCCAATATTAACCACGCAGCTTGTGAGTCTTTATTTACTTTTACTATTTTATTCTTAGTCAAAGATTTATATTTATCTTTATATTGAGTAAGTTTTATTTTAGGTTTTCCATCATTTTCAAGTAATGATGAAAAATAATTAATAAACAACTGCTCATCGACATTCCCATTAATTGTAATAACAACATTTTCGGCAGGAAATAAATTTTTGTAATAGTCTATAACATCTTCTCTTTGGATTAATGGAATCGTTTTCTCCAAAACTTTTCCTGTATTCCCGAATGGAGTATTATCCCAAACCGCTGTTTTAAATTCATCAAAAGCGACACTATCCGGTGTATTTTTCTGATTTTTTATCGCATATAATTTATCAGCTTTTACTCTTTCTATATCAAAAGAATCCAAAGTTGCATTCTTGACAACTTCCGAAAATACATCTAAAGCAATATCTATTTCATTTTTCGTAAACTTAGTGATAACACTAAAAGAATCGCCTCTTGCTGAAGGCACTAATCTTATCCCATTTTCTTCCAAAATCTGTGATAACTCTTGATTTCTATATTTATTTGTTCCTTTAAGCATAGCCTCGGCGGTAACATATGCTGTACCTTTAATCTTTTCAAGATTATTTCCGCCTCGAGCACTCATTTCCATTGCAATAATGTCATTTGCTGTATTTTTAGTTATCACTAATACAGCTCCATTTTCCAGTTCGTATTTTGTTGTATCTTTATCTTGACTTATTACTTTTGCCTGATAATTCTTATTTGTATCTATATTTTCTTTAGGATTACCTTTTTTTTCAGGCATTACTATTGAAATTACAGCAGAATCTTTATTTAAATATGTCTTAGCTACTCGTTTTAAATCTTCTGCAGTAACTTTATTTATGTTATCAAGATAATTCTTATAATAATCCAGTGAATTTGTCAAAGTTACTGTATAACCTATTTCTCCAGCTATATTTGATACAGATTCTCTCGAATAAAAAGTATCTCTTTCTATAATATTTTTTGCTTTTTGTATTTCTTCATCTGTTATTTCATTTTTATATAGTCTTTCTATTTCATAGAAAATAGAATTCTTTAATTTTTCCATATCTTCAGTGACATAATTAGCAGAAATATAGAAAATTGAATCATCTCTCATAGAAGAATGAGCTGCAGATATAGAATGTACAAGTTGTTTTTCTTCTTTTATACTCCTATATAATCTTGAAGATTTACCATCGCCAAGAATTGTTGCAAGAACATCCAAAGCATAAGAGTCTTTATTGTTAATAGAATTACATCCTTTAAAACCTATTAATAAATATCCGGTTTGGACTTTCATTTCAGCTTTATTTTCTATTTGATGTTCCGGTTTTTTATCAAGCTTATATACTATTTTTTTATTTTTTAAATTTTCTGATATAGGCTTATTAAATTTACTTTTAACTAAATTAAATGCTTTTTGGGTGTCAATATCACCAATAATTACAGTTGTCATATTCTCTGGTGTATACCATTTATTATAAAAATCCAGTATTTGTTCTCTAGATATAGTTTCTATAACATCTTTATTGCCTATTACATCTCTCTTATAAGGATGTATTTTATAAAAACTTTGAATCATATTTCTATATAAAACCGTAGTGGGTTTATCATTATTCTTTGCTATTTCTTCAATTACAACCTTTCTTTCCTTCTCTAATTCTTTCCTTGGTATTAAAGGATTAAGAAGCATATCTGAATGTAAATCTAAAGCTAATTCAAAATATTGTGAAGGTATTAAAATATAATAATGTGTAAAATCTTTACTTGTTGCTGCATTTGTAATAGCACCTTTTGATTCTAAAATTTGATCAAATTCTTTAGCAGGATGTTTTGACGTACCTTTAAAAAACAAATGTTCAAGAAAATGAGCAACCCCATTATTTTCATCCGATTCATTTATAGACCCTGTTCTTATCCAAGTATCTACTATTACAATTGGATTATCATGAACTTCTTTTATTATAACTGTTTGTCCATTATCTAATTTAAATGTTGAGCAATCTGCTGCATATGATACTAAACCTATAAAAATAATCGCAATTGCAATAAATATTTTTCTCATAATAAATCCTCAAGTAATATCCCTATAATAAAATATTATACACTAATTTTTTATTGCAATCCTCTGATATATAGATTAATAATTAAATTTATATGTGTAAACTAATCTGTCATCACACTTTACTAGCGAGGATAACTCGCTAACAAATTACAAAACTTTCAAAAAAGTCATTTAAAGAGATTAACCTGCTTGAGATAAAGCCTGCATTGCTTTTGCAATTTCAAAAGAAATATCAACCTGCTTAATCTTCTCAATAGAATTTGGCTTTTTCTCCACACTATTTGTTACTATAACTTCTTTAACAGGAGCATCATTTAATCTTTTCATTGCCTCACCGTTAAATAAACCATGAGCAGCACATACATAGATATCTTTAGCTCCTTTTTTCTTTAATAGTTTTGATGCTTCAGCTATCGTTCCTGCTGTATCTATAATATCGTCAAATATTATACAATTTTTACCGGTAACATCACCTATTAATTCTTCTGCTGTGGCTTCATTATGTGCTTGACGATGTTTATATACTATTGCCTTATCACAACCAAGTGATTTCGCTAATTTATCAGCTCTTTTTGTTCCGCCCAAATCAGGACTTACAACAACCAAATCTTTAAGTCCTTTAGATGTTATATAATTTTTCATCAATTGCATTGATTCTATATGTGTTACTTTCATAGAATTTGGAGCAAATCCTTCAATTGCAGGGGTGTGTAAATCTGTTGTGATTATTTCATCTACACCTGATGTCTTTAATAAATCCATATTTAAACGAGCTGCAATAGGTTCGCCTTTTTCTGTCCTTTTTTCTTGACGAGCATAATCAAAACTAGGCAATATGGCAATTACCCTATCGGCACCTGCTCTTTTTGCCGCATCTGCTTTTAAATATGTTTCCATCAGGTTATCATTAACGTTATTTCCGCCTGCAGGCATAATATAAACATCTTTTCCCCTTATATTGCCAGCTATATTAACGTATGTTTCTCCATTTTTGAACTTTTTTACAACAGTATCTACAGGCACAATTCCTGTATTCTTTTCAACTTGATATTCCAAATCTGTTGGATTTGATGATGGAATAATACTTGCCTTATCAGAAAGAGTTGATGCACCTTTAAAGCAAAAAATATCCGCACCTTGAGATTTTGGTGCGGACATTGAAACTTTGCTTATGAATGCATTACTCTTAGGATAATGGTAAAATGGTCGTCCCAAAGCCGTAATCTTCATAAAACACCCTTTTCTTTTGTTATTAATACATGCCAGTAAATAAATATAGTATTATTTTATAATATATTACTCTTTTACACAATATATCAATAAGATATCAGGTATTAAAAACCTAATAAATAAAAGAATTTAAGAGTAATAAGTATATAAATGGCAAAACATTTTATGTTTACATTTTGAATAAATATTATGAATAATATCTCTTTCAAAGCAAATCTGATTGTAAATAAAAATTTATATACAAAAATGCCTGAAGGTACTCCAACTAACTATACTGATAATTTAGTAAACGAGTACAAAAAATTTCTTGACCACAGAGTTATAAAAGAAGTTACGGAAGGGGATACAATCGAAATATATAAAGCCCCCTATAACAAAGGCTTTGCCCTTGGAATGAGATATACAAGTGATAAACTTAAAGAACCGATTGAAAGCGGTATTTATACTAATAAAAAAATTCCGGAAGTAAAAGCCGGTAGTCTAATATTTCAGACAATGCAATTTTTAATCGCGAAATCAGATATAGAATTAAAATTCTTTGAACCACACTTTAAAACATTTGAACGTGCTTTAAGAAAACTATATAACAAAGATTCAGAATAAAATTAAATTATAATAAAGAAGAAAAATCATATAAAAACCTTATCAATACCATTGTTAAAAACATCTGATAATAGGGTATTAATAAAATTATTAACTATTTTAGGAGTTTTTATATATGTTTTTAAACTATTTTCTAATAATTATAGGTTCAATTCCTGTTTTTCTTATTCTGCCTTTAATTATGGCTAAAATTTTTTTCCCTAAAAAAATTAAAAATATAATATTTTTGCCGATTTTAGCTTTATTAATTCTTTATTATTTAATAATAATCTGTTTTAGAACCTATTTTTACTTTCCTCCGATAACAATTCAAAATATTTTAGAATGCATTGCATCTTCATACTGTAATGAACTTTCTATCATATTAAGTATTGAAATATTAATTTTTGCAATTATTACAATTATAAAAATTATTCTTTCGATTAAATCGCAAGAAAAAAAGGATATTAAAAAGTTTTCGGTTATTTTAGTTATTCTTGCAATAATTTTTTATTTAGGATTGCCTTGTGTAATTTTCAATTATATTTTTCACTATCACTACAAAATGGAAGATATAGGTTTTTTAAAAAAATTACACAAAATATCATATAAAATAGCAGTTATACCTTATGTAAAAGGAGTTAGTGCAGATGCAATAGCCTTAGACAGCGAATGGGAATTATATGATAAATATAAAAACAATAAAAAAATTCCTGATTATAGCAGTCCTGAGGCAAAAAAACTCATAGATGATTATCTTAAATACACATTAATTTCTGCAAAAATATCTAAAAAAAACAATTATTTAAGAATTGCCCTTTTCTATTATGAAATCGCTGAATATGATAAAGCAATTGAATGCATAAATAAGAGCGATTATCCGAATGCTATAAGATTTTTGGCAGATATATATTCGGCAAAAGGCGATTATGATAAAGCACTCGATTATGCTATGCAAGTAGATAAATCACGTTATAGACTTCTCGTTAAAATATATACGGGTCAAAAACAGTATGAAAAAGCACTCAAAGAACTGAAACAGGAAAGAAAAAATTCATATTTTTATAATATAGCAAATGCCTATATATACTATAATATGGGCGAAAAAGATTTGGCTCTTCAATACAAAGAGAAAGAAAAAGAGTTCAAAGACTACTCTCTTGAAGAATTTATAACATACATGGAAAAAACCTTTTTCAGAAAACCTGAAAAAGCAAACTAATAAAATAATATTTAATTGTTTTACAAGAGGAATCGTGCACTCCAATGAAAGTTATGTGAAGAATGAACATAACTTGAATAAATTCAATTTACTACTTAACATATAAAGACAATCAATTTTTTTATTTTTGTATAATCTTGAATTAAATATTTATTCATTATGTACTTTTCTCATTACAGAAAAGTACCAAAAGGCTAGCAACTTGATATTCCGTTTCGATTTTGTTAATTTCAACCTGAAGCTTTGTAACTCGGACTTCGTCCTCAAACAAACAAAGCTTTGACGTTGTTTCTATAAACAAAATTACGAAACTACATATATAGTTGCATTCATTATTCAATATCGTTTTACGATAGGGACCGTACGCTCCAATGAAAGTTATGTGAAGTATGAACATAACTTGAATTGTTTTGAAAAAACAGCGCTTCGGTGATTACCCGTTTTTAAACACTAAAAATAGCTGGGGAAAGATTCGTTTTTCAATAGCTTACCTGTATGTTGTGTAAACTCCTCAAAGCAATTCTATGCTTTCGACCTCACGGACTCTGCCGAGTAAAACGATTTAATATCGTTTTACGAGAGGGACCGTGCGCTCCAATGAAAGTTATGTGAAGTAATGAACATAACTTGAATTGTTTTGGAAAAACAGCGCTTCGGTGATTACCCGTTTTTAAACACTAAAAATAGCTGGGGAGAGATTCGAACTCTCGACCTCACGGGTATGAGCCGTGCGCTCTCGCCAACTGAGCTACCCAGCCAAAAAGCTAAAATAATTATTATACGCTAAAAAAAAAAATTCAATACCTATGTAAAAAATTCCATTTAAATTAATCGCTTGCCATTTTTTTAGTTTTATGTATAATAACAATTGTAGATATCAGTTAATTATAAGTTGTTGCTGCTCTAGGGATACAAGCATTATATAAAAATGATTTTGTCAACGATAATTAAATATGTACCCTATTTTTGCAGATATAACTACAAGAGATTTCATGGCTGTTTGTAACTTTAATTATAAGTATTTAAAAGAAAATTCCACCCCCGGAAGCTGGAGAAGGGGTTATGAATACCATCAAAAAGAGCAGGTTGCTTCTTTTGATGTTTCTAAGACTGGAATTAAAGCAAAGGTTAAAGGTAATTTTAAGTCATTTTACGATGTAGAACTTAAATTTAAAAAAAATAGTGTAGAACCATCTTGTTCTTGTCCTTTAAAAGAAAAATGGTGTAAACATGCAATTGCCGTTGCTTTAAAAGCAATTGATGAACATGTATATGATGAATTTCTTGAACGAAGATTTAAAATTCAACCAGACTATTCTGATGAACAAACATTTATGAATGATAATCCAAAAGGTGGTTATATATTCCATTTCAACGCAAAAAGAAGACAAAATTTCTTTTCAATCCTTGTTATGGATAGAAATACCGGAAAAGTAATAAGAGATATTGAAGCAATTTTAAAAGCATTGATAATTGCCCAAAAAGAAAATACTGAATTTGAATTAAATAATTCACAAAAAGTTGAACTTGCTATTTTTCAATTATTATTAAAGAATTCAAGACTAGATAAAAAAGCCGGCTGGTATGATATACCAATAGCCAAGTTTGACGGATTTTTCCAGCTTTTATCAAAAGCTGATGATGTTATTGATGGTAAAACAAAAAATAAATTGGTATTCTGCCAAGATGAATGGAAAATTTCTTTATCTGTTAATTTCTCAATGGTAGGGAATGTTCTTCTATCATTGTATTGGCAAAGACCTGACAAGGACGATATCATTCCATTTGAAGAGGTTCGTTATTTCTCACGACAATTAAAATGGGGCAGATATAAAAATAAAATATTTCCTATTAATGTTGCGCTTTCAAGTCTTCCTCAAAATCTTATTAAATCTACATTTACAGATGTTAAAGATGCAGAAGGTGCAAAATTCTTATATGAAGAACTTCCAAAATTAAGACAGATTATTCCTTGTGAAGTATCAGAAATTATAGATAAATTAACACTTGAGCAAAAACCGCCATTAAATATAGTTACAATGGGACTTGATTATGATGGAGCATTAAAGGCTGAACTTGAATTTGATTATGATGGAACAAGAGTTGCCTATTCAAAATCTGCAGCAAAAAATCCTTATGTTACAATAAAAAAACCTAAAGAAGATTTGTTATACTGGGTAAAAAGGAATATTGCCCATGAAGAAAGAGCATACCAGATGCTTTTAGCATGCAAATTTGCCCCTATGCAAACTAATAACCTTGCAATTGAGAAAGAAAATGCAATTGATTTTTATAACTATTATTTAAAAAGAGCAGGTGATGGCTGGAAATTTGAAGAAAAAGATGATATGTCTTTCTTTAAATTATCTCCAAAACCTTTCAGACTTGTTGCGGACATTGACTTTTCTATTGATTCAACAGACAGTTTTGAAGTGAATTTGTATGGAAGTGTTGGCGAGGAAGAAATTAGTTTTGATGAAATTTATAATTTAATAATAGAAGGCGATAAATATCTAAGAGTTAAAAATTATGGTTTTGTTGAAGTTCCAGGACAAGATATATTCTCTTTATTAAAATCTTTCAACACTTTTGATGTATATAAGAATGAAGATAACAAATATATTGTAAAAACCTATAGAGCAGGTCTTTTGTCAGAAATGCAGAATCTGGGTTTTAAATTAAAAATGAGCAGAAAATTCTCAGCTTTTTGGAAACAAATATCAACTTTTTCAACTATGGATAATGCACCTCTTCCAAAAGGTATTAATGCAGAACTAAGGGAATACCAATATAAAGGATTTAGCTGGCTATGGTTCCTTTACAAATATGGGTTAAATGGAATTTTAGCTGATGATATGGGGCTTGGGAAAACTCTTCAAGCTTTAACTCTACTTCAAAAAGCAAAAGAAAAAGATAAAAAAGCTACAAATTTAGTTGTATGTCCAACTTCTGTTGTTTTTAACTGGGAAAATGAAATCCAGAAATTTATTCCTTCTTTAAAATGTTTAAAGTTAAGCGGGACTGACAGAAAAGAACATTTTAAAGAAATACCTAAATATGATATTGTTATAACAAGTTATGCACTTATAAGACGAGATATTGAAAAGTTAAAAAAATATGAATTCAGATATATTATTCTGGATGAATCTCAAAATATAAAAAATCCCGAATCAATAACCGCAAAATCAATAAAACAATTAAACGGTCAGCATAAACTGGCTCTATCCGGTACTCCAATCGAAAATAAACTAGAGGAATTATGGTCTGTATTTGACTTTTTGATGCCTGGATTTTTGCTAAGTCAATCTGAATTTAATTATAGATATGTAGCACCTATTGTTGATAGAGGTGAAAAAATCGTTGAAAAACGCTTAAAATCTCAAATTTATCCGTTCATTTTAAGACGTATGAAACGAGATGTTGCAAAAGACCTACCTGATAAAGTAGAAAATATAGCATACTGTGAATTAACTCCCGAACAAAAAGACTTCTATCTTGAAGTACTTGATTCTACAAAAGAAGAATTATTCAAATCTATTGCAGAAAATGGACTTGAAAAAAGTCGCATGAGTATATTCTCTGCTCTTTTAAGATTACGTCAAATTTGTTGTCATCCTCGTTTATATGATAAAGAAAATAAAAAAGGAATTGAAACCTCAGGAAAATTTGAACAATTAAAATCAATGCTTGAAGAAATTATATCGGAAGGTCATAGAATTTTATTATTCTCTCAATTTGTTGACATGCTTGATATTATAAAAGAATGGCTTGTTAAAGAAGGTATCAAACATGAATACTTAACAGGTTCTACTAAAAACAGACAAGAAGTTGTTGAAAGATTTAATAACGACGATTCTATTCCAATATTTTTGGTAAGTTTAAAGGCTGGCGGTACCGGATTAAACTTAACAGGTGCCGACTATGTTATACATTATGACCCTTGGTGGAATCCTGCAGTTGAAGATCAAGCAACAGATAGAGCTTACCGTATAGGTCAAACTAAAAAAGTATTTGTTTACAGACTAATTACCAAAAATACAGTTGAAGAAAAAATTCAAAAATTAAAAATGGACAAGAGAAATCTTGTTGACTCTGTAATCTCTGTAGATAGAAATATTGGTAAAACATTAACTTATGCTGATTTACAGGATATTTTCACTCTGGACTAGAAATTAGCGTTTCATCCTTTTTAATTTTATTTTTGTTTCTTTATCTATTTTTAAAGACTCACAAATCTTTTGTATGCTTTTGTTATAAGTCCACCTATCAAGTTTTGCCTTTGTTAAATATTTTTCAGTTCGTAAGGGATATTTGATATAGCAAGTTGAAACAAGCCAAGCTACACTCATTTTTGTATAATATCTATCATCCTTAAATTTATCAACTAATAAAAAAACTTTATCTATATATTCATCACTAAGATAATAATTTATCAACATGACAAAAGCAAAACGAATTTCATACTCAGATGAAGATTCAAAATATGGTTGAAGAAAATCCCATATTTCCTTTAAATTATGTTGAGTAAATTTTAAACTATTGCAAAAGCTGTCACATACTGCCCAATTATCAATTTGAGGCACAAACAATTTTATATAGTTAATAATTTCGCAAACAGGTGCGTTTAAAAGACCAATCAAAATACCTTTTAACATATATTCTTCCATATATTTATGCTTTTTAGCATAAAGAAAACTTTTAAATTTATTCTCCTTCAAAATTTCCTTTGCCAATTTACGCAATATTGGAAGCCTAACCCCCAAAACATTATCAATATTTGGAAGTAAAGAAGAAATATATTTTTGATAGTCTTTATCTGATTCTTTTTCCAGTCTATTTAATATATCCATAAATAAATTATACATAAATTTTGACTTTATAAAAAAGACAATTATATATAAAATATGTTATTCAATTTCTTCTTACAAAAACAAGAATGTCATCATGATAAAATTCCGGTAGATGTTGATGAAGCATATTGTCCGGATTGCGGTGAATTAATAAAAAACAAATGGTTCATTGCACGTTGCAGTTGCTGTAATATCAAAAGAACATCTCACTTTGAATATAATGAAATAAAACCAAATACTAAATATTGTCCTAATTGTGGGTCCACTGATTTTTATATACAAGAACTTGATAACATTAACTTTACTGATATTAATTATGCAATATTAAGAAAAACAATAATTCCACAAAATAAAATTTCCACAAGTCAAATATGGATAGAAAAGGAGGATTCTCTAACACAAGAAATAAAGCTTATAGGATTTAGGAAATAATACACACAAAAAAACAGACTCAACTGAGTCTGTTTTTATATTTAAATTATACCTAATTCTCATCAACTTGATTTTCAAGTTCCATTGCTTTGATTTTACCAATCATATCATTTAGTACTTCATCAGCCTTATCATTTTCAATTTGACAAGTACCTGCATTAATATGACCTCCTCCTTCATATTCATACATCAAGGCACCTAAATCTATAGGACAAGATTTATTTATAATAGATTTTCCAACGGCATATACTGTATTTTGTTTATGTAGTCCCCATAATATGTGAATTGAAAGATTGCATTCAGGATGCAGTGCATATACCATAAATCTGTTTCCTACATGTATTATTTCTTCATTTCTAACATCTAAAATAGCAATTTTATCATCTACTCTTGTGCACCTTTTTATTTGCTCAATGAATTTATCCTGTTCGCTAAAATACAAATCCACTCTTTCTTTTACGTCAGGATCTTGCATTATTTCATCTATAGATTTTTCTAAAAATAAATCAACTAATTTATACATTAATTCAAGATTTGAAATTCTAAAATTTCTAAAACGACCAAGCCCGGTTCTTGCATCCATTAAATAGTTTAAAAGAACCCAATCTTTAGGATTAACAATGTCTTCTTCTGTAAAATTAGTACAATCTGCTTTATCAACTGCATCCATCAAATCATGTAATGATGCTGAAAATCTATCTGCTCCACCAAAATATTCATATATAACTCTTGCTGATGATGGTGCCGCCGGCTCTATTATATAATTATCTTTTACATCTTTTATTCTTTTTGATTCACTTGAATGATGGTCAAATGCTATATAAACACCATTACAATATGGCAAACTTGCTGTAATAGTATTTTCAGGCAACTGAATTTTTCCATCTTGTACATCTTTAGGATGCACAAATTTAATTTCATCAATCATACCAATTTCTTTTAATAAAGCAGCACAAACTAATCCATCAAAGTTACTTCTCGTATATAGTGTATAAATTTCGCTCATAATATCCTCCATTTTTAAATTATAAGACAATACTATTTATTTGAAGCCATACATTAATATGAATTTATGTCTGTAGAGAATCTATTAATAAATTTATAGCCTTCTCTTGAACACAAATTTCTTCTATTCGATTTTTTGTCTGTTCTATTAATTCAGGTTTTGCATTCGCAATAAATTTTTCATTATTCATTCTTGCAGATAAGTTATTCTTCTCAGTTAATAACTTTTCAAGTTTTTTATTTTGACGCTTAATTTCTTCATTTAAATCAATTAAACCAGTCAACGGAATTATTATTTTGGAATTACTTACAACTGCAGAAGCTGATTGTTTATTTGTTTTATGATTTTCATCAACATATTTTATTTCTTCAACTCTTGCTAATCTGTGAATATAAGCTTCTACTTTTTTAAATACTTCTTCTTCACCTTTTCCTGCAAGAATTTCAATATTTACTTTAGTGGAAACTGGAATATTAAAACTTTGTCTTACATTCCTTAAAGATTTAATTGTCTCAAAAACAAGTTCCATTTGAATATTTTCTTGTGCGAAACATAATTTGTCTTCATAAACGGGATATTTAGCCAGCATTATAGCCTTTACATCTGTGTTTTTAGGTAATAATTGCCATATTGCTTCTGTTATATGAGGCATTACAGGATGTAATAATCTTAAAGTCATATCCAGTACATATTTTAATACTCGTTGAGTATTCAGCTTTAATTCTTCATTTTGAAGTTGAATTTTAGCTATCTCAACATACCAATCACAATAAGAATTCCAGAAGAAGTCATATAAAATATGTGCCATTTCACCTATTCTATAATCATTAATATTTTCATTAACTTCTCTTGCCGTTTCATTTAATTTATTTAAAATCCATTTATCAGCAAGTGTAAGTTCTTCAAAATTAATATCTTTATTATCAACACCTTGAAGATTCATAAGTACAAATCTTGAAGCATTCCATATTTTATTTGCAAAATTTCTTCCGTATTCAAATTTTTCATCACTAATTTTTATATCTTGTCCGCCATACGTACATAATGATGTAAGAGTAAATCTTAATGCATCGCAACCATATTTATCAATAATACCGACAGGATCAATAGTATTCCCCTTAGATTTTGACATTTTTTGTCCGTTTTCATCACGAATTAAGCCGTGAATATAAACTGTAGAAAATGGTGCTTTCTTGGTAAATTCTTCACCCATTGTTATCATTCTTGCAACCCAGAAGAATATAATATCAAAGCCTGTTACCAATGTTGATGTAGGATAAAATTTCTTATAATCTTCTGCTTCAGTATTTGGCCAACCCATTGTTGAAAATGGCCATAAACCAGATGAGAACCAAGTATCTAAAACATCTTCATCTTGTGTATATTTACTTGGATCAGGATTTTCTTTGGCAACAACCATTTCACCTGTTTCATTATTATAATATGCAGGAATTTGATGTCCCCACCATAATTGTCTTGAGATACACCAATCTCTTATATTTGTCATCCAGCCCAAATAATTTTTCGTCCATCTTTCAGGAATAAATTTAATATCTCCATCTTCCACCGCTTTAATTGCAGCCTTTGCTAATGGAGCCATTCTTACAAACCATTGTTCAGATAATAATGGTTCTATTGTTGTATTACATCTCTGACATTTACCAACATTATGCTCTATTGGTTTTATTCTTACCAATCTGTTATTATATTCAAGAAGTTCAATGGTTTTCTTTCTGGCTTCTTCTCTGGTTAAACCTTGGACATCAACATGAACTTCAGGACATTTTTTCATTTTTCCTTCTTCATCAATTACCCAAATTGGTTTTAAATTATGACGTTTACCAACTTCATAATCATTAGGATCATGAGCAGGAGTTATTTTTAAGGCACCTGTTCCAAAATGTTTATCAACATAATCATCAGCAATAATAGGAATTTCTCTTCCTGTTAAAGGAACAAGAACTGTTTTACCTATTAAATCTTTATATTTAAAATCCGTTGGATTTACAGCAACAGCAACATCTCCATATATAGTTTCAGGTCTTGTTGTTGCAACTACAATTGCACCTTGTTCATCTTTAAGCGGATAACTTATTTCCCATAAATTACTTTTTTCTGTTTCATAATCTGTTTCAATATCTGATATTGCACTTTGGCATCTTGGACACCAATTTACTATATACGCACCTTTATATATTAAATCTTTTTCATAGAGTTTAACAAAAACTTCTTTTACAGCTTCGCTGCATCCTTTATCCAAGGTAAAACGTGTTCTTGAAAGATCAAAAGAAGCACCTAATCTTTTACATTGATGAAGTATTGCATCTTTATGCTCATTTGCCCATTCCCAAGTTTTTTCAACAAACTTTTCACGACCCAAGTCAAATCTCGTTTTTCCTTCTTTTCTCAACATTTTTTCAACTACATTTTGTGTAGCAATACCAGCATGGTCAGTTCCCGGCATCCACAATGTTTCATAACCTGACATTCTATGATATCTTACTAAAATATCTTGAAGAGTCTCATCTAATGCATGACCCATATGAAGAACACCTGTTACATTTGGAGGGGGTATTACTATTGAATACGGGGGTTTATTTGATTTTGCATCAGCTTTAAAACATTCATTATCTTCCCAGAATTTATATATTTTTTCTTCTGTTTCTTTTGCATTATAAACTGTAGGTAAATCTTCAATTTTGGTTAAACTCATTTTATCGTCCTTCAACTTAAACTCATTTATAATAACATTATCCGATATAAATTTAAAATTTAAAGAAGTTACAAAATGAAAAAATTAATTTGTTAAAAATTATTTTTTGATAAATTATAATAATAAAGGTTATAATTTTAATTATCTTATGTATAATAAATTCAAAATTATTATAGTAAATGCATTAACAATATTTTTAATGATATTGTTAGTTGAATTTTTTCTATTTACAAAAGAATATTTAAGATTAGAAGATGAAACGAAAAAACAAAACATATCCCAAAATCATACAATACAAGATTTTTCTTTATACAATTATATAAAAGTTTTATATGCAACATATCTTTCTATTACTAAATCCAATATTGAAATAACTAAAGATTTTTTTAGACCAATACCCTCCTCTTCACAAGATAACAAAAAAGAAAAACTTCCAATAATTTTACTTGGTTGTTCTTTTACATATGGCGATAACCTTTCTGAAACAGAAACTTTTTCACATGTTTTATCAAAATACTCAAACAGAGACATCTACAACCTAGGCTTAGGTGGGCGTTCACCACGAACTATGTTATATCTAATGAGAGAAAATTTTCAATTTACAAAAGAAAAATTGCTTAATAACAATTTTAATTTTGAATATATTATTTATACATATATTCCTGATCACAAAAGACGCTTATATGTTAATATAGTGCCAAGTGATGTACCAGAATATAAAATTATTAAAATAGATAATAAAAAATATTTAAAATTTGTTCATCTTAGTTTCTTAACAAAAACATATATATATAAAGAAATTATGGAATTAGCATATAAATATAAGAAGAAATATAATCAAAAAGATATTTTTGATACTTTTGTAATATATATGAAAGAAATAAATAAAGAAATACAATCTAAATTTACCATTAATAATAAATGCCCAAAATTTGTTATTCTTGTATACGAAGAAGATGGAACTGAGAATTGGGATATTTTAAAACAAGATAATATTATTATAATCAAAGTAAAAGAAGACTTAAATATTGATATAGATAAAAAAGAATATAAGCTTTTAGATAATCATCCGAACGCAAAAGCTTGGCAAGTTATAGTTCCTGCTCTTGTAAAAGAATTAAATCTATAATAAAAAACCCCCAAAAAATGGGGTTTTTTATTATTAAATTAAATTTATTTATTACTAGAAACAAGTTCTTTTATTAATGATTGACCTGTCATTTCTTTTGGTTTTTCTATTCCCATAATATCAAGAACTGTTGGAGCTATATCACATAAAGCACCTGTTTCTTTAAGTTGTATATTTCCATCATTAATTACAAATAAAGGAACCGGATTTGTTGTATGGGCGGTATATGGTGCATGTGTAACTTTATCTTCCATACATTCAGCATTACCATGATCGGCCGTTAAGACAACAACTACATCATTAGCTTTTGCTTTTTCAACAATTTTACCGACGCAGGTATCAACAGTTTCACAAGCTTTCACTGCAGCTTCCATAACACCCGTATGACCTACCATATCGGGATTTGCGAAGTTTACTAATATAAAACCATAATCTTTATTATCAATAGCTTTCAAAACTTCTTCACATACAGCAGGAGCACTCATTTCCGGTTGCAAGTCATAAGTTGCAACTTTGGGTGAATTTATAAGAACTCTTGTTTCCAATTTATTGGGTTCATCAATACCACCATTAAAGAAGAATGTAACATGTGCATACTTTTCTGTTTCTGCAGTTCTGAATTGTTTTACTCCGTTTTTATCCAAAACTTCACCAAGCAAATTAACTAATTCTTGTGGTTCAAATGCAACCGGAAATGGGAATGATGCATCATATTGTTTAAATGTTACATAATATAAATTTTTTCTTACTGCTTTTCTGTTAAACCCGTCGAAGTTTTCAAACATCATTGCTTTTGAAATTTCTCTTGCTCTGTCAGGTCTAAAGTTAAAGAAAATAATTGCATCATTATCTTGTATTCTTGAATTTGGAACATCAATAACGGTTGGTTCAACAAATTCATCTGTTACACCATTTTCATAAGAAGCTTTTACTGCTTCAATTGCAGATTCTGCTTTATTGCCCTCTCCCAAAACCAGCATATTATATGCTTTTTCGACTCTATCCCAACGATTATCTCTATCCATTGCATAGTATCTTCCGCTTACAGATGCTATAGGTGGAAGTCCTGCTTCTTTTAGTTTTTCTTCTACTTTAGATAAGAATTCAACAGCACTTTTAGGAGGAGTATCTCTTCCATCTAAAAATGCATGAAAATATACTCGTTTAAGCCCTTGTTGTTTTACAAATTCTATCAAAGCTAAAATATGATCTAATGAAGAATGAACTCCGCCTGTTGATACAAGCCCATACATATGAAGTGAGGAGTTATATTTTTTAACATGCTCAACTGCTTTTAAGAATTTTTCATTTGTATAAAAATCACCATCTTTAATTGCTTTATTGATTCTTGTTAAATCCTGATAAACAACTCTTCCGGCACCTATATTTAAATGACCGACTTCTGAATTTCCCATTTGCCCTTCAGGAAGGCCTACATGCTCCCCATCTGCAAAAATTTGCATATTAGGCTCTTCTTTATAAAATCTGTCTATATTGGGAGTATTTGCAACCTTAGTTGCATCTTTAGGACAATCCTTATTTATACCCCATCCATCCATTATACAAAGTAATACTCTTTTCATAATATTCCCCTTTTTATTTCAGTATACTTTTATTATCCGATATAAAAAAAAGATTTAAAGTATTTTTATATTAATTTTTAGTATTACAAAGTATAAAATCAGCAAGAGATTGTCCGAGAAAAAATCACTCACACTTTCAGCTTATCGTGAATTTTTTTTACAAAACGAACCAAAAACTTTGTTTTTGAGTGAGCTTGTATCCGTAGTGAAACGAAGGTGAATGGCGTTTTCAAAAGGTAAGTACTTTATTACCAAGTCATCCTCGCTAACAAAGTACGATACTAAATTATTTAATTAAATAACTAATTATTAATTAAATCAGTACAAACTTCCTCAATTATAATAGGAAGCATTTTTTTATCTTCACCAACTATAAGATCAGTACAAGGTGATTTAATCATCTCCGGAAGCATTACAAAGCCTGTGTGCATAAAAACTCCTTTTATATATCCTACTCTTATATAAAAACAGTTCCCTATAGATTTATTGTTTTAACATTAAATTTTATTACATTAATTTTTTTATTTACTAAACAGTTTCATGATTTTATCAATAAAACCTTCTTCTTCACCTGCTTCAGAATATGATACAGTAACGTTCATCTTGGAAACTTTGTCTTTTAACTTTTCAGTATCAGGTGATAGTGGAGCTTTTGCAAGATATTTTTCATAGCAATCTTTTGCTTTTGCACTATCTTTCATTTTCTCATAACAAAAACCCATTTGTTTATATACTTCATAATTACTAGAATCTACTTTTACCAATTTATTATAATATTCTAATGCACTTTTAAATTCATACATATTTGCATAAACATCACCTAACCCTTTAAGAGCTATAGCATTATCAGGTTCTTGTCTTATAAGTTTTTCATAAAATTCCATTAAACTTGTTGAATCACCTTTTGTTTCATTAATTTTTATAATTTCTTTTATTGCTTCACTTCTATTTGAATCAACTCTATGAGCATTTAAATATTCAGCTAAAGCAAGATCATAGTCTTGTTTATAAGAATAGCATCTACCCATATAATAATGATATCCATACATATCATCATTCTCTTCTGCAACCAATGCAAGCATTTGATATACTAAAGGATTTTGTGCATCAAGCTCTTTAAATTTGGCTATATACTCTTTACATTTATCCCATTCCTTTTTATTAAAATAGTATTCAGCCATTAATGCAAAATAATTTGCATTGGTTTTAGCTTCTGTTTTCTCTAAAAGCTCAAGCGCCGTTTCATTCTCGCCTTTCATTAAATAAATTTTTGCTTTAGAAAAGTCATTCTTAGCATATTTAAGAGCTTCTTCAAATTTACCTTCTCTCATTAACAAATTAGCCAGAAATTCATTTAATTCAATTACATCAGGAAAGGTCTTAACTCCTCTTTCCAGAATATTTATAGCAGAAAATCTGTCATTCATTTGAACATACATATCAGCTAATTTATAATATATTGACATGTCTTCTTTATATTCAAGAATTCTATAATAATCATCTATTGCATTCTGCATTTTACCAATATATTCATAAGATTTTGCCCTTAAAAATCTTGCATTTATAATTTCACTTTCATCAGTAGTAGAATCTATCGCTTTTTTATAATCATCAATAGACTGCGAAACTTTTTGATTTAAAATTTTATATTTCGCTCTGGTAATATAATATTTATACTTGTTAGAATCAGCATATATATCTAAAAGTTCAGAATATGCGACAAGTGAATTGGGATCAACCTTAACAAGTTCCTCCCAATATTTTTCAGCATCTTCTTTTTTCTCAAGTGTTTTGGCAAGAAGTGCTATTTTCTCAAGATATTCTGCATCGTCTTTTGATTTTTCATAAGATTTTTCTAATATTTCATAAGCATTTTCATATTGCTCATTATCAATAAGCATTTGTGCCTGGGCTAAAATACCATTTGTACTCATCACATATCCTTTTATATTTATATTCAGTGAAAATTATATAACAGAAACCCGATTTAATCTAGTATCGCACTTTGTTACCGAGTCATCCTCGATAACAAAGTACTCACCTTTTAAAACCGCCACTCGAAAAATTCACTCACACTTTCAGCTTATCGTAAATTTTTTCTCGGACAATTTAAAATACTCTTTTTTACATATTCTAAAGGATAATTTTATATTTTTATTTAGTTTTTCCTTATTTTATTTATATTTTAAACTCGTACATACTTCTTTTATACGAAAATATATCATTCAAATATAATTTATTCATAATTATGTATGATTTAAAAAGAGATTTGTATTGCTAATATTAACCTATATTCCTTGGAAAAAACGATGATACACATATCCCTAATCTACAGCTATGACAAAATCATAGCTTTTTTCTTATTTTAATTATTCATCTTTAACATATATCCTAAAAGTTTCTTTATATTCATTTGAACTAAGTACAAAATCATCACTCTTGTATATTTCTTTAAAACCATCATTTAGTACAAAATCAGATTGAACTATATAATATTTTGTATCAGGTTCTTTTTCTGTTTTTGTTGTCCTTTCAGAGTTAAAATCATAATAACTAATGTAATAATTATTTATATATGAATAAAATTTCTTATCAGGCAAATAAGCAGAAATACTTGTGAATGTGAAGGGATAACCGACAACATTGAAGCATGATTCCTCTTTTATATTATTTTTTATATATTCAGCAACTTGTTTTGTTGCTGAAAAATTATAATTTATTTCCATAAATATATTAAACACAGAAAATACAGAACTTATAAAAAATAAAATTGCAACAATATATGCAAAAAGTTTATTTTTCTCTTTATCTTCATATATCCAATAACAAAATAAAACTATTAAAATAAGTAAATAAGCTTTTTGATAAACAATTCCTTGAAACCATACTTTATAAAAAATGTAAAAAATATAAACAAAAGAAGAGAATAATATAAAAAAAATTTTTTTACTTTTCAGGAATAGAAATATAAATAAAATTAAAAATAACAGATAAAATAATATAGCATTAAAATTCTGAAGAATATTTATAGAGTATTGGAAATAAATTAAAGCATAATTTTTAACAGCAATAAGGAACGGTTTTGCTTGATGTGCATAAAAAATAACTGCATGATTTTGATGTTGCATATTATAAAACATTAAAAAGATAAAAATAAAATTTAAAGATAGAATAAAAACAGGAATCAACTTTTTTATATTTTTATTTATTAAAAAATCTTTAAATAATTCAAAAGCAAATAATAGGGAAAGGGCCAAACAAAACCCAAACGTTAACAAATGAGTATTAGAAAGAAGAATTAAAGTAAGAATATATAAATACGGTCTTTGTTTTCGTTTTGGATATAAATCGGCAAGAATAAACAGAAATAAAGGAATCAAAGAATAATTTCTGGCAACAATTGGCAAAAAATAAAGCATGCCTGAACTAAATATAACTAAAATTTTTATATATGTATTTATAGATGATTTAAATAAAAGAAAAACGATTGACAAGAAAACCAATATAAAACTAATTACCTGCATAGAAAAAACACTACAGCCAAGTTTGGCAAAAGGTAATAACAAGAAATACCATATTAAAGGATGACCTTCCAGCCTTGCTTTATTAATAATATCAAGTATATTACAATCTCTAACTATACACCAAACTTGAGTTTCATCTCTCCATAATTCATGATTAAACATCAATATAAGAGTAATAATTAAGTAAACAAGAAGAAGTATTATATTAAAGATATTTTCTTTTAGAAAAGTATTTATTTTATTCATACTGAAATAATACAATAAAAATCATTTTATTTATTTTTTGTAACACTTTGTAAGTCAAATATAATATATTATTGTGCATAAAATTTATTTTGATTATATTAGTCTAGTGTTGCAGTTTATAGTTGTTATTTTTTTGAGGCTTATAGATTGTTTCACCCTTTAAAGTTGTCACTTAAAGATATACATACTATTTCGCTTATGGTGAATTTTTTATTGAACATCTTTAAGCATATACCTGAAAGGAATTAGGAAGACAAAAGGAGAAAAAATATGCTAATGCGTATTATAGGTTTAAGTTTATTAAACTTGATGTTATTTTCACAAAAAGCATTTGCAGCAGGCATTGATGAGGAAATAGAAAAATATTTTGCTCCATTTTCCGATAACTTTTCAGAATTTATATTTTCACCAATAGAAATATGTGGAGCAGAAGTTCCAATATTAATATTTTTAACAATTGCAGCAAGTATATTCTGTACATTTTATCTAAGATGTATAGGTATATGGGGATTTAAACATGCCTTATATCAAATCTTTCACAAAAAAGATACATCAGGACACGAAGGAGAAGTTTCCTCATTAGGTGCTCTGGCAACAGCACTATCAGGTACTATTGGTTTAGGTAATATTGCAGGCGTGGCAATAGCAATATCAATAGGCGGACCAGGTGCAATGTTTTGGATGTGCACAGGTGCAATATTTGGTATGGCTTTAAAATTCTGTGAAGTAACACTATCTTTAAAATACAGAAGATTTAATAAAGATGGCAGTGTATCTGGCGGTCCTATGTTTTATATTGAGAAAGGTTTCGCAAAAAAAGGATATCACAGCTTAGGGAAAACTCTTGCTTATGTATTTGCGTTTGCATGTTTACCTGGTACTGTTGGTGGAGGCTGTATGTTACAAACGAATCAAGCCACACAACAATTTATAAATATAACAGGGGGTGAGAACAGCTTTTTTGCCTCTCACAGCTGGGTATTCGGTCTTATTGTTGCAATTATAGTAGGACTTGTTATTTTAGGCGGAATAAAAAGTATAGCAAGAGTAACATCTAAAGTTGTTCCTATTATGTGTTTAATATACATAGGAACAAGTATTGTTATAATTCTAATGAATTTTATGCATATACCACACGCAATATATACAATATTTCATGAAGCATTTTTCCCTAAAGCAGTAACAGGAGGCGTGATTGGTTGTATAATAATAGGTTTAAGACGTTCAATACAATCTAATGAAGCCGGTATAGGATCATCTCCTATAGCATATGCCGCAGTTAAAACAAATGAACCGGTTTCTCAAGGTTTTGTATCAATGATTGAACCATTTATAGATACTGTAGTTGTTTGTTCTATGACAGCATTTGTTATTATTTTAACAGGAGAATACCTAAATTATACAGACGGTATATCAGGTGTTGAATTAACATCATCTGCATTTGCAAGTGCATTTTCATTTTTCCCATATATTTTAGCAATTGTAATTATATTATTTGCATTATCAACAATGCTTTCTTGGGCTTATTATGGTCAGAAAGCCTGGACATTTCTTGTGGGTGAAGGTTTTAAACGCATCAAATTTTATCAAATAATTTTTTGTTCTTTTATAATAATAGGTTCATCTATGAATTTAAGAAGTGTTATCGATTTTACTGATGCAACATATCTTGTAATGGCTGCACCAAACTTAATAGCAATATTTGTATTATTAAAAGACATAAAATCAGATTTAAAGAAATATTGTATAAAACATAATTTGATTTTCAAATTAAATAAAGCTTGGTTTAAAAATGAGCAGTGAATTAAAAAGGACTTTAAACTTAAAAGACTCAATATCCGTAGTTGTAGGATCTATGGTAGGATGTGGAATATTTATTGTTTCCGCAGATATAGCAAGGCAAGTACAATCAGCATATTTTTTACTAATAGTATGGATCTTAGCTGGACTTTTTTCACTATCAGGAGCAATTGCATATTCAGAACCGGTATTAAATATAAAAGAAGATGGCGGTCAGTATATATTTTTAAAAAGGATGTACAACAATTTAGTTGCATTTTTATATGGCTGGTCATTACTTATTGTAATACAAACCGCAACCATTGCAGCAGTTTGTATAGCTGTAGGTAAATTTATGGGGATTTTATTCCCAACAATTAGTTCGGAAATTTTTCTTATAAACTTATCTTTTTTCAAACTTTCAACCCAACAAATTTTTGCATTATTAATATGTATAATTCTCACATATATTAATTCCAAAGGTATAAAATATGGAGTTATAACACAAAACATATTTACTTTAACAAAAATACTTTCAATTTTAGCGATAATATTATTTGGTATATTTTTAGGCTGTAATATTGAAACAATTACAAATAATTTTCCCAATATAATAACATTATCGGATATTAATTTTTCTAATATGGAAATAATAGCAACAGCAACCGTAGGTGCTATATTTGCAATGGTAACCTGGAACAATATAACATTTATTTCAGGTGAAGTAAAAAATCCCGAAAAAAATATACCTTTAGCATTATTCTGGGGTGTTGTAATTGTTATGGTTCTATATGTACTAATAAATATTTTATACGTATTTTCAATACCAATAGAAGAAATAAAAACTGCTCCGGAAGATATTGTAGCAGTAGTATTAATGCAAAAAATAGCCGCCGGTGCAGGTAAAATTATAATTGCATTAATTATTATGATATCAGCTTGCGGAAGTGCAAATGGGCTTATAATGACAGGAGCAAGAGTATACTATCAAATGGCAAAAGATAGGTTATTATTTAGAAATCTTGCCATTATAAACAGAAAAACAAAGGTTCCCGTTAATTCTCTATGGCTTCAATGCATTTGGGCAAGTGCATTTATATTATTTTGCGGAAATTACAGTCAATTATTAGACTATGTAATATATGCAGCATTAATATTCTATATCATCACGGTTATTGGAATATTTGTATATCGTATACGATCAAAAGAAAAAATATTACACAAAACCAATAGTATTTATGGAATATTTTTCATCATAATAGGTTGTTTTATATTATATTCTCTTACAATAAATAAATTCATAAACTCAATAAATACTATATTTCTAATTGCAACAGGAATCCCTATATACTATATATGGGATAAATTAAAGAACAGAAAAACTTGTACAAAATAGAATAAAAAGGTATCATATTCTTATTATGTAGAGAAAAAGAGGTTATGAATGTTAATAGATGACTTATTAAAAGAAGTAGTTAATTATAAAGCAAGTGACTTACATTTATCTGTTGGGTTACCGCCGGTAATAAGAGTAGATGGCAACTTACTAAGAACAAAATATGAACCATTTACACCAACAAGTATAGAAGATTTACTATTTCCTATGTTGAATAATGAACAAAGAAGGAATCTTGAACAACATTGGGAACTGGATATGTCTTATGGTATAACCGGACTTGGGCGTTTCAGGGTAAATATATATAAAAATCGAGGAACATACGCAGCAGCATTCAGAACAATTAATAGTGCAATTCCATCATTTGAAACACTAGGGCTTGCAGATATAGTAAGAACAATCACAGAAAGACCAAGAGGATTAATACTTGTAACCGGACCTACAGGAAGCGGTAAATCAACAACATTAGCATCCATGATTGATTATATAAATGAAACAAGAAGCGAACATATATTAACAATAGAAGATCCTATTGAGTTTGTACATAAATCAAAGAAAAGTGTAATACATCAAAGAGAACTGGGTCAAGATACACGTTCATTTGCAAATGCATTAAAATCAGCATTAAGAGAAGACCCGGATATTATACTTGTTGGCGAAATGAGAGATGTGGAGACAATTGGTCTTGCACTCACCGCCGCAGAAACAGGTCACTTAGTATTTGGAACATTACACACATCATCAGCGAGCCAAACAATTGACCGTATTATTGACGTATTTCCGGAAGGTCAACAACAACAAATAAGAGTACAATTGGGCGGTTCATTAGAAGCTGTATTTTCACAAACCTTACTTCCAAGATTGCAGCCTGACGGAACAAAAAAAGGCCGTGTAATGGCACAAGAAATTCTTGTAAAAAATAATGCTGTAGCCAATATGATAAGAGAAGGTAAATCTGCTCAATTATATTCAGCAATTCAAACAGGTGCGGGGATTGGAATGCAAACTCTTGAAACAGCATTAAGTGAATTATTTAAAAAAGGATTAATAACCTCTGAAGATGCATTATCTAAATCCCAAAGACCTGATGAGTTTAAAAGATTATCTGGTATTCAAGAATAATCTAAATAAAATTAACGTAGAAAACAAAGGTAATAATTAAATCAGCCATTAACAAGAAAACCGTTGATTTAATTGCTGCTTTTGTTGTAGATATACCAACATCTTTAGCACCGCCTGAAGTGTTATAACCTTGAGTTGCACAAACCAATGGAATAATTATACCAAATACAACACCTCTTAATAAACTTATATAGATATCTCTTGTATTAAGCCATGCCCAAACAGAAGCCATGTAACGATTAGGATGAAGTCCTATAGTAAAATATGAAATTATCATACCGCCCAAAATGCCAAACAATTCAGCTAAAATAACAACCATAGGAACTGTGACAGCACCGGCAATAATTCTCGGAGCAAAATAATATCCGATAGGGTCAACCTTAAGTGTTTTCATGGCATCAACTTGAGAAGTAACCTGCATGTTAGCTATTTCAGCACTAATAGCAGTACCCGCTCTTGCACTAATTGCTAAAGCAGCGAATCCAGGCGCTAATTCTCTTATTAAAGCGACAGCAAGAAAACCACCAACATAGCTTTCGGCTCCTGACATTAAAAATTGTTTTGAAACTTGAAGAGCTATAACAACTGCAGCAATAAATACTATACTTAAAGAGATAGGGAGAGAATCATAGCTTATCATAGCAGCTTTTGTTAAAACTTCACTATATTTTAGATTACCACCTAATATGTATTTTATTGTTCTAAAAAGATTTTGTGTACATAGTCCTAAAAAACTTATCACTATATAGCTTCCCCATATAATTATTACTCATATTCTATCATAGATTAAATATTTCTTGCAAAGAAAGAAGCTATTTCTTTATGTGAAATAAAATGAGAAATGGGTCTTCCATGCGGACACGTATAAGGATTTTTTGTTGTTCTTAGTTTCTTAACAATTTCTTCCATTTGCCATAACGTTAATTTTTCACCGGCTTTAACAGATGCTTTACAAGATGTTGTTATTAATATTCTTTCTTCAATTGTATCAAGATCATTTTCAGGTGAATGATTTAAATTTGCCAAAAGCTCACTTAATATATCCTTGGGTTTTATTTTAGATAAAAGCTGCGGAATTTTCTTAAATATTATCTGATTATCAGATATCTTTTCTATCTTATATCCAAATCTATTCAGTTGTTCTTTGGCATTTTCTAATATTTCAACTTCTTCAGGCGTTACATCTAAAACATCAGATATTATGAGAAGCTGAGATGCTATTTCTTTTTGACTTTTTAATTTTTCATAGATATAGCGTTCTTCTGCAATATGCTGATCTATAATTTCAAGATTATCATCATTTTCTACTAAAATATATGTATTTTTAAACTGACCTATAACATTTATTTTATTTTCAACAGGAACAGTATCAAAATTAATATCAATTTTTGTTTGATTAATATCAGAATCAAATTCTACTGGTTTGTTATCTTGTTTTTTTTCAATTCTATTCAAAGGAATAAATAAATCATCATCTTCATCATTATGTTTTCCAAATTCTTTAATAGTAGAATCAATTGAAACAATATTTTTATTAAAATCTTTAGGTTCAATATTAACATTGTTATCATAAGCAGAATCAAGAGCATAGCTAATGGCACTTTGAACAAAATTAAATATCTGATTAGGATTTTTATATCTTAATTCACGTTTAGCAGGATGAACATTAATATCAATTTCTTCAGGATTAATATCGAGATTAATAACAACAAAAGGATATCTTCCCTGAGGGAGCATATTTTTATATGCAACATCAATAGCCTTTAAAATAACAGGACACTTGACCATTCTTGAATTAACAAAAGTATAAACAGATTTTTTACTTGAGCGTGTATAACTTGGAATAGAAGTATAACCTTCTATTCTTATACCTGACAAAACATCTGTTTTTTGAACTTTTTTAAGTTCATTTATTATATCAGAAGGATAGATTTGAGAAATTCTTGTTAATAAATCTGAATTTGGTGTTGTTGTTATAATTAAAGAATTATTATTTTTTAGAATAAAGGCAATATTAGGGTGAGAAATAGCAAGAGATTGTACTAACTCTTGAATATATGCAAATTCTGTTTTAGAACTCTTTAAAAATTTAAGTCTTGCAGGCTGATTAAAAAATAAATCATTAACCTCCATAATTGTACCTTGAGCACAACCTATTTTAGAAGCATTAATAATAGAGTTTTGAGATTCAACTTTTGTACCATAATCAAAATCTTTAGTTCTTGTAGTACAAATAACTTTTGCAACAGAAATCATACTGGCAAGAGCTTCACCTCTGAAGCCAAGTGTTTGAATATTAAAAAGACTTTCTTCATCTGTAAGTTTACTAGTAGCGTGTTTAGAAAAAGCCAGCTGGATATCGTCAGGATGAATACCAGAGCCGTTATCAGCAACACGAATATTTCTACATTCATTAGAAACAGATATTTCTACTTTAGAAGCACCGGCATCTATAGAATTTTCAATGAGTTCTTTAACGACACTGGCAGGTCTTTCAATTACTTCACCGGCAGCGATTTGATTTATTAAATTAACAGATAATTGCTTTATTCTATTCATAAATTATATTTTAATACATTAAAGAAGATAATATTAAACATAACAATATAATGTTACATATATCTTCAAAAAGCCACAAAAAAAAATACTGTAAAAAAATTATAAAGTTGTATAATAAAATAATAAAAGATAATAAGCGGGTGTAATTCAGTGGTAGAATGCAACCTTCCCAAGGTTGACGTCGGGGGTTCGAGTCCCCTCGCCCGCTATTAAAAATAGATTAGAATATCAATCGGAAATAAAAATGGATAAAGACACAATTATCTTCGACCTTGATGGAACATTATTAAACACACTTGAAGATTTACATGCCTGTTTTAATTATGCAATAGAGTTATGCGGATATCCTAAAAGGAGTCTTTCTGAAATAAGAAATTTTGTAGGAAATGGAATAAAAAAAGCAATAGAAAGAGCTCTACCTAAAGGAACCAGTGAAGAAGAGATAGACAAAGTAATAATCATTTTCAAAAAGTACTATCAAGAACATATGACAGAGTATACAAAACCATACAATGGAATAATTGAACTTTTAGAAGAGTTAAAAGAAAAAGGATATAAAATAGGTGTTGTATCAAATAAATATGACAAAGCAGTAAAAGCATTATGTAAAGACTATTTTGGAGATTTAGTACAAACAGCTATAGGCGAGAGCAAAGAAATAGAAAAGAAGCCGAACCCCAATGGAGTTTTAAAGGCAATAAAAGAGGTAAATTCAACGGTAGAGAGAACAATATATGTAGGTGATTCAGAAGTTGATATACAAACAGCAAAGAATGCCAATGTTCCTTGTATAAGCGTTTTATGGGGATTCAAAGACAAAGAATTTCTAGAAGCAAATGGCGGATATATATTTGCTAAAGTCCCCGAAGATATAATAAAAATAATTGAAAAAAAATCATATTTAATATAGTATAAAGTACAGCGGATACAAAATGCCGGAGTGGCGAAATTGGTAGACGCATCAGACTCAAAATCTGACGCAGCTCACCCTGCGTGCCGGTTCGAGTCCGGCCTTCGGCAAATATTAAAAAGACCCCAAAAAGGGTCTTTTTTTATGGCAGGACGAGAACCCGCGAAACGAAGTTTTGCTTAAGGTTCGGCGCGAGTGAGCAGAGGCTGAAAAACGGAAATGAAGAATTTTCGTTTTGAACGCCGTTTATCGCGAACGAGCAAGACAGCGCGAGTTATGTTCTATTTATATCCAGGCCTTCGGCAAATATATAAAAGACCCATTAGGGTCTTTTTTTATGACAGAACGAGAACCCACAAAAAACCTCTTTTTATCATGTTATAATTACTAAATAAAACAGGAGCTATTATAGAATGTATACAATAAAAGAAGTAGCCAAAAAAATGGAAATTTCAGAACATACACTTAGGTTCTGGGCAAAAAGTGGTTTTTTCCCTTTTATAAAAAGGGACAAAAATAATATAAGAATATTCTCAGAAAATGATCTTGAATGGGTTAAGATAGTCAAATGCTTAAGATCTGTAGGAATAGATAATAAATCAATTAAAAGCTATATAGATTTATGTATAATAGGTGACTCCACAATTAAAGAAAGATATAACATTATAAAAGCATCAAGAGCAAAAGCACAAAAACAATTAAATGAACTTACAAACCAAATAAATTTACTAAAATACAAAGAAGAATTTTATGAAAATCTTATAAAAAATAACTTAAAAGACAGCTGGAACCCGATGAATAAAATTTCAACTAAAGACTAAATAATAAAGTATTCATACTTTATCAGACTTTTTTTATTTTTTCAAAATAGATATAGCATTTTCCTTTGTTTTGTTTATAAAACCCAGAACATAATCCTTATTAGTAAAAATTGAACCAACCAAAAATAATATTCCGGAAAGAATACTCGAGGAAATAATAGCATCTTTTATAGATATTTGATTATAATATGTCCCATAATCATCATAATAATAATCCTCATAACTTATATGTTTTTTAAAAGAAGGTTTTAATGTATTATTATAAGTAATATTTTGTATTTTCATAATTTATTTAAACTTTCACTCTTTTATCAATTTTCTTGATATTAAATGAAGTAATCAAACTCATGAATTAGACAACAATATATACTTAGTTCCAGATATTTTAAGATATAAATCACAATAAAAATAAAAAAGAGGTCTTTTTTAATGAATTTAATAGATAAATTTAATAATTTAATCTAGTATCACACTTTGTTGCCGAGTCATCATCGCTAACAAAGTACTCACTTTTTGAAAAAGCCACTCATATTCGTTTCACTACGGATACAAGCTCACTCAAAAACAAAGTTTTTGGTTCATTTTGTAAACAAATTCACTCACACTTTCAGCTTATCGTGAATTTTTCTCTGACATTATAGAAGTAAAGAATCCTTTTTACAAAAATAAAAAGGATTCTTTTTTTAATGAATATTAAAACTATCTAACTTTTTGCAAGATTTTTTGAATATCCGAAACTATTAATTCTTTAGTCAGATGATATCGTTGGTATAATTCTTTAAGACTAACTCTATCCGTAAATTCTTTCATTGCACCATAGTTTATGACTTTCATATCTGAATTGGAATAAAATCTCGAAATCTTTTCACCAAAGCCGCCATCTAAAACACCGTCTTCTAAAGTTATAACTAAACTATGATTAGATTTTAAATTTTCAAGCAATTCAGAATCAATGCCTGTAATAAACTTAGGATTAATCAATGTTGCATTTATACCTAAAACCCTTTTAATTTCATCCCTAACAACTTGAGCCAGATTATAAAAATTACCAAGACCTAGTATTGCGATTTCTTCACCTTTTTCTTTTATTTCATATTTATTTAAAATCGAATAATCAGTATTATCATTAACTCCTGAAGCAATAAGTTTACAAGAAGGAACCCTAATTGCAACAGGATAACGAGTCTGATTAACAGACCAATCAAGCATACTTAGATATTCTTCTTTGCAAGTAGGAGCAAGATAAACCATATTTGGTATATTACTGATTAAAGGAATATCAAAAACGCAAAGATGTGTAGCATCGGCATTAGATATCCCGCCCCAATAAACAAGCATAGTAACAGGAGAACTATTAAGACACAAATCTTGAGACAATTGATCATATGCTCTTTGTATAAAAGAACTCATAACCGCAAAAATAGGTTTAGCCCCCATTTTAGCAAGTGCCGAAGTATAAGCAACAGCGTGTTCTTCAGCAATACCAACATCGGTATATTGTTTATCCATTTTTGTTCTAAATTCTTTTGAAAAACCAAACACACCGGGAGTCGCCGCATTAACAACAATAAAAGAAGGATCTTCTTTAGCCTTTTTCAGCATATAATCAGTTGTTAAAGAGGCATAATCTTCATTATTTTGAACAACTTTTTCATCTTTTCTATCTAGTGTTCCGGGTAAAATCCAGTGAAAAGCTTCTTTATTATTTTCAGCGACTTCTAATCCTTTACCTTTTAATGTCTTAATATGAACAACAACAGGATGAGTCGAATCTTTAACAGATTCTAAAGCCTTAATCATTTTTTCAATATTATTGCCGTCATCAACATATAAATAGTCAAAACCAATAGATTTAAAGAAATTACAGTCGGCATTGCCATTCGTATCACGAAGCAATTTTAAATTTTTATAAATACCGCCATGATTTTCAGCAATAGACATATCATTATCATTGACAATAATTATAATATTAGAACCAAGACAAGCCGCATTATTAAGCCCTTCCATAGCCTCACCGCCGGTTAAAGAACCATCACCGATTAAAGCAATAACATTTTCTTTTCTGTTTTGCAAATCTCTTGCTTTTGCAACTCCAACAGCTAAACTTACAGAAGTAGAGGTATGTCCTACTTTAAATAAGTCATACTCACTTTCTTCAGGTGCAGTATAACCGGTATATTTTAAATAGTTTTCAGGGACAGTAAATCCATCTTTACGCCCTGTAAGAATCTTATGCGAATAACATTGATGTGAAACATCAAATATAAATTTATCAACTGGAGAATTAAATACATAATGCATAGCAATCGTGGCTTCAACAATTCCAAGATTAGGTCCCATATGACCACCTATAGCATTAACTTTTTTAATAATTAATTCGCGCATTTCAGCCGCCAAAATATTCATCTCATCAAATGAAAGACGTTTTAAATCACAAGGTAAATTTACTTTATCTAAAATCATACTTATATCCTTTCAAACAAAATAATAATAATTAAAACTACCTACTAAAAAACTCTTATATATAATTTAAAACATTAGAACAGCTATCAGTCAACAAATAAAAAAACTTCCTTAAATACATAAGGAAGAAAAATTAGTAAAAGAGACATCAATAATATTGTTACCCATGTGATTTTAAAAGTCGAAAATATAGCAAAAATGTAAAGTAAAATTAATAATTTATATAAATTAAGATTGAAGTCTACGAATGTATTAAGTATACTAAATACACTCATTAAAGTTTTGTAAAAAATTTTAAAAAATATAGAAAAAAAACGCAATTTTAATATTTCAGACACTTTAGCATGAAAGTGAAAAGGTAGAAAAATTAGGGATTATATGAGAATAAACAGAATAACAACAGATATTCCTAAAAATAAGACAAAACAAAGTCAAGATTATAATAAGATAAACATAAATAATAATATAAGAACAAAAAATAATCCGACTTTTAAAGGTGGTTTAGATTCATTTTGTTTAGGTGTTGCAGATTTAATAGAAAATGGCGGACTTGCAATATCATTTACATTCCAAGACATGTTAGGAACAAATCTTCCAAGACCAATTATGGGATTAAGAAGAAATACGAAAGAAAATAAAGGAGAGAAGAATCTCAAATTTGCAGCAAAAGAACTTGTAAGAGAAATGCTTACAGGTCCAAGTATGTTCCTTATCCCAATGGGAATGCTTGGTGTAGGTAAAAGAATCATTGGAAAAACAATAGATGTACCAATGAAATTCATAAAATCATTTGGAGAAATTCATGCTGCTCAAGCAATAAATGAAGCAGGTGAGGCTATAAGTAAACAAGATTTCTATAAAAATACATTTGCTCAAATTATAAAAAATGCTAAATCAGAAACAGAAGTATCAAAAGAAACTATAGAAACAGCAGCAAACTTTGCAGAAAGATTAGCAAAAACAGCAAAAGATAAAGTGGCTCAAAAAGAAACTTTATCTAAATTATCAAATGAATTTATAGGAATAGTAAAAAATCATGCGAAAGATGCGGCACATACAGATTTTACTACTGCCGTTGTAACTCCAAATACATCTGCCCCAATTAAAGATACTATAAATTATATGATGTCATACGCCGATGATATTGTTGCAAAAGCACAAAAACAAGATGTTGGTAAAATAAATGAATTTATAAAAAATATTGCTAATAAGAAAGTAATAGGAAGATTTGCAATGAATGCAGCAATGTATAGTGCTATTATGGCGTTTTTGCAAATTATACCAAGGTTATATAATAAGGCAGAAGGAAAATCCAACGCCGGACTTAAAGGTTTAATGAAAGAAGAGACATTAAAATATAAAACTCTTAATGAAACAACAGCAAAAAATACAGAAGAAAAAGCAACAAAAGATAAATCAAATCCATCATTTGGATCTGCTGCTACAATTACAAATACTCTAACAAATACAAAAGGAATTATAGGTAAAATAGCTCAAACTATTGAATTTGAAGGCTGTAATGTTTCATTCCCGTTGCTACTTGGAATTATGGGATTTGGTATTCTTATTCCACGTACACTCCAAGCAAAAGATAAATATGACAGAGAAGAAATTTTAAGAAGAGACTTGGTTACTTGTGCAACAATGTGTTTTGCAGAAAAAGAACTACGTAAAGGATTTTCAAAACTAAATGAAACAAAATCAGGTCTTGTTCTAGCTGCAAAGGATAAAGGATTTGAACAACAAAATTTGTTTAAGAAAATATTTGATTATCTTAGACCAATAAAAGGAGTACAAGTACTTTCTTCGGAACAAATAATTTCAAAATATAGCGGAATAGATAAATATAAAGATGGAATAAAAGGATTTTGCGAGTTTATTGAAGGTCAAGGCGGAAATCTTTCAAAAGTATTTAGTGTTACAGATGAAGCAAAAAATATAGTTCAAAAATTACTTGCTAAAGAAGGTAAGGATATCGCAACAGCAGATAATACAACAATAAAAGATACTTTAACAAAAGCTATTGATTCTGATGATGTTAAAAAATTAACCGACTTATTCAGAGATAAAAATAATCCTTGGGTACAAAAGGCTAAAACATTAAATGCAAGATTTACAGCACTTTCTGTTCTTGTCTTAGTACCAGTATTCTTAGGCTTCTTATTACCGGCTATAAACGAAAGAGCAACTAAAAAACGTATTAGAGAAGAAGAAAATCAAAAAAATCTAAACATGAAAAATAATATAAATACACTAAGTCCAGAATTTTTTAATCAAAATCAAAAAACAAAAAATATTTTTGCAGATATGGCAAAATATACAAAATAATTAAACAACAATTTCTGTTTCATGTTTATACGTAACAAAAGCTTGCTTGTTATTTGCTTTTTTTACATATTTACGTTTAGTATAAATTATAGGAGTTTTGGAATTATTCTTTTGAGATGAAAACTCTTTAGTAAGTTCAGCAGCTTTTAACAAGACATCATCTGAAACAATCTCTTTTTTATTATTAGATTTGACTAAAACATGTGCACCAGGTGCATTTAACGGATGAAACCATAAATCTTCAGACGATGATAATTTTGACAAAATATAATCATTTTGTCTTTTGTTTTTCCCAATGTAAATTTTACTTCCTTTAAATTCAATGAAATCAATCTTTTGAATACTTTCAACGCTAGGTTCTTTCTCTTCAATTAATTCACTATAAATATCATTAAGTTCATTTATATCAATAGTAGATTGAACAAAATAAGATATTTCTTCGAAATATAAAATCTGAGAATTTGTCTCAAGAACCATTGTTGATGCATGTTCATAAGCATTTTTTGCTTTCTTATATAAATTATAATACCTGTTTGCATTATCAACAGGAGAAAGATTTTCATCTAATTCAATTTCTTGAATATTACCTTCAAAATCATATAAAGATGTTTTTCTAATTCCTTTTTTTAATGAATATAAATTGGACATAATAATATCAGCTTTTGTTTTATAAGAATTAGCTTTATCAATTTTTTTTATTAGAATTTCCTGTTTAGTTTTTAATGTATATAACTTTTTTAATTGTGTATTTATAAATCTAAAAATTTTTGTTTTCAAATTTGAAATTATAAAAATATTTTGATGATACGAAAAGTATTCATCAATCATATCATTAACGCAATTATATTCAGTACCATTTTTAACTTCATCTAAAAAATATTTTGCATAATCTTGTGTAATAAAATATTTATATTTATTTTGATTTAGAAAAGACCGGAGCCGTTCATATAGTATTTCCAAAGAAAAAGGATTAATAGAATCTATAATATCTTGCACAAAAGAAATTGTAAGATAATAATATTTTGAGGCTATAGATTGTGCTAATTTTTCAATATCAATATTCTTTTTGAAAGACTCAAAAGTTACTTTAGTAAGATTATTTTTCTTCTGTTTTGGAGGATAAATGTAAGGAAGCATACCATAAAGTTCACGTTCTCTACTTTTTTCTGAACTTACATTATGTGCACAACCAATAATTACATTAGTATCGTAATTATATAAAATAACATTACTATATTTTCCCATTAACTCTATGGCTAAACATAATTGGGATTTTTCATTAAGTTCATCAAAATATTCAAAATAAATCTCGAGAATTCTCTCATATTTTGGAACATCTACTCTAATTATTTTTGCATTTTGTATATATTTTCTTAAGAGCATGCAAAACATAGGTGCAGTTTTTGGAATAACTATGTTTCTTTTATACTCATTATCTTTAGACATAAAACAAATATGATAAAAACTTGGATTAAAATTAATATAAAATTTTCTTGATTCACCTAAATTACGAATAGTGAAAATTAATTCAGAACGATTAGGTTGTTGAATTTTTTGAATCTTAGCACCATTAAAAAATTCACTATTTTCTTCTAAAAATAATCTTAATATTAAAGCATCAAAATTAATCATAAAGTAATTTTAAACTAAAAAAGCAATGAAAATACATTGCTTTTAAATATTATTAATAATAATTAAATAATTTATGCAATAGCTCTTATTCTATCATTAAGTACTTTATAAGAAGTAGTACAAGCAGAATTAGCTGCAACATTTTCTAAAGAAGCATTTTGAGAAGAAGAAACCATAGTTTCAAGATTACAACCTGATTTTAGTATACCATTTGCTCTCAATAAACCATTAGTAGTACCCATTATTCCACCGACAGTACCACCTACCGCAGCACTTGTAATTGTATCAACAGTAAAATCTTTAATGTTAAAATCTTTATCATCATCAAAAGCACAATCAATAACATAATTACTAGAACCAGCCATCGCACCAGTTTTAATACCTGTTTCAGTACAACCTTTAGCAGCAGCCTTAACACCACTTGCACTACCAGCAGTACCCATAGTAGCAGCAGCAACACCACCCGTTACAGCGCCAGATAAAGCATCTTTTGCAATCTGTTTTCCATCAAGAGCATCACCTTCAATATCATTAGTAGAACGATCTGTAAGTTTAAAACCAGCCTTTGTTACAGCACCAGTACCAGCACCTATTGCAATTGCAGCAGCAGTTCCAATACCACCAGTACAAACAGTAACTGCAGCAACAGCACCAATAGCTAAAACACTTGTAGCAATATTAGAAAATAAATTTAAACTGCTTTTTTGCTTACTTGAAAATTCTTCAATTTCCATAGAAGCTTCTTCAAATGAAATTTCACCATTCTTATATCTTTCAATGGCATCATCACATTTTTCAACACTAGTTCCGATATTTAAAGCTTCTTTAAAGTTATTCCATCCTTTGGAAAAAATTCCTTGTTCACTTTTAACTTGATCTAATTGTTCGTATAATTCATCAATATTGTTATTAGATGATTCATAAGAAGTGTCATCAGCATCAAGAAAAATACTAGTATCATCAATAGAAGAATTACTATTGAAATCACTATAATATAATCTATCAGAATTATCTACACTGCCAAAATTTACTTCTTTAATCATACCTTACCCAAAACTAGACCATAAACCTTACAATAATATAAAGTAAATTTTAGAATCAAAATTGCGTCATAATTAATAAATGTTAACAATTAGACATCAATTAAATTACGTTTAATTGCCCTAACAACAGCCTGCGTTCTATCAGATACACTAAGTTTCTTAAAAATATTTTGCACATGAGCCTTAGCTGTATGAACACTTACATTTAATTTTTTAGCAATTTGATAATTGTTCTTGCCCTGAGATAAATAGCGAAGAACTTGGATTTCTCTTTTTGTAATTAAACTATTATTATCAATATTAACAACTAACTTATCATTAGAATTAGAAAAAAATTTTTCAAAAAATAATCTAGAAAATTTAACCTCAACTAAGTAATCTTTACCATTACTGTCAATTACATCATCTACAACAGAGAATAAAATCTTATCATTATTAAAGCTAGAAAATGGCATTATACCTCCAAATAAAATAAAAGTAACTAATAATAAAGCATAAGATATAATATAATGCCCAAAAGTAAAATATACTAACATATTTTCCAATAAAAAAGACTGCCTATAAAAGGCAGTCAGTAAACTTGAATCCGGCAACTAGTTATCTTTCCGGGCGGTCTTCCGCCGAGTATTTTCACCGCAAGTAGTCTTTACGATCGTGTTCGGAATGGGAACGGGTGGTATCCTACCGCTTGGTCACCGGAAAATTTTCGTAAGATGGCAAATATCTAAAAAGAAGCCATCAGCGAGCATTTCCGCTCATACACAGAAAGCTGCACAAAATTATAAGTTAATCATCAAAGATGCTAGGAAAAGCCCTCGTCCTATTAGTATCACTCGCCTTAATATGTTGCCACACTTACAGCTATGACCTATCAACCATGTAATCTGCATGGGGACTTACCTGGTTACCCAGTAAGAGAACTCATCTTTCGGTGGGCTTCGTACTTATATGCTTTCAGCACTTATCCGCTTCGAACACAGCTACCGGGCGTTTACCCTTGGCAGGATAACCCGTACACTGGAGGTTCGCTCTTCCCGGTCCTCTCGTACTAAGGAAGACTCCGATCAATTCTCTTGCGCGCATACCGGATATGGACCGAACTGTCTCACGACGTTCTGAACCCAGCTCGCGTGCCGCTTTAATGGGCGAACAGCCCAACCCTTGGAACGTACTACCGCTCCAGGATGCGACGAGCCGACATCGAGGTGCCAAACCTCCCCGTCGATGTGGACTCTTGGGGGAGATAAGCCTGTTATCCCTATGGTAACTTTTATCCGATGAGCGATGGCCCTTCCATGCAGAACCACCGGATCACTATATCCTGCTTTCGCACCTGCTCGACTTGTAGGTCTC
>CALVED010000001.1 GCA_944326485.1 Candidatus Gastranaerophilales bacterium | reverse complement strand
AATCTGCCTGTATAGTCTTTAATAGGAGAATATGAAAGAAATTCTTCTTTCAATCCTTCTTTTAAAAACCACTCAAATGATTTTTTTTGAACCTCAATTAAGTCCGGCAGATCATCCAATCTTGTTTTGGGCATGCCCATCGGAGTTATTCTCTCAGAATATTTTTGCTTTGACATTCATTCACCTCTCATTATGTGGTGTACTACAACTATATAAAATTTATATTATTAATTTTCAACCAAAGGCACTCATAGCCATTATAAAATGATACTTGCTAAAACATGCCCGTCAAGAAAAAACCTTTTTTATTTATCTTTTTCTTAAACAAATGTTAACAAATTTTATGGATTGTACATTTTAAAAAATGAAAAACCTTGTAATTATTGAGTTTGACTGTCAAGTCCTAGCTCCTTATTACAAGGTTTTTGTTTGTTATTTATACTACTTATAGCTTATCTGTTGTTTCCTGCAACGAAGATATTTCCTCTTGCTGTTTCTATTCCATACTTATCAGCAAAATCGCTAAATGAATCTCTTGCTAATTTAGAGTCAAATACTATTCCTTTTTCTAAATCAGTATTTGCTGAAAAATCTTTCATTACAAATTCCGGTACACCATAGTATTTATTCTCTGGGGTATTTCCATGTATATTGTATTCATTTGCTACATCTTTTATAAGTTTTAAGTAAGCTTCTGCTGTACCAATATCATCCCAAACAGCAGGTTTTCCGCCTTTTGCTTCTAATGGTACTGTATAAACTTTCATTTGGTTTCCATTTTCATCTAACATTTTCCCATTATTAGCTAATTCTACTATTTTTGGCATTACGTCAGCACCAAGTCCTGTTCCATTTGGTTCTAATATACCTTTAGACATAAGTACTTTTTGTGCTTGTGGGCTTAGGAAATAAAATCCGGGGTTAGCCAAGAAAGTTTTTCCATCTTTAGGATTCTTTGCTGTTTGTACCTTTCTGAATTTTTCCATTGCTTTATCATATGCACCCGGCTCTACGAAATCTGATGGAAGTGGTGCGTCTGAAGTGTATTTTGGTTTTTCTAAAAATTCTTTTATTTGTAAGTTGCCATTTTCATCTTTTTCTATACCTAATAGTCCAAAAGCTTTTGCTCTTTGTGCATTTACAGGATAATATGGAATTACAAGTGCTGCATTTGGAAGTGTTTTTAATGCGTGATAAATTCTTGTAATATCTGTATTTGTGAATACATCAGCATTTAAAATAATGGAAGCTTTATTGTTATCTATAATATCGCGAGTTAAACCTTCGGCTATTGCTCCACCATCTGTTTTATATTTTGAAACATAATGTGTTTTTTCATCTTCAGGTATTTCGTGTGCTTGGCTTAAATATTTTATAGAGTCGGTTTCATCGCCATTTAAAATACCTGCAGATGCTGCCATATTTAAGGTTGTTGCAATTATTCTATAATTATCACTTGTTGGTAAAAATCCTGATGGCTTATTTTCTGCTTCTCTTGTTATATTGTAAAATCTTTCGCCGAAACCACCAGCAGGAATTATTATTGTTGGATCATCTGCTTTTACTTCATCATAATAATCACCTTTTAGTGTTTGTTTTTGTAAACCTGAATTATTATATGAATCAACTGCATTTAATGTTCTTGGTTCTTTATTTAATGTTGTTATTACAGTTCTTCCTTTGAATGATATTGGTACACTTTTGAAACCTTCATTAGGTTTTGGTTCATAATCTCCAATCATTCTTAATTCAAAGCCTTTACCTTTTAATTCACTGCCTGCAAGCATTTTTATTGACTTCCCGTTTAATGCGGGATCTTTTACAGTAATTTCAGGCATATATTTACCTTGTTTATATGTTACAACAGGTAATTGATCAGCTTCTTTCCTATTTATTCTTCCTTCAAATATTCTATCGCCTTTTCCGTTTGATATTTTATATAATTCTTCATCGCCATTGGTTGTTTTCTCTACTTTTAATCCTGCTGCATTTAAATGCTCTGTTTTTGGAGGCATTGCACTTAATGGAATGTCAATATCTTCAGGAATGTCTAATATATTTGGTATTCTTACTTCTTTTGGTAATATTAATGTTTTTTCATATTCTGTAAGACCTTGTTTTTCAGAACCAAAACTAACGGATGGTTTTATTCCAACCATTGCTTGTTGTACACCTAAATATTTAGAACCGGCAAGTTCTTGTGGTGTTGTTTGGCTGCTGTTTGTACCATTGTTTGATGCAACTTGTTTGTTTAACTTTGTAGTTTTTGCATTAAAATTGATTGCATTAACCTTGTTTATCATTTCTATTTCCTTTCATTACAATCCTTTTTTAAACACATATTAATTTTGCAATACAAAAAAAATAAACCCCGTAAATATATTTTTTATATTTTTTTTAGAAAAATACAATATATTTTTACAGAAGTTTACATTTGTATAAAAATTTTATTAATAAAATTTAATTTGTTGTTTATATTTAATTCTTTCGATTTTGTCCAAGAAAAAATTCACTATAAATTGAAAGTGTGAGTGAATTTTTCTTACAAAACGAACTAAAACTTTGTTCTTGAATGAGCTTGTATTCCTAGTGAAACGAAGGAGAACTGCATTTTTAAAAGGTGAGTACCTTGTTAGCGAGGATGACTCGGTAACCAAGTGCGATCCCAGATTAAATAAATAGCATAGATTATATTTTAATTAAATGGTATAATTTCCACAAATTATGGATAAAAATTTTTTTCATTTTAAAAAACAGACAAAATATATTTTATTTGAATTTATATTGGGTTCATTAATTATTGCTATTATGGCTTTTATTGCTATAAATAATATTCAGAATAAAATGGATAAAACATATTCTGATTTTGCTCAATTGATGACAGGAATGCTTGCTGTTGAATCTTCTGAGATAACTAAGAATATTCCTCTTGAAGAAAAAAAGGCTATATTGAAACGTCATACTTCTTTAATTCTTAGTAATAATAATGATGTTTCTTTTATAGAATTTAAAGACAATAACAACAATATTATTTATTCTTCAAAATTAGATTTCCCAATTATGGATGAAAATACTTTTTTTAGTGTAAGTTCCCCTGTTATATTAAATGATGATAATAAAATTGCCGGTTCTGTTTCTGTTGGAATGACAGGTAAAGGTATAAAATTAATTTCTGGTGCTGCTAAAAAGTCTTTATTTGCAATTTTTATTCTTACTTGGCTTACTTTTTCTATAATTTTAATTTTTAATATGTTTTTTATGTATAGAGAATATAGAAAAATATATAAGGGTGTAAAGCAAATTGCTACAGGAAAATTTGGATATAAATTAGAATCTGATAATATGGCTGAACTTACTGACGCTTTTAATGATATGTCTAATATTCTTTCTCAATATGAAGAACAAAATATTGAACAGCTTACATTAGAAAGAAATAAATTAGAAGCTGTTTTAATGAGTATTATTAATGGGGTTATTGTATGTGATAATCTTGATAATGTTGTTTTGGCTAATTCCGCAGCTTTAAAGATGTTAGATGTTGATGAACATAATTTTATTAATAAAAAAATTCAAAATTATATTGATTCTCATGGTCAAAGGTGTTTCCTTGAAAAAATAGAAGAATTTAAAGATACTCCTCTTAATATAATTGAGAATAAACCGATTGAGTTTAATATAGAAGCAGGTAAAAGAACTATTAAGGCAATGATTTCTCCTATGTTCTCTAAAATGCAGGATTATGTTGGATATATTATTGTTCTTATTGATATTACAAGAGAAACTGAAGTTAATAAACTAAAAAATACTTTTATTTCTAATGTTTCTCATGAACTTAGAACACCTGTTACTGTTCTTAGAACATATATTGATACTTTGTATAATAATTCTGATGATTTTGATGAAGAAACAAAAAAAGATTTTATGAAAACAATTGATATTGAAGCCAAAAGACTACATACAATGGTAAATGATATTCTTGATTTTTCCAGATTGGAATCTGGTAATGTTGTTCTTAAAAAGGAATATTCAAATTTATCTGAGATTTTAGAACAAAATATTAATTCTATAAAAATTTTAGCAGATGAAAAAAATATAAATATTAATTTTGAAAAGGAGGATAACTTACCTTTAGTTCCTATTAATGTAGAAAGTATTGACAGAGTAATAAGAAATTTATTATCAAATGCTATTAAATATTCTTTGGATGGTAAGGATATTTTTGTTAAATTATATTTATCTTCTGATAAAAAGAGTATTTTATTCTCGGTAAAAGATAATGGTATAGGTATTGCGAAAGAACATTTGGAAAAAATATTTGATAGATTCTATAGGGTAGAAAATGCAACACATACAATAAAGGGTACAGGTTTAGGTCTTCATTTGGTTAAAATGACTGTCGAACAATATCATCACGGTAAAATTACAGTTGAAAGTAAAGAAAATTATGGCTCTACTTTCACTGTTATGTTACCTTTAGCTGTTGATGAAAATGAGCTTGTTTAAATATTTATACTTGACTCTGTTTGAAGTCTTTTTGCAGCTTTTTTTGCCTGTTCATATTCTTTCGATAATAATATCGTAAAATTTATTGATTCCATATCTCTGGCTATTGCTTCTTTACAAGAATACATTTCTTCTATTGAACAATTTTCGAATGGTGATGAATGATGACGTTTTTGGTTATATAATTTCTTAAACGTTTCTTGAGATTTATAATCATATCCCGGTAATTGATTTTTGTAACCGTAATATTTATAGAGAGCTCTTGCTATAGTATATATTTCTGTATTATTTGTATTAAAAATAAATATTTCTCTTGTTTTGAATTTTATATTTATTCCTTTGTGAAGTGAAAAACCAATTATTAAATTAATTAAAAAAGCTTTTATACCTTTTAATGGTGTAATAAAACCTTCTTCCTCACCAATTTTATTTAGAATTTTTTCTGCATTATCTACTTTATATACAATTGCTCCTTGGGCCTTTATATATTGTATTAATTTCTCAGGAGTATTAAAATATTTCTTTACAATTGTTTTTACTTCAGTATTGATTTCTTCTTGTTTTTGTTTTGTTTTGCTTGATAATTCCATTGTACAACTTGAATTCATTGAACGTTTTGTTGTTGAACTTTTAAAATGAATATTATCTGAAATTTTTTTATTTAGTTTATTTCTAATAATTAAATATTTATTGATTAATATATTTTTCAATTTCTTAAAATTAACCATAGTTTTTCCTCTATATATTAATAAAAACATTTTTAGTGCAAATATTGTTATTAACGTTTATAATCTAAATAAAACTTAAAAGGTAAATATATTGAATATTTATTATAAAAAATATATACCATATTTATTTCTTTTGCCTGCTTTAGTATTGTTGACAGTATTTTTCTTTTTGCCTTTCTTCGATACTATTGTTATTAGTTTAAAAGATTATTCAACAGACATATATAATCCATCTTTTGTCGGATTAAATAATTATTATATTCTTTTTAAATCAAAAGAATTTTATACGGTATTTTTTAATACTTTTTTATTTTTAATATTAGTTGTTCCTTTTTTGTCCGTGTTTCCATTAATTGTTGCAATTTTTATAAATCAAAAGGTAAGAGGAATTTCAATATATAAAGTCTTAATATATTTACCTGTAGTTGTTTCCATTGTCGTTGTTGCTATTGCTTTTAAATGGTTATATGCTCAAGAGGGTATTTTAAATTACTTTTTGCAGTTACTAAATATAAAACCTATAGGATGGCTTACAGATACAAAATTTGCAATGATTTCAGTTGCTATAGTTACTATTTACAAAGGTATTGGTTATTATATGATGATATATTTATCTTCTTTAATTGGAGTTCCAAAAGATTTATATGAAGCTGCAGATGTTGACGGCGCTAATGAATTTTATAAACATTTAACTGTAACAATTCCCCATCTAATGCCTACTATAGCTCTTGTTGTTACTGTTTCTTCAATCTCTGCTTTGAAGGTTTTTGCTGAAATATATGTAATGACAAAAGGTGGTCCTTTAAATTCTACTAAAACGATTGTTTATTATATTTATGAAAGAGCATTTGAAAATCTTGATTTATCTATGGCATCTTGTGCCTCTGTTATTTTACTGATTGTTATACTTATTTTTTCTATTATCAATATTACTTTTTTTGAATCAAAGAGGTATAAGCTATGATAAAAAAATATTCCAAAAGTATTCTTATACATTCTTTTTTGATATTAATATCTTTTTTATCTTTATTTCCATTTTTATGGCTTATTTCTACGGCTTTAAAAGGAATCAATGAAAATATTTTTCAATATCCGCCATCTTTTTTACCTAAATTTCCTACGTTTGATAATTTTATAGGTGTGTGGAAACAAATACCTTTTTTATTATATTTTCTTAACAGTTTTATTGTGGCAGGCTTTACCGTATTATTGAATCTTATTTTTTCTTCACTTGCTGCTTATCCTCTTGCTAGAATGAATTTTAAAGGAAAAAATTTTATTTTCTCTCTTATTCTTGCTACTATTATGATACCTTTTCAAGCAATAATGCTTCCCGTCTATTTAATTGTTCTTAAGCTTCATTTGGTTGATTCTTATGGTTTTGTACCTGGATATTTAGGTTTAATTTTGCCTTTTGCTGTTAATGCTTTTGGTATTTTTCTTATGAGACAGGCTTTTTTGGCTATACCTAAAGAGATGGAAGAAGCTGCTTTTATTGATGGCTGTAGTATTTTTAATATTTGGTTTAAAATTCTAATGCCTATGACAGCTCCTACTTTGGCTGTATTAGCTATATTCACTTTTATTGGGTCTTGGGGTGAATTTTTATGGCCAAGTATTGTTTTGACACAAAAAACTTTATATACGCTTCCTGTTGGTGTTAATGATCTTCAAGGTATGTTTAGTGCTAATTGGAGATATATTGCTGCAGGTTCTATTATTTCTATTATCCCTATTATTATTTTCTTTATTATTATGCAAAAATATTTTGTATCAGGTCAAAATGAAGGTGCTGTTAAGGGTTAAAAAAAATCTCCTTTTTATTATAGGAGATTTTAAATTTAATTTTATATTTTAATTATATTGTCCGAGAAAAAATTCACGATATGCTGAAAGTGTGAGTGAATTTTTATGAGTGGTGTTTTCAAAGGTGAGTACTTTGTTAGCAAGGATGACTCGGTAACAAAGTGCGATACTAGATTAAATATTAACCCTCTGTATCAATTCCATTGGTTTCTTCTTCTTCATAATTAGTATATATTTCATCTTCAAATGGTATAAAGGAATTAATTGAATTATATCCTTGATTTCCAAATATGTTATCTTCGTTTTCATTTAAGCAAAAATCAACTTCTGAAAAATCTTCTTTATTTTCATCTCTTGTTTCATAAATGTTTTTCATTGCTTTTGCATTAAAACCATTAATATCAGAAAATAAGCTCATATAATCCTCGTTTCATTAAAACCTATATATTATATATAAAAAATATATACCCAAGAAATTGCTTTTTTCTTTCATTTTAAAATTATAAAAATATATAGAATTTCTTTAATAACAAGCAATTAAGCCATTTATCCGTTTTTAATATTTCTTAATATTTATATTTCCTTATATATATTCGGGAAAATTTTTATACTTCTTTTTAGAATACCATTTATATAAGCAATTGTTATTCCATAATTTGATATTGGTATATTTTGGTTTTCTGCCAGTTTATATCTGTATATAACTTCTCTATCCTTTAACATACAAGAACCGCAGTGAACTATCATTGCGTATTTGCTTAAATTCGCAGGAAAGCTTCCTCCTGATGAAAATTCGAAATTTAACTTTTTCTTTGTATATTCTTGTATCCATTTTGGAAGTTTTACGCTGCCTATATCGTCACATTGTCTGTGATGGGTGCATCCTTCTGAAATTAATATTGTATCATTATCTTTTAAAGAATTTAGCTTTTTTACGCCTTTTACTGCATATTCTAGTATACCTTTATATCTTGCAAAAAGAATTGAAAAAGAAGTTAAATATATATCTTCTGGAGTTTCTTTTGATACTTTATTGAATGCTTGAGAGTCAGTTATTACCATTTTGGGTTTGTCTTTCAGAATATGTAAAGTATTTTTTAATTCAGTTTCTTTTATAACGATAGATATTGCATCAGCTTCAAGTAAATCTCTGATTACTTGTTGTTGAGGTAATATAAGTCTTCCTTTCGGAGCTGCTGAATCAATTGGGGTTACTAAAATTACTCTATCATTGGGATTTACTAAATCTCTTACCAGTTTGTTTGAATTGGGGTTTTCTTTATAAATTGATGCTATTAATTCTTTTAATTCATAGATATTCTTGTTGTTTTTTGCACTTACATATATTTCATTTTCCCTTAATTCTTTAAATTCTTTTATTAAATCCGATTTATTGTATGCAATAATATAATTGATATTTTTATTTTCAAAAATATTAATAAGGTCTTTTTCAATATCAGTTATTTCTTTTGAAGCATCAATTATTAGAACAGCAATATCAATTTTATTTAATACTTCTCTTGTTTTTTCAATTCTAAGTTTGCCTAATTCTCCTTCGTCGTCAATACCTGCTGTATCAATTATTGTTACAGGTCCAATTGGGAGGATCTCCATTGATTTATATACAGGATCAGTTGTTGTTCCTTTTATCTCTGATACTACAGATAAATTTTGATTTGTTATTGCGTTTACTATGCTTGATTTTCCTGCATTTCTTTTTCCAAAGAATCCTATTTGTATTCGTTCGGCGGATGGGGTTGAATTTAAGCTCATTTTATTGTCCTTTTTATTTCGTCTAGTATTGTGTCGTATGTTTTTTCGAGTATTGATTATAAATTTAGTGTTTTCTTTTAAAAATTCCACTTGGAAAATCTAATTACACTTTCCGTTTACTGTGAATTTTCTCAGACATTTTATCTTAATAGAAATTTTTATTATACACATATTTATTATATAACATTATTAAATATTTACCTATTTGGTTAGTTTAATCTATAATATAAGCTGTTAGGGAAAGTCATGTATCGAATAAGTAAGTTTATATTATATATAATATTTATTGTTTTATTTTTACCTTCTTTTGCAAATGCCGGAGATAATCATATCCCTGTTCGAGTTGGTATAAGTAATACTAATTTTAATAATTACTTATTTGAAAATATTGAGTTTAATGATGCTAAAAACCTTGAAATAATGGATTCTGCAACGGGTTATGTCGTTCCTTTAAAAGAAAATGCGGAGATATTAAAAGTTACTTCTGAAAATAATCTATTTAGGATATATATAGATGGTCAATTAGTTGCCAGAAATTTAACAGGTCCTGTTTTAGTAAGACCCAAAGAAGGTTATTTTGTATCTGTAAAAGATCTTAAAAGGAAAGGCAAACAGGCATTATACAGAGGTTATATAGAACTTACAAGAAGTTCAAAAGATATTAGTAAGTTTGCAATTGTAAATGTTTTAAGTTTAAAAAACTATTTGCGAGGTGTCGTTCCTAATGAAATGCCTGTAAAATTTGGTTTAGAAGCATTAAAAGCTCAGACAGTTGCTGCTAGAAATTATGCAGTTACCCCAAGAGTTAAAGCATATGATGAGTTTGATTTATGCGATTCTGTTGCTTGTCAGGTTTATTTTGGAGCAAATACTGAAGATGGACTATCTGATAAGGCCATTGAAGAAACTAACGGTATAATTGCTTTGGATAAAGATGATAAACCAATATTAGCATTATATAGTTCTACCGCAGGAGGATATACTGAAAGTTACGAGTATGCATTTTCAGATCCTGCAACAAAAGCTTTTCCTTCAAAGGATATTCATTATCTTTCTGCAGTTCCTGATGATGAAACCTTTCCTTCTCTTGAATCAGATATTGATGCTGAAAAATTTTATACGACGAAACCAATTGCTTTTGATGATATGTCACCTTATTACAGATGGTCTAAAGAATGGACAAAAGATGAATTGGAAAAAGTATTATCAAAAACACTTGTTGCTCAATCTAAAACCGGTTTTGTATATCCGCAGCTTATAAATGAAAATGATTTCGGTACTCTTCTTTCCATAAAAGCATTAAAAAGAGGAAAATCCGGAAAAATTATTGAACTTGAAATAAAAACAGATAAAAATACATTTGTTGTACAAAAAGAACTTGTTATTAGAAGATGTTTTCAGAAAAATGGAATATCACTTCCAAGTGCAAATTTTGTTATAACCTATATTGATGCAGTTAGTCCTGTTTATAAATTCTCCGGCGGTGGATTTGGTCATGGTGTTGGAATGAGTCAATGGGGTGCCGGTAAAATGGCATCTATGGGGTATACTTTTGATCAAATTCTACAGCATTATTATAGAGGTATTAAACTAGCTACAATACCTGTAAAGGTATATTCAAATAATAAAGTAATTGATAGAGTTTTTTATAATGAAAATGAAGAAGCTAAATTATTTATTATAAATCCTAATAAGATTGATAGATTATATATTGTTTTAAATGACAAAGAACTTAGCATAAAATTAAAAGATGATATTACAAAATGCGATATATCGAAGTATTTAAGAAAAGGAGAAAATAAAATATATTACTTTATAAGTGATGAAGAAAATAATAATTATACAAAGTCCTTAAGCATATATGTGGAAATAAAAGAGGCAATAGATGGCTAAAGAAACATCATTATTAAAAGCAGCTTGGCTAATTGCGTTTGTAACTATAATATCTAAATTTGTTGGATTTCTTAGGGATGTTTGTATTGCAAATTATTATGGAGCTGGGCTCGTTTCTGATGCTTATTTTTATGCTTATCAAATACCATCACTTGCTATAATTCTTATGGGAGGAGTTGGTGGTCCTTTTCACAGTGCAACTGTTAGTGTTTTTGCAAAATTGGTTGATCCTGATGAAAAGGAACCTTCTGAGAAAGTTAAACGTCTTTTTAATACATTTTTAACTGTAACTTTTCTTGTTTTTCTTGTTCTTTCTATATTGATTTTTATTTTTTCTGATCAAATTCTTAACCTTATAATACATAGTGATAATTCTGAATTAGTTGTTCTTGCAAGTAAACATCTAAGAATTATGACTCCTGTAATATTGCTTGGTGGAATTATTGGCATTTATTATGGTCTTTTAATTACTTATAGAATGTTTCTTCTTCCTAATATTTCGCCGGTTTTGATGAGTTTAAGCATAATAATAATTGTTGCATTTTCAAAAGGAGATAAATATGGAATTTCGCTTGCAATCGCAACTTCAATTGGGGCATTATTTCAGTTTTTATTACAATTGCCGGCGGTTAGAAAATTGGGATTTAAAATAAAACCTAATTTAGATATAAAAAATAACGTTGAATTAAAGAATCTTATAGAATTGGTGTTTCCAGCTGCTTTAAGTTCTACTATTGGTCAAATATATGTTTATGTCGATATGTTTTTTGCTTCTCAATTAAAGGAAGGTGCTTGGACTGCAATAGGATACGCAAATAGAGTTTTTCAATTTCCTGTAGGTATTTTAGTAACTGCGTTTTTAGTTCCATTATTCCCAATTTTTTCAAAATTAGTGGGAGAAAAAAAATATGATGATATCAAATATTATTTTCATAAAGGTGTTGGGCTTTTAAATTTTGTTGCTATTCCGATTATGTTTGGAATAATTATGCTTTCTTATGATGCGGTTCAACTGATATTTCAAAGAGGTGAGTTTGATTCTCAAGCAACATATATGGTGTCCCAAGCTTTAATTTTCCTTTCTTTTGCAATAATTCCTTATGTGTTTAGAGATTCTATAACAAGAATATTTTATTCTTTTAATGATTCTAAAACACCATTTATGGTTGCTTTTTCCTCAATTGTTTTAAAATTTTTATTAAATGCTTTATTTATTGAACGATTGGGAATTGCTGCAATTACTTTGTCTACGTCACTTGTGACTTTATTTAATGCATCTTTATTAGGTTGTATTATGCTAAGAAAGATAAATTTAGACTATAAATATTATTTTATAAATCTAATTAAAATGATATTATCTGCAGCTCTGGCCTTTTCAATAAATTATATTTTATATTCATATTGGGTTGTAGAAAATAATTGGTTTTTACTTGCGTTAAAGACATTTATAATATTTGCTCTTAGTATGATTACTTATATTATATTTGCAGCAGCTTTTAAAATAGAATATGTTGGTGAATTGATTGAAAGAATTAAAAACTATATTAAACGAAAATTCATTTGTTGAAAAATTAAATGAAGATTTAAAAAATGGCGGAGTAATTGCTTTTGTTACCGATACTGTTTGGGGACTTGGATGTCTTCCGAATTGTCCAAAAGCAGTTGATAAAATATATGATATAAAAGGTAGGGATAGATCAAAACCTTTAATTTTAATGTCTGATAGTTCGGAAAATTTGTTTCCTTATATTGAAAAAATTTCAAACTTAGGAATGTCTTTAATTAATCAGTATTTCCCTGGAGCCTTAACTATTGTTACAAAAAAATCTGAAAAAACTCCATTATATATTACTTCTAATAAAAATACCGTTGGAATTAGAGTTCCTGATAATTTATTTTTTAAAAAGCTTTGTTCAGTAATAGATGGCGGTGTTTTGGCAACTACAAGCGCTAATCTTTCAAATCATCCTTCTTCAAAAACTTATGAAGAAGCTAAAAATTCTATAGGTAATTATGTAAATTATGTTTTTGAAGATTATGGTTGTATTTGTAAGGGGTTGGAGTCTACGGTTATTTTATTGGAAGATAGTAATATTAAAATTTTAAGACAAGGTGCAATTATTTTGTAATTTTAATAACTCTTAATATTTGTTTGTAAAAAATTAAACTTTTCTCAATATATGCCGATTATCAAATTTGTGTGTATAAAAATGGAGTGTTTTTTATGGATTTTGATATTACAAAACTGGCAGAAATTCTAAAAAGTAACAACATAGATGTTTCTGGTCTAAAAGATGCTGCAAATAAAGAAATTGAAACCAATTGTATTTGGCATGATTCTAATGAGGGCTATAATACAGATATAATGACAAGAGATGGTTTTATTGGTAATCTTTATGCAGAAGGTAGCAAAAATGCATTATCAAAAGAACAATTGGGTACTTTATATGATATCGTCAGTGCAATAGATGGCGAAGAAGGAATGACTGGTGAAGAATTAAAAATTCTTTCTAATATAAATGGAAATGGTAATTATGTTGAGCAAAAAGATATACAAGCATTTTTAGAAATGGTAGATGAAGCAATAAATGATGCTGATAACTTATGTTGTGATACAGATTGTTGCCCTGAAGATTGTGAATGTAATACCGATCCTGCCATACAACCAATTACAATAGAATCTGTTTTTCAAGATGATGAGAGAATTAAGACAGATGAAGATGGAAATAAATATGTAAATGTTGAAACTTGGGTAAATCCGGCTATAAGTGATAGTGTAAATAATTGTTTATCAAGAATTATTGCAAATAGTTATGATTTAGATGCAATGGAAATTGAATTGTATAGTGATGAGTACTATGCATTAGAAAAAGCAGTAATGGATGCAAATCCTGACATTTATGGAACTGAAGAATCCGGTTGGAGACAAGAAGTAGGTGGCACAGGTAGACATAATGCAGTTCTATATACAGGAGATAAAATAATTCTTCCTGATTTTAAATATGAGAAATGTCCTTGTGTTGATGAACCTACAGAAACGCCTTCAACTCCAACAGCCCCAGCTGAACCAACAAGTCCAACAGGACCAACAGGCCCAACTGGACCGACAGGACCAACTGGACCAACAGGCCCAACTGGACCAACAGGCCCAACTGGACCAACTGGACCAACAGGACCGACTGGACCAACTGGCCCAACAGGACCGACTGGCCCAACAGGACCAACTGGACCAACAGGCCCAACTGGACCGACAGGACCAACAGGACCGACTGGACCAACTGGCCCAACAGGACCAACTGGACCAACAGGACCGACTGGACCAACAGAACCAACAGAACCGACTGGACCAACAGGACCAACTGGACCAACTGGCCCAACAGGACCGACTGGCCCAACAGGACCAACAGAACCAACAGAACCGACAGGACCAACTGGACCAACAGGACCAACTGGCCCAACAGAACCAACAGAACCAACAGAGCCAACCTTCCCTCCTGTTGATGAAGGAGATGAAGTAGATCCTGTTGAACCAACAATAGTTCCAACAGTGACTCCAACAGATACTGATGAGCCGGATGAAACCCCAACAGTTACTGATGAGCCGGATGAAACCCCAACAGTTACTGATGAACCGGATGAAACTCCAACAGTTACTGATGAGCCGGATGAAACCCCAACAGTTACTGATGAACCGGATGAAACAACGTGTGATGAACCTCCGGCTAATGATGAACCAACTAGAGAAGAAGAACCCGGACTGTTGTAGAATATATAATATATAAGGAAGACCGCATTAAGGTCTTCCTTTTTTATAGCAAAAAAAATATTTACATGTTTTATCCTAGTATAAGGAGTGTAAAAATGAAAATAATATTTAATCCATATATATCATCGAGTGTTTCAATGAGAGGAAAACAATATTCTCAAAGTTTTAAAAAGTCTGATCAATCTTCATCTGTAAAACAAGAAAAGGACTTATCAGTTTATTTAGAATCGTTAAAAAAATCAAAACTTGCTACAATTCCTCCATTAAATGCTATGAGAGGAATTAATCCTAATTCTAAAAATGTATTTGATACTTTTAATAAAATTGATGATGTAACCAGAAGTATTGATTTTGTGAGATCACAAGACGCTTGGGATGATTGTATGCTTGAAGAAATACAAGAATTTACTGTTGCAAGAAGAGAATATCAGCAAAATCCAAATAAGCAAAATTATGATCATATGGAAGAAGAAATGGGTGATATTTTCTACACTGCGGCTAGTATAGCAAAAGATTCGGGTATTAATCCTGAAGAAGCTTTTAGATCAACTAACAGAAAATTTTTCAATAGAATAAATATTATGGAAAGAATATTAAGAGATAAAAAAGGTGATAATGACGCAAGTTTAAAAGATTGTCGAGATTATGAAAGAAGAGCTTTGTGGAATGCTGCGAAGAGAAAAATCTATGATGTTCAATTGCAACAATATCAATAATATTTATTAAATCTGTTACCTAATAATTTGAACTCAATGAATATTCTTTTATAAAAAGATACAGTATTTTGTGAATTTTGTTTCATTAAAAAACTGAATAATTATTCTTCTGGTAAATATTTAATAAAATAAGAAAAAATAAAAGGAATAAATGTCATAAATAGAATAATATTCATAATTCCTGTTTTTTCAGCAATTAAGCTTATAATAGGTAGAATTATACCAATAACCCCCCAACTAAAACCTCCGATAAAGCCCGAAATCATACTTTTAAATTCAGGCATTAATTTTTGTGCTAAAGCCATATTTACAGGTGCTGCTAGCAAACTAACATAGCCGATTAATATAAAGGCTATTAATGCAATATATCCTTGTCCTTGAAAAATATAGAATATTATACCAAGAGGGAATACTGTTATTAATGAAAAGTAAAATACTTTTCTAATTCCTAAAATTTTTTCGAAAAATGGGCTTGATAATACTCCAAAGGCTCCGGCCATCATAAATGCAAACAAAATTATTCCAATTGATGAAACATTAAAACCAATTGATTTCCAGTAGAAAGGTAGAATTATTGAGAAAGAAGAAATAACAAAAGATTTTACAATTGATGCAAAAACAAGTATAGAAACAGGTTTATTGTTAAATATTTTTTTAATCGCAACAAAAAGAGAAACTTCAGGTTTTTTTATTAAATTTGGATTAATTTTAGGAATATTTTTTAAAAGAATAAATGCAGTAATAATTCCTATAAAACAAGCAAAAGGCAATTTTTCAAGCCCAAATAATTGTGTTATTCCAGATGAAACAGCAGGTCCAAGTGCAAAGCCAAATGTTCCTGTAGCAATAAAAATACTTAAATCTTTACTATTAGCATTGCATTTTGAATAATTAGATACAATACTAGTTGCTTGAGGATGAAAAAATGAAACTCCCATATGCCCTAGAATAAGACAAATAATAAGCAAATAAATATTATTGGCTAGACCAAGGAAAGATAAGAATATTGATGCCATCATCATTCCCCAAAAAATAAAAAATCGTCTTTGCCATTTATCTGCAATATACCCAAAAAATGGCTGTGATAATGAAGATGTTAAATTCGATATTGAAATAAGTAGTGTGGCTATGGCCATTGTAATACCAATTTTTGCAGCAATAAAAGGCATTATAGGATTTAAAAACCCTGAATATGCATCGGTTATGAAATGACCTAAAGATAATGTTTTTATTACTTTCTTATTAATATTTTGTTCCATATTAGTGCCTAAAATGTCTTATTCCTGTTGTAATCATAGCAATATTATATTTATCAGCTGTTTTAATGACTTCTTCATCCTTAATGCTTCCGCCTGGTTGTATAATTGCAGCAATCCTTCCCTGTGCAGCAACATGTATATTATCTATTGCAGGGAAAAATCCATCAGATGCCGCAACTGCATCTTTAGAAGCATCACAAGCTTTATTTAATGCAATTTCAAAAGCATCTACTCTACTGGTTTGGCCTTGACCAATACCTATAGTTTTAAAATTTTTAGCAATTACAATAGCATTTGATTTCGCATGTTTTGCTATCTTCCAAGCAAAAATCATGTCTTCTACCATTTCTGTTGTTGGTTTTGCTTTAGTTACAACTTTAAATTTATCTTTATCTAATTCACCTTTGTCACTATCTTGTACTAATGTACCGAATGGTGTAATTCTTATTTCTTGTGATAAATAATTTTTATATTCCATTAGTGAGGTATTTAGTTTTATAACTCTTAAATTCTTTTTTGTTTTAAGCAGTTGAAGAGCCTCTGGCGTGAAATTAGGAGCAATAATTACTTCTAAAAACATAGCTGTCAATTGTTTTGCCAAGTTTTCAGTTACACATTGAGTAAAACCAACAATACCGCCAAAAGCACTTAAAGGATCACAATCAAGAGCTTTTGCCCACGCCTCTTCAATATCTTTACCTAAGGCTGCCCCACAAGGAGTATTATGTTTTATAATTACACAACCATTTACATCATAAAATTCACTTAATATGTTTGTGCAAGCTGTTGCATCAAGAATGTTGTTATAGGATAATTCTTTACCGTTTAAAATTTCGTAGTCTATAGTGTTATTTGTGTAATATATACCTGCACTTTGATGTGGATTTTCACCATATCTTAAATTTTTTGCTTTCTTTATATTTAAAGAAAAATAATTTTCACTATCTTCTTCAAATCTATTAGAAAGTTCGTGCAAAATCTTTGTATCAAAATCTAATGTTTTCTCAAAGACTTTAAGAGCATAATCCCTTCTTAACTGCAGGGAAGTCTCTCCGTTATGTTCTTTTAAGTTTTCTAAAACCTCTTTATATTGGTTAGGTGAAGATACTGCTAATACTCTTTTATTATTTTTTGCAGCAGCTCTAAGCATTGAAGGACCTCCAATATCAATAGTATTTATAAGTTCGCCTTCGTCAACTTTTTTATCAACAGCTTCTTCAAATGGATAAAAGTTAACAACTACCATATCAAATAACTTAATGTTAGAGTTATTTATATCTTTCATCTCTTCTTCATTATTTATATCTGCTAAAATTCCTGCAAAGATATCCGGATAAAGAGTTTTTACTTTACCGTTTATTAATTGTCTTTTACCTGTTATTTCTGAAATTTCTTTTGCTTTTATATTATTATCTTTTAGTAAATCAAATGTTGAGCCTGTTGCTATAATTTCATAATTATATTTCTGAGTTAATTCATCAGCAAATTCAACAAGTTTATCTTTATTCCATACACTAATTAATGCTCTTTTTGTCATAGTTTCTCCATTTAATTCTTACCAAGTTCATAAGCTTTTTTCATAGTTTTTTCAATAGTATCAAAAAGAATATCAGAAATATTATTATCTTTTAATACATCATTACCAACTGCAGTACAACCCCCCGGTGTTGTTACATTAATGATTAGTTGTTCAGGATTAATACCGGATTCCATAATCATTTTTGCTGCACCTAAAGCAGTTTGTGCTGATAATTTTAAACAAGTATCATAATCCATTCCTAATTTTTGACCGGATTTTGCTATTTCATTAATAATGTAATAATAAAATGCAGGACCGGAACCGGATATTGCAGTAATTATATCAATGTATTTTTCATCAGCTTCAATTACTTTACCAACACTCTTAAATATGTTAAAAGCAATTTTAACATGTTCCTCTTTTGCAAATGTACCTTTACATACAGCACTCATGCCTTCATTCACTAAAGCAGGAGTGTTTGGCATTATTCTTATTACAGGAATATTTCCAATAATTTTTTCAATTGTTTTTGTTGATATTCCAGCTGCAATAGATAAAATTATTTTTTTGTCGGTGATATTTTCTTTGATTTCACTTAATACATCTCTTATAACAAAAGGTTTTACAGCAAATAAGATAATATCAGCGTTTTTTAAAATTTCTTTATTATTATTAGATGTATTAACTCCATAATTATCTTTTAAATAATGTAATGCTTCATTATTTTTATCAGAAACATAAATATTTTCTTTTTTAAAATATCCAGAATTAATAATTCCTTTTATAATTGCAGATGCCATTTTTCCGCCACCAATAAATCCAATATTGTTCATATTATTTAACCTTTTTCTTTTTCGTGATTGACTTTAATTTATGTCTTATTTATTATGATACAATGAAAAATATGACATTCAAGGAGAAAAACCATGAGACGTACATTAGAAGGTACTAAAAGAAAAAGACAAAATGTAAGCGGTTTTAGAGCAAGAATGGCAACAGCTGGCGGAAGAGAAGTTCTAAACAGAAGAAGAGCTAAAGGTCGTCATAAAATAGCTATTACTGCAAAAGAAAGAGCTTAATAGATTTAATTTAGTTAAAGTCTAATACATTTTATTGAATAATAAGGACTGTTTTATCAGTCCTTTTTTAGGTTTAGTATATGCTTAAAAAAAAATATCGTTTGAAAAAATATTCTGCTTTTATTGCTACATATAAATTAAATAATACGATTTCTGATAACAATATTTGTATTTTTTTTGGTAAAGAAAAAATAGATGATAAAATACCAACAAAATTTGCATTTGTGGTTAGTAAAAAAATTCATAAAAGGGCAGTAGTCAGAAATCGTATTAAGCGTTTAATGAGAGAATGTGTCAGAAAAATATTACAAAATTCGGAATATAATTTAATTCATAATTATTTATCTGTTATATTCGTAGCAAAAAATTCTTCTATTGATTCTGGTTATATAGATATATCAAATTCAGTTCAGCATTTATTACAGAAAAAGTCTTGTCCTCAAAGGATTTCAGAAGAGTTGTATAAAAAGAATTTATAAAAAACTCATATTGTTTATATGGCAAGTATATACAAAATAAATACAATTGTGAAGAATTGTTAAGCAAAAATGTATAAAAAAGTCATGAATTGAAGATGAAAAGTTTTCATGTATGTAAGGGGAACTTATCGAGGATAAAGAGATGGGCTACGCATTATTTGCTCAAAGAAAAATAGTATTAGACGGACAATTAAATAATGCACAATTGCAACAAACGCAAAGGTCAAATGAACAATATGCATTAGCAACACAAACTTTGAGTTTACAGCAACAACTAACCAGTATGAATGCAGCACAATCAGGAGAATTGGCTGAATTATACGGAATGCTGGCAAGTACAACAAACTCAAACTCAAGAGATTCGATAAATGCACAAATAAGACAAAAAGAACAGGAATTTGAAGCAGAGATAGATGACATAAATAGAGAAATATATCAAGTATCAGTTAAAGAGAATGCAATAGAAATGGAAGTTAAAAGACTTGATACAATGGTAACTGCATTGCAGAAACAATTAGAAGCAGTAGAAGAGGCAGAAGGTCAAGCAATCGACAGAGCTACACCGAAATTCAATGGCGTTGGCTAAGGTTAGTTTTAATAAAAAAAAAGAGGAAACATTTGTTTCCTCTTTTTTTATTTTTATTTTCTTATTCTGCCATTGCTTTTCTAACTTCTTTTTTATATATTTCAACGTTTGGTTGAAGTACTTCTGGAAGTGCAACCTCAGAATCGGTAATATCTCCATCTATTTGCCTTAATATATTACCAGTATAAAGTGTTTCAAAGTGTTTAAACTCAATAAATTTTGCAAGAGTAGTTAAGGATAAATCTTTTAACTCTACAACAGAAACAGGATGCATATTTGAGTATGCACTAATTACACCTGTTAAAACTGCTTTTGTAACTTTGTCTTGTGGTGTAACAAATACAAAAGTAAAGAAAGAGTCTTTATTAGCGCTATCTAAGTCAGCTTCTGCATTGTAGTGTAAATAACCCGGTCCTATATTTGTATCTGTTGAAATTCTTGCTTTTAATGATTCATTTTTAAGTTGTTTTTCCCATAATGTAGTACCTAAAAAAGCATCACCAAAATATTCAATAAAGTGTTTTTGTTTGCCGTTTAATCTTGATTGAACATTAAATATTGCTTGTTGAAGAGCTATATTTTTGTCTATATCTGTATTTAAATATTCTTTTTGAGCTTCTAATGAAGATTTTAGCATTTCTTTTACATCTTCTTTCTGAACTCCAACAAAAGCAAGAGTGAATATTGTAGCATCGTCAAATATAGAAAATCTTCCGCCAACATCATCATGAACGCAGCCGGAAAGTTTTATATCACCAGCATTTACCTTTTTACGTAAATTGCTTTTTTCACTTGAAATATCTGTCATTGCTATAAATCTGTCTGACACATCGTCTTTTTCTAAAAATTCTTGCATTACTTTTTTTGAATTTTCATATGCAACAGTTGTTTCAATAGTTCCACCAGACTTAGAAACTACCAAAAATTGTGTTTTAGCTAAATCTAAAGAATTTATAAATCTTCTAAAACTTTCAGGGTCAACAGATGAAAAGAAATGTACATGTTCTTCTTTTCCTATCATTCTTACTAAAGATTCAGTAGTGTGTCTTGAACCGCCAATACCCAAGATTGCTAAATCTGTATATTTATTATCTTTCGCTTTTTCTGCCATTTCATATAGTGTGTCAATATTTTTTAATTGATTTTCAGGTAAGAATCCTATCCAGTTTAAAAATTGTCCTTTTTTGCCTGCTCTTTCCTTTATAGTTTCAACAGCAATTTTTGCATTTTCACTGTATTTTGAAAAATTAGACATATCAAGCTTCAATGTTACATCTTTAATTATTGTTTCTGTCATAATTTTTATCCTCTTCTTGATTAGTACAGTAACATTATCTAATGAAGTAAAAATAATTGCAATTAATAAAATCCGAACATTTGTTCGGATTTTATTAAATAATAATCTAATAATTAATTTTATAATTTATGCTTCTTCAGTTTGTTTTTGTTTATTAATAACTTCTTGAAGTTTTGAAATTAGCTGATCACCTTTAGATTGCATATCGCTAACTATACCATCTGCTTTATTCTGAATTTCAGAAACTGCATCATGAGCTTTATCGCAAATTTCTTTAGATTTATCTGCTAATAATTCACGAGTTTCTTCCCCTGATTGAGGAGCAAGAAGAACACCTATTAAACCGCCTACAATACTACCTATTGCGAATCCGGCAACGAATTTACCTATTGACATTTTTTATCTCCTTTTTTTTAAATAAATTAAAACCACTTACTAGCCCACTAAGAAAACCACTTTTGCCTTTTACTTTTCCAAATGCAATACATGATGCTCCAAGCAGGGTTGTCAAAATCTTTTTAACTAATTCTAGTTGATTATTTGTTACTGTTGATACGTTATTTACTGTTGAAAGAATATTATTAACAGATTTTAAAGCAGGTCCAATTTCTTTCTTTGTAATATCAGTTATATCTTTTAAATTAATCATAGTTAAAGTTGCTTCATTTAAGAATTTAACAACAAATACTGTTATAACAACTATAACAACTATTGTCACGACAATTAATAAAGCTAAAACGCTTTCAAGTACTGGTGTCATATATTTTCTCCCGACTAATTTACTTCAAAATCAGTTGTTTCTTTTTCTTTTGCTTTAGCTAATTGTTTAGCTTTAATAGAGTCACTGATTTTATTGTATTGTTGTTCTAATCTATATCTAATAACATCAATTGAAGTTAAAGCTTGCTTTTTTGCTTCTTTTATTTCTGGTGTATATTTCTGCGCAATATCAGTAATAACATTTTCTACGTCTTTTCGTGTTTCTTCACCTGATTTGGGCGCATATAATACTGCAGCTATTACACCGCCGACAACTCCAAGTAATAAACCGACACCAAAACTAATTGAATTGTCTTCTTTTGACATTTTGTCCTCCATTCACTTTATGAAACAGATTGTAACATTTTTTTTACGTTCTTGCAATTGTACACTTATAATAGAATACCCGATATTCTAAAAAGAGAAACTCTATACTTAAATTGTTATTGTAATGAAATTATTTTTGATGTAGATTAATAACGTTATATAAACAAGAGGAGACTACTAATGAGCGAAAGAAAATTAGTTGGAACAAATGAAATGTTCAAAAAAGCATTAGCAGGCGGTTATGCTATCGGTGCTTACAATGTAAACAATATGGAAATTTTACAAGGTATTGCGGAAGCTGCTGAAGAAACTCAATCACCTATTATTCTTCAAGTATCTGCTGGTGCAAGAAAATATGCTAACCAAACATATTTAATTAAATTAGTACAAGCAGCATTAGAAACAACTACAGTACCTATAGCTCTTCACTTGGATCACGGTGCTGATTTCGAAATTTGTAAAGCTTGTATTGATGGCGGTTTTTCATCTGTAATGATAGATGGTTCAAGATTTCCATTAGAAGAAAATATTAAATTAACAAAACAAGTTGTTGACTATGCACATGCCAGAGGAGTTTCTGTAGAAGCAGAACTTGGTAAATTAGCCGGTGTAGAAGACGATGTTAAAGTTGATGCTAAACATGCTACATATACAGATCCTGAAGAAGCTGTTAGATTTGTAAAAGAAACAGGTTGTGATTCTTTGGCAATTGCTATTGGTACTTCTCATGGTGCATATAAATTCAAAGGTGAAGCAAAATTAGATTTTGATAGATTAAAAGAAATAAAAGATGCATTAAAAGAAGCAGGTTTTGGTGATTATCCAATTGTACTTCACGGATCTTCTTCTGTTCCTAAATACTTAGTTGATAAGTGTAATAAATATGGCGGTAAATTGCCAGATGCTCAAGGTGTTCCTGAAGATATGTTAGCTTATGCTTCTAAACATGGTGTTGCTAAAATAAATATTGATACAGATTTAAGATTAGCAATGACTTCTACAATTAGAGAATTCTTTATAGAACATCCTGAAAAGTTTGACCCACGTGAATATATGGGTCCTGGAAGAACAGCTGTAAAAGAACTTGTTATGCATAAAATGAGAGATGTATTAGGTACAGCCGGACACGCTAAAGACTAATTATTATGTGTAAAACATAATTTTAATATAAATAAGGTAAAGAGATTTTTCTTTACCTTATTTTTATATATAATAATTTTAAAATAAGATTTATAAGGGTAAAAAATATATGTTAAAGTATTTTAGAGGTTCATTTGTTGTTACTATAATTGGAGTTTTGCTTGCTTTTTTCTGGGGAGAACATTCACATCCCGGAAGTGGATTTATAACATTATTTATAGTGGCATTTCTGTCGATTTTAGAAGTTACTTTATCTTTTGATAATGCTGTAATAAATGCTATAAAGTTAGAAAAAATGTCAGATAAATGGCGTCATAGATTTCTAACTTGGGGTATTGCTATTGCGGTATTCGGTATGAGATTTTTATTCCCAATTATAGTTGTTGCAGCTTTCTCTGGACTTACGGTTATTGGAGTAACAAAATTAGCATTATATGATGTTGATAAGTATGCATATTATTTACATATAGTGCATGCGCCTTTAGTTACTTTTGGCGGTTCTTTCCTTTTGATGATTTTTTTGGCTTATTTTTTTCATGAAGAAAAAGAAGTTCATTGGATTGGTTTTTTAGAAAAAAAATTGATTAAACTTAATTGTGTAAAATATGTTGATGTTGTTTTTGCTTTATTTGCATTACTTATATTGCAGCACTTTATACCCGAAGAACAGAAAAATTCAGTCTTGATGTCAGGATTTATTGGAATTATTCTTTATCTTGTTGTAGATAGTATAAGTAATTTACTTGAACAAATTGCAGAAAAAAAAGCCGCAATTATGGGCGAAACTGCTAAACTTGGTTTTATAGGGTTTCTCTATTTGGAATTAATTGATGCATCTTTTTCTTTAGATGGAGTTTTAGGTGCATTTGCGATTAGCAAAGATATAATAATAATATGTATTGGTCTTGCAATAGGTGCAATGTTTGTTCGTTCTTTAACAATTTACATGGTTGATATGAAAACATTAAAGCAGTACCTATATTTAGAACATGGTGCTCATTGGGCAATAGGTTTCTTAGCTATAATTATGTTTATAAGTACTCGCATTGAAATTCCTGAAGTTATAACAGGAGGTGTTGGACTTGTTATTGTTGGCGCTGCATTTATTTCATCAATAATACATAATAAGAAGCAGTTAAAAGAAAAAGTAAAAGAAATTTGTGAAAAATAATAAAAAGGCTTTCTGAATGAAAGCCTTTTTAGTTGATAAAAGAATATTTTAATAGTAAAATTAAATAAAAGTTAACAGGTTTAGAAGGGGTATAATATGAAATTAATGGAAGGTAAAAGAGGCGTTATATTTGGCGTTTCAAATACACATGGTATTGCATACGGTATTGCAAAACAACTTTTTGAAGCTGGTGCTGATATAGCTTTTACATATGCCGGTGAAGTTATGGAAAAAAGAGTTCGTCCTATTGCTGAAGGAATGAATGCAAAAGTTATAATGTCTTGTGATGTTACAAAAGAAGATGAAGTAAAAGCAGTTTTTGCAGAACTTGAAAAAACGTACGGAAAGATTGACTTTGTTGTTCATGCTGTTGCTTTTGCAAACAGAGAAGATTTAACAGGTGAATTTATTAACACATCAAAAGCCGGTTGGGATTTGGCGATGGGTGTTAGTGCATATTCTCTTGTTTCTTTAGCAAGAAATGCAAAACCAATTATGAATGAAGGCGGTTCTATTTTAGCTCTGACATATTTAGGCGGTGAAAAAGTTGTTGCAAACTATAATATTATGGGTGTTGCAAAGGCTGCATTAGAGTCATCTGCAAGATATTTAGCAGAAAATCTTGGAAAACAAGGCGTAAGAGTTAATTGTATTTCTGCAGGTGCTGTTAAGACATTAGCGGCTTCAGGTATTGATGGTTTTGGTAAAATGCTGAAAGCAGCTGTACTTAAAGCTCCTTTAAAAAGAAATGTTACTCTTGAAGATGTTGGTAAAACAGGTTTATATTTGTTATCTGATTTATCTTCAGGTGTTACAGGTGAAGTTATCCATGTTGACTGTGGATGTCATTGTGTATATGCTTCTCAGGATGAAATGGAGCTTGTTACAAAATAAGATAGAAATTTATATAAAAAGAACGGATATATTTTATCCGTTCTTTTTTTATTATGCAAAACTAATTAGGAATTAGCAAAAATTATAATCAATTTCGCCAGCTTCTTCATATCCATATTCTTCTGCATCTTCATAATCATATTCTTGGTGATATGAGGATGATTTTTGGAGTTTTTCAAGTTTTTCCTGTATTGATGATTGCATAATTGAAACAAGTTGCAAACTTGTTTCATTATCTGAATGTTGTTCTTTATATTTCGCTAATTTTTCTAATAAAGCGAGTAGAATGTCTTTAGATGAAATCTTTTTAGAAAAAATAGCATCTATTTCTTCACTACTAATATCTTTAATAGAAAATATAAAATCGTGTAGTTCTTTGTTCTCTTGACTATATAATTCTGTTATTAAATCTAGACCTGATGGAAGTTTCTTAAGTTCTTTTAGAATAGAAGCTTTATAAATGATTGAATTATCAAAAGCATCAACATCACCAATTTTGGAACCATAATCTCCATAGTTTGGGACAATGGATTGTGTAGTATTTCTTAAGTCATATCCAATATTCTTTCTGTCAAAAGAGAGTTCATCAATACTTCTTCCCTCTGGGAAATGGTAGTCTGCTGGTATTATTAGTCTTCCATCCGATAATTCATATATTTCATATATATTACCATCTATACCTATTGCCAGTAGAACTTTTGTTAAACCGTCATAACCTGGATTTATATCTGGTTCATAATCTGTAGTATCTGTTACTTCGCCGGAATTGTAATCTGATTTATCAATTGTTATAGCTTGAGAAGCCTCAGGCTCACTTCCATTGTCTTCAATTGTTATTGTTTGAGGAGCTTTAGGTTCACTGCCTTTTTCATCAAAAGAATTATCACTTGGAGTATTTGGTTTTTGATTATTTGTTTTTACATTGTCTGTTTTTGTGTTATGAATTAATAAATAACCAGCAGCTGCTAAGCAACTTAAGGTGAGTAATATTTTTTTCCCTGTATCTTTTAATTTAGATTTTTGGCTCTTTGCACTTCTATCTTCTTTAACAGTTGTTTCTTTTTTATTGATTATTGGACTTTTTATTTTATTAATAATCATAATATTTCTCCTTTGTCGTCAATAAAGTATATGATTAAAAAAAATTGCTTAAATTAAGATTTTTTTTATAAAAAGTTAATAATTAAAAATATATTGTACTGAAGAAGTTGAAAATTGGCAGTTATGATGACTCGGTAACAAAGTGCTCACCTTTAGAAAACTCTGCTCACCTCCGTTTTACTACGTATGCAAATTCATTGAAAAACAAAATTTTGGGTTCGTTTTGCAAAAAAAATCATTCACACTTGTTGCTTATCGTGAATTTTTTCTCAGACAATTATATGTTAATCTTTTATAACATATTTTGTTTTTGGGAAAAATAATGTAATATAAAAGTTTGTAGTATAGAATTAAATAGAAGGATATTTATGGTAACTTTTGCTTTATTAATAATTATAATTGGTGCTATATCTCTTTTTTATTCATTACAAAATACTTATACAACTACAACTCTTTCAATAGCGGTAATAATTATAGGTATAATATTACTTGTATATTCTCTTTATGCAACGGTTATTAAAAATAAAAATATGGTTTTAGAAGCATTATCAGGCATTGATGTTCAACTTAGAAAAAGATATGATTTAATTCCTAATTTATTAACGATTGCTAAAAAATTTATGGAACATGAAAATGAATTGTTTGGAAAAATAACAGAATTAAGATCAAAGGCAATAAATTCTAAAATTGGAACAAAAGAAAAATTTAGTGCAGAAGCAGAACTTGATTCATTATTAAAATCATTAATGGTTACTGTTGAAAATTATCCGGCATTAAAATCAGATGCTACAATGCTTAAGGTGATGCAGACTTATAATGAGGTAGAAGAACATATTTCAGCTGCAAGAAGATTTTATAATTCAGCATTAACACAGCTTAGAAATACAATACAAATTTTCCCTGGTTCAATATTTGCTGCTTGTGCAGGTAATACGGCTAATTTAAGTTATTTTGAAGCAGATGAAATATCAAGAAAACCTATTAATGCAAAAGATTTTATATAGATGAATAATTATGGTTGAAGATTATAAAAGTATACAAAAAAGTGTTTTTTCTTCTGAATTTAAGAAATTTTATAGAAAAAATCTTTCTATACAAATGTCTAATATTGAGAAAATAAGAAAAAAATATTTATATAGTGCATATGCGCTTGTAAGTATAGCTATTTTATCTATTTTAGGATATGTTGTGTATGGCACCATAGAATATGGTAATTGCCTTGATATGGGTGTTGATTCATTCAAGATATTGTTCCATATAGAAGTAATAATAATTTGTATTGTTATTTTTATTGTTTGTTCATATAAGAGTAAAGTTAAACCTTTAATTTTACCTAAATTATTATCTTTTGTAGGTGATTTTAATTTATTGAGAAAAGATGTTTCTCAGATGAATCTTAAAAAATATATAAAATCGCTGGAGTTATTTGATACTTATAATAAGGTTAATATAGATGACAGAATTGAAGGAATGTATAAAAATTTAAAAGTTAGTATTTCAGAAATTTGTCTTGAAAAAGAAACAGGCTCAGGAAAGCGACGTCGTTCTATTACAATATTTGATGGTATTTTAATAACGGTTCCTTGTTTGAAAAAATATAGAGGATATACATGTATAAAACAAAATTCATTGAATATTATAAATAATAAACATGAACAAAAGGTAAATCTGGAGGATCCTGAATTTGAAAAATATTATGATGTTTTTTCAACCGATCAAATAGAAGCAAGATATTTAATTACAACTGCTTTTATGAATAGAATGGTTCAACTTGCAAAAAGAGGTATAGGTAAAAATATAACTTTATCATTTGAACATGGTAATGTAAATATAGCAGTTTCTTCATCTAAAGATTGGTTTGAAATGCCGATATTAAAACCTGCAAATGATATATCTATATATAGAGCTATTATTCTTGAACTTATTACTATATTGAAAATTATTGATTCATTAAAACTTGATAAAAATATAGGACTTTAATTTATATTGGAGTGAATGTTATAAAATTCTTCAAATCGGTCATCTAAAATACTATTTCTTAAATCATGAATGAATTTTAATAAAAAGCGCGTATTATGTATTGAAAGAAGAATTTGTGCATTTGCTTCTCCCATCTTATAAAGGTGTCTTATATATGCTTTAGAATGGTTTTTACAAGCATAACAATCACATTTTTCATCAAGAGGCAAAGGATCTTTTTCAAATTGTTTATTCTTTATATTTTTCTTTCCTTCATAAGTAAAGAAAGAACCATGACGGGCATTTCTGGTCGGAAGAACACAATCAAACATGTCAACGCCTCTTTTAACTCCTTCAAGTAAATCAATAGGAGTTCCGACACCCATCAGATATCTTGGTTTATTTCTTGGTAATAAAGGTGCTGTATATTCAACTAAATGATTTTTTAATTCTGTAGGTTCGCCTACACTTACACCGCCAATTGCATATCCTACAGCATCATAAGAAGAAATTACACTAGCACTTTCTTTTCTTAAATCATCAAAGAAAGCTCCTTGCACTATAGGAAATAGTGCTTGATCTTCTCTTGAATGAGCCTTAAAACATCTTTCAAGCCATCTATGGGTTCTTTCCATTGCTTTTACTGCATCTTTATAATCGCAAGGATATGGTGCACATTGGTCAAATGCCATAGCAATATCTGGTCCTAAATCTTGTTGAATTTCCATTGAAATTTCCGGATTTATATAGTATTCATCTCCAGTTTTTGGTTCTTTAAATTTAACACCATCTTCTGTTATATTATTTAAATGTGCTAAGCTAAATACTTGAAATCCACCTGAATCAGTTAATATTGGTTTATCCCAATTCATCCATTTATGTAGTCCGCCAAATTCTTTTATTAATTTATTCCCTGGTCTTAAAAAGAGGTGAAAAGAATTTGATAATATAATTTGTGCTTGAGTTTCTTTTAAATGATGCATTGTAAGCATTTTAACAGCAGAATGTGTTCCAACAGGCATAAATATAGGTGTTTCTATATCGCCGTGCGGAGTATGAAGTATTCCTGCTCTGGCTTTTGTTTTTTTATCTTCTTTTAATAATTCAAACGAAAAATATTTACTTTTCATTCATTATCATTTCTAACATTGTTGTCCAATTAGGACAAAGCTCTTCTTCTTTAAAATATATGGCAATTTCTCTTTCTGCACTTTCGACGCAGTCTGAACCGTGAATAATATTATATTCTTTATTTATAGCATATTCGAATCTTATTGTTCCTGCTTCTGCTTCTTCAGGTTTTGTTGAACCCATCATTCTTCTTGATTCTGCTATAACGTTTGGTCCTTCAATTACCATAGCAACAATTGGTCCTGATGTAATATATTCTATTAATCTTGGGTAAAATGGTTTGCCTTTATGTTCAGCATAATGCTTTTCTGCTAATTCTACCGTTGGGAGAAGTAATTTTAACCCAATAATTTTATAGCCTTTTTCTTCAAACCTGGTAATAATTCTTCCTATTAAATTTCTTTTAACACCGTCAGGTTTAATTGCTATAAAAGTTCTTTCTGACATAAATCTATCTCCCTTTGCCTATCTAAACCTTTGTTATTAGAACATAAAAATGCTTTTTTTTCAATTACTGATTTGTTTTCTTTATGTTTGTTGTCCTTTTATATTAATTTGTTATAATACTATCTATAGGTTTTTATTTATGGATAAGCAAGATATATTAAAAAGTATAGAAGAAAAAGATTATAAGAAAGCAAAAGAACAGATTAATCTTTTTCTTGAAAGTAATGATATTGATGTTGAAATACAAAAGCTGCTTGGTTTATGTAATATAAATTTAGGACTTAATAAAGAAGCAGAAGAAAATTTTGAGGCAGTAATTGCTGAAAATAATGATGATGCTCTTTCTTATTATTATTTGGCAACAATAAAGTTAGAAAAAGAAGAATATGATAAAGCCGAGTTATTATTAAAAAGAGTTATAGAATTAAGAAAAGATTATCTTGATGCTTATAAGAGTATTGCAATCGCTTATATAAAACAAAAAAAATATCAAGAAGTTTTTGATTTAGAAGATAAAATGCTTCAAATAGCACCTGATGATGCACAAATTTATGATATTATTTCAGCAGCTGCTCTAGAATCAGGAGATATAGAATATACTGTTGAAAAGTTACAAAAAGCAATAGATATTATGCCTGATAATGCAAGATATTATAATAAAATGGGTCTTGCATATTTTACAAAACATGAAATAGACAAAGCAATGTCTTTTTATAAAAAAGCTCTTGAACTTGATGAAAATGATTCTTCAACTCTTTATAATATTGGTATTGCATACTTTGCAATAGAAGATTTTGATAATTCTTATAATGTTCTTAAAAGGTGTTGTTCTATTGAGAAAAAGCTTTCATATCAAACAGCTTTTGCTATTTCAGCATTAAAAGCTAAAAAATTTCAAGATGCTGTTGATGCTTATAATGAGATTATTAAGATTGAACCTAATAAAGAAAATTATAGATATAATCTTGCTTGTGCTTATGAGGGGTTAGGTGATTTAGATAAGGCTGTAAAAATAATTGAAAAGTTATTAACATTTAATTTAAGTTCTGTTCAATTAAAACTACATCTTGCTTCTTTATATACAAGATTAAATAAGATAGAACCAGCTAAGATTCTTTATTCAAATCTAATTACATCCGGTATTTCAAATGTAGAAATTTTATATGAATATGCGGTATTATGTGCAAAAACTAATGATACTGATAAAGCTGAAGAAATCTTGAAAAAAATAATTGTAATGAAACCTGATTTTGCTCTTGCATATAAAGATCTTGGTATTATTTATTTATCAAGGAGATTTTTTGATAAAGCTTCTGAATATTTCAAAAAAGCCTATAAAATTCAGCCTGATAATATGTATATAATATTTGAATATGGTAATTATTATCACTTAATGGCAGAATTTAATAATGCGAAAAAAATGTATAATAAATTGTTTAAATTAGATAATCTTCCAGTGTATATGTTAGTTAGTATAGCTATCAACTATATGTCTATGAATATGCCTGAAAAAGCAAAAGAATTATTATTAAAAGCAATTGCTGTTGAACCTCAAAATATACAAGTTTTATTTCATCTTGCTCAAGTTTATAATTTTGAAAAAAATTATGAAAATGCAAAAAAACTACTTGAAGATGCTTATACATTGGCGCCTAATACGGAAATAGCTAATTTATTAGCTCAGGTTTATTACGAAATTGGTGAATATAGTAGAGCTTATGCACTATATAATATTGTAAATCTGACAATACCAAATAATCTTGGAATACTTATGAATCTTGCAAGATGTAAGTTTGCACAAAAAGAATATGCTGCAGCTAAAGAGCATTTAGAAACATTATTAAAAATTTTGCCTGAGCATGAAGAGGCAATTGAGATGTTCAACAAAATAAAAGAAGAGGAAATAAAATGAAAAGAAAAAATTTTTTAATAGAAATGTTTGTTTTTCTTTGGAGTAAGAAGGCTTATTGGATTGTTCCTGTAATTTTATTTCTAATACTTTTAATTTTTCTAATAGCAATTGGAACATCACCTGTATCACCATTCATTTATACAATTATATAGGATAAAAAATGAAGATAAGTGAAAATATAAAGTTATCATTAACATGTGTAATAATACCTTTTGTTATTGTAAATATTTTTTTTAGAATATTTGAAATACAAAGTTCTTTATTTGTAAAAAATATAATATATCATTTCTTTTTTCTTATAGCTTTTATAAGTCTGGTTATTCCTAAACTCGGTAATTTCATATATAAGAAGTTAAAAGAAATTGGCAGTTTTTTAGGTAAGTATATTTCAATTATTGCATTATTTTTTGTGTATATTTGTGCGGTTTTGCCTACAGGAATTTTAATGAAAATTGTAAAAAGAGACAGATTAAGACTAAAAAAGCCCAACATTCAATCATATTGGATTGATAATGAGAATAAAAATACAAATTATGAATATCAATTTTAGGTGAAAAATGACATATTTATTAGGAATTAGTGCATATTATCATGACAGTGCTGCAGCTATTATAAAAGATGGTGAAATTATAGCAGCTGCTCAAGAAGAAAGATTTACAAGAATAAAGCAAGATAGTGAGTTTCCTATTAATGCTGTTAATTATTGCTTGACTGAAGCAGGTATAACTCCTGAAACGCTTGATGGTGTTGTGTATTATGAAAAGCCGTTTGTTAAATTTGAAAGAATTTTAGAAACGTCAATGGCTTATATTCCATATAGCATCAAAAGTTTTATAAATGCTATGCCAGTTTGGTTGAATAAAAAATTATTCATTCCTTCTCAAATAGATAAATATTTTGATAAAAAATTAAAATGTCCTATATATTTTACAACTCATCATGAATCACATTGTGCAAGTGCATTTTTCCCTTCTCCATTTGAAGAGGCTGCTATACTTTGTTTAGATGGTGTAGGAGAATGGGATACTACTACTTGGGGCATAGGAAAAGGTAATAAAATTGAAATTAAGCAAAAAATAGAATTTCCTCATTCATTGGGACTTTTATATAGTGCTTTTACAGGTTTTCTTGGATTCAAAGTTAATTCCGGTGAATATAAAGTTATGGGGCTTGCTCCTTATGGAGAGCCTAAGTATAAAGATTTAATATATGAAAATCTTGTTGATGTTAAAGAAGATGGGTCTTTTTGGTTAAATCAAGAATATTTTGGATATTGTACAACAGATTATATGTTTAATAAAAAATTTGAAAAATTGTTTAATCGCCCTCCCAGAAAACCTGAAACAGCTTTATCTCAAAATGATATGGATATAGCAGCAAGTCTTCAGGTTGTAACAGAAGAAATAATATTAAAACTTGCTAATTATGTTTATGATAAAACAGGCATGAAAAATTTGTGTTTGGCAGGAGGCTGCGCACTAAACTGTGTATCTAACGGAAATGTATTGAAAAATGGAAAATTTGAAAACATTTGGATTCAGCCTGCAGCCGGTGATGCTGGTGGCGCTTTAGGAGCTGCTCTTGCTGTTTATTATATGGGGTTAAATAATAAAAGAATTGTAAATAACGCTGATTCTCAAAAAGGCAGTCTTCTGGGGCCTAAATATTCTGATGATGAAATAATTGAAACATTAAATAAATTCGATGCAAAATATACAAAATATGAAACAGAAGAAGAAGTTGTAAAATTAATTGCAAAATATATTTCAGAAGGAAAAAGTATAGGCCATTTTTCAGGAAGAATGGAGTATGGTCCAAGAGCATTGGGTAACAGAAGTATTTTAGCAGATCCGAGAAATCGTGATATGCAAAGAAATTTAAATTTGGCTATTAAGAAAAGAGAATCATTCAGACCGTTTGCTCCCAGCTGTTTAGAAGAAGACGTTGAAGAATTTTTTGATATTAAAAAAGGGAAAAAATCTCCTTATATGCTTTTAACTCAGCCTATATCAGATAAAATTAAAACAGAATTAACTCCTGAAGAAAAAAATTATAAAGGTATTGATAAATTAAAGGCATATCGCTCTATACTTCCTGCAATAACTCATGTTAACTATTCTGCAAGAATTCAAACCGTATCTAAAGAAGTTAATCCAAGATATTGGAATATAATTAACGAATTTAAAAAGTTAACAGCTTGCAGTGTAATTGTTAATACTTCTTTTAATATAAGAGGCGAACCGATTGTAAATACTCCGGAAAACGCCTATAAATGTTTTATGTATACAGATTTGGATGTTCTTGTTATTGAAAATTTTGTTCTTTTAAAAGAAGAACAGAAAAAGATTGAAGGAAAAGAAGAATACCAAAAACAGTTTAAATTGGATTAATTTCTTTTAATAAATTTTAAATCATACCCTAAGATATCACCAATAATCATTGCATCATCATATCTTAAGGTGCCTTTTCTTAATTTTTGAGAAATGTTATCAGCAGTAATTTTTTTGCCAATTTTTTCGCTCATTTCAACTGCCAAATCTTTTAACTTAACATTATTTTCAGCTAATAAAACTTTTATATCTTTTCTTACACCCATATTAATATTATATATTTAATCGTTTTATTGACATATTTATCGTATTTTGATATATTTGACGTATTATTGTTCGTTTTTACGTTTTTTTTACTGTATTAGTTGTAACAAAAATTAAAGGAGTTTAATATGAACAAATCAGATTTGAATAATAATTTTGATGAAATTATAGATAAAAATATAAATGTTATTGTTAAAAAATTTATGGATGGAGAAAGCTTTTTGAAAATAATAAATAAACCGCTTAAAAAAGCTTGGACTCAGGCAATTTTTATTTTAATAAGAGCAGATATTTTATTAATAAGTTTTGAAAAGTTAAAAGAAAATCCTGAATTTTTAAAAAGATTGAAGGAAGAATTTTTTGATGTTGAAGAGGTATACAAAGGTCTAAAGAATTGTGAATTATGCTTTTATAATCTTTTTAATGAAATGGAGAAATTAAATGAACTTATTATTAAACAGTGATGTTTTATTAAATTTAATTCGGATATCTTAATACTTGCTTGTATAATGGCTGTTTGAAAGTTACAATATTTCTATGCAAGATAAGAACTTCATTTTAATAGATGGTCACGCACTGGCATACAGATACTTTTTTGCTTTAGAAAGAACAGGAATGAAAACGTCTGATAATCAGCCGACGTGGGCTGTTTTTGGTTTTTTTAAAGCGCTTTTTGATCTGCTTCAAAATAATACGATAAAACCAGATGCGATTGCTGTTGCATTTGATGTTTCTAGATATACATACAGAACAGAAATGTATGCGGAATATAAAGCAACAAGAGAAACAATGCCTGATACATTAAGAAGTCAATTACAGCTTATAGTAGAAGGTTTAAATGCACTAAATATTCCTATTTATACTAAGGAAAATTATGAAGCGGATGATGTTATTGGTACAATTGCAACTAAAGCTAAACAAAAACAGCATAAAACATATATTTTAACAGGTGACAGAGATTCTTTTCAATTAGTTGACAGAGATGGCTTTATTAAAGTAATAGTGCCGTCTAAAGGTGAATTGGTTGAGTATGACTGGTATAAAGTATATGAAAAAATGGGGGTATACCCTTATCAAATAACTGATTATAAAGGTTTGAGCGGTGATTCGTCTGATAATATCCCAGGAATTAAAGGTATTGGCGAAAAAACTGCTTGTAAGCTTTTAAGCAGGTTCGATAAACTTGAGTTAATCTATGAACATATTGATGAAATTACTGAAAAAGCTTTAAACAAAAAGTTAACAGAAGGAAAAGAAATTGCTTTTTTAAGTAAAGAGCTTGCTACTATTCAAAGAAATCTTGATATTGATTATGATTTTGACTGTGCAAAGCTTGAAATGCCTAATTATGATGCTGTAATAGAATTTTTTAAGAAAAATCAGTTTTATAATTTCTTAAAGAATTCTGATAATATATTAAAACCATTTAAAATAGGTTCTTTAGAAGCAAAAGTTGCACCTGGCTGTAATGAAGAAGAAATTCAACAAAATGTTTCTTCTCTTGCTCAAGGTCAGCTTCAATTGGGGCTTGGAATTAATGATATGCTCGTTAAATCTTCACATAAAGAATATAATCACAAAAAAAATATTGTAGATACTGAAGAAAAACTTATTTCTCTTGTATCAATGTTAAAAGAACAAACGCTATTTTCTATAGATGTTGAAACAACAGGTATTAATCCTTTGGAGTGTGATTTAGTCGGTATTTCAATATCTTTTTCTGAGCAAATTCAAGCAAAGAATAATAGAGTTAAAATTGATTTATCGAAAAGTGATCTTGTTCAATCATTTTATATCCCTGTTTTTCATCAAGTAGGTAAACAAATAGATCTTGAATATGTAAAAGAAAAATTGGCGCCTGTTTTAGCTGATCAAGACATTGCAAAGACATTGCAGAATGCGAAATTTGACTATCATGTATTAAAACATCATGATATGCCGTTAAATAATATAATTTTTGATACAATGCTTGCAAGTTATATTAAAGATTCTTCAAGAAAACACGGATTAAAGCAGCAGGCAAGTGATTATCTTGATTATATGATGGTTGAATATGAACAGTTATTAAAAAATTCATCTGCTTCATTAACAATAGAAACAGTCAGTATTGAAGATGCAGCCTCTTATGCTTGTGACGATTCTTTTGCTACATTACTTTTGACTAAATATTGGCAAGAAAATTTAGATGAGAAAGAACTTGATTTGCTATATGATATTGAAGTTCCATTATGTCTTGTGCTTGCAAAAATGGAAGAAAATGGCGCAAGTATAGATGTTGAATATTTAAAAGTTATAGAAAAAGAAATTCAAGAAAAACTTGATATTGTAGAAAATAAAATCTATGACGAAGTGGGTGAAAAGTTTAATATTAATTCGCCAAAACAAGTAGGAGAAATGCTTTTTGGTAAATTGAATCTTAAAGCAAAAGGAATGAAAGCTAAGACGGGTTTTTCAACAAGCGCTAAGGTCCTTGAAAATTTGGCCGAAGAAAATCAAATAGCAAAAGATATTTTGGAACAAAGACATTTAGCTAAGTTAAAAAGTACTTATACAGAAGCACTTCCTGAACTTATAAGTCCTTATGATAACAGAATTCATACAAGTTTTAATCAAACGATTACAACAACAGGAAGACTTTCTTCATCTAACCCTAATTTACAAAATATTCCAATAAGAACTGAGTTGGGAAACAGAATCAGAGGTGCTTTTGTTGCAGAGGATAAAAATAATTTTATTATTTCAGCTGATTACTCTCAAATTGAGTTAAGACTGCTTGCTCATATATCAAGAGATGATAATTTAATTGAGGCATTTTGTAATGATGAAGATGTTCATTCCTCTACAGCAAGCAAAATTTTTGGAGTTCCTATAGAAGAAGTTACAAAAGATATGCGCTCAAAAGCAAAAGCTGTAAATTTTGGTATTGTATATGGTCAATCACGATATGGCTTGGCTTCAAGTCTTGGAATTTCTCCTTTTGAAGCTCAAGATTTTATCGACAGGTATTTTGCTACCTATCCTGATGTTAAAAGATATATGGATGATACAATTAAATTTGCTTATGCACATGGTTATGTTGAAACAATATATGGAAGAAAACGTTATTTAAGTTCCGGATTATTAAGCACAAACGGAAAAATTCAAGAAGCTGCACAAAGGGCTGCTATTAATGCACCTATTCAAGGAACAGCTGCGGATGTTATGAAGATTGCTATGATTCGTTTGAATAATGACTTTATAAAAAATAACATTAAATCTAAAATAATCATACAAGTGCATGATGAACTTGTAATTGAAACGGTAAATACTGAAGTAGAAGAAGTAAAAACTTTAGTAAAAAAAGCAATGGAAATGGATCAACCTTTCCTTGTTCCTTTGAAAATTGATATATATAAAGGTAATTCCTGGATGGAGATTTAATGAAGAAAAAAATACTTTTACTATTGTTAATAAATATGTTCGCTTTTCCTAATATTACTTTGGCGGATGCTGTAATTAGCCCGGCAAATGTGTCAAAATCTTTACCTATAGCATCTGACTTTACGAAAACTTATAAAACTTCTTCTGAAAATTTATTATATCTATTATTAGCTGCAATAAATGAACATAATTATTCTATTGAAGAAATTCAGTTTAAAACAGGAAGTGTGCTTTTTAAAGCATATACCAAAGAATTTATAGCTTCTGTTTCGGCAAAAGATGGATATAATTCTTTTATAAAAATTATTCCTGCTGATAATAATTATAATTTTTCACCTTCTCTTCTGCAAAATTTGCATAATTATATTGACTTAAATAATAATATTATTTTTCAAAAGGTTTTGTAAATTTTTATTTATTGGTTTTCACCTACTTTGTGCACTCTAATAGTATTTATCTTGCCTGTTATAAGTTTTGGAACAGAATTTACAATAATTATATCGTCTCCGTTTTTAAACCAAGTGCGGTTAATAAGAAGGTTATCTATTTTTTTAAATAATGCTTCATCAAGAATGCTGTCACATTCTTTATCAACGTAAGTGAAAATGTCCCAAAATAAACTTAGTCTTCTGGCTGTAGAATAAGAATTTGTAACAACTATTATTGGGACTGATGGTTTTAATTTGGATATTATCGGCGGAGTATATCCCCATTCTGAGAATATTAAAATTCCTTTCGCTTTTAATTTTTTTGATAAATTAACAGCACTGTTTGCTATAGCTTGAGAGACAGGATCAAGCTCTGAAATTAAGTCTGAATCATAATCTGTTTTTAAAAACGGACTATTTTCAACTGCTCTTGAAATGGTTGCCATCATTTCTACTGCTTCAATAGGATATTTGCCTGCTGCACTTTCTCCTGAGAGCATAATTGCATCAGTTCCGTCATATATCGCATTTGCTACGTCACTTGCTTCTGCTCTTGTTGGGATTGGTTCTTCCATCATTGATTCGAGCATTTGTGTTGCAACAATACAAGGCTTTTTGTGTTCATTTGTTAATTGAATTATCTTTTTTTGTGCTATAGGAACTTCTTGTGGAGACATTTCTATTCCTAAATCGCCTCTGGCAACCATAATTCCATCAGCAGTCATTACAATTTCTTCTAAATTTTCAACAGCTTGAGGTTTTTCTATTTTTGCAATTATTGGAATTTCTTTGTCTCCAAATGCTTTTGTATAATATTTTGCACATTTAACATCCTCTGCTTTTCTAACGAAAGAAAGTGCAAGATAGTCTGCATTTTGTTCTATGGCAAATTTTATATATTCTTTATCCCTTGGTGTTACAGCTTCCAAACTGGCTTGAGCTCCAGGTATATTTATTCCTTTTCTCGGTTTTATTATATTCCCATGCTCAACAACAGTGTATACTTTGGAACCAATAACTTTTTCTACTCTTAAGCCTACTTTTCCGTCATCTAAAAGAATCTTTTCTCCAACGGTTACGTCTTTTGCTATTCCTTCATAGTCAACAGGAATTATTCCATCTTTTAATTCGTTGGTATTCTCTAAAATTACTTCTTGTCCTTTTTTAATTTCTATAGGATTTGGAATTTTTCCTACTCTTATTTTGGGTCCTTGTAAGTCAATTAAAATTGGTAGGTTTTTGTTTAATTCTTTTTCAATCTGTCTTATAATTTTTATTTTTTCGGCGTGTTCTTCTTTCTCACCATGAGAAGTATTTATTCTAAATACTGTAACACCTGCTTCTACCAATCTTTTTATTGTTTCATAGTCACTGCTTGAGGGACCAAGTGTTGCAACTATCTTTGTTTTAGTCCTTTTGCGCTTTTGTATTTCTTCCATTTCCTATCTTCCTATTTATTATTTTGTATATGTATAGCTAAGTTATCTAACGCAAGTATGCTTTCGTGTATACCTTCAGAGTATGTAGGGTGGGCAAATATTATATCGCTTATATTTTTAGGCTTGATATTATTCCCCATTGCTATTGCAATCTGTTCAATCATAGCACTGGCTTCTTCAGATATTATATGTGCACCCAGAATCTCATTTTCTGTAGCAAGAATTTTTATAAATCCTTCTATTTTATCTTCTGCATAGGCTTTACCTAATGCTGCTATTGGAAAAAATGATTTCTTATATTTAATTCCTTTTTCTATAAGTTCTTGTTCTGTTTTGCCAATATATGCTATTTCCGGCGTCCCATATATTACTGCAGGCACTTTATCTTTATCAAACTCTATAATTTTTTTTGTTATTATATAGTCAATTAAATCTTCTGCCTGCTTCATTGCACTGTGTGCAAGCATTGACTTTCCGTTTATGTCTCCAATTGCATAAATATTACTTATGTTAGTTTGGTAGTTATTTTGTATATTTATATATTTTGAACCTTCTATTTTTTTTGATAAATTTCCTGCTATTTTCTCAGGTAATCTTCCTATTGCTTGCAATATATTATCCGGTTCTATAATTTTTCCGTTTGATAAAGTTACTTTTTTATCCTCAATTGATTCTATAGTAGTACTTGTATAAAACTCAATTTTATTCTTCTTAAATATTCTTCCAATTCGTTCACTGACTTCATAATCAGCTGTCGGAATAAGTTTATCCATCATTTCTATAATACAAACTTTAACCCCAAGGCTGGATAATATTCTTGCCCATTCTATACCAATAGCACCTGAACCCACTATTAATATTGATGCAGGTAATGTATTTATATTTAAAATATCATCTGAAGTTAATATAAAGCTGTCATTATAGTTACCATTGAATTTTATTTTATTAGGTTTTGAACCTGTTGCTATTATTATATTTTTAACTTCATAACATCCGCTCTTTGTTTTTATTAATGTTTCCGTTTCAATTTCTGCTTCTTCTTCAATAATTGTAATATTGTAGCTTTTTATTAGATTTGTGAGAGATTTTCTTATTTTTTCAGATATATTCTTTTGTCTTTCTTGAATTTTCTCAAAATTAAAGTTGATATTCTCTGCTTCTATTCCAAATTTCTCTGAATTTTTTAGTTCTATATATAATTTACAACAATGCAAAATTGTTTTTGTAGGAATACAGCCTCTATTTAAGCATGTTCCGCCAATAAAATTTTTTTCAAATAAAACTACACTAAGCCCTTTCTGGCTTGCTCTTATCGCCGCTGCGTAACCTGCAGGACCAGCTCCTATTATCCCTAAATCATACATAGTTTATAATTTTCACCTCTTCTGAATTATACAATAAACATTTTTCTATTAAAACTGAATTAAATAATTTAGAATGTAAAAAAATGAAAAGCATTGATTTTACTGCTTATTTAACCTGTATATATTTGTATTTTTTAAGAAATGTTACAAAAAATGTGAAAAATTGAACTTAAAATTAAAGTTGAAAAATCTTCTTGTCGATAACAAATTCGTAAGGTTAAACAAACCAATTAAATGTAAAAGATAAGTTGTTCTCAAGAAGGATTCCCTGTTATGAAATTTATGAGTAAGATAGTTGTGCTTTTTAGCGCATTAGTTTTGTTGAGCGTTTCAAATGTTGCTTTAGCTGCAGATTTTTCCGCTAATACTAAACAACCTGTATTAACAGCTGCATTAAATAAATTAGAAGCAATGAATAATAGAAAAGTTTTAAATGTAATACAAGGTAACAATTCAACCGGTAAACCTATTAAAATTATGTTCAGAAATATGGCAGCAATGGGTTACGGTACTTGTGAAGCAGTTACTGCAAAAACAGCCGATGGTAGATTAGTTATATTAATTAGTTCAGATTATAAAACAGCTCCTGTTGAAGCAGTTGCTTGTTTAATCGCTCACGAAAGTGTTCACCACGAAAATACTAAAACTTATGAAGAAGAAGTTAGAGCTTGGACTTGTGAAGTTCAAACATGGGTAGCTTTTACAAGTGTTAATCCTTCTTTAAAAGTTAGCGATTCTAAATTAGTTAAAAGATTAAATTATTTATCAAAATTATATACTAGAGATGGTAACCAAAATACTTCTATTGCTAACTTAATTGCTAATCAACCAGCTTATGCTTCTTTAAAAAGATCTTAATCCTTACTTACTTATTATTTTCATAATACAGTCCTTACAACTGAATTCAACAAGGTATTCCTTGTTGAATTCGTCTATTTATGTATTATATTGTCTGTGAAAAAATCAAGATAGATTGAAATTGTGATTGAATTTTTTTACAAAATAAACCAAAAACTTAATTATTGAGTGAAATTTCTTTCATAGTGAAACGAAGTCGATACTTGATTAAATAAGTATAAAGTATTTTGCATTGTTAGAAAATTTATGATATTTTAGTTTAATGTATTATATATAAATTGTTATCTTTTTAATTTAGGTCATTGATATGTTAAGAGTTTTTTTATTTATATATTTTTTTCTGTTTTTGAGTTTAATAATTAATAAACTTTATATTTATGCGTTGTTTTCTTTGATATTAATTCCTGTATTTATATTTGTTAATATTCATCGAAAGAATTTAAAAATTGAAGAATATAAAATTAAGATAGAAAGTGCAAAAAAGAGATTTAATAGAAATAAAAAAATAGTGCCATTTATAAATGTAAATCAAGAAGCTTGGTATATTATTGAATTAATACCTGGTGTTTCAAGAGTAAGGGCTAAAATACTTGCAAATGCTGTAAAAAAGACAAAAATAAAAACATTTGAAGAATTTGCAAATATATGTGATTTAGATCCAGCTCTTTATAATTTAGATAGAAAAATAATAAAATTTTAATATTTCTTAACTTCCTCCATAAAAGAACTAAAGAAAATTAGTCAAAATGCCGATGTTTAAAGAAAATATGGAGAAAAGTTTATGGATTTTGTTTCTTTAAAAAGATCTTTTTTTTCTTATTTGGAAGAAAATGGAAAGCTTGAAGAAATAAACACAGGGGTAGATACAGAGGGAAGTAATAATCAAATAAATGATTTTGACATAAGCATATTTCAATATGCTAATGAATTTAAATCATTTTTACAGTCTGAATATGATACTAGCGGTATTAATTTAATGGGAAAAAGCATATCTGATATATTAGATATGGAAATAGAGGCTGGAAAACTTGTTGATAATGATGAGGAAGTACAAGAAGTCGATGATGAAGAATATAATGAAGAAATTGAAAATGATGAAGAAAGTGAAAAAATAGATGAAAATCCTGTAATTGAAAAAGTAGAAGATAATTTAGAAGATGAACTTGCTTCTGATATGTCATCAGCAGAAGCAGGAAATGTAGTTGATGGATTTGAAAATGATATAGCATCTTTGGTTGATGAACAAGTTCAACAAGGCGAAATGGATGGATTTGATATTTTTAAGGATGTTTTTAATGAATTAACTGAAAGTAGCGAATTTATTAATACAATAGATACAAATAAATCTAATGATATAGATAAAGAAGAATTAGAAACTTTCTTAAATTCGATAAAAGGTTTTGATAATAATGATGAAGATGTTTCTGTAGATGATTTATTAACAGCTGCATCACAAATTCAAGAAGGTAAATTTACTTTTATTTCAACAGGAAATAATTCAACAGATTCTGGAAATATTCAAGATACTGATTCTGTTAGTACCGGAGAAAGTAATGTTTCAACGGAAGATAGTACAGATGTAGGTTCAACAGAATCAATAGAAGGTTCTTCTGATGGTTTGATTGGCGATGATAATATAGATATTGATATACCAACAGATGATGGAAATATGGATTCTGGTTCTTCTTTAGATGGGGGAATTGATGACTCTGGAAATTTGGGTTCAATGACAGATGAATTAGATTCGTTACAACAAGAAAAGGAAGAAACAGAGACAGATTTATCAGAGCAAACAGATAAGTATAATTCAACACAAGATGAGAAAGAACAAGTTGTAGGTGATCTTTCTAGTGAAATAGAAACAGGAAGTTCTGAATTAACGGATGCTCAAGATGAAGTTAGTAATGCGGCACAGGAAAAAGATAATGCTGAAAGTGATGTAGAAAGTGCACAACAAGAAACACAATGCAGCAAGGCTGAAGCAGATGAAGCAGAACAAGCTTTAACAGATGCTCAAAATCAAACTTGTGAGTCGCAAAATAATGCTAATAGTGCTGAGGAAAATAATCAACAAGCTATTCAGGAAGAACAAGATGCACAAAATGAATCAACTACAGCTAATAATAATTTAACGACTGCAGTTGGAAATACTAATGCAGCTCAAGGAAATGCAGATACTAAAAGTGGTGAACTTCAAACTGCTACAGTTGAAGCTTCTGAAGCATTCTCTGTATTAAATATAAAAAATCAAGAAGTTTCAAAAGCTCAAAGTGAATATAATAATGCAAAAGCACAACAAGATAATTCTAATAAAAATATATTTCAAAAAATTGCAAGTTGGGTAAGTAGTTTATTTAATAAATTACAAGATGCAATTATGCAAAGAGATAAAGCTCAGGCAGAAGCAGATAGAAAAGAAGCTGAGCAAGAAAAAGCCCAAATTGCAAGTGATGAAGCATTGGAAGCTTTAGAACAGAGAAAGAAAGAACAAGATGAAGCTCAATCTGTTGCTGATGCAGCACAAGTTGTTTTAGAAAGAGCAACAGGTGAAAGAGAAGTTAGTGATCAAGAATATGCAGAAGCACTTGTTGTTTTGGCATCTTCTATGGAAGCTGAAGAGAATGCTGAATCAGAATACACTACAGCATTTGATAATTATTTGCAATGTAATAATTATCAAATAGATGCAGAAGGTAGATTACAAGATGCTAATGGTAATTATATTTCTGCAACTCAGGTTGCACAAGAATTAGAAACATATGTTCAAGGTTTAGTTGAGGCGAGAGATACTAAAGAAAAAGAATATGATGATGTAATAGTTGCAACTGCAAGTGTAATTGCTGGTGATAAAGAAAAAATAGATGAATTAGATACAAAGATTAAAGACTTAGAAACAAAAATTCAACAAGAAAAAGAAGATATAGCATTGCAAGAAGCAATGATTACTGAACTTTCAACAGAACAGAGTGAAATTAATGCAGCAAATGCTTCTGGCGGTGTTGCAGATGGCATTATGTCTTTATTTGGTTTTGGTAGTGCTAAAGATCAAAAAGAATTAAATGATAAGAAAGCTATATTGGAAGAAGCACTACTTTCTGGTGATAGTCAAAAAATTGCTGAAGCATATAAAGCAATATATGGAGATAAAGAAGTTGTTGTAGATGCATCCGGTAAAGTTGTAGATACATCTGAACTTTCTGAAGAAGAACTTGCAAAATGTTCAGTTGTAAGTGTTAAAGATTTATCAAATGATAATTTGACAACATTAATGCATAATGAAGCAGCTGCTACTGAAAATACGGTACAAACAATAGATGCAATAAATAATGGTTCTGTTATTTGTGATGGCGAAGAAATATCGATGGAAGAAATTAATTCCATTATACAAGATCAGGTTGCTGCTATGGCTGCAGATATGGATGATGCAGTATCTCAGCAAGGTATAATAAGTAGTTTTGCTGGAGGATTGAATAAATTCTTGGGTATTGGTACAAGTGAAACTGAAGCAAGAGCCCAAATTGAAGTTTATCAAGAACTTGCAGCACAACTTAATTCTTGTACTGATCCTGTAGAATATGCTGCATTATTTAAACAGATTACAGGTAGAGATTTTAATCTTGAATCAGTTACTGAACTATATGCTTATGATAAAGTTTCTAAAGGTACAGTTACTAGTTCAACTACAAATACAGATAATACAGATAATACAGAATCAAGCGATAAAATAGATATTACTTCTTATGTCGATTCTGTAACAGATACTGTTAATGAAGATGAAAGTTTGGATAAAGATTCTTTATCTATGACAAAGGATAATCCAGCACGAGAAGCTATCGAAGATTATAAAGAAACACAAGAAACAGCAAAAGATGCAGTAGTTGGTGTAGTTTCAGGTGTTGTTTCTACGGCGGTTGTAACAGTATGTTCTGCAGCTGGAATATGTGCTGCTCCATTTACAGCTGGTGCTTCTCTTGGCTTAGTAGCAGCCGGATTCGCTATAGCCGGTGCGACAGGTGCTGCGGTTTCTACAGGATTAAATGCTGTGGATAGCATTTATGATAAAGATGGTGATGGTTCACTTGACTTTAATTATAGCTGGAAAGAAGCGGGAAAAGATGCGTTAATTGGTTCTCTTAACGGTATTGTTGGTAATTTATCAAATGGTGTTGGAGCAGCTGTTACTGGTAAAATTAGTACTCAGGCAACACAGACAGCGGTAACAACAACACTAAGAGAAACAATAAATAAAGGAGCTACTAATCTAGGTGGTAAAGTTGCTGGTGCCGCAGTTGAAGGCTTTATTGATGGTAGTATTAGTTCTAGTGGTGAATATGCTATTAATGCCTTAATGGATGAAAATGTTGACTTCTCTTTAAAACAATTTGCAGAAACAGGATTACAAGGTGGTCTATTTGGTTCGGTATTTAATGTTGGTTTGACTACTGCTTCTAGTGGGTTGTCTTCAGTTTCAGATGCTTTTAAAGCCAAAAACTTTGAAGTTGATGTTAATGAGTTTTTAGCTAATGGTACAACAAATAATAAACTTGCTGAAATGGTTGCAGGTAAATTAGATGATTCATTATTAGATTCAAATGGAATGATTAATCATTATGCGGCAGGTCAATTGATGAAAAATGCTGAAACCGCACTTGATTCATTAGAAACACATTTTAAAACATTGGGTTTAGATACAAATGATGCTATAAAGGTACTTGATAGTGTACCATTATCTGAAATGCCTAATGTTCCTACTATGATTTCTGCTTTAAGTCAATTGGATATATCAGGTATAGATATGACTACTGTTGATGGCGTCTCTGATGGACTTAGAAAGATTGATGATGTTAAATTAAATGAAAATGGAACATTATCTTCAATGAAAGTTGTAAGTGATGGTCAAGAAATAACATTTGAATTCGATAAAAATGGAAAATTAGATGCTGTTGGAATATCTAATAATAGCGATGATATAGATATTGATGTTGATGATGATATCCACGATTCATTGATATATAAATATGTTGATATGCCAATAGAAACAAATGATGTTATAGACAAAATAAATAAACTTGTAGACTTGGGAAAATTACCTGAAGATATTGATTATACGAAAATATTAAATGACCCAACTCATGTAAATACTGACTTTTATAATGATTTAACAAAATTATATAATGCTTATGCTAAAGGAATAGATGTTCAAAAAGTCTTTGTTCCTGAATTTTCAAGCCTGGATGATGCTGTAAAAGCTATTAAAGTTGGAGATGTTTGTACTGTTAATGGCGGTAATTCAATTGCTATAAAATTAGCAGATGGTACAATTCAAAATCTTAATATTTCAGCAGAAACATATATGGAACTGTTCCCACCAGTTAAAAGATTTGTTTCTATGCAAGGTGGTGTTGGGGATTGTTATTTAGTTTCAAGTTTAGACTTGATTTATAAAACACCTGAAACCAGAGTAAAACTTCTTCAATGTTTCTCAGAACAACCTGATGGATCAATTATTGTTAAAGTCGGTGATATTGAGGTTAAATTTAATAATGCTAAAGACGTTATGTCTGTTCATAACCATAAAGATTATATTGGTAAACAAACAAATATTGATGGAGCTAATGGTTTCAAAATGTTAGAAGAAGCTTTTGGTTTTAGCTATATAAATAAGAAAACAGATTATCTTGTTAAAAAAATCCCTTATCTTGATCCTTCTTCAAAAGAATATAAGGAAGCAATTAAATTATTAACAGATCTCCAAGATCCTAATATGTATATTGGTGATGTCGCTCTGCTGGCAAGGGCAAATGGGGGTTACTCAAGTGATGTATTTGAAATTTTTGGTTTAAAAAATTCACAATATATAAGTACAGGAAATAAACAAGCTATATATGATATTTTCTTAAAGCCTAAAAATTGGGACAAATATATTCTTAGTTTGGCCTCAAAAGGAAAAAGTGATAGATTATATATAAAGAAATCACTTAAATTGGCTGGTAGACATGCCTATGGAGTTGAACCTTTAATTTATAATGGAGAAGTATTGTTTAAAATTACTAATCCTTGGGATTGTGCAGCTTACTTTACTTTAAGAATTGATGAAATATTTGAATATTTCGATGGTGCTTATATTGCTGAAAAAGTATAAAAAATGTTAGTATAAATAAAAGAAGACGAGGTACAAATGGACATAACTAATAATTTTAATCATTATAATCAACAAAATAATTCTGGTCTTTCTAATAATAGTCCTTATGATAGACTAAAAAGAGCATATGCTGATTATATTAATCAAACTAATAAAAGTGATTTTGCAAATTCTCCTAGACGATATGTAGTTGAACTGACTTTTGTCAAAAATTTAATTGCTAATATTCCAGAAGATAAGAAGGATATAGAAACTGAAAGATGGAAAAAAAGAGAACAAGAAATTCATGAAAAACTATTGGAATGGGGAATTAAAATGGATTGATTATAATATTTAATCTAGTAGCGCACTTTGTTACCGGGTCATCCTCGCTAACAAAGTATTTATCTCTTGAAAACGTCACTCACTTTCGTTTCACTACGGATACAAACTCACTAAAATACAAAGTTTTTGGTTTGTTTTGTAAAAAAATTCACGATAAGCTAAAAGTGTGAGTGAATTTTTTTTCTCAGACATTTTTAATTTTCATAATACAATTTTTACAATCAAATTCAACAAGATATTCCTTGTTAAATTCGTCTATTAATATATATGGCTCTTTATATTTTGTTATAGGAATTTGCTTAGAACATATTCCAAGTTGATTTTTTATACAATATTTTGATGTCATTACTTCTTTATTTTTTAGGTTATTTTCTTTCTCCAGTGCCATTTCTTTTATTATAGCGTTTCTTTTTTCATAAAAAGTTTTTGCTTTTTCATTGTATATATTAGCTTTGAAATCTAAAAATTCTATTGGATAATTTAATTTTTGAATATCATTTCTTCTATAGTTATATTTATAGTTCTTATTTCTTATAGTTCTTATTCTGTCTGTTAAAGTTCGTCTTATTTCATTTATTTTTGAAACTTTAATGAAAGGAACTTTCTTTATCTTTATTTCGGTTTTAATAATAGAAAATTCTGTATTCCCTGATTTTGAAAGTTGTATTTCTAATGTTTTTAAAGCTTTTTCTTTATTTATTGCAATGTCAAAATCTTTAGAAGTTAAGTGACAAGCACAATTATTATTTTCATCTGTTAATAGAAACATATAGCCGGTATTTATCTCTCTTACTTTTAATTTTAGAGGGATTTTCCTGGAAAGATTAGAATTTCTTATTTTTTCGTCAAATTCTTTATTATAATTACGATATATTTTTGTTCCTTCTTTTATTCCTTTTATAGATTGTGGAAAAATAATATTCCCTTCTGTTCTATTTATATTTGTTCCGTTTAATACCTTCCCTTCATCAAAGAAACATATACCATCACCATTATTTAATATGTTCGTATTGAGCATAAAATAATTCTTTTTTACACTTTGTACTATTCCTATGTATTCACCTAATGATTTATTATAATTTATTGTTGCAATATCTTTTTTTGTTCCATCAATATTAAATGTTGTATAACCTCTATTAAAAGTTTTATATAAATTTGGTTCAAAATCATAAGTACAAATTCCATCTGATGACTTTTTGAAATTGTAATTATTTAGAATTTTATCTAAGGCTTGTCGGTAAAATGCTGTAGTATTTATAACGTAAGCTTCGTTTTTTAATCTTCCTTCTATTTTAAATGAAGTAATACCTGATAATATTAAATCTTCCAGTTTGCTTGATAAGTTTAGATCTTTCAAACTTAAAAGATATTTATTTCTAATAATATATTTGCCGTCGGCATCTTTTAATGAATATTGTTTTCTGCAAGGTTGAGCACATTCTCCCCTATTTGCACTTCTTTTCCCAATAGAATAACTTAAATAACATTGCCCGCTATATGACATACATAAAGCACCATGAACAAAACATTCAAGCTCTATATTTGTGTTCTTTTTTATTTCTTTTATTTCGCTTAAAGTTATCTCCCTTGGTAATATAACTCTTTTAAAACCTGTTTTTTCTAAAAATTTTATTTTCTCAATGGTATTATTATGACACTGTGTACTTGCTATAATTGGAATTGGAGGTAAATTGCATTCTAAAATTCCCATATCTTGTATAATAATTCCGTCAACTTTTATGTAGAATAATTTCCATATTAATTTTTCTACTTTTTGGAGTTCTTTGTCTGTTAAAATTGTATTTATAGTTATATATATTTTTACATTATATTTGTGTGCATATTCAACTACGTCGATAATATCTTCTAAAGAATTACCTGCTTGTATACGCGCCGAATACATCGCATAACCTATATATACAGCATCTGCTCCTGCATCTATTGCTTTTATTGCTATATTCTTATTATTTGCAGGAACAAGTAGCTCAAATTCTGATTTCTGCCAATTTATTTTTAAGTCCTTGTCTGATTTCAAGAGCATCTACCCCTAATCTGCTTAGTGCTTTCATTGCTACTGAATCCGGCTGGTTGCATATTGCAATTAATAAATCATCTGCTGTTGTTTTTGTTTTGTTTTGTGCTTTTGCTATATTCCAAGCATCTTCAAGTATTAACTTTGCCCTTTGACTGAATGTTATTTCTGTTGAACTGTAATCTTCGTTAATACCTATTAGATCCTCTATTGTTTCTCTTGCATCTTTTATATTTACACCTAGGTCTTTAAGTACTTCTGCTGCAATACTGTTCGATTCGAGTACAATACCAAGTAAAATTAACTCACTTCCTACAATGTTATTCCCTAATCTTCTTGCTTCTTGTTTTGCAAGTCTCATTATATATAATGTCTCATTTTTTTGTTTTTCTATAGGCTGCAGTACTTTTTCTTCCAATAAATAATCATTTATGTTTAGTTCTTTTAGTATATTATATGCAATACCCTTTTTTGTTTTTAAAAGCGCTAAAATAATATGTTCCGGCAATATTGATGCATTTCCTGACTCTCTTGCTATATCTAATGCTGTCATTAACATTTTCATAGCATTTGGAGTGAATATTATCTGCTTATCTCCAAATTCTGCTTGTCTTGATGATATTTCTTTTAACTTGTCTGAAAATGTTGTTGAAGTTAGTCCAAAATCTTTTAGTATTTTTGCTATATCTGATGTTTCATCATCAAGTATTGATTGCATGATTTGTTCGGTTCCTAATATCTCATAATTAGATGTTGATAATTTTGCTATTGCTCTATCAAAAATTTTTGATGAATCCGCATTTTCTATTATTGATATAATACTTTCACTTTTATCTATTCGTCTTCTTTTTTCGATTATTTCAGGATGTCTTACTTTCTTTGATTTATGTGTTGATAATATATTGTAAAACATTGATTTCATTGCATCTACATCAATACCCTTTTCTTTTAATACTTTTGTTAGCTCTAACTTTGGATAATCCCATATCGCAAGAAAAAGATGTTCGGGTTTCACATATGAATTACCTAATACTTTTGCTATATCTAAAGTCCTTATAAAAATATCTTTTGATGAATCTGAAAATGCTACAAATTCAACAGGTCTTACAATTGCTCGCTTTTTTAAAAGTGTTTCTATTTCTTTTTTTAAATCATTTATTTCTATTTTTCTTATAGAAAAAGTTTTAACTATTATACTATTTGTATCATTTAAAAGTGCAAGTAAAAGATGTTCAGGATATATTTTTTCATGATTAAATTCTATTGCATATATTTGAGCTGCTTTTACAACATCTATTGCTTTTTCTGTAAATTTCTCGAACAAATTTATAATCCTTAAAATGTAGTTATATTTGTATTTTACCACATAAGATTATATTTGTAATCAAATATCAATAATCTTTTCTGCTATCGCTTTTACAACAGCTTGAAGTCTGTCTTCTACATTTAATTTTTGTAATATATTCGCAACGTGGGCTTTGACTGTATGTGTACTTACAACCAATTCTTTAGCAATTTGATTATTTGTCTTTCCTTTAGCTAAACTTCTTAATACTTCCAGTTCTCTCGTTGTTAAATTTAGAGAATTCTCATCATATATATTACTTGTAGTATCCTTTGTTAGGTATTTAGAAACAATTCTTCTATCTACTCTAATGTTTAGATTGTAATTACCATCAAAAAATTTTTTAATATCAGATTTTTTTATTGTTAATACAATATTATCCTCATCATCAAAAGAAGTTAAATTATAAATCATGTTTCTTCCGATTCTTCTTATTAAATACAACACTTCTATAATGTTTCTAATTTTATTTTCTCATTATATAAAAAAATTGTACTAACACATTTTCCTTTTTAACTTTCAAGTGATTTTTCGTTTAGCGGTTGCGTTATCATTATACCTTCTCCGCCTATGAAATTTACTTGTTTTCCGTCTAAATACAAATATATCTTTTTATTTTTAGTATTATTTATAGCTGTTTTTATCAATTGCATCATTCTGGAATATACACTGTCTGTTCCGCCTCCATATTGAAAATCAGAACTAAAGTCTATAATAACTTTATCTCCTTTTTGTTTTATTCCTAAAAGTTTTGTTGTTTTTGGTACTTCAGAATATGCACCTTGAGCTTTTTCTACTATATTGGGACCTTTTAATAATTCTTTAATTGCAAATTCTAACTTATTCTCTCCTTGTGGAATTTCTCTTTCAACTTTTTTATATATACCGTTATCATCTGAATCAAGTGCAAGAAAATATATATATGCTTTTTCTGATTCCTTTTTTGTTGTTTTTTCTGTAGGTATTTCTGTTGGCTTTTTTACTATTTCTTCTTTATTTTTAGATTCATTATTATTAATTTCTATTTTGGGAATACCTTTAATTGATGAAAAAATATTATTTATTTGTATTCCACACTTTTCTTTTACGTAAAAGAAAGTTAATATTATAAGTATTATTATTACTATTTTTGAAAAATTACTCATTTAAATCGCCGTAGTTTTTATTTATTATAAATGTGCCTTCTGTTTTTATCAAATTATTACTTATTTTAACATTTGTTATGTATATTTTGCAGTATTTTGTATTTATGGATTCTATCTCATATGCTATTGGGTTTATTCGGTTTATTAGTATACCAAATAAGTCATTCTTTATAATATTATCTTTTGTTAAAAATGTTATGTCATTTAATACTATCTTATTATTTGATACTTCTAAATCGGTTCTAAAGTTAATGTAAAATGGTTGTGCATTAAAGAATGTTATTATTGGAATTGAAAAATATAATTTATTACCTGATATTTCTACTTTTGGTGTTTTAATTTCAAATCCTTTTACGCCATTGAATGAAAATGAATTTCTTTCTAATTCTTTCTGAAATTCATATGAATTAAGTACTTCCTTTATATCTTCATTGATTATATTGCTTTTAAATTTAAAAGCTAAATCATTAGGGTAATATATCTTTCCTTTTGAATATACAATTTTGTTATATGGACATACTGTTTGTGCATAAAAATCTGTCATTCTTAAAGCTCTATATTCGATTTTTTTGCTTTTTAAATCAAGTGCTCTAAATTCCCCATGTTTTAATCTATTTATTGTAAATATATCTAGGTTTGCATTAAACTTAGAATTTAATTCATCTTTTAGTTCTTTTTCTATGATTTTTTCAGCTATTATTTTTGATGCAAAATTTAAGCCGGTTACTTTATTTATAAGCTTTTCTTCTTCAATTACATTTATACTCTGAGATGGACAAGTTATATCACATTCTTTTGCTATAGCAGTTCCTGTAATTAATAAAATACTTAAAAGTAATAATAAATTTTTTATCATATTAACACCTTCTTTGGTTGTATAAAATCGCTGTTTGCTTCTGCAATTGCTTTTAGCTTGTTATCTTCTATAAGCATTATTATACCTGATATCTTTGTTGGATTTTTGAATTTATTTCCATTTTGTAGTTTTGTTTTTTCTTCTTCATTTATTTCATACTTTTTCAAAGGAAGAATATTTATAGGATTAATGATATTTTCTTCTATATTTTCTATTCTTAGATCTTGTTTTAATTCTATTGAATTTTCTATTCTTAAGCCTGATGATTGGGTTCTAACCAGTTCAAACATAACTGCCCCTGATCCTAATTCTTGACCTATATCATGAACTATACTTCTTATATATGTACCTTTTGAACAGCCTATTTTTAATTTTAATATTTGTTTTTCATAGTCAAAAGAAATAATTTCATTATTATATATATCTATTCCCCTTTTTTTTATATCATGGGGTATTTCTCCTTTTCTTGCAAGTTCATATAGTCTTTTCCCTTTATAATGAACTGCTGAATATATTGGGGGAATTTGTTCTTGTTTACCTATAAATATTGGTAGTATTTCTTTTATTTCCTCTAATTGTATTTTTCTATACCCTGTATTTTCTACTATTCCTTCTATGTCATAAGTATCTGATATTTTCCCTAAATACATACTTACAATGTATTCTTTATCATTAGATAAGTAATCAATTAATTTAGTAGCTTTTCCTAATGCAACAGGTAAAACCCCTGAAGCAAGCGGATCAAGAGTTCCTGCATGACCTACTTGTTTTACTCCTGTTATTTTTCTAATAATAGAAATAACTTTTTGAGATGTTATTCCGGAGGGTTTGTTTATATTTATAAACCCAAACATGTATATTAAATCTCGCCTCTTGATATCTTATTTATTAATTCTGTTACATTAGATCCTCTCTCCAGAGAATCATCAGGTATAAATCTTAATTCGGGAGTTAGTCTTAATCGTACTCTTTTCCCTACTTCATATCTTATTTTTGGTGTATTATCTGTTATTGCTTTTATTGTAAGTTCCTTTTCACTGTCAGATGCAAATACAGAATAGTATACTTTTGCAAAAGAATTGTCATGTGAAATTTCAATATCAGTTATGGATACAACACCATGAATTCTTGAATCTTTTAATTCTTTTTGGATAATATCCGCAATTTCTTTCATTAATGTTTTTCTAACTCGTTCATTTCTTAAAGACATAATCCCCTGCCTTTTATACTAATACTTGTCTTTCAATTTCTTCTGTTGTTGTAACTTTTATAATATCGCCTTCTTTTATATCATTAAATTTATCAAAAGAAATACCACATTCAAAACCTTGAGCAACTTCTTTGACATCATCTTTAAATCTCTTTAATTGATCAATTTGACCTTTAAAAATTTCTATGCCGTTTCTTATTACAGTTGCATTTTTATTTCTTATAATTTTCCCTTCAGTAATATAGCATCCTGCGATTTTTGTTGTTTTACCAACTGTAAATACTTGTCGTACTTCTGCCGTGCCGAGAGCAACTTCTTTAATTTCAGGCTTTAATAAATTTAACATTGTTTGCTCTAAATCTTCTAAAACCTGGTATATAATATTATATTTTTTAATAATAACTCCTTGGTTTTCTGCAGCTATTTGGGCATTTAAATCTTCTTTTACGGTAAAACCTAATATTATAGCATTACTTGCACTTGCAAGCATTACATCGGCTTCTGAAATATCTCCAACACCAACGTGTATAATTTTTGTTATTATTTCTTTTGATTCAAGTTGTGATACACCTTGTGAAACAGCTTCGGCTGCTCCGTGTGTATTTGCTTTGATAATTATATTTAATCTTTTTATATTATCATCACCGTCGCCTACTTGTTCATTTCTTATATGTGCAGGTTTCATGCTGTCAAGTTTTGTGTTTCTTTCTTTCTCTTTTCTTTCTTGACATATAGCTCTCATAACTTTTTCGTTTTCGACAGCTTCAAAACTATCACCTGCTTGAGGAACTTCAGTTAATCCAAGAATTTCTACCGGGGTAGACGGACCTGCTTCTTTTATTCTTTCTCCGGAATCTGATATTAATGCTCTTATTTTCCCACATACACTACCTACCACAAAACAATCACCCGTATGTAATGTTCCATTTTGAACTAATAATGTTGCAACAGGCCCCTTTCCTTTATCTAATTTAGCTTCTATTACTACCCCTGTTGCTGGTGCATGTTTATTTGCTCTTAAATTTTGTACTTCTGCTAATAACAATATATATTCTAATAATTCATCTATTCCTTTCCCTTGTAGAGCACTAACTTTAACACATATTGTATCTCCGCCCCACTCTTCAGGTACTAAGCCGTATTCTGTTAATTGTTGCATTATTTTATCAGGGTCTGCACTTGGTTTATCTATTTTATTTACTGCTACTATTATAGGTACTTCGGCTGCTTTTGCGTGGTTTATTGCTTCTATTGTTTGCGGCATTATTCCATCATCTGCTGCAACAACTAATATTGCTATATCTGTTGCTTTAGCGCCTCTTGCCCTCATCTCGGTAAATGCTTCATGGCCGGGAGTATCTATAAATACTATCTTTTTATCTTTATTATCTTCTAAATATACCGTATATGCACCTATTGATTGTGTTATCCCTCCAACTTCAGTTGCTACAATCTTATGTTTTGAGGCTCTAATTGAGTCTAATAAAGTTGTTTTACCATGGTCAACATGACCCATAATACTTACTACAGGTGCTCTTGTCTCTAATAATGATTCATCTACTTCTTTTATTGCTTTTTCTTTTTCTTCTTTTTCGAGTTCTTGTTCTATATATTCATTTATATCTTCTTCTAATATCTCAAGATCAAAATTTTCACAAATCTTCTTTTGTGTTTCTATAGAAATAACTTCATTTACTGTGGTTAATATTCCTTGCATCATTAAAAATTTAACAATTTCTGCCGGAGATTTCTTTATTTTATCTGCCAATTCACCTACTGTTATTGGTTTATTTATCACTACTTGTTTTATTACTTCAGATTCATTCGTGTCTTTAGATTTTTTCTTGTGTTTTTGAGCTATTGCTTTCTCTAAACTTATTAATTCTTGTTCTTCTTCTTTATTTTTATATTGTTTTTTCTTTTCTTTTGGCCCTTTTTTCTTAAATTGAGAATTTGCACCAGGTTTACCTTCATATATTTCCTGTGAAATAATATGATGTTGAATTGGTTTTTTGTTAATTACTGGTCTTTCTTTTTCTTCTTGTTTGTTTCGTCCATCTTGTTTATTTCTATCGAATGAAGGTCTATTTTCATTTCTATCTTGATTTTTATTAAATGGTGGTTTAGGGTTTTGGCTTTGATTCTGTGAATATGAGCTTTGTTTCGTTTCTTTTCGCTGTTGATAAGAATTTACTTCTTGCTGTTTTTGTTTTTGTGCAGCAAGCATTTCTTGTTGTCTTCTCTTTTGGCTGTTGCGATTATTATATTCCAAAAGGGATCTTATTTGTGGAACGTTTTGCTCTGTTTCTTTTTGTGTATTTATTGTATCTTTTTCTTCTTGTTGTGTTTTTTCTTGTGGTTGATTTTTCTCTATTACAGTTTCTGTTTTTATTTTTGTTTCTACTTTATTAATTGTATCTTTGTTTTCTTCTTTCTTACTTTCTATATTATTTTCAACTGTTTGTGATTTTACTTTCTTAATAATAAAGGCTTTTGGCTTTTTTTGAACATCAGCTTGTTGCTCTTTATTTGAAAAAGATTTCTTTATTTTTTCTATTTGAGCCGGCATTAAATTACTAGAGTGTGATTTTACTTTTATATCCAGTTTTTTATCGATATATTCTATAAAATCTTTATTTGTCATTCCATATTCTTTTGCAAGTTCATATACTCTTTTATTTTCAACCGTCATTATTGTTTCCTGTTTTTTTATTTACAACTATATTATAGTTGTAACACAATTTACTTTTTAAGTACAGCATAGAGTTCTTCTTTGATACTTTCAGGTAAATTACTGCTTAATATTTTCTCAAATTTCTTTTTCTTTATCGCATTTTCAAGACATTCAATATTTTTACATATATATACAGAACGACCATAAATTTTGTTGTTTTTGTTTATTTTTATTTCTTTAGTTTTATTATCTTTTGTAATTCGTATTAAATCTTCTTTTCTTTTTATTTTTCTACAATCAATACATTGTCTTAAAAATTTTTTATTGTTTTTCAACTTTTATTCCTTTTCTTCTTGCGGAAAAATAATACTTCTCAATTTCTCTTCTGATATATTATTTTCTAAAAAATTAAATAATTTATCTTTGGCTCTGTTTATTGTTAGAGCGTTTGCTGTATATATTAAATTATCTTTATCTTCAATTATAATAAATTCGTCTTCATTTAAGATAGAACCTTCTTGTTTTCTATCTATTTCTTTTTTATTTAATATTATACTGTATGAATAGTTATTCGTTATTTTTATAGATTTATGATTATCTGTAAGACAACAATTTGCAGTATCAAATAATAATTTACAAAAATTTTCTTTCAATAAAGATATGAATACCTGCAAATCATATTCTTGAAATCCGTTGTATATCTCTAAAACATAAAAAGTATCTTTATATATTTTAATTTTTAAGCCAATTAGGCCTACGTACATGTCTGCATATTTTGTAATATCATCCAATAGAGGATATATCGCTCTTTGAAGTATTTTTATAATAATTTCTTCTGAAATTTTCTTTGATGGAGCAATTATTGTTGTATAATTATTTCCTTCTTTTCTTTCTAAAGAGATTAATGGAATTGCATTGTAACCATCTGTTATAAAATATAAATAATAATCATCTCCATTTATGTAATTTTCTATTACAATTTTATTGTTATCATTCTCAAAAATTTTTTGTATTCCTACTTTAGCTTTTTGGAATGTATCATATTTATAATTTTCTCTTGAAAAAAGTGTTAAATCATTTTCTACTATAATTGGAAACTTAGTTCTTCTTATGTAGTCTATTGCCATATTCTCTCTATCAAATATTCCAAATTTTGGAGTGTTTATTTTTAATTTATATAGAATTTTTTTTGCAATACTGTTGAAGTATGTTACTCTTGCAGCTTCAGAAAATGGTGCGAAAATCGGGAATCCTTCTTTCTTAAATTCATCAGCAATTCCGTTTATTATTGCTATAAGTGATGTTGCAATAGTAAATTCAATTTGATTGTATTTTACAAAATCACAAATAGATAAAATATCATTTTCTTTGATATTTACACATGTATAGAAGTTTTCAGAACTTTTCTCTTCTGTTGTTACATAAATATCATGATTTTCATCTTCTATTTTTAGATATTGTGCTAAAAGTTTTGCATTAAGGTCTGAGCCTGCAATTAGTATTTTCATATTTTATTTTAAATCTTTTCTTAATTGTGATGCACCTTTTAAATATACATGTTTTATTTCGTTTTGCTTAATTTCTGTATTTATTACAATTAAAATTCTTAAACATTTTTCTAATGAATTTTCTATTTTCATTTCATTAAAACACATCATTGGAACATATTTCCAACTATTGTATTCTTCTCTTGCTGCTTTTGCAGGATATAAACAGTTTATATCTTCAGTTAATGTGAATATTACATGAGATATATCTTCATCTTCGAAACTATTTCGTTCTTTAATCGTATCTATTAATTCTATAACAGCTTTTTTTATTTCGTTGGGAGTGTTATTATCTATAGTAATTGCTCCTCTTATCCCTCTTTGATACATATTTTCTCCTCGAATTTCATGCCGGGTTTTAGTTTTGCTCCATTTGCAAAATCATATGCATTCATTATTCCTTTACTTTCTGGTTTAACTTTTTTTATTAAAATTTTACCAATAGGAGTTATAATTTCTATTCCCTCTTTTTTGATTTGTGAAATTTCACTTTCCTTTATTTTATTTTCGTCTCTGTCTATTATATTTGTTTCTATTATCTTTAGCATTTTATTATTTATATATGTATAAGCAGTTGGAAAGTCTACCATTGATCTTACTTGATTATGTATATCTTCCGCACTTCTTTTCCAGTCTATTAATCCATCTTCTTTTGTAAATTTCTTGGCAATACATACACCATTTTCTTCTTGTTTTTGTGGTTTTATAATGCCTGAGTATAAACCCTTGATAGTAGAACAAATTAATTTAGGAGATTTATTGCTTATAATTTCTTTTAACTCAATATCTGTCATATTTTCTGTTATATCTATTTCATCTGTTTCACAAATATCTCCGGCATCAAGAGCTAAAACGGTTAACATTGTTGTAATTCCTGTTTTTTTATCTCCATTATAAATACATCTTTGAATTGGATTCGCTCCTCTATATTTTGGAAGTAGTGAAGCATGCAAATTTACTGTACAATTTTGGGGTATTTCTAATACCTCCTCTGATAAGATTTGACCAAAGGCAAAAGTTATAAAAAAATCAGGATTTAATTCTTTTAATTCTTCAATTAATTCTTTATCTTTACTTATTTTTTCGGTTTGATAACATTTTATATTGTTTTCTAACGCACAAACTTTAACAGGTGGTGCTGTTAACTTATTTCCTCTTCCTTTTGGTCTATCAGGTTGAGTTACTACCGCACAAACTTCTATTTCTTTATTTTTTATTAGTTCCTCTAAGCTCTTTACTGCTATTTCCGGGGTTGCCATGTAGACAATTTTTATCAATCTTTTTTCTCCTCGTTCTGGGGATTTTTTATAATTTCTTCTTCTAATTCTTTTTCTTCTAATAAATAATTTGAATCAATTGGATTTAATCCTTTTTCTATTAAAATTTTATCTGCTTCAAATCTGTTTCTGCAATGATCTATAAATAAAATACCTTCAAGATGATCAAATTCATGCTGTATTGCTCTAGCTAAGAGAGAACCTTCATCAGCTTCTATTATAAATGGACGTCCTTTTATATCAAGAGCTTTTACTTTTACATATTTATATCTTCTTACATTTGTATAAGCATCAGGAAAACTTAAACAGCCCTCATATGAATTTATAGCACCTTCTTTTTTTAATATTTTAGGATTTATAAATGTTATAGGGTTCATTGTTTTTGGATCTGTTCCTGTATCTATAACAAATACTCTTAAATTCTCTCCTATTTGAGGTGCGGCGAGTCCTACACCATTTAATGCATACAATGTATCATATAAATCTTCAACTAATATTTGTATTTTTTTTGATATTTTGTGTACTTCTTTTGATTTTTCTCTTAAAGATGGTGTCCCATATTTAACTATCTTTTTTACTGCCATTATTCTATTTCCCTTCGCCTATTTTTGCGTGTCTGTTTAATATTATCATTACTATTGACATTATAACAGCATATAAAAAGTATTTTGTAGTGTCAGTTGCTGCAATATATGTTGCTAACCAACCCATTAATATTGAGAATAAAACCAATAATAATACTGCTTTATTTTGTGATAATCCTAAATGTAATAATTTATGATGTATATGTTCTGCATCTGCTACAAATGGGGATGTTCCTTTTAATATTCTTCTTAATGAAGAAAATGTTATATCTAAGATTGGAACAGCAAGTATTAAAAGGGGAACATACATTTTACAGTCTGTTGTTTTCATTGAATACATTATTGATAAAGTCGCAAGTAAAAAACCTGCAAAAAGTGCACCTGAATCACCCATAAATATTTTTGCAGGATGAAAGTTATATGTTAAAAATCCAAGCATTGAACCTGCTAATATAAATGCTATTAATGCACTTACAACATCAGCAGGAACAAGAGCTATTGATATTATCCCAAGAGTTACGCAGCTTATTGTTATTACACTTCCTGCCAAACCATCAACTCCGTCTATAAAATTGACTGCATTACTTATTCCTACTATCCATCCAATTGTTATGAAATATGATAATATACTTGGAATATCTACAAGTCCTAAAACAGGAATAAAAATTGATGTTATTTTTACACCTAAACAATATACAATTGTTGCTATTGATATTTGTATTATAAATTTAAATTTTGCACTTAAACAATATATATCATCTATTAATCCAAGCAGAAACATTAAGGAACTGCCTAATAATAAGCCGGATAGTAATGACCTGTGCGGATAATAACTTAGTAAAATTAAAGCTAAAAATGATAGAATTGTACATATCCATATTGCAACACCACCTAATCTTGGTATTGGATGAGAATGGATTTTTCTTTCATTTGGTTTATCTAGTAACCCTTGTTTCTCTGAAAAAGATATTATTAATGGTACTAAAAATAAACCTATTATAAATGCAATAACTGCTCCTATTATATTTGCTTCAGATAATTGAAAAAATGTCATAATTAATCCTTATATAATGGGTATTTTTCACATAGTTTTAAAGAACGTAATCTTAATTCTTTTATTTTTTCTTCATCTTTTGATTCAGAAATTTTTATTGCTTCAGATATAATTTTCCCTATTTCTTTCATATCTTCTTCTTTAAAACCTCTTGTTGTTACTGCTGGAACTCCAAGTCTTACTCCACTTGTTACAAATGGGCTTTGAGGATCATTGGGAACAGTATTTTTATTTGCTGTTATACCTACAAGCTCAAGTATATTTGCAATATCTTTTCCTGTTTTATTTAGTTTCCTTAAATCTAATGTCATCAAATGATTTTCCGTTCTATTACCTACGATATCAAGACCTTCATCCATTAATGATTTTGCCAGAGCTTTTGCATTTAATATAATTTGTTTTGCGTACATTTTAAATTCATCTGATAATGCTTCTTTTAACGCAATAGCTTTTCCTGCAATTATATGTTCTAAAGGTCCACCTTGAATACCCGGGAAAACGGCTTTATCTATTCCTTGAGCATGTTCTTCTTTACACATTATTATTCCGCCTCTTGGACCTCTTAGTGTTTTATGTGTTGTTGTTGTTACAAAATCTGCATAAGGAAATGGACTTGGATGCATTCCTGTTGCGACTAAAGCCGCAATGTGGGCTATATCCGCCATTAAGTATGCTCCAACTTCATCTGCAATTTCTCTAAATTTTTTGAAATCAATTATTTTTGAATAATTACTTGCACCGCATATTATTAGTTTCGGTTTATGTTTTAATGCAAGTTCTCTTACATTATTATAATCAATTTCCCCTTTTGAATTTATTCCATATGAAACTATATTAAAATATAATCCTGAAAAATTTACCGGTGAACCGTGAGAAAGATGACCACCATTCGATAAATCCATTCCCATTACAGTATCCCCAGGTTTTACTGCATATAAAAATACTGCCATATTCGCTTGGGCACCACTATGTGGCTGTACATTTGCGTGTTCTGCGTTAAACAATTTTTTTGCTCTATTTTGTGCTAATTCTTCTATCTTATCAACATTTTCGCATCCGTTATAAAATCTTTTATAGGGTTTCCCTTCTGCGTATTTATTTGTTAATACACTTCCGCAAGCTGCCATTACTGCTTTTGATGTAAAATTTTCACTCGCAATTAATTCTATTGTTGTCTGTTGTCTCTTTAGCTCTGCTTCTATTAATTCTGCTACTTCTTTATCAGTTTCTCTTATTACTTCTATTTCCATGTTTACCCCTAATCAAAAATTTTTTTACTTCTTTTATTCTAATACGATTTTATTTAAAAAGAAACCACTGTTTATTAAACAGTGGTTTCTTTTTATTTTTATTTGTTATTTTTTGTTTTTTTGTATTTCTTTTAGTTTTTCTTTTGCTGTTTTCTTTATTTCTTTTATTTCCTCTAAGCCTTCTTCGTTATTTGTAGAACTCGTTGCTTTAGTTGTAATAAAATTATTGTTAATTAGGTAACTGTTCATACTGAAACTTAAAGAATCTCCTGAGAATATTTCTGCAGCTTTTTCTACATCTGAAAGTATCTTTTTATGCCATATATCGGCATATTCTTTTGTTTCACCATTAATTGTAAATGTAGCTCCTTCTTGTTTCATTAATTGATTTCCTTGTCCGTCAAAATCATCAATTAATGTTGTTTCATCTGTTGTGCCAAGATTTATTTCCGTAATTCCTACATCTTTTAATGATACAGCTTCAGAACCATAGCCGTTTAGTTTTAACTTTAATCCAAAGTTTTCTTCTAAATATTCGATGTCTTTAACATCAAGAACATTATCATCTTTGTTGTTTATTAGATTATTTTGTTTTGCCAGTTCTTTTAGTGCTTCAAATCCATTATTAAATCCATCTTTTATACCGTCACCATCTAAGTCAGTATTGTTTCCGAAACACTCAGACCCGTCTTCACCAGATATACCATTTCCATCCTTATCAAATACTAATACAGCATCAGCTGAGTCATTTATTTTATCTAATATGCCATCACCATCTATATCATAGTTAATTACATTCGATGATGTATTAACTCCATCGCCGTTTACATCGAATGATAATGGAGAACATGTTGAATAACAAGCATTAAATTCATTGAATGTATCGCAATTATCCATATAAAATACTGTTGAACCTGTTCCGTCTTCTTTCTTACTAAATCCATTTATATTGCCATTGCCGCTTGTAACTATATCATAACCGCCATTATCTCCATATAGTCTTGCTAAAGAACTATTTGCAGACATGTCATATATGTGATATTGGTTATCTTGTTTACCTTGGGCAAATATATACCTCGGTTCACCATTATCTAATTTTTCTGTTAAATCTATGCTGTTTTCTTCAACCAAATTCCATTCTTCTTCTGATACAATAGATAGCATACTATTATTTAGTTCTTCTTCTGCTGAAGTTTTTTCTGTTTCTATATTATTCTTTTTAGTCGTTATTTCTACCATATTGTTTTCTACTGCTGTAATTTGGTTCTCATATTTTGAAATTGTATTGGCTTTATTTTGTAAATCGGTATTTAGTTTTCCTATAGAATCTTCTATAGTAGCTTTTTCACTATATAGAGTAGATAATTGGCTATAGTATGTTGATAACTTTGAACAAGCAGCTTTAATTTCTTTTTCAGTTGAATTGTTATCGGTATTATCTACAATTTCTTTCTGCTTTTCTATTTGTTTATTTATTGTTTCTATTTTTGAATTCTTTTCATCAAGTTTTGTTTGTTGTTCTTCTATTTCAGTTGCTATTTCGTCATATTCTTTTTGTACTTTTTCAAGTTTTGTTGTTAATTCGTCTAATTGGGATTGTTTTAAGCCGATTTGTTCATCCAAATAGTTTATTTGAGTTGTATATACTGAAATATTTGATTTTAAATCTTGTATTCTGGAAAATACACTTGTTGTATTATTCTTGTCAATTTCTTCAATATTTTTCAATTGAGATGAAAGTTCATCTAATTTACTTGATATATCATCTGATAATTTTACTGTATCATTTTCACTTTCTTTTATTGTCCCTTCCTGAGATGATTCAGTTGTAGTTTTTTTGTTATCAGTTTCTGTAATGTATTCATCTATTGATTTACCGCTGTTTAATTTATTTATATAACTCAAAATACAACTCCTTTCGATACTAATATTTTTTATATCGTTCTATTTCTTTTAAACTTTAGCTTTTCTATTTTTATATTAAAAAAATTTAACAAAGGAGTCTTATTAATACGTTGCCATATAAGTAAATTTAGTGTTTTTATAATATTTATTTGTATACTTAAAATAAACTTATACAAAATATCATAATAGATTAAATTTTATTAAGAATAATTGATATTTTTTTTCTCTTCCGTAAAAATAAAAATGGAGAGCAGATTTTGGCGAATTATTATAATAAAGATTTATATAAAATTTTGAATTTAAACTTTGATTCCTCATCAGATGAAATAAAAGCTGCTTATAGAAAGCTTGCTAGATTATACCATCCGGATGTTTCTAAAAATGCTGATAATGCTGACAAATTTAAGGAATTAAAAGAAGCATATGAAATATTAATTAATGAAGAATCGAGAAAAAAGTATGATGTTTTACATGGTTTCTATCGTGAAAAGTTAAAAAAGAATTATGAAGAAAGACAAAAAAAGTCAAAAACAAAATATGATTCTTTTGTAAAAAAAGCAGAAAAGAAAATAAATAAAGATGGTGATTTTTCTAAATCTATTAATGAAGCTTTGGATAATTTATTTTATGGTAGGAAATTAAATAATGATAACCTTAATAAAGAAATCCCTATAAATGGAAAAGATATTAATATAGATATAACAATTTCTTGTTTTGAAGCTTTAAATGGTACAAATAGAAAGGTTAATATTTTACATACTCAACCTTGTAGTCATTGTAAAGGCAGAAAGTTTATTAATGGTGCTGAATGCCCTATGTGTAAAGGCAGTGGGGAAATTTCTCTTCAAAAAAAAATTAATGTGAAAATTCCAAAAGGTGTTAAAACCGGTTCTAAAGTTAGAATTAGAAAAGAAGGAAATAAGGGTTTATATGGTGGAAAAGATGGTGATTTGTATTTAATAATAAATGTTGAAAAAAATTCTTATTTTGATATTGATGGATTAGATATTTTATGTAATCTTCCTATTTCCCCATTTGAAGCTGTTTTGGGAACAGAAATTTCCCTTCCGCTTCCTAACGGTAACATTTTAGTTAAAATACCGCCTATGGTATCTTCTGGTCAAAAGCTTAAGATTGCGTCTCAAGGTTTAGATAATAAAACCAAAACTAAAAAAGGTGATATTATTATTACTGTTATGATTAAACTTCCACAGACTCTATCTGAAAAAGAAAAAGAGTTATATGAAAATCTAAAAAATATTTCATCTTCTGACGTTAGGAAAGAATTTAATAATGTTAAATAAAACTTTTATAAAAGAAATTTTTGAATCCATTCAGGGCGAAGGACCTTATGTTGGATATAAACAATTGTTTATACGTTTTAGTAATTGTAATTTGAATTGTTCTTATTGTGATACAGATTTTAAATCGGATTTAAAAGAGTTTACACCTTTTTCTCTTATTGAAATTGTTAAAAAATATTCTAATATTCACTCTATAAGTTTGACAGGCGGTGAACCTTTATTGGATGTTTCTTTTCTTAAAGAATTTCTTCCTCTTGTAAATAAAAAAGTATATTTGGAAACAAATGGTACTTTATATACTAACTTAAACGAAATAATTAATTTTATTGATATTATTTCTATGGATGTAAAAATAAATTCTTCTTCTAAGAATGGTGATTTATTTAATTTGCATCAAAAATTTATTCAAATAGCTTTAGATAATAATAAAGAAATTTTTATAAAACTTGTTTTTGATGAAAATATTACAGAAGAAGAAATAATCAATACAATTAATCTTGCAAAAAAAAATAATATTTTGATTGTACTTCAACCTAAAATGAATGAAAATACTTTGTGTGTTTCAAGTTATGATATTAATAATATATTAGATTTATTTATCAAAAAATACGACAATGTAAGATTAATTCCACAAATGCATAAGTTTATAAATGTTCAATAATTAAAAAATTTGTTATAATAGCAAAAAGGTTTTAGGGAGTTTGAATGACAGTATCAATTGCAATTACAGGAAAAAGCGGAAGTGGTAAAACTACTATAGTAAAAGCATTGTGGCATGTTATAAGGGAAAAACATCCGGAGAAATCTGTTCTATTATTTGATAATGATTTAACAGCAGAATTGGGACATAGCTTCGGTAAGGATATTAGACAAACAATATATGGTATAAGAAGCGGCAAACATGAGTATAAAACTGGTATCCCAGAAAACATGACAAAACAAGAATATATAGAATGGGCACTTGAAGATATTCTTGTTCCTTTGGATGATAATACAGATATAATTGTGTCTTGGCTTATTGGCTCAAAAGATTGCAGATGTCCTATAACAAGACAAATTAATGATGCTTTGGTTAAGCTTATTCAAAGATATGATTTTGTTATTTTTGATTGTGAATTTGATTTAAAGTATCTTCATCAATTAGTTGATATTCCTATTAATGTTACTTTGGTAATTGCAAGACCTAATGAAGCTTCTATTCATTTGGCAAAGAGAATTGAAGAGTATTCTGCTAAATATGCAGCAGGGGAACAGTTAGGAGTAATTTTAAATAAAGTTAATAAGCAAGAAATTGAACCATTATTAGCTCTTCTAAATAAATATGATCTTACCACTATTGGTACTATTCCTAAAGATGATAATTTGAAAATAAATAGAGTATCTAAAGAATCTATTGTTGTTCAAAAGGCAATGGAAGAACTTTATTATAGACTTAATATTCCGCAGAATGAGGAAAACAAATGACAATTATTTTAGATGGAAAAAATACTGCGAATAAAATATTGGAAAATATATGTGAAAAAACTAAACAGTTTCCAAAAAAACCTAAATTAGCTGTAGTCCTTGTAGGAGATAATCCTGCCAGTGAGATATATGTCAAAAATAAAAGTTTAAAAGCTCAAAGTATTGGCTTTGAATCTCTTGTTATAAAGCTTCCTGCTGATGTTACCGAAGATAATCTTTTAGAACATGTTTATATCCTTAATGAAGATGTAAATATAAATGCAATTTTAGTTCAACTTCCATTACCTAAACATTTAAATTCTCAAAAAATTATTGAAGCAATAGAACCAATTAAAGATGTTGATGGATTTACTTCATATAATTTTGGAAGATTAGCTTTAGGTTATAATCCATACGCAATCCCTTGTACACCAAAAGGTATTATAAGATTGTTTGATGAATATAACATTAATTTAGAAGGGAAAAATATATTAGTTATTGGTCGTTCTAATATTGTAGGTAAACCGCTTTCTCTATTATTGGAAGGCAGAAATGCTACTGTTACAATGGCACATAGTAAATCTATTGATATTAAATCTTTGGCAAAAAGATCAGATATTATAATTTCTGCTGTTGGTAAAGCTAATTTTATAAATTCTGATTTTATTAAGGAAGGTGCTATTGTGGTTGATGTGGGAATTAATAGAGATAATAATGTAATAATAGGTGACGTTGATTTTATTAGTGTTGCACCTTTAGCTTCTTTTATAACTCCTGTCCCCGGGGGCGTTGGACCTATGACAATTGCTATGCTTATGGAAAATACATTTGAGTTGTTTAAAATTCAACATTCTTTATTCTTAATTTAGAATTGTAATATTTTTTAATAAAAAATTTTTTCTTAAAAGCCTTGCAATATAAGCATTAACTTTTATTTTATTTTAAATTTAATTATTTTTTTGAGAATAAACATGTTTAAAAAAATTGATAAACTGGCATATATATATTAGTTATGCGAGATGGTCTCTTTGCAAACAATGGTCAGGAAAGATATGTTTTTAGAGTACAAAGTTAATGAATTACAAGTTCAGCCGGCATGGTTAAAAACCCTTTACGATTTAGTTGAGGAATTGAATTGTAAATGCCAAACTTATATTGATGAGTCTTATAATCGTAGTAATAAAAATTTTGATAAAATGCGAACTATAAAAATTTATGGCTCTGATACAATGCTTGGTTGGTTCAAATTAAGAATGGAAAGATATTCTCATTTTATTTTTAATTTCAATGAACAACCTGATATCAAGAGCGGATTTGTAGAATAGTTGTGAATAGTTATTGTTCAGTTTAGATTTTGAGCACCGGCGAGAGCCGGTGTTTTTTTTTTATTCTTTTATAGATTCAAATGCGATTATATGGTCATCACATATATATATGCTGTCTCTATGTTCTGCTTCTCTACAACCATCTGTAAATTGTAATTCTACATTCTCAAGACAAATAACATCATCATCATCATAGTTCTCCATTAGACAGCCTGTTGCACAAAATTTCATAGTACAAACTCTTACTTTCTTGCTGCATTTATTTTTTATTGCCTTGAATAATGATTTTTTTTTATCTCTCATTTCTCTTTCCTTTTTATATAGAATAAAAGATGTATTGATGAAAATCATTATATAGTATGGTAATTTCTATAGTTAATGTTTTTTTTTAACTTATTCATAATTAACTTGAAGATGTTCAAAAAAATCACGATAAGCTTAAAGTGTGAATGAATTTTTTTTACAAAACGAACTAAAAACTTTGTTTTTGAGTGAGCTTGTATCCGTTGTGAAATGGAGGTGATCAGCGTTTTTTAAAGATGAGTCCTTTTTAACGAGGATGACTCAGTAACGAAGTGCACTACCAGATTAGTTAATCAGTTGTATCTTCAAATATATTTTTTCAAAGGATTTAGCATAAATCTTTAATATATTTATAATATGGACTATTAGAATATTTATTTGCAATATTTAGTAAATTTTCTTTTGAAATATAACCCATTCTATATGCAACTTCTTCAAGACAAGCAATTTTAATACCTTGATTATCTTCAATGGTTTTAATAAATTGTGAAGCTTGTAGAAGTGATTCATGAGTTCCTGTATCTAACCAAGCAAAACCTCTTCCTAATATTTCAACAGATACTTTATTTTCTTTTAAGTATATGTTGTTTAAATCTGTTATTTCAAGTTCACCTCTTGCTGATGGTTTTAAGTTTTGTGCGTAATCAATAACTTTGTTATCATAGAAATAAAGACCTGTTACTGCATATTTAGATTTAGGATTAGATGGTTTTTCTTCAATAGAAATTGCTTTATTATTTTTATCAAATTCGACAACACCAAATCTTTGAGGATCTTTGACTTGGTAAGCAAATAATGTTGCACCGCCTTTGTTTAATGTTCGTTCTTTTGCATTTTTTAATATTCCTGAAAATGCAGGACCATAAAATATATTATCGCCAAGAATAAGAGCTACAGAATCATTTCCGATAAATTCTTTCCCTAAAATAAATGCTTGAGCAAGACCATCTGGAGAAGGTTGTTCCTTATATTCAAATTTAACTCCAAATTGTGAACCGTCTTTTAATAATTTTTTAAAATTAGGTAAATCTTGTGGAGTTGAGATAATAAGTATATCTTTTATTCCAGCAAGCATTAAGACAGATATTGGATGATATATCATTGGTTTATCATATATAGGCAATAGTTGTTTTGATATTGCAATTGTAGAAGGATACAGCCTTGTGCCTGCTCCACCTGCCAGTACTATACCTTTCATTCACACCTCAAATCTATGTAATCTTTTAAAGCTTCCTTCCAATTTCTACATATGTTATAGTTTTCCATCACACTATATTTTGGTCTTTTTGCAGGACGAGGAAATTCTTCTGTTTTGCAAGGTTTTAAGTTGACTTTTAGATTGCATAATTTAAAAATTTCTTTTGCAAAACCATACCAGCTTGTTTCTCCTGAACCACATAAATGATATATCCCGTATGGTTTTTCTTCTTTTATTAATTTTACAATTCCTCTTGCCAGTTCAACGGTCCATGTTGGACAGCCTACTTGATCATCAACAACTTTTAATTCTTCTTTATTAGATAATGATATCATTGTTTCAACGAAATTTTTTCCATGATGACCATATAGCCAACTTGTTCTTGTTATATAATACTTCTCACATTTTTTTACTTCTTCTTCTCCTTTAAGTTTAGATTCACCATAAACATTTAAAGGATTTGTTTTGTCATTTGGAAGATATTTCTCTTTCTTTGTACCGTCAAAGACATAATCTGTGGAAATATATATAAGAGTTATTCCATTTTCTTTACATGCATTGACTATATTTAGTGTTCCTTCATAATTTATTTTAAATGCTTTTTCTTTTTCTTCTTCAGCTTTATCTACGTTTGTATATGCTCCAAGATGAATTACGATATCAGGCATAGTTTCTTTTATTTTAGATGAAACTTCATCCGGTTTTGTGAAATCCATATTATTGATATCAGTTTCAATAACATCAAATTCTTCATCTTCCAAAATGGGACATAAATCTTGTCCTAACATCCCGTTTGCGCCTGTTACAAGAATTTTCATTATACAAGTCCTGCTTTCTTATCTTCAATATGTTGCATCCAATCTTGATTATTTAAATACCAATCAATTGTTAGTTTTATTCCTTCTTCAAATGTTAAAGATGGACTCCATCCAAGTTCTGATTGAATTTTATCATTACAAATTGCGTATCTTCTATCATGACCAAGTCTGTCTTTTACATATTGAATAGAACTTTCATCCTTACCCATAGCATTAAGAATAAGTTTTGTAATTTCTAAATTCGTTTTTTCATTATGACCGCCAATATTATATATTTCTCCTTCTTTTCCTTTATGAAGAACTGTATCAATGGCACTACAATGGTCATAAACAAATAACCAGTCTCTTACATTTAATCCATCACCATATACAGGTACTTTTTCATTTTTAAGCAGTTTTGAAATGAAGAATGGTATTAATTTCTCTGGATATTGATATGGACCATAGTTATTGGAACATCTTGTATTTAATACAGGAAGTTTATAAGTTTCGAAATATGCTCTTACAAGTAAATCAGCACTTGCTTTTGAAGCCGAATAAGGACTATTGGGAGCTAATGGTGTTGTTTCATAAAAATAGCCGTCTTTACCTAAAGAACCATATACTTCATCTGTTGAAACTTGTAGAAAACGTTGTATTCCCAGTTCTTTTGCTGCTTGTAATAAATTTAGCGTTCCTGCAACATTTGTTTCTATAAATATTTCAGGTCCTGTAATTGATCTATCAACATGACTTTCTGCTGCAAAATTTATTATACAGTCTGTTTCAGCAACGATGTCTCTTACTAACTTTTTGTCACATATGTTACCGTGTATAAAAGTATAATTTTTATTATCTTTTATGTCATCTAAATTTTCAATATTTCCTGCATAAGTGAGTGCATCTAAATTTATAATTTTATAGTCATTATGTTTTGTAAGCATGTGTCTTATAAAACAGCTGCCGATAAAACCTGCTCCGCCTGTAACTAATATTTTCATAATAAATCCTTTATGTCTTTAAGTCTTGGTTGATTCTTGTCTTTTTCGCTTATTAAAGGAATATAATCTATTCCCCAATTAATATTAATATCAGGGTCATTCCATAGAATACCCCTATCGTGTTCTTTTGAATACTCATTAGAGGCTTTATAATTTAATTCTGCTTCATCACTTAAAACAACGAAACCGTGTGCAAAGCCTTCAGGAATATATAGCATATGTTTATTTTCTTCGGTAAGCTCTTCTCCAATCCATTTGCCGAAAGTCGGAGAATTTTTTCTTATATCAACTGCTACATCAAATATTGCACCTCTTATGCATCTCACTATTTTTGCTTGTCCTTTTGGTGATGCTTGATAGTGAAGCCCTCTTAAAACACCTTTTGTTGATTTTGAATGATTATCTTGATTAAATTCATCTTTTATCCCATTGTTAAAAAAGTCAGATTTTTTGTAGCTTTCAAGAAAAAATCCTCTTTCATCATTGAATATTTTGGGAATTATAAGCTTTACATCAGAAATATTATATTTTTTAAACTCGAATGGCATAAAACTCCTATCTTTTTTATTTATTATATCAAAAATAAAAAATAAGAGGATTATATTTCTAGAATTATTTTATTTCAAGTAATAAATTTGTGAATTCTATGTCATCAAAGTCAATAGCACTTCTTTTATATAAATTCCGTCCTGTTTTTATTGTAATATTAAATATTTCGGTCCCTCGTAAAATTGATTTTGGTATAGTTATTTTCTGATTATCTCCATTTATTTTTATTTCTGCAATTTTATTTCCATTACAAAAAATTTCTGGCGGACTTGAATAAGATGTTTTTACATGTGATTGCCCAAGATTTTGTGCTTGAGGGGTATCTATACCTATAATAGAACCAATCTTTAAATATAAATTTTCATGTTCTTTTAAAGGTTTGATTTTAAATTCTTTTGAGTAAAACGGACCTATTGATTGTAAACTAAAATCAGATGCGTGTGCAGAATTTTGTGAGAAAGAATTATCTCCAAGATGAATCATATCCGTTTCTATAATAATATCTTGTGGGGTGGTTTTTTCTATTCCGACAACAATTGGTGAGTTCTGATTCTCAGCACTAAGTGTCATTGATTGCGGTTTATAGCCGTCTTTTTCAACTGACATAATTGTTGGAGCTGTTATTTTTGTTCCAAGTTTAAAAGAACCGTCTTCATTAGTTATTGTTGAATAATTCCTTGCCGGTAATTTTATTATGGCACCTTCAATTGGATTATTATTTTCTGCGTCATAGATTTTATTTATATCTGTTCTGCTTTCTTTTTTTATTTCTCCTGTAATAATTTTTCCAAAAGAAGGTAGTCCTATTATTAATAGTATAATTGTTATTATTTTTCTCATTATTTTTCAACTCTTTTTTTTGAGTTTAAAAAAGAATAATGAAAAAAATAATAGAGGGTTGTTTATATCCTTTTTTCCTAAATTGTCTGAGAAAAATTCATAATAAGCTGAAAGTGAGGGTGATATTTTTTTAAGTGATTACTTTGTCAACAAGTATAAGACGGCAATAAGTTATTATACTAGATTAAATTGACTTTTTTATGTGAATATAATTAAAATTAATTGTAAATATTAGGAGGATAAAAATGAAAGTTATTGCAATAAATGGTAGCCCTCGAAAAGGTGGCAATACTGAAATTATGTTAAAAAAAGTATTAGAAACATTGGAAAAACACAATGTTGAAACAAAATTAATACAAATAGGAGGTCAGAATATCCATGGATGTCGTGGATGTTGGGCGTGTCGCAAAAATCAAGATAGAAAATGCGTATTTAATGATGATATGCTTAATAAGATACTTGAGGAAGTTTTTAATGCTGATGCAATAATACTCGGAACTCCTTCTTATTTTTCAGATATGACACCTGAAATGAAAGCTTTTATTGATAGAGTCGGTGTTGTAGCTTTAAGTAATGGTAAATTATTGAAACACAAAATAGGCGCAGGAATTATCGCTCAAAGAAGAGGTGGTGGAACTTCTATTCAAGCATCTTTAAATCATATGTTTTTAATGTCAGAGATGATTGTTCCGGGTTCTACATATTGGAATCTTGGTTTTGGTAAGGATAAAGGTGAAATTTCTAATGACATTGAAGCAATAGATAATATGGTTAATCTTGCTGAAAATATATACTGGTTGTTAGAAAAAATAAAAAAATAAAAAACGGCTATTGCCGTTTTTTATTTTATGAAAGTAAAGCTTGTAGCATTACTGCGACACCAAGTTGTTGATCTACATAATTAGGATCGAATTGACCATCAGCTACATATTTACCTTTCTCATAATTGCTTGTTCCTGCCCAAACATAAGGCGAAGGTAGTCCTTTATTTGCATATCCCATGCCATTGTAGTGTTCTGCATAATCATAATAAGTTTGAATATCATTAGGATCTATAGAAGATAAGTCAGAACCATAGTTTTTAACAGCATCTATGGCTGCTTCTGTCCAATCTTCAAAGTATATTCCTGCTGGAACTAATGTTGTTGTTTGACCAAGCTTTTGACCATTGTGTAAATATGTGTCAAAATTACCTGAAGATTCTCTCCAGTGAATTGCAGCAACTAATTCAGCAGGCATACCGGTTGCATCTTCAACTTCTTGATATCTTTCTTTATTTTCTTCCCAATTTTGTTTGAATAATTCTAATTCATTGGCCTGTCTGTCTGAGAGTGTTAATTCAAAATCAAAATCAAACTCGCTTACAGAATATTCTTTTTCTGTTTGTTCAGCTTTCTTTTCATTTATTTTTGTATTTACTTCTTCTAATGCTGATTGTGCATCGGTTAAGGCTGATTGAGCTTTTTCTAATTCTTCAGACTTGACTTTATCGACATTATCTTTTGCCGTATTGAATGCTTCAAGTGCTGCTTTTGTTTCAGGTGAACAATTTTCTAAAATTTCTTCTTCTATCTCGCTTCTTTCTGCTTCTAGTTCTTCAAGTTCTCCTTCTGCGGTTTCTAAATTGTCTTCAAAAGTTTTTAAATCATTATTCAGTTCTTTTAGTTTTTCTTCGTCTTCTGTTAATTTTGCCTCTGCTTCTTCTAATGCGGCGTTAATTTCTGCTTTTTTATTAGAAATCTCTGCTTGTTTATCAGGGTCGTCTGAGTATTCCGATTCACTTGGAAGTGCACTTAAAGCAGATTTTAGTGCGGATATATTTGATTTATCTGCATCAATTATACTTTCTTGCTCTGAGATTAAGTTTTCTTGGTCATTTATTTGAATATTTAAATTATCTATTTCACCTTCTTTTTCTTCTATTTGTTGAAGGTTTGTTTCTCTTTTTTCTTTAGTCTCATCAGAAATATTTTCATCATTTTCTACAGCTTCATCATAAGCTTCTTTTGCATCTTCATATTCAGTTTTTGCATTTTTTACGGCTTCATTTTCGCCGGAATGAACAGCATTTACATCTTCTTGGGCCTGTTTTACGTCAGCTTCTCTTGTCTGTTTTTCACTTTCAAGTTCTTCTAATGTCATATTTTCAATGGTTTTTGGCTCATTTGTGTTTGAAGAGGAAAACGAATTCCTGCTGCCAGCTGTTCCACCGGAAGAAATACTACCACCTGAAGAAGTTCCGCTGGTTCCTCCTGTAGGAGTAGTTCCTTGTGTTTCTTGAGTTCTTTCTTCTAGTTCTTCTTCTGTTTCTTTATCTATTTCTTCTGCAATTTTAGTTAGGTCATTATCATATGAGAACTTTCCATCCATTATGTCATCAAATGCACGTTTTATATCTGCTTCTGTTAATTCATCACTATTTCCATCATATCCTTTGATATATTCTTCGAATTTAGCTCTTTCTTCATCGTTTAACTTGCCGTCACCATCAATATCTAATGCTTTTATTGCAGTTTTATTATTGTATACCTTATCTAATAATCTATTTAAAATGTTATCTCCACTTTCAACCAAAGTTGTTTCTCCTTCAGTATTTGGTTGAATATAATTCCCTTCTTGAATAGATTGAACAGATTTTGCAAGATTATCAAATGTTATTTCACCATTTTCATCTGCACTTGCAACTCCTGTAAGGAATGAATTAATTTCCTTATCATCTAACCCCCCGCTCTTATCAACATCTAAGGTATTTATAACCATTTCATTACTTAATATATCATTAAGTGCATCTTTGAAATAATTACTATTATTAATGTTATCATTATCTTCATCTGTTTGTTCTTTTTCGAAAGTGTCAGAAGGTCCTTGTTCTTCATCTGTTTCTATAAGTTTCCCATCTACTATTTCCATTGACATTATGTCATTGATACTTTTTGAAAATATTGAAACATCGGCTCCAATTTCTTCTACTAAGTAGTCCTTGAATTCATTACTGTATAAGAAAATACTTATTTCAGAATTTTGAATTGCATTTTGTGTTATATTTTGATCTTTCTCTCCTATTTTCTCTTCAAGATAACTTAAAAAACCGGATTTTATTGCTTCAAAATTCATACTTATTTCCCTTTTCTTATGATTAATTCTTTTATCGGATAAAAATAGATTTAACTTAAGAACATGTTACATTTGTTTACATATGGGTAAATAAGGATGATTTTATATAAACTTTAATACATAATTATTTATATATAAAGTGATAATGGATATCAATTATTTATGAATTATTCAAGACAACGTGAAGTTATATTAGATACATTAATAAGAAATGCAATTCATCCTACAGCAGAAAAGTTAATGGAAGTTATTAAAGAAGAAAATCCTGATTCAAATATAGGGATTGCAACTGTTTATAGAAATTTAAGAAAATTAGCAGATGCCGGAATGATTAAAAAAATTGAAGGGCTTGAAGATGCTGAGCATTTTGATCACAATACTCATACACATTATCATTTTATATGTAATAAATGTAAGAAAGTATTTGATATAGATGCTGATGTAGCAGAGGAAATTATTGAAAAAACTTCCCAAAAAACAGGTTTTACTATTACTGAATATGATATTGTTTTTAAAGGTATTTGTAAAAACTGTATAAATTAATTAATTGTATTATTGATAACTTTAATACTAAATGTTATTCTCAATATTGTAGATAGAAGGAGAGATGTCTTATGGAAAATTATATTTGCACAGTATGTCATTACGTGTATGAACCGGCAGAAAATGGAAACGTTGCATTTGAGGATTTACCTGATGATTATGTATGTCCATTATGTGGTGTTGGTAAAGAGATGTTTGAAAAGCAACAATAAAGTATTTTGAATAATAAGTTTATAACTGCCGTTTTATTTATATACGGCAGTTTTATTTGGAACGTTATATATAGATAGGAATTAATAAATGAAATATAGAAAAATTAAGGAAAATATATTATATGCAGGAATGAATGATGAAGATAGGTTGATTTTTGATGAACTTATACCCTTAGATAATGGAACAAGTTATAATTCATATATTGTTATAGGAAGTGAAAAAACAGCCGTTATTGATACAATGTACCCTAAATTTACAAAGGAATACGTTGCTTCTTTTGATGAAAATGGAATTAAAAAGGTTGATTATATAATAGCAAATCACGGTGAACAAGATCATTCCGGAAGTATTCCTGCTTTGCTTGAAAAATTTCCACAAGCAATTGTTGTCACAAATGCAGTTTGTGCTAATAACTTAAAAGAAATGCTTTTAATTCCTGATGAAAAAATCAAAATAATAAAAAATGATGAAGAATTGTCATTAGGAAATAAAACATTAAAGTTTATGATATCTCCAGGTGTTCATTGGCCTGATACAATGTTTACCTATATAAAGGAAGACAATATTATATTTACCTGTGATTTTTTAGGTGCTCATTATGTTTTTGATGATGTTTTTGCGTTCCCATCAAAAGAATTAGAAAAAAGTGCAAAAAAATATTTTGCAGAAATAATGATGCCATTTAGTTTTATCTGCAGGAAATATGTTAAACAATTAAAAGACCTAAATGTAGATATGATTCTTCCGAGCCATGGACCTATTCATAATAATCCTAATTATATTTTAGATTTATATGAAGATTGGGCAGGGGAAAAAGGTAAAAATCTTGTACTTCTTCCATATGTTTCAATGTATAAATCAACAGAAGAAATGATAAATTATTTGGCTAAAAAACTTGAAGAAAAAGGAATTTCATCTGTAAAATATGATATGGTTGATGGAAATTTAGGTGACTTAGCGGTAGCTTTGGTTGATGGAACTACAATAATAATGGGAACATCTATGGTATTAGCCGGTCCTCATCCTGCTGCATTTAATACCGTATATTTAGCTAGTATATTAAAACCAAAGGCCAAAATAGCTTCATTTATAGGTTCTTATGGATGGGGTGGTAATCTATTCGGAAAAATGACAGAAATGCTTGCTCCATTAAAAATGGATATAATTGAACCTGTATTAGTTAAAGGTAAGGCTAAAGAAGAAGATTATATTAAGTTGGATAAAATGGCTAATGAAATATATCTGAAACATCACGCATTAGGACTGATTTAACAAAAAATAAAAGTTCTTAATTTATTGATTTAAAGATGGCTTTTTATAGCCATCTTTATTATTTTGATTTAGTATTTTAGTATCTCACTTTGTTACCGAGTCATACTCGCTAAAGAAGTACTCACTTTTTTTTAAATTACTCACAAGCATTTCAATAAGTATACAAATTTGCTCACACTTTCAACTTATTGTGAATTTTTCTCAGACAATTTTTCGGAAATGGCATAAAAGGTGTATAATAAAAGTTATGAATGTTGGAATGAGATATTTTTTTGTATTAATTTTTGCATTATTTTTTTGTGGAAATTATTCTTTTGCAATTGAAGAAATTGATGAAAAAGATTTATTTAATGCAGTAGAAATAAAAGATGGAAGTATTTTATCAGTATTAGATTGTGTTTCTTCCGCTTTTAAGAATAGTCCTGAAATTAGAAGACGTAAATATAATTTAGATATAGCAAAAAGTAATGTGGGAATTGCAAAATCACAATATTTTCCGGTAGTTAGTGTCGGTGTTGGTTTTTATAATGAAAATAATTCTGATAATATTTATTATAACTCTCATTATAGAGAACTGCCTTCTGTTGGTCTGGCTATTAATAAGTTGATATGGAATTTTGGTAAAACAACTTCTTATATTAAAATGGAAGAATTTTATCAAATAGGTGCAGAGTATGAGTTTATAGATAGTTTGTGTTCAACTTTGTTTGATATAAAAGAAAAATATTATAATTTATTAAGAGCTGAAGCTTTGTTGGAAATTACAAAACATAATATTGAAATAAATGAGGAATTTTTAAAGTTAGCAAATGGTAAAAAAAAGTATGATATTAAAAATGCAGAACTTAATTTAAGTGATTCTAAATTAAAATTCATAGAAGCTCAAAATAATTATAAAAATGAAAAAATAAATCTTTCAAATTCAATGTATTTAGATAATCAACCAGATTTCTTAATTAAAGACACTTTAACTTTTTCTCTATCAAATCTTTCAGAAATAATAGATAAATACAAAAATAAAAATTCAATAGAATTTTTTGAACCTAAAGTTTTTGACTTTCCTGTTGATAATGCTGTAGAAATAGCGTATGAAAATAGTCCTGATTTAAAAGTATTATTGTCGACGAAACAGGCAATGGAACAGGCTTTATCATATATCAAAAAAACATACTTGCCGGATTTAACATTAGATGCAGGTTATAACTATAATAATTCTAATCAAACAGGTAATAATAGCTTAAATGTTGGTGTTAATTTAATTTCATCAGTAAATGTACAAGAATTACGTTACAATATTAAGTCTGCACAAGCGCAATTAAATCTTGCAGATAATGAAATTGTACAATTCAAAAAAGAATTATATTTTAATGTAAAAAGAGCTTTTAATAATGTAGATAAAGCCCAAAGACAAATTCCTACTGCAATAATGGAAGTAGAACAATCTTTAAATGCATTAGATATAGTAAAAGAACAATATTTAAATGATGAACTTAATTATATAGCACTTCAAAGTGCGAGACAAGATTATATTAAGTCATTAATTGATTATGTCAAATCCATTTATGATTATAATATTGCCTTAATAGAATTAGAGATGGCTTTACATTATCATATAGTTGATATTCATCATAAATCAGAACATGCAATACAATATCACTTTAAAGAATTAATTGATAATTTAAATGCTGTTTTAGGTTGTGACGAAGTAGAAAAGACTAATAGTAAGAATAATAAAAAGAAAAGAAATAATAAAAAAAATAGAAAAATCATTGAAAGAATATAGATTGTCCGAGAATATGTATTTAAGGATTATATTATAAAAATTGTTCGTGAAAATATTAAAATAAAAAGGAGATGATTAAATCATCTCCTTTTTTGTTGTTAAGAATTATTTATTTTAATAATTCACCAACAGCTTTGTAAACAGACATACGTTTTGCTGCATCTTCTTCAGCCTGAGCATATAAAGATTCTGCTTCATCAGGATTTGTCTTAAGCAAAGACTTATAACGACCTTCACTTCTAATGAAATCTTGATAACTTCCTTTTGGATCTTTAGCATCCCAGGTGAAAGGTACTTCATTATCAGGATTATATCTGTATAATGGGAAGTATCCGGCTTCAACTGCACGTTTTTGTTCTGTTTGAGTTTTACTCATATCAATACCGTGAGCAATACAAGGAGCATACGCAAATATAATGGATGGACCATTATAAGCTTCAGCTTCTTGGAATGCTTTTAGTGTTTGCATTCTATCAGCACCTAAAGCAACTGATGCAACATAAACATAGCCGTAAGACATACTCATTAATCCCATATTCTTTTTGTATGTCTTTTTACCGCCTGTTGCAAACTTAGCTACAGCACCTGTAGGTGTTGATTTAGAAGCTTGACCGCCTGTATTTGAATATACTTCAGTATCAAGAACTAAAATATTAACATTTTTGTTTTGAGCTAAAACATGGTCAATACCACCGTATCCGATATCGTTAGCCCAACCGTCACCACCTATAATCCATATAGATTTATCAGTGAAGTAATCTTGTAATTCTCTTACTTTAGCTAAATCCGGACATTCAACATCTTTATATTTTGCAAGTACTGCTTTTGCTTTATTTTGTGCTTCAATGGCTTCCGGTGTTTTTGAATTATCGAAGAAAGACATTGCATTATTAAGAGCTTCTTTTAAGTCGCTTGGAGCTTTTTCATTTGCAACAACTTTTTCAACATAAGTTTTTAAAGTATCTCTGTTTTGATCAACGGCTAATCTCATACCGAAACCGAATTCAGCATTATCTTCAAATAAAGAGTTTGCCCAAGCAGGTCCTCTTCCTTCTTTTGTAGTTGTGTAAGGAATTGTTGGGAAAGTACCTGAATATATTGAAGAACAACCAGTAGCATTTGCCACAATAGCATTTTCTCCAAATAATTGAGATACCAACTTAACATAAGGTGTTTCTCCGCAACCTGCACAAGCGCCTGAAAATTCAAATAACGGTTTTCTAAGCATTGCACCTTTTATTGTTTTTATTGTATTTTTACCCATTACATTATCAGGTAATTCGTCAAAGAATTTTTCATTAACTAATTGACCTTCTTCTGTTTCTTTTTCAATAGAAGACCAAGTTAATGCAGGTTTTTCAGGATTTTTATTTGCAGGACATTGATCTAAGCAAACTCCGCAGCCTGTACAATCTTGACAGTATACTTGAACTTTGAATTTTTCTCCGTGATCATTTGGTTTTGCATCAATTGTATTAAATGAAGCTGGAGCATCTTTTAAGTTTTCCTGATCAACTAATTTTGTTCTTATAGCTGCGTGAGGACAAGCTGATGCACATATACCGCATTGTAAACAATTTTCTGAATTCCAATGAGGAACTCTTGGTGCGATACCTCTTTTTTCAAGACAAGCTGTGCCTGTTGGAATTACACCGTCAACACTCATTGCGCTAACAGGAATATCATCACCTTTTTGTCTCATAGATGGTTCTATAATTTTCTTGGCAAAATCAGATGCATCATCAGGGATTAACTTGACATCATCTGCTGCACTGACGCCATCTAAAGATGCAGGAACTTTTACTTCTTCACAAGCATCAACAGCTGCATCAATTAATGCTAAGTTCATATTAACAACATCATCACCTTTTTTCTTAAAGGTTTTCTTTGTCATTTCTCTCATACCTTCAAGAGCTTGTTCAAATGGGATAATGCCTGAAACTTTAAAGTATGCAACCATCATAACTGTGTTTGCACCTTTACCTCTCAATCCCGGTTGCTTTTCAATTAATTCTTCTGCATTAATGTTATAGAATTTAATTTTCTTATCAATAATTGTTTTTTGTATATCTCTTGTAAGATGAGAGAATACTTCATCTTTAGACCAAGGACTATTTAGAAGGAAAGTACCGCCTTCTTTTATTCCCTTTAACAAATCATATCTGCCAATATATGCATGTGCTGAACAGGATACGAAATCTGGTGCTGTTATCAAATAAGTCGATTTAATTGGTTTATCGCCGAATCTTAAGTGAGATACAGTTACACCAAAAGATTTTTTAGAATCATAAGCAAAGTATGCTTGAGCATCTTTGTTTGTATATTGACCAATAATCTTAATAGAGTTTTTGTTAGCACCAACAGTACCGTCAGAACCTAAGCCCCAGAACATACAATTTGTTGTTCCTTCAGGTTCTGTAACTATGTGTTCTTCAACTTTTAAAGATTTATGAGTTACATCATCTTCAATACCAACTGTAAAACTATGGAATCCATTATTTTCAGCATGTTTGTATACAGCAAGTACCATAGATGGTGTAAATTCTTTAGAAGATAAACCATAACGTCCGCCAATAATTCTTATATCTTTGTTGTCTATAGCTGCAACAACATCAAGATATAATGGTTCACCAATAGAACCTGGTTCTTTAGTTCTGTCTAAAACTGTAATACGTTTTGTAGTTTTTGGAAGTGCATCATTGAAACGTTTTACATCGAAAGGTCTGTATAGTCTAACTTTTACCAAACCATATTTAGTGCCTCTTTTTGCATTTAGGTATTCAATTGTTTCTTCAATTGTTTCACAACCTGAACCAATAGCAACAATTATATCAGTTGCGTCAGGAGCACCAACGTAATCAAACGGATGATATTGTCTTCCTGTAACAGCAGCAACTTTGTCCATATATTCTTGAACAATGTCAGGAACAGCATTATAGTATTTGTTAACTGTTTCACGACCTTGGAAGTATACATCTGTATTTTGAGCTCCAACTTTACATACCGGAGCTTCAGGACGAAGTGCTCTTTGTTTAAATTCTTCAATATATTTAGGTTCAACTAATTTTGCAATGTCTTCATAAGAAATTTCTTCAATTTTGTGTACTTCGTGAGAAGTTCTAAATCCGTCAAAGAATTGTAAGAAAGGAACTTTTGCTTTGTATGTTGCAAGATGAGCTACTAGTGCTAAATCCATTTCTTCTTGTACAGAATTAGCGGCTAACATAGCATAACCTGTATTTCTGCAGCCCATAACGTCGGTATGGTCACCAAAAATAGATAATGACTGAGCTGCTAAAGCTCTTGCTGCAACATGGATAACAGAAGGAAGCATTTCTCCTGCTACTTTATGCATTACAGGAATCATTAATAATAGACCTTGTGATGCGGTATAAGTAGATGTTAGAGCACCTGCTGCTAAAGAACCGTGAACGGCACCTGCCGCACCTGCTTCTGATTGCATTTCTGCTACTTTTACTTCTTTTCCCCAAACATTCTTTTTATGTTGTGAAGCCCATTCGTCAATCCATTCACCCATTGTTGATGATGGCGTAATAGGATAAATTGCTGATACTTCGCTTAGTGCATATGCTATATGCGCTGCAGCGTAGTTACCATCAACTGTAATTGTTTTTTTTGGCATATTTGTTCTACGACCTCCATTCTCAAATTTCCTTTTGTTTACTTAATATATCTTATCACAAACATGATTTCATAATTACATAGCATGTTTTTTTGATTATTTTTATTAAATCTTTCACAAAAGATAATCTCTTTGGTATGATTAAAAGATAAAAGGAGAGTTATCATGAGAAGTGATGAAATAAAACAAGGTATTCAAAGGACACCACATAGAGCTTTGTTATATGCAACAGGTGTGAGTGAAAAACAAATTAATAAAAGATTTATAGGAATTGCCAGCAGCTTTAGTGACTTAGTTCCCGGACATAGTGGAATGAGGGATATTGAAAGGCAAATAGAAAAAGGCATTCATACTGGTGGCGGACAGTCTTTTATCTTTGGTGTACCTGCTATCTGTGATGGTATTGCAATGGGCCATAGCGGCATGAATTATTCTCTTCCATCCAGAGACTTAATCGCAGATTGTATAGAATCTGTTGCTACCGCTCATAAGTTAGACGGACTTGTTTTATTAACAAATTGCGATAAAATCACTCCGGGCATGATAATGGCAGCAGTTAGGTTAGATATACCATGTATAGTTGTTACTGTTGGTCCAATGTTAGACGGTAAATGTCATAATTCTACTCTAACCATGATTAGAGGTACTTTTGAAGCAATAGGTAAGTTCTCTAATGGAGAAATAGATGAAAAAATATTTAGAGAAATGGAAATTAATTCTTGTCCGACTGCTGGTGCTTGTCAAGGACTTTATACTGCAAATACAATGGCTTGCTTGACTGAAGTTATGGGCATGAGCTTGCCGGGATGCGCTACATCAAGTGCAGTTAGTGCTAAGACAAAACGTATTGCATTTGATTCTGGCGTAATAATTAATGAATTAATTGAAAAAGATATTCGTCCTTCTTCTATAGTCACAAGAGATTCAATTAGAAATGCAATTATAGTAGATTTAGCTTTAGGTGGTTCTACTAATTCTATATTGCATTTACTTGCTATTGCCAATGAAGCCGGTGTTGATATTTCTTTAAAAGATTTTGAGGAATTAAGTTTTAAAGTCCCTCAAATAATTAAATTAGACCCGTCAGCAGCAAAGACAATGACAGATTTAGATAATGCAGGCGGTATTCCTGCTGTTATTAAAACAATTTATGGAAATATTGATGAAATGAAAAATACGTTAGGTGTTTCAGGTCTAAAATTATCTGAAATAGCTTCAGCTGATATATGGTGTGATAATGAAGTTATAAAACCTGTTTCCGATCCTATTACTTCAAATCCGGGGTTAGCTGTTTTACATGGTAATCTTGCTCCAAATGGTGCAGTGGTTAAAATTTCCGGTGTTGAAAAAGAATGTTTGGAATTTACAGGGAAAGCTAAAACATTTAACAGTGAAGAAGATGCAATGAAAGCCATTATGGATGATAAAATAATTGCAGGTGATGTTGTTGTTATTCGATATGAAGGACCTAAGGGCGGACCCGGTATGAGAGAAATGTTATCGCCAACATCTGCTATTGTGGGTAAAGGTTTGGGTAAAAAAGTTGCTTTAATTACTGACGGAAGATTCTCAGGAGGTACAAGAGGACTTTGTATCGGCCATATCTCCCCTGAAGCTCCTGCTGGTGGTATAATCGGTATTATTAAAGATGGTGATGAAATTTATATTAATATTCCAAACAGAGAAATTTCTTTAAAAGTTTCTGATGAAGAAATTAATAACAGAATGAAAAATTTCGTACCATTTCCTACTAAAGTAAAAAAAGGTTATCTGAAACGTTACTCCACTGTAGTTTCGTCTTCTGATAAAGGTGCGGTTACAAGTATATAAGTTAATCTTTTTTAGGATAAATTGAAATTGAAAGCAAAATAAAAAAAGAGGGAAAATTTATTTCCCTCTTTTTTACAATTTAATTGAGTTATTTTTCTTCGTTCCAAGAATACATTTTTCTAAGTTCTTTACCGACTTTTTCTAATTGGTGTTCAGCTTTTACTTTTCTTGTAGCTAAGAAATGAGCTCTTCCTGCTGCTTTATTTTCGGTAATCCATTTGCCTGCAAAAGTACCATCTTGAATTTCTGTTAGAACTTTTTTCATTTCTTTTTTTGTTTCTTCTGTAATGATACGTTTACCTATTTCATAATCACCGAATTCTGCAGTATCTGATATTGAATATCTCATTTTAGCAAAACCGCCTTGATATATAAGGTCAACAATTAATTTCATTTCGTGAATACATTCGAAATATGCATTTTGAGGATCATAACCTGCTTCAACGAGGGTTTCAAATCCTGCTTGCATTAAGGCTGTAACCCCGCCGCAAAGAACAGCTTGTTCTCCAAATAAATCTGTTTCAGTTTCTTGTCTGAATGTTGTTTCAAGAACTCCTGCTCTTGCTCCTCCGATACCAGCTGCATAAGCTAAAGCATTTTCCATTGCTTTGCCTGTTGCATTTTGATATACTGCTACTAAACAAGGAACCCCTTTTCCTGCAACATATTCGCTTCTTACAGTATGTCCTGGTCCTTTTGGTGCTATCATAACCACATCTACATCAGCCGGTGGAATTATTTGGTTAAAATGAATATTAAAACCGTGAGCAAATGCTAATGTTTTACCTGCTGTTAAATTTGGAGCTATTTGAGTTTTATAAATATCTGCTTGTTTTTCATCAGGTAATAAAATCATAATAAAATCAGCCATTTTAGAAGCTTCTTCAACAGTAGCTACTTTTAAACCTGCTGCTTCTGCCTTAGCCCAAGATTTTGAGCCTTTGTACAACCCAACTACTACATTAATTCCGCTTTCATGTAAATTAAGAGCATGGGCATGACCTTGGCTGCCGTAACCAATGATTGCAACTGTTTTACCTTTTAATAAACTTAAATTACAATCTGCTGCATAATAAATTTTTGCCATAATTACCTCGTTTTCTATATTTTTTTACTCGTAAATAGCTCTTTTTAGTTTAATCCTCTCAAAAAACATAGTCAATATTTAAATTTTTTAAAAATATTGGTAAAAAAATTAAAAATAAAGGTGATTTTTATTGAAATTTGTACTAAAATCTTTTTAAGGTTAAAATTTTATAATACGATTGTTAGAAAATAGATTAATTTTTCATTATTTTGTAAATTTTACTTATTTATTAAAAGTTAAGATGGAGAATAATATGATAGCCGACCAAATGCATAAAACAGAAAAAATGACAGGTGCTAGAATGTTTTTGGAGTGCCTGAAAAAAGAAGGTGTAGATAAAATTTTCGGATACCCGGGTGGTGTCATTCTCCATATTTACGATGAATTATACAAGTGTGATTTTATAAAACATTATTTAGTAAGGCATGAACAAGCTGCAGTACATGCAGCAGAAGGCTATGCAAGAATTACAGGAAAACCTGGTGTTGTTCTTGTTACATCAGGACCTGGCGCTTGTAATACTATAACAGGTATTGCAAATGCATATTATGATAGTTACCCGCTTGTCGTTTTTACCGGTCAGGTTGATTCTAAATTAATAGGAAATGATGCTTTTCAAGAATCAGATATAGTTGGTATTACTCGTACTTGTTGTAAGCATAATTATTTGGTAAAAGATATAAAAGATTTGCCTAGAGTTATTAAAGAATCATTCCATATTGCAAGAACAGGTAAACCGGGTCCGGTTGTTGTATCATTGCCTAAAGATGTTTTAACTTCTAAAGCAGATTTTGTATATCCTGATAAGGTAGTGTTGCCTGGATATAATCCTACTTATGAAGGACATCCGATGCAATGTAAAAAGGCTTTAAAGTTATTATGCGAAGCCCAACGTCCTGCAATAATTTCAGGTGGTGGAGTTATTCATTCTGAAGCTTGGCAAGAAATAAGAGAACTTGCTAAAAAACTAAATATTCCTGTTGCTACAACTTTAATGGGAATAGGAACATTTCCTCAGGATGACAAATTATCTTTAGGTATGCTTGGAATGCATGGTAACTATTGGGCAAATTTGGCTGTAAGTAATTGTGATGTTCTTTTTGCAGTTGGTACAAGATTTAATGATAGAATTACAGGTTGTTTGAAGCGTTTTTGTAAGGATGCTCAGGTTATTCATGTTGATATTGACCCTTGTTCTATAAGTAAAAATGTTCATGTAGATATTCCTATTGTTGGTGATGCTAAGAATGTTTTAAATGTTATGCTGAAAGAGTTCAATACGGGTAAATATACTTATAATGAAGACATGAGAAGAGCTTGGGTTGAACAAATTGATTCATGGAAATCAAAAAAAGTTATAAGAGCTGTAGAAAATGGTATCATGAGCCCTCAAACGGTAATTGAACATATATATAATAAGACAAAAGATAAAAATCCTATTATAGCAACCGAGGTAGGTCAACATCAAATGTGGACTGCTCAATTATTTAAGTTTTCTAAACCGCGTCAACTCGTTACATCTGGGGGCTTGGGTACAATGGGTTTTGGTTTCCCAGCCGCCATTGGTGCTCAAATTGCTGATAAAGACAGACTTGTTTTTAATATAGCAGGTGACGGTAGTATACAAATGAATATTCAAGAGCTTATGACTTGTGTTGATTATAAAATACCTGTCAAAATTGCCATTATTAATAATGGTTATCTTGGTATGGTTAGACAATGGCAAGAAAAATTATTTAATAAACATTATTCCCAAACTCCTATAACTTCTCCAGATTATGTAAAATTAGCTGAAGCTTATGGTGTTTTAGGTATGAGAATTACAAGAGAAGAAGATATTGATTCTGCTCTTGATAAGGCAATTGAGTTTAATGGCCCTGTTATTATGGACTTTATAGTTGAACCTTTTGAAATGGTTTATCCATGGGTTTTAGCCGGTAAACCATTGAATGAAGTTTTATTATCGAATAATAGTCCTGAAGGCGGATTGGGAGATTAATTATGAAACATACTATATCTGTATTAGTTAAAAATGAACCCGGTATATTATCTTGTGTTTGTGATTTATTTTCAACAAGAGGTTTTAATATTGAAAGTTTAACAGTTGCTGCTACAATTGATCAAACTTATTCAAGAATAACAATTGTTACTAATGGTGATGATGTTGTTATTGAACAAATTTGTAAGCAGTTAAATAGATTAATTAATACTATTAAAGTTGTTGAACTTCCTAAATCTGCTGATAAGTGTATTGATAGAGAATTAATTCTTTGTAAAGTTACTGCAAAAGATGAAGCAAGATCTGAAATTCTAAGAATATCTGAAATCTTTGGTGCAAAAATTATTGATGTTTCTCCTGATACTTATACATTGGAATATAGTGGTGATAACAGACAAGTTATGGCACTTATTGCTCTTTTAAGACCATTAGGAGTTAAAGAGCTTGTTCGCTCCGGCATGGTTGCCATTACAAGGGAAAATCAATTTATTAATTTAAATAAATAATATTTTATTTTAGAAAAGAGGTTTTTATGAAAAAAATACTTTCATTAGCACTGTTATTATTTGCATTTTGTTGTTTTTCTTTTATTGAGAATAATAGTACTAATGTAATTTCAAATAGTGCAGAAGCTGCTGAATATAAGCAGGTTCAAGCGTTGCACATATTAGTTCCTACTGAAAAAGAGGCAATTCAGATAAGAGAAGAAATATTATCAGGTGCTAATCAAAAAGAAATTTTTGATAATTTTATGAATGCTGCAAAAAAATACTCTAAATGTCCTTCTGGTGCTTCAGGTGGAATATTGGGATGGTTTGGTAAAGGTGATATGGTTCCTGAATTTGAATATGCAGCTTTTAATCTGCCAAACGGTCAAGTTTCTGAACCTGTTAAAACACAATTCGGATGGCATTTAATTTATGTAATTTCTAAAAAGTAATTTTATCTAATTTGATTTGGGTAATATTTAAATTTATATCCGCTGTTTCATTAGATACGGCGGATATAATGTATTTATCCAAAAATATTGAAGAAAACATACTTTTTACCGGTTTCTGTAATTTTACACCTGCTTCATAAATTGTCCAGCATCTGTAAAATTCATTTAGTGAATCTTCTTCCATTTTAAAATTCATTCTTTGGGATATTTTTCTGTAATTTCGTGGTCTTATTCTTTCTATATCAAATCCTACAGGATTATTATCGAAACATATACATATTATATTTTCACAGTGTGAGATACTAAAATTTATATTTGAATACTTAAATTTAGGTTTCTTATTAATAATTTCAATTTCAGTATTTTTTATATTATAGATATTTTTTGCAACGTACTCTAACAAGCATCTTGATGCATTGTGCTGTTTCTCATATTTTAATCTGTCATTAAGATTGAAATTTTCTATTATTAAATAAAATAATTCCATTTTATAAACTCAAATAATAATCTTTTAAAAGTTTTGTGTCTTCTTCTATATTAGGACTTTCACAAACAAGAACACCTTTTATATTGAATTCTTTAAATACTTTTAATAGGTCTTTATAATTCATATCACTATTCTCAAGAATTAAATGATTTTTCTCTCCTTTAGCTCCATATTCAATACCGGCAAGGTGCATATGCATATTATTTAATACTTCACAGCCAAGCTCATTTGCAGTATATTCAATCATTTTAGAAAATTCATCGTATGTATTAAAAGTTCCGTTGTTACGGGCATGTACATGTGCAAAATCAATACAAGGAAGTACATTTTGGAATTCTTTTGAAATCTTTACTATTTCTTCTAATGTACCCCATTGAGTTCCTTTTCCTGTAGTTTCGGGTCTTATCCAAATATTGTTATTTTCTTTTTCAAGTTCTGTACAAATTTTTTCCATAGACTTATAAACTGTTTTATATACATCATCAGGATTTTTACTCATATAAAACGCCGCATGGAATGTAATTGAATAAGCTCCTATATTTTTGCCCATTCTTGCAGTTTCTAATATACGTTGTATACTGGCTTCAACTTTCTCTTCTTCATTTGAATTTAAATTAATATAATAAGGACCGTGACAAGTAACTTTTAAATTATTTTCCATAGCAAATGATTTTAGTAAATTTTGGTTTGATTCATTCATTCTTACTCCGTGAACAAATTCAACCTCGAGTCCGTCTAAATTCATTTCTTTAATTATATTAAGTCCTTTTTTATACCCTTTGTTTTCCGAAGATAATGGTAATCCTGCTGTGAGAAAATGTAGCTTATCCATTGTTTAAAATTTCTCCTTTTTTGGGATTAACTCTTTCGATAAAATCTTGTGCCGAAGAAATAAAGAAACCTCCATATTGAATAGATTCTATTTCTAATATATCTTCACCACAAGCGATTTTTAGTGATTTTTTTGTTTCAATAATAGTCCCCGGTGAATATTTATGTTTTTTATTAATTACTTTTGCTGAATTAATTCTTAAGATATAACCTCTATAAATTGTAATTGCCCCAATAAACGGATTTAGTGCTCTAATGAACCTTTCAATTTCTTCTGCTGTTTTGTTCCAATTAATAAATATATTCTTTTTTTCAAATGATAAAGTTTCAGCTTTCTTTAAATTTTTCTTTTTTGGTTGAGGCTTTCTTGGAAATTGATGTGTTTCATAATAATCTAATGCTTCAAAAAGCATAGATGCGCACATTTCATTTGTTCTATAAAATAAAGTTCCCATCGTTTCATTTATATCTATACTAAATCTGTATTGAGAGATAATATCACCTGTGTCATATTCTTCATCCATAAAATGAAGAGTAATGGCGGATTCTTCTTCGCCATTAATGATAACATGCGAGTATGGATTTGCTCCTCTATAGTCAGGTAATTTTGATGGGTGTAAATTTATAAAACCATCTTTTGTAAGTTTTAAAAGTTCTTGTGGCAGTTTCTTATTATATGAAGCAACTACTCCAAGATCCGCATCTAAATCTTTTACCTTACTTAAAAAATCCTGTTCAGTTAATTTTGATTCATATTCAATAATGTTAAGTTTTAATCTGTTTGCAGTTTCTATCATTAAATTATATGTTTGTTCATTTTTTGCAGGTGGAATTATACCTACTATGTTAATTCCTTTTGCACATAATTTATTTAGACATACCAAAGCCATGTCAGGCATGCCAATAAATATTATTCTTTTTAGATAATTTTTTCCCAACATTAATTCCTTTTTTTCAATTATATCAAAAAATATCTTTTATTTTATGCTTGTTTTTAATAAAATAGAAATTAGAGTATATGCGAGGTGAGCGAAATGTTAGATATAAAGGTTATTAGGGAAAATCCTGAAAAAGTTAATGAATTATTAAAAAGAAGAAATCCGGAACTTTCAATTGATGGTATTTTAGAAATTGATGCAGAAAGAAGAAAAGTTCAAACAAAAGCTGATGAATTAAGATCAAAAAGAAAAAATATATCTCAACAAATTGGTTTGTTAAAGAAACAAGGTCAAAATACTGATGAAATTCAAGCCCAAGTAAAAGAAATCGGCGATGAAATAAAATCTCTTGAAGAAAAAGAACAACAATTAGATATTTCACAAAAGAATCTTTTATTATCAACTCCGAATATTCCGGATGAAACAACTCCTATCGGATTATCAGAAGATGATAATGTTGAAATAAAAAGAGTGGGAGAACCTCGTAAAGTAAGTTTTGAACAAAAAGCTCATTGGGATATATGTGTAGAAAAAAATATTGTTGATTTTGAACGTGGTGTTAAATTGTCACAGTCAAGATTTTCTTTGTACAGAGGTAAAGGTGCACAACTTGAAAGAGCAATAATAAATTTCTTTTTAGATACTCATACCCAAGAACATGGTTATGAAGAAATATTACCTCCTGTAATGGTTAATGCTGCAGCTATGACAGGAACAGGACAGTTGCCGAAATTCGCACAAGACATGTATAAATGTGAAAATGAAGATTTATATTTGATTCCTACAGCAGAGGTTCCTGTTACTAATATATATTCTGGTGAGATTTTAAATGAAGATGATTTGCCAAAATATATGACAGCATATACTCCTTGTTTTAGAAGAGAAGCCGGAAGTGCCGGTAAAGATACAAGAGGATTAATAAGACAACATCAGTTTAATAAAGTTGAATTGGTTAAATTATGTACTCCTGAAACAAGTGTAGAAGAACATGAAAAATTAACAAGAAATGCCGAAAGGGTTTTAGAATTATTAGAACTTCCATATAGAAGAGTTGCTCTATCAACCGGAGATATTGGTTTTTCTGCAAGAAAATGTTATGACTTAGAAGTATGGCTTCCTTCTTATAATAACTATAAAGAGATATCAAGTTGTTCAAACTTCGGAGATTTCCAAGCAAGAAGAGCTAATATAAGATATCGTTCAAAAGAAACAGGTAAACCTGTTTTTGTTCATACATTAAATGGTTCTGGTTTAGCTGTTGGAAGAACATTTGCGGCAATATTGGAAAATTTTCAAAATGAAGATGGATCTGTTACTATTCCAAAAGTACTAAGAAAATATACAGGCTGGGATGTATTAAAATAATGGAAAAAGGTTTATTCATAACTTTTGAAGGAGCGGATGGCTCCGGAAAAACTACACAGTTAAATAAAGTAAAAGAATTTCTTATTAAAGAAGGATATGACGTTGTGGTTACCAGAGAACCCGGTGCACTTGATGTTGGTCAAAAAATAAGAAATATATTGCTTCATAATGAGGGATTTGTGTCTGACAGATGTGAAATGTTTTTATTTCTTGCAGATAGAAGCCAGCATATAGATGCTTTGATTAAACCGGCTGTGGATAATGGTAAAATTGTATTATGTGACAGACATACTGATTCTACTATCGCTTATCAAGGTTATGGCAGAGGTCAAAATATAAAATTATTGAAAGAATTAAATAAAATAGCCGTAAATGGTGTTTTTCCTGATTTGACATTGCTTTATGATGTTTCAACCAAAACTGCTCAAGAACGCGTTGGTAGTGAAAAAGACAGAATGGAATCAGCAGGATTGATGTTCTATGAAAAAGTGAGAAATGGATATATAGAACTTCAAAAAGAAAATTCTGACAGGATTAAATTAATAGATGCTAATCGATCTGTTGAAGAAGTTTTTGAAGATACTAAAAAAAATATTGTACAACTAATACAAGAAAGAAGAGGAAAATAATGCCAGAATCTTACAGACGTTGGTATGATAATGATCCTATTTTAAAAGAGGCGTTAGAACTGTTGAAATTACAGACAGATGATAAAAAAACGGCTGCCGCAGATTTTATTATTTCGTTGCAAGAGCAAGTTGCTCAGGATGTAATTGAACGTATTTATGACATAACAAAAGAGTTTGCGAATAAAGGAAACAGGTGGTATGATTCTGACCCTGTAATGTTAAAAGCAATAGAGCTCTTAAGAGTGGCTCCGCCTAAAACTCAGAGATTAGCTGCTTTAAAATTACTTTTGGCAATGGAAAATAATACAATGGATGAATTAGAAAAAGATGAAAATAACTAGTTGCTTAAAAGATGTACAAAATCAAGATGATAAAAGAGGGATTGATATACAAAAGGTTGGTGTCAATGGTGTTGAAGTTCCTCTTTTAATTGAAAGAAAGAATGCTGATAGTCAATTGGTGTCTGCAAAGGCAAGATTAAGTGTTACATTACCGCATAACTACAGAGGCACTCATATGTCTCGTTTTATTGAAGTATTGAGTGAATATTCAAGTAAAAATCTATTAGGTGTTGATATAAAAGGACTTTTAGTGGATGTCAAAAAACGTTTAGAATCTGAGTGTGCACATGTAAAATTTGAGTTTAAATATTTTATAAACAAAAAAGCACCTGTTAGTGAAATGGAATTTCCTGTTGGTTATGATTGTTCCTTTCAAGGTGATTTAAACGGTGATGATTATAATTTTATTTTAGGTGTAAAAGTGCCTATTACAACTTTATGCCCTTGTTCTAAAGAAATATCAAAGTATTCTGCTCATAATCAAAGAACAATGGTAAAAGTAAAAGTTAGTTATGATGAAAAAGATATAATTTGGATAGAAGATTTAATTGAAAAAATAGAAAGCTGTGGTTCAAGTCAGGTCTATTCAATATTAAAAAGATGTGATGAAAAGTATGTTACAGAAACGGCATATGAAAATCCTAAGTTTGTTGAAGATGTACTTCGTGATGTTATAGGTTTATTAAAGAAAGATGATAAAGTAAAATTTTACGAAGTGGAAGTAGAAGCTCAAGAAAGTATACATAATCATAATGCTTGGGCTTGGCAATCAGAAGTTAAATAAAATGGAGAAAATATAATGAAAGAACTATTTAATGACTATGTACAATCACTTGAAACATATATAATGTTTCAAATTAAACAAGAAACTCAAAGATTGACTCCTGAATTAACTCAAAAGGGAAGAAAACCTATATCATTATCTATGGGAGCACCGGTTGAGCGTCCGCCGGAACTTGTTTATGAAAAAATTAAAGAAGCAATGCAAGAAGAAGGTATGCATACATATACAACTCCAAAAGGTGAAGCATATTTAATTGATGCAATTTCCAAAAGAATGAAAAATAGATTTAATGTTGATATGGATCCTAAAACTGAAATTTTTTCTTTAATAGGATCAAAAGAAGGTATTGCAAATATTATCAGAGCTTTAATTAATCCTACAACTAATGATAAAGATAAAGATATTATATTAATTCCAGATCCAGGATATGCATCATATAAAGAAATGGTAAAAGTTTCAGGAGGATTAAGTTATGGAATTCCATTAACACCTGAAAATAACTATATGCCGGATTTGGAAGATGTTGTTAAAAACCTTGAAAAAGACGGATATTCAATGAAAAAAGTAAAAGCACTTATTATTAATTATCCAAATAATCCGTTAGGTGCTATTTGTACAAAAGAATATTTACAAAAAGCAGTGTATTTTTGTAAAAAATATAATATATTGTTAATTTCGGATGCAGCTTATGTAGATTTAACTTTTGAAGGTGCTCCAAAAGCTCATAGTGTATTTGAAATAGATGGTGCTAAAGATGTTGCGGTTGAGTTTTATAGTTTCTCAAAACCATATTCAATGACAGGTTGGAGAATTGGTTGGGTATGCGGTAATAAAGAGGCTGTTGGTATTTTAGGTAAATTAAAATCAACAATAGATACAGGTATTTATAAGCCAATTCAAAAAGCAGCTGCTGAAATATTAAACTCAAAAGAAGGTGATGAGTATATTGTTGAAGCTAATAAAAGATTTGAAAAAAAACAAAAAATAGTAATAGAAGGTTTTAAAGAACTTGGTTGGCCTATGGATAAATTAAATCCTCCAAAAGCTACTTTTTATCTATGGCTTCCAATACCTCCAAAATATAAAACATCTAAAGAATTTACCGATGCCGTTCTTCAAAAATCTGGTGTTGTTCTTGTTCCGGGCAGTGCATTCGGAAAAAATGGAGAAGGCTGGGTAAGAATGTCTATTGTGGCTGCAGAAGAACAGATGTATGAGGTTATTAGAAGATTAAAGGAAGACGGTTTCTATTTTGAATAAAACGGTTATTGTGGATTATGATGCAGGAAATTTAAGAAGTGTCGCAAATATGCTGACATTTCTTAATGTTCCTTTTTTAATTACTTCTGATAAAGATGAAATATTGAATGCACAAAGAATTATTTTCCCCGGTCAGGGACATTTCGCTCAAGCTATGAATAATCTGGATAAAAAAGGATTGATTCCTGTTATAAAAGAGTGTAGCAATAAAAATGTACCTTTTTTAGGAATTTGTATTGGCCTTCAAATTCTTTTTGAAAAAAGCGAAGAAGCTCCTAATGTAGACGGACTTGGTATTTTTAAAGGAGAAGTAAAAAAATTTACATCAGGGAAAATACCTCAAATTGGCTGGAATAAAGTTTCTACTACATGTAATAATTCTTTTATACCAGAAGACTATTTTTACTTTGTTAATTCATATTATGTTGTTCCAGAAGATGAGAATATAATAAGTTCTTATTGTGATTATAATGGTAAATTTTGTTCTTCTGTTGAAAAAGGAAATATTACGGCAGTTCAATTCCATCCGGAGAAAAGTTCTAATGCAGGGTTAGAATTTTTTAGAAATTGGTTGTGTAAGTAAAAATAAATTTTTATGTCTTTTATTTTATTCTTTAGGCAAAATGTATTCTAGTTCAAACGGACCTATAACTTTAAATTGTGAATTTCTTGGTAATAGAAGTTCTTTTTCTGTGGTATAAGATAAGTTTGCGCATTTTGTTCCAATAGGTAAATGAATTTTGTATGTAGTTTTTTTACTAGCATTTGATCCTATTAGCCCTTCCATAGAAGCACCTTTTTCAAGCGATGTTGAAACGAAAGCGGAGTCAGTTAATATTCCATTTTTTGCTTTATTAAACCAAGAAGTATAAGTATCTCTATAAACAGTAATTGGTTTTTCTAGTGTGAAAGATTTTGCAAAATCATCAAGAGGTTCTATATAATCAATTATTGCTCTATTATATGCTTTTGCTTCTTTTATTAAAGACTCAAAATATTCTCTGTATGAATCAGGTAAGTCATCAGGTATAGTTAAAGGTATTTTCTTATCTGTAAATTGATAGTTTGAAAATTCTCCTCTTCTTAAAAATTTATTAATATCTATTCCTGCATGTAAATAAAAATTACCTGTATTCCATTTATTTATTGGTAACCATCTTTCATTTTGTTTTGTCTTGTCTATAAAATCATCTAAACAATGCCATTTCCCATCAGCTTTATGAAAATATTTTTCTATAACTCCATTTTGTCCATTTATTCTAATCGAATCATTTCCTCTAATTAAAGTTCTAACCTTTTCTATACTTCCATCATCTTTTTGTTTAAAAATGGAAGTGATTTTTTTATTGGCATCTGTTGTATATTTTTTTATAAATTCAATTGTATTATCAGAATTAACTTTTTTAGATTCTTGAAGAACAGAATCTAAATATGTTAAACTTATAGTAGCATTATCTTTTGTTTTATGTATTATTGTTCCAGTATATTTTTGACCTGATTTTTTTAGTGTAGCTAATCCTTTGTCAAATTTTATATCGGATAATGTTATTGTTCTTGAGCTTTTTGATTTTGTAGCAATAGATAAACCTACGGCTCCTATTATTCCTAATGTGCATAAAGCCAATGTAAGCTTATTTTTGTCTTTCTTTTTATCTTGTTTATTTTTTGAACAGATATTTTTACTAATTTTATCTTTTAATTTTACATTAATATTATTAGTTTTATCAATTAATTTTATCATAAAGTATGTTATATTCTCTTATTCTTTCAATAATTACAAAATATGAAAAAAAAAGATATGCTATTTTAAAACTATAAATTTACAAAAATATAAAAAATTAATGATATTAATTTAATCTGGTATCGCGCATTGTTAGCGAGGATAACTCACTAATCAATTATGCAATCCTAACCCACGCTGCTCACCTCTGGTTCACTGCAGATACAAGCTTACTTAAAAACAAAGTTTTTTAGTTGTTTCTTATTAAAACCCCGTGATAAGCGGAAGACGTGAGTGAATTTTCTATGGTAATATTTTTTACATTTTTTTTAATATGTTAAAATAGTTTTTGAGGAAATAACAATGATAAATAAACTAAAGTTATTATTGAAAAAAGCAAAGTCAGAGAAAAAATTAAGATATGTTAGTTGTGAGTATGTACAGCATGGTTTCAATGTTGATTATGAAGATATAAAAATGTGCTGTTTTAATTGTCATGAAGGTGGCGGTAGACAAATATTGATTGACAATTATCATGGTGAAATGATTGACTGGAATAAATTCTTTAAAGAAAAAAGAAAGATGAGAGAACTTAATAAAAAAGGAATTGTTCTGGAAAAATGCAGAGGATGTTTTTTCTTAAAAGAAAAAGAATGGGATGATGAAGATTATATAAATTATATGGTATTTAATCATTGGACCCAGTGTAATTGTAAATGCAGATATTGTTTTACAAATGAACAATCGGATTATTTTAATGCCAGAAAAAATTATAATATGTTTCCGGTAATTAAAAAATTAGTTGATATGGGAAAAGTCAGAGGCGGTGGAGAAATAGGTTTTGGCGGCGGTGAACCTGCTTTACTTCCTGAATTTGAACCATTAATGAATATGCTAATGGATGCAGGTTGTGACAATATTAGAGTTCATTCATCTTGTGTAAAATATTCTCCTGCAATTGAAAGAGGTTTAAGAGAAGGTAAAGTAACTTTAGTTTGTTCTGTTGATTCCGGAACAGCACAAACTTATGAGAAAATAAAAAGAGTCAATCATTTTGATAAAGTTTGGGAAAATTTATCAAAGTATGCTCAAAGTCAAACTGATGATAAATATAAAGCGAAAACAAAATACATAATTTATCCGGGATATAATGATAATAAAGAAGAGTTAGATAAATGGTTTGATTTGACTGTTAATGCCGGAATTGGCAGTGTTGTGCTTGATGTTGAAGGCGGTTGGTATGAAAATAATAAATATAATGTTCCTGATTATATTTATGAACTTTTAGAGTATGCTATTCAAAAGACAAAAGATTTTTCAATGCAAAATGTTGAATTATATGATAGAGCAAACCATATGAAGTTACATAAAGAAGAATATATTAAAATAAGAGATAATGAAAAAAGATAAATATATTAGCTGTGACAGAATTAGAAACGGAATAGATTTTGAACTTGATAACATTGAAGTTTGTTGTTTTAGATGTCATAAAGGTGGCGGAAATATAAAACTAATAGATGTTACTAATGGTTCTATTGACTATGATTCACTTTTGTTAAACCGTGAAAAATTGATTGAGCAAAATAGAAGTGGACATATTAATCATTCTTGTGAAGAGTGCTTTAATCTTGAAAAGAAAAATTGGAATGAAGAATTTTGTATAAAATATATTCATTTTAACCATTGGACTTATTGTAATTCAGATTGTATTTATTGTTATACAAATAAAGATAATAAATATAAAGAGTTAAAACAGCATTATAGAGCATTACCTATTTTAAAAGAAATATTTAAAAGAGTTAAATTTTCTCCTGATGGTGAGATAACTTTTGGAGGTGGAGAACCAACAATATTGGATGAGTTCGAAGAATTAATTTCATATTTATTAGAAATAGGAGCAAAAAAAATTATTGTACATTCTTCAGGGGTAAAATATTCAGAAGTATTGGAAAAAGGTATCATTGAAAATAAAATACAACTGGTTATTTCACAAGATTCCGGATATCAACAAACTTATAAAAATATAAAAAATACTGATAATTATTCCTTGGTTTGGGATAATATAAAAAAATATGCTTCTTTTCAAGGTGATAATAAGAATGTTTTTTCAAAATATGTTATAATTCCTAAGCTAAATGATGACAGAAAAGAGATAGATGAATGGTTAAATAAATCTAAAAATGCAGGTATAAAAACAGTTATTGTAGATGTGGAACATGATTATTATCATGAAAATAAAAATAATTTAAAAACAGTAGTTTCATTATTAGCTTTAACTGAATATATAAAAAATAAAGCAAAAATATTAGATATAAATGTACAGTTTTATAATGCGGCAAGATATTTATACGGAAAATATAAGTATTTAATTCCTTTTTTACGCTATAAATATTACATAATAGAACTTTTAATATTATCATTTCCTCTTCTTGTTGGTAATTTGGGGCATACATTGATAGGGGCTACTGATATTTTAGTTGTTGCTAAGTATAATATTAATTCACTTGCAGCAATTAGTATTGCAAATTCGATATTATATACAATATTTATATTGGGAATTGGTTCTCAGGCTGCAATATCGATAATCTTGTCAAATAAAAGAGGTGCAAAACAAAGAATAAAGAAGTTTTTGCCATCAAGTTTGGTTTTTTCATTTATACTTGCTGTTTTATTCACTTTAATATGTTATTCAACTAACTTTTTAATTGATAAATTTTCATTTGAACAAAATATAGTTCCATATATAAAAGAATATATAAAAATAGTTGCGTTTTCGATGTTTGGAATGTTTATATATCAAGGGATTAAAGAATTCTTGCAAGCTTATGAAATTGTAAAATTCCCTAATTTATTGTTACTTGCAGCAGTTGTTGTAAATATGATATTAGATATAATATTTGTGTTTGGATTTGGTCCGATTCCATCTATGGGATCAAAAGGTGCTGCAATTGCGACATTGTCAGTACGGTTATTAATGGGACTGGTAATGTTAATATACATTTTTAAGGCAATAAATTTTAAAGAAGAAATTGATTTTGGATATATGAAGCAGTTGTTAAAAGTTGGACTACCAATTGGTTTGGGTTTATTATTTGAATTTCTTGCTTTTAATATAATTACAATATTAGTTGGAATGGAATCCAGTATGTTGGCTGCTATTCATAATATATTAATAACAATATCCTCTACAACATTTACAGTTCCTTTATCTATATCAACTGCTGTTGCCATAAAAGTAGCATATTATTATGGAGCAAAAAATGTTGATGAGATAAAGAGATACTCATATAGCGGATTATTTATGGGTGTTTCTTTTATGGCAATGTGTTCATTGTTGTTAGCTGTTTTCCCTTCTCAAATAATAAGAATATTTACAGATAATATTCAAGTAATGCAAATCGCATTACCAATTGTTATGGTTGCAGCAATGTATCAAATAATAGATGGTTTCCAAGTTGTTGCAGGTGGTATACTTAAAGGATTTAAAATGACAAAGATAGTATCTTTCAGCGTCCTTTTCGGTTATTGGTTTGTCGGTATGCCTGTAGCTTATATATTGGTTTTTAAAGAAAATTTTTCATTGAAAGGTTATTGGATTGCGCTTGCTGTTTCTTTATTGTTTATGGGGCTTGTTCAAGCAATAACTGCTAAATATAAATTTAATAGAATAAGAAAGATGTATCAAGAATAATTACATTTTATTAATGAATATACAATAACTGAGAATTTAATGTATAATAATTTTATTGTTTTAATAGTTTATTGATAGGTTTATATGGAAGAAAAATTAAAATACAAAAGGATTTTGCTTAAATTATCAGGGGAAGCTCTTTTAGGTAAGCAAGAATTTGGTATAGACCAAAATCCATTAGAGATGATAGCTAATGAAGTAAAAGAAGCATATGAAACAGGAGCACAAATAGCAATAGTAGTTGGTGGCGGAAATATTTTTAGAGGAGTAAAAAATTCTGCAAAGTACGGAATGGACCAAGCAACCGGTGATTATATAGGTATGCTTGCTACTGTTATGAATGCGTTAGCACTACAAAGTGCATTAAGAAAAATAAATGTAAATTGTAGAGTTCAAACAGCAATAGATATGGATAAAATAGCAGAACCTTATATAAGGTTTAAAGCTATAAGGCATCTTGAAAAGTCAAGAGTTGTTATATTTGCAGCAGGAACAGGCAATCCTTTCTTTACGACAGATACAGCCGCAGCACTTAGAGCATCTGAAATAGGAGCAGAAGCTATGTTAATGGCTAAAAATGGTGTTGATGGCGTTTATTCGGATGATCCAAGAGTTAACCCTAATGCAAAAAAATATAGTCATATTACTTATGATGATATTATTATAAAAGGTTTAAAAGTTATGGATACTGCATCTTGTGCTTTATGTAAACAAAATTCTATACCTATTGTGGTATTTGATTTTGCGGCAAAGGGTAGCATTATAAAAATATTAAAAGGTGAAAATATAGGAACTTATGTAGGAGGTTAATATGACATTGGAGTCAATGTTTCAAGTCGGTAATGAAAAAATGGAAAAAGCTATTGGACAAATGAAAAAAGAATTTGTTTCAATAAGAACAGGAAGAGCTAATCCTTTAATTTTAGATAAAGTAATGGTTGAATATTATGGAGTGCCAACTCCTTTAAGACAGTTATCACAAGTAAGTGTTCAAGATGGTACTACTTTAGTTATTGCACCTTATGATAAAACTGTATTAAAAGAAGTAGAAAAAGCTTTGGCGAAGGCAGATTTGGGAATTACTCCAAATAGTGACGGTATTGTAGTAAGACTTGTTTTCCCTCCTTTGACTACTGATAAAAGAAAAGAAATTTGTAAAGATGTGAAAAAAGTGTGTGAAGATACAAAGGTTGCTATTCGTAATATCAGAAGAGATATGGCTGATGAATTAAAGAAGCTTGAGAAATCAGAAAATTTATCGGAAGATATAGTAAAAGATAACCAAGATAAAATTCAAAAAGTTACAGATAAATATATTAAAATTTCTGATGATTTAGCTGCAGAAAAAGAAAAAGAGGTTTTAACAGTATAGTGGCAGTGTTGGATACTCTATTAAAAAATCGCTTAATTACAGGTTTTGCAATAGGTGCTTTGGTTTTTACTTGTATAATATTAGGAGGAAAGTGGCTTTTAGCTTTTCTTCTAATATTTATAATTATTGCTTCAAAAGAATATGCGGATATATTGAGAAATAAAGGTTTTCTTCCGTTTTTTAAAGTAATACTTATAATATCAGTATCAATGGTTTTAGTTTCTGCTTGCGGGTACGATAATTTAATACCATTAGTATTATTAATTGGTACAATAGGTTCTTTCCTTGCTGTATTATTTAGAGGAAGGCAACCATATATTGCAAATGTTGCAACTACAATACTTGGTTTTTTAATTGCTTGGATGCCTTGTCATGTATGTTTAGTAAGACAGATGGGACCAAGTATTTCTTTATTTAACATAACATTTAAACAAGGTTTATATTTTCTAGTTTTTATATTTTTTGTAATTCTTCTAACTGACATTGCTGCATATTTCTTTGGTGTTAAGTTTGGAAAACATAAATTATCTCCGGTTATAAGTCCTAAGAAAACAATAGAAGGAGCTTTAGCCGGTGGGATATGTGCAGTAATTACAGGCTTGGTCATAGGAAAATTCATTGGTATTTCTTTTTATCATTCATTAGTTTTAAGTATTATTGTTACGGTAATGGCACAACTGGGTGATTTGTCAGAATCTTTAATTAAAAGAGATGCAGGGGTTAAGGATTCAGGTAATTCTCTTCCCGGACATGGCGGATTTTTAGATAGAGCTGATAGTTATCTATTTTCTGTACCTGTTGCTTATTATTATATAAAATACTTTATTCTTTCAGGAATTACTTTTCCTGTAATAACGGAATTTATAAAGAAAGTTTTCTATGTTATCTGCAGCTAGAAAAAAACTTTTAAAAGAATTAATTAACAAATTGGAATTAAAATCTATTGATTGTAATTTATTAGATGAAGCTTTAACTCATCCATCTTTTAATTTTGAAGTGAATAGAGAAAATTCCCCCGACTATGAAAGATTGGAATTTTTAGGTGATTCTGTTTTAAGGCTTGTTATTAGTAATTACTTATATGATAAGTATGAAGAATATGATGAAGGTAAACTTACAAAAATAAGAAGTTATCTTGTGAGTGATAATTTTATTTCAAAAATGGCTTTAACTATAGAATTAAATAAATATATTAATATTGGAGAACACGAAGAAAAAGATGGTGGAAGATTAAAAGAGTCAATTTTAGCTTGTTCTATAGAGGCTTTATTCGGTTCTATATATAAGTCTTTAGGTTATAATTTTGCTAAAGATTTTATTTATAAAATGTATAGTTCAATAGATATGAATGGTGAAGAAATATTATTTTCATATAACTCAAAAGAAATATTACAACAATATACACAAGGGAAGAATAAAGATTTACCGGTATATAAGTTGTTAGATGAAAAAGGTCTTGCTCATAATAAAACATATTTGGTTAGTGTGGAATATGAGAATAAAGAGTTAGGCAGAGGAGAAGGGAAAACAAAAAAAGAAGCGGAAAAAATAGCTGCTATTAATGCTTTAAGGTTGTTAAGAGAAAATAAGGAAATTTAAAATAATGAGCAAAATATATATTTCTCCATCAATATTATCAAGTGATTTCGCTAATTTAGAAAATGAAATAAAAAAATTAGAAAATTGTGGTGCGGATTGGGTGCATGTAGATGTAATGGATGGTCATTTTGTCCCTAATATAACAATAGGGGCTCCTGTTGTAAAAGCACTCAAAAGGGTTTCTTCTATTCCTTTAGATGTTCATTTAATGATAGAGAATCCTGAAAAATATATAAAAGACTTTGCTTTAGCTGGTGCTGATATAATAACATTTCATTATGAAGCTGCAAAAAATAAAATAGTAGAAATAATAGATTTGATAAGATCGTATAATGTAAAAGTTGGTATCTCTATAAAACCAAATACAAAATCGGAAGAAATATTTCCTTATATTGATATAGTCGATATGGTATTAATAATGACAGTTGAACCGGGTTTCGGCGGTCAAAAATTTATGGAAAATTGTGCATTAAAAATAAAAGAAATAAAATCACAACTAAATAAGAACATAATAATACAAGTAGATGGTGGAATAAATAAAGATACTGCAAAAATTTGCCGTGATTATGGTGCTACATCTCTTGTTGCCGGTAATTATTTATACACGAGTAGTAATATGAAAGAAGCGATTGCTTCATTGAGGTAGTATGAAAATAACTCAAGGTTTAGTAGAACAGCATATACATGGTGCATTTGGTATAGATTTTATGGATTGTTCTATAGAAGATATTCATCAAGCAGCAATTTTACTTGCTCAAAATGGAGTAACTGCTTTTTTCCCTACTATAATGACTGCTGATTTAAAATTAATAAAAGAACGAATATCTGTTATAAAAGAAGCTAAAATGACTCAGAATAGAAAAATGGCTCAAATAATAGGAGTCCATTTAGAAGGTCCGTTTATTAATCCTAAAAAAGCAGGGATTCATGATGCTAAGTATATTTTACCGCTTGAAATTAGCCTTTATAAAGAAATTGAAGATGAAATAATAAAAATAGTAACACTTGCACCTGAGTTTGATTATTCCGGTTCTTTTAGAGAATATTTGAATTATAAAGGGATTAAGGTATCTCTTGGTCATAGTGAGTCAGTTGATTTTGGTAAAATTCATCAAGTTACACATTTGTATAATGCAATGGGTGCTTTTCACCATAGAAATAAATCTAGTGTAGTTGAAGCATTATGTAGTGATGATATTTTTATTGAAATAATTGCTGATTCAAAACATGTAAATGATAATGTATTAAAAATTACCTTTAAACAAAAAGCATTAGATAAAATATTATTAATAAGTGATGCACTTCCTTTAGCACATTCAGATAAAGATTCTATGATTTTTGCTGGAAAGGAAATATATAATAAAGAAGGCAATTTGGTAAGTAAAGATGGCACTCTTGCCGGAAGTTCGATGCTTTTATGTGATATAGTAAAAAATCTTGTTGATAAAAAACTTATGACATTTGAAAATGCAATAAAATGTACAACTTCAAATCAATACAGTTATCATAATATTTTAAATATATTAAATGTATATTGGAATGAATATAATGAAATAATAAAGGTGGACTTTATATAATTTAGTCAGAGAAAACATTTACAACAAGCTGAAAGTGTGAGTGAATTTTTTTACAAAACGAACAAAAATTTTGTTTTTGAGTTAGCTTGTATCCGTAGTGAAACGAAGGTGAGCAGCGTTTTCAAAAAGTAAGTACTTCGTTTCGAGGATAACTCGGTAACAAAGAGTGATACTGGATTATATAATTTATTTAAAATAAATTATTTTCAGAAGATGTTTTTGCATAAAAACCAAATGGAACTTTTTTAAAGGAATTAATTTCTTTTTTTAGTTTATAGTTTTCTTTATTTAATTCATTAATTTTAAAACGCATTGTTTCATTTTCAGTTTTAACTCTAATAAGCTCCATTACAACATCATCCATACCATCAAGTTTTTCATCTAACAAAGATGTTAGCTTATCAGTCATATTTTTTTCAATATTTCTTAGTGTATCAACAAGTTGAACAATAGATGCACTTGTAATTGAATTAGAACCTTTAAAGGTTGTATTTTTTGCAGGAAGTTTTGTAACATTTTTGTCTTGAAATCTAACGGAGCTTAAAATTTTAGCATCATCTTGAGTAAAATAAGTAAGACCTCTTTCATTTTTCTTCAGTTTAATGTCAGCAATTTTACATAATTCCTGAATTTGAGAATTATCAATACCTAACATTTCTCTGATTTCTTTAGGTGAAAACTCTTTACTCTCAACTTTTTCTACCGTAGATATTCCCATAAAACAATCCCCTTTAGATTTAAGCATGAATACTGCTAAAAATATTATATATTCTTTTTTTGTATTTGTCTAAGATATGTGATTATCTTTACATATCTTTTCAATTTGAAAAAATTTAGTAATAGAATTTGTTAAATTGTTAAAGAAAAAATCTACTATAATTTGTAAAGTAAGTGAATTTTTTATAAAACGAACTAAAAACTTTGTCATTAATTAAGCTTTTGTATGCCTAGTGAAATGTTGGATTGTAACTTCTTTAAAGGCGAGCAGTTCTTTTGCTGGTTAGAAAAAGTAATAAAGTGCGGTATTAGATTAAATTATTAAGATGTAATAATACGACAGCTAAAAAAATTTATGGTAATATAATCTTGCAAAAACTTAAAAATGTATTTAGGAGTAGATAGATGAAATGTATAATATTAATAGGTGGTTCGGGAGAAAGGTTATGGCCTATATCTAGGGATTTATATCCTAAATCATTATTAAGATTATATGGAAATAAAACTCTTCTTCAAAACACTTATGAGGTTGCTTCATCAATAGTAACGCAGAAAAATATAATTTCTGTAACAAATATTAGACAAACAATAGATACCAGATTGCAATTAAAAGAATTATATAATAATCCTATTATAATATCAGAACCAATGGTAAAAAATACAGCTCCTGCTGTAGCAGCGGCTCTTACTTATATAAAAAATAAAAGAGATGAGGTCGTTGTTATTCTTCCTGTCGATTTTTCTGTTGATAATAAAGAAGAATTTCTTAATGCAATTAATAAGGCAAAAACGATAGCAAATAGTGGGTATATTTGTTCTATAGGAGTCAGACCTTTATATCCTGAAACAGGATATGGATATATAAAAGCAGGAAACAAATATAAAGAAGGTAGAAAAGTTGATAAATTTATAGAAAAACCATCATTAGAAAATGCAATTAAATTTTTAGATAACAGTGATTATTTCTGGAATTGTGGTATTTATGTTGCAAAAGTTTCTGTTTTGTTAGAGGCATTTCAAAAATATGCACCTGAAATTATATCAAATATGAATAAAGAAATGTTTGACGAAAATAACAAAATTGAATACATAAATTATGAAAAAATACCTTCAATATCAATAGATTATGCAATTATAGAAAAATATAATAATTTAGCAGTAGTTGAGTTAAATACTAAATGGCATGATTATGGTTCTTGGCAAGCTGTTTATAATAATGAGAACAAAGATTCTAAAGGAAACGTTGTTCATGGCAATGTATTATTAGATAAGGTAAAAGATTCTTTTGTATATTCATCAAAAGAATTGGTTGCTGTATCAGGTGTAAATAATTTAGTTGTTATTGAAACGGAAGATGCTATTCTTGTTTGTAATAAAGATAAAGCTGCGAACATAAATAATATAGTAAAGGAACTCAGAAAAAACAAAAGTGAGACAATCGAATCTCATAAAACAGTTTTTAGACCTTGGGGATATTATACTTGTCTAAATGGAGGACAAGGATGGTTGACAAAAATTATAAATGTTTCCCCTGGTCATAAATTATCTTTACAATCACATAATCATAGATCAGAACACTGGGTTGTATTAGAAGGGAGTGCAACTGTTATATTGGATGGTGAAAAACATATAATGCAAAAGAGACAAAGCATTAATATACCAGTAAAAGCAAAACATTCTCTTCAAAATTTAACCAAAGAACCATTAAAAATATTAGAGGTTCAGAAAGGTGAATATATTGCTGAAGATGATATTATAAGATATGAAGATATGTATGGCAGAGTTAAATAGAATATAGTATTTTTTAATACTATATTTAATGCTATAATTTGTTAGAAAATGTTATTATAAGGGTTTTAAAATGAATAAGAATCAATCAATGGGAATATGGTTAGTTGTAGGAATTTTGGTTTTAGCATTAGCTTCAATGCTTTTTGCGGGTCCAACAACTTCTACAAAAGTTTTATCATATACTGAATTTCTTTCGAAAGTAAAAAATGCAGAGATTAAACAAGTAGTAATTGATAATGACACAGTTACAGCAATTCCTATTAATGAAGATATCAAAACAAATATAGATGGGAAAGAAACAGTTACAGCATCTTTGAGGTATAAGGTAAATATACCTGTTAATGATACGTCATTATATCCTGTATTAGAGTCAAATAATGTAAATATAGAAATAAAAAAATCAAATGAATCAAATTCTTTTATGGGATTAATGGGTACAGCTCTTCCAATATTATTAATAATAGCATTCTTTATAATCTTAGCTAAGATTATACAAACCGGAGGCTCTCAAGCTTTATCATTCGGTAAAAGTAAAGCAAAAATGATGTTAGATAGTAAAGTAAAAATAACATTTAATGATGTGGCCGGTATAGATGAAGAAAAACAAGAATTAGAAGAAATAGTTGATTTCTTAAAAAATGGAGAGAAATATTTAAAATTGGGTGCAAAAATACCTAAAGGTGTTCTTTTAGTTGGTGCTCCCGGTACAGGTAAAACATTAATGGCAAAAGCTGTTGCCGGAGAAGCTGGCGTTCCTTTCTTTTCTATAAGCGGTTCTGACTTTGTTGAAATGTTTGTTGGTGTTGGTGCTTCAAGAGTTAGAGATTTATTCGAACAAGCTAAAAAGCATCAACCTTGCATTGTTTTTATAGATGAAATAGATGCAGTAGGAAGACAAAGAGGAGCAGGCTTAGGTGGCGGGCATGATGAAAGAGAACAAACTCTTAACCAATTACTTGTCGAAATGGATGGATTTGATGGTAATACAAATATAATAATTCTTGCTGCTACAAATAGACCTGATATATTAGATAATGCGCTATTAAGACCGGGTAGATTTGATAGACAAATAATGGTAAGTTTACCTGATGTAAAAGGAAGAGAAAAAATTCTTGAGGTGCATGCTAAAGGAAAACCATTAGATAAAGATGTAGATTTAAAGGTTTTAGCAAAAAGAACCCCTGGTTTTACAGGTGCTGACTTACAAAGTCTATTAAATGAATCTGCTCTTTTAGCAGCCAGAAGAAATAAATCTGTTATAAATATGGCTGAAATTGATGATGCAATTGATAGAGTAATTGCTGGTATTGAAAAGAAAAGCAAAGTAATGACAGATGAGGATAAAGAAATAACATCTTATCATGAAGTAGGTCATGCTCTTCTTGCTAAATTGTTAAAAGATTGTGATGAATTGCACAAAGTCACTATTATTCCGAGAGGATATGCATTAGGTATTACATGGACAAAACCAGAAGATAATAAAGTTCATGTGAGCAAGGCAAAATTGTTAGATCAAATTACTATGATTCTTGGCGGTAGAGTTGCTGAAGAAATTGTATATGGTGCAGATAAAATTTCAACTGGTGCTTCTTCTGACCTTGAAAAAGTTACAGGAATTGCCAAAAAGATGGTTACTGCTTGGGGTATGTCTGAAAAGATGGGTGCTATGACTTATGGAAAATCCCAAGAACATGTATTTATGGGTAGAGATTTTGGTACAACACGAGATTTTTCTGAAGAAATTGCTGCGGATTTAGATAGAGAAGTAAAGAAAATAATAGATGAAAGATATAATGTAGCAAAACAATTACTTACAGAAAATAGAGATTTATTAGAAGCAATTGCAAAAGAACTTCTAGAAAAAGAAACCCTTGATGACAGTGATGTTACAGAAATTATTATAAAAGTTAAGGGTGAAGAATTTAATGATAAGTTATAAAATAAATAGGAGAAAATTCTTAAATGGCATCTGTAGTAAATGCAGCAAGAAATCTGCTAAGTGATAAATGGTGGGTTGTTAAACTTTTTGTATTAACTGTTCCTGTCTTTTATATTTTACAAGATGAATATGTGTCACAAACTATATTTAAAGAAAATATACATATTTTGATTGGATTATTCATGCTTTATCTTGGTTGTTCATCTGTTATAATGAATAGAAATATAAACAATAAATCACCATTAATGCCAGGTATCTTTACAATACCAGAAGTTATAATAAAAGCTATTGGATCATCAATTGTTGCTTTCCCGGGAATTGCAATTCTAATAATAGCTTGTTACTTTATTCAATCATATGTAGTTCTTGAAGAACCTTTTGCTATGTTTATTTTATATATTTGTGTAATTTCGTTTTTAGTTCCCTTTATAATTGTTCCGACTGTTTTATACAGTGTGAATGGTAGTATTGCTGATGGATTAAAATTAAACAAAGTTTTTGAAGCATCAGGTAATTTTATTGTTGCCTTTCTTGCTTTTGTTATACAGTATTTTTTTATTGTTATTTTGTTATCATATCTAATATATAGATTATTATTTGAAATGTTAGGCGATGGTAATATAGGAATATCTATATTATATTCTTTTGTTATAGTACTTTCATTTCTTTTAATATTTTCATATTCTTCAGATTTATATGAGGATGTAATTCCTGCCGTAAAATCAAGAAGAGATGTTCTTTAATTTTTTAATTTGGTTACGAATTTCAGCAGCCCTTTCAAAATCAAGAATAGATGCTGCTTTTTTCATTGCTTTTTCAAGATTATCTAACAATTTAGGTAAATCTTTTTGAGATATATTATTTTCGACCATTTCTTCTGCGACAATATCTTCAATGTTCCTATAGCTTGCAACAAGTTGAAGAAGATTATTTTCAATAGGTTTTTTAATTGTTTGAGGTGTAATATTGTTTATTTTATTGTACTCAAGTTGAATTTTTCTTCTTCTTTCAGTTTCTTTAATGGCGTTATTCATACTATCTGTAATTTTATCAGCATACATAATAACTTTTGAACAAACATTTCTTGCAGCTCTTCCAATGGTTTGGATTAAACTTGTTTCTGAACGAAGGAAACCTTCTTTATCAGCATCCATAATGGCAACAAGAGAAACTTCCGGAATATCCAAGCCTTCTCTTAAAAGGTTAACTCCTATTAGAACATCGAATAAACCTAGCCTTAAGTCTCTTAAAATTTCAACTCTTTCAATAGATTTTATTTCACTATGTAAGTATCTTACTTTTATGCCAAGTTGTTGAAGATAATCACATAAATCTTCTGCCATCTTTTTCGTAAGAGTTGTAACTAATATTCTTTCTTTTTTTTGTGTTGTTCTTTTTATTTCAGATATTAAATCATCAACTTGATTCAAAGTAGGACGAACAAAAATTTCAGGATCAACAAGTCCTGTTGGTCTTATAATTTGCTCAACAAGTTGAGAAGAAGTTTCTTTCTCAAAATCAGCAGGAGTTGCTGAAACAAATATTTTTTGACCTACTTTAGACCAAAATTCTTCTATTTTCAAGGGTCTATTATCTTTTGCGCTTGGGAGTCTGAAACCATAGTCAACAAGAACACTTTTTCTTGCCTGATCTCCATTATACATAGCTTTTAATTGCGGAATAGTAACGTGTGATTCATCTATAACAAGAAGAAAATCTTCATTAAAATAATCTAATAAAGTTGCAGGAGCACTGCCTTTGGGACGGCGCTCTATTATTCTTGAATAATTTTCAATTCCACTGCAATAGCCCATCTCTTTTATCATTTCAATATCATAATTAGTTCGTTGATATATTCTTTGAGCTTCAATGAGTTTATTTTCGAATTCAAATTTTCTAACTTGTTCTTGTAATTCTTGTCTAATTAATTTAATAGTTTCTTCTTTATCTTCATCACCCGAAATGTAATGAACAGCTGGGAAAATAACAGTAGAATCAATATCTTCAAGAATTTCACCTGAGACCGGGTTAATTCTTGTAATTTTTTCTACTTCATCTCCAAATAAGTAAATTCTTGTTACCATTTTTTCATAAGCAGGCATAATTTCGATTATATCGCCTCTTGGTCTAAAAGTTGAACGTGTTAATTCAATATCATTTCTTGTGTATTGAATTTTAACCAGTTCTCTTAGGAAAGCATTTCTGTCTATTTCATCCCCAACTTGAATTTTGAGAGCACCTTTAAAATATTCTTCAGGAAGACCTAACCCATATATGCAACTTACAGAAGCGACAACAATTACATCATTCCTTTCATATAAACTTCTTGTTGTATTGTGTCTTAATCTATCAATTTCATCATTAATTGTCGCTGATTTTTCTATGTAAGTGTCACTTCTGGGAATGTATGCTTCCGGTTGATAATAGTCATAGTAACTAATAAAGTATTCTACAGCATTATTTGGAAAAAGTTCTTTGAATTCATTGTATAGCTGGGCTGCAAGAGTTTTGTTATGTGCAATTACAAGTGTTTGTCTTTGAACTTTTTCTATGACATTTGCAATTGTATAAGTTTTACCAGAACCTGTAATACCTAAAAGAGTTTGTGCATCATAGCCTTTATAAATACCTTCGGTGAGCTGGGCTATTGCCTTGGGTTGGTCACCTGAAGGTTTATATTTTGAGCATATTTCAAATTTCTTTTCCATAATTATATTTTATATTAAATATAATAATTATTTCTATGCTTTACTATTTTCGAAGTTAAAAATATAATTAAATATATGGGCGCAGATGATTTAACACAATATATAAAACAGGCTTTCAAGTATAAGTCTGAAGGAAGTTATAAAGAGGCAATAGATTACTTTTATAAAGCACTTGCAATTGATAATGATAGTTGTGAAGTAATGAGTGAGCTTGCTTATTTATATTCAAAATTGTGTCAAAATGATAGAGCTGTAAGTTTTTATGAGCAAATTTTATTAAAACATCCTGATGACTATGAAAACAGATATTTTCTAGCAATGCTTTATAAAAAACTTTTGAATTATGATAAAGCAATAGAGCAATTTACAATTATTTTCAATAGTAATTCAGAGTTAATAAAAGTAACAGAAGAGATTTTTGAACTTTTATATAAGAAGTCTAATTATGAAAAAATAATAGAATTATATAATTCAAAGGCAAATGCTTTAAATTCAAGTAAAATATATTATTATGTTGGACTAGCATATTCTCAAACAGATAGAGAAAATATAGCAAAAGAGTTTTATAAAAAATCATTTGAAGCTGATGAGAATAATGTAGATGCTGGCAGTAAAGTTGCAGAAATATTATTCTATAATGCTGAATATGAGAAAGCAGAAGGTCTTCTGCTTAATTTATTAAAGCATTCAGAAAATGATAGAATTTTTTATTTGTTAGCCGAAATAAATTATATAAAGTGTAAGTACGATGATGCAATTAAATATTATATGCTTGCAGTTAAATTGAATGATAAAAATGGGGAATATTTTTATAAACTTGGTGTGACATTTGCTATAAAAGGTTTTATGAGCGAAGCAGAAGAAAATTATAGCAGGGCTGTTACCTTAGATCATGAGAACTTGTTATATAATTATACGCTTGCTTATTTGTATTATATAAATGAAAAATATTCACTTTCAAAAAGAATTGTTGATTATATATTATCAATAAACAATGAATATGTTTCTGCTTTAGCATTAAATCTGCTTATATTGATAAAGGAAAATGATATTTCAGCGGCGGCAAAAACAGTTGAAAAAATTTCAAAAAATATTGATAAAAGTGACTTTGCATACTATGCAATTGCTCTATATTATTCTAAATTAAATATGTGGAATAAAGCTATAGATAATATAAAATTAGCTATTTCAAAAAATAATCAATCTTATGAGTATAATTATGAATTAGCAAGGTATTATTTTGAAATAGGAGATTATAAAAATTCTGAAGATATTTGTATAAAAATAATTAAAATAAATGATAAGTATATTAACGCATATATTCTTCTTTCCAGAATATATTTAGAAAATAAAGAATATGAAAAAGCAGAATTAAATATTGATATTTCTTTAAAATTAGATATGAATGTTGCAGAAATATATTATTTGAAAGGTAAAATATCAGAGGCAAAAAATGATATAGATAAAGCTATAAAAAATTATAAAACAGCGCTCTCTATAAATCCTAATAATGTAGAATATTATGAATGCGTAGCAAAATTATATTATAAAATAGAAGAATATGAGCCAGCATATAGTTATTATAAAGAAGCAGCAGATATAGATGTATCAAATAGTGAATATAGATATTATATGGCAAAATGCTGTGAGAAAATAAAAGATAATGAAGCAGCTATAGTAAATTATTCATTAGCGAAAAGGTTATCTCCTTTAAACATAGAATATTTAGAAGATTATGCAAGATTTTTAGTGCTGGTACAGAAGAAGAAGTCAGCAGTAGATTTAATAAGAACATCAATGAAATTATTTCCGAAAGATGGAAAAGAGAGGCTAAAGAAAATAATAGCAGATATAAAGAAATAAATAAAATAAAAAAATAAAAAAATAGAGTTGATTTTTTTTTATGACATGATAATATAAACTTGTGAGTCCGAGAGGGCAAGCAAACTCGAGAGGGGGATTAGCTCAGTTGGTAGAGCACCTGCTTTGCACGCAGGGGGTCAGGAGTTCGAGCCTCCTATCCTCCAAAATTAATAAAAGAGCCATTAAGGCTCTTTTTATTTGTCCGAAAAAAATTCACTATAATCTGAAAGTGTGAGTGAATTTTTTTGAGTGGCGTTTTTAAAAGGTGAGTACTTTGTTACCGAGTCATCCTCGCAAACAAAGTGCGATACTAGATTAAATGTTCTTTTAACTAAAAAAATATTTTAATTGTTTATTAATATATTATTCTCCATATTAATTACCAATATTTATTAATTAATTTTATGTTATCCTTATAAAAAAGGAGCGTTAAATGAAATTATACGGTATTGATATTGAAGGAAATGAGCAGTTATTCGATATAAACGATTTTAAAGGTGAGCGAGTTGTTTTATATTTTTATCCAAAAGATAATACATCAGGTTGTACTCAAGAAGCTTGTGACTTTAGGGATAATATTAACCGTATAACAAAGTATGCCAAGGTTGTTGGTGTTAGTCCTGACAGTATAAAAAGCCATTTGAAATTCAAAGAAAAACAGAGCTTAAATTTTGTTTTATTATCAGATCCAGAACATCTTTTAGCAGAACAATTTGATGTTTGGAAAGAAAAATCTATGTACGGTAAAAAATACATGGGGATTGAACGTTCTACTTTTATTTTGGACGAGAATGGTAACATTCAAAAAGAGTGGCGAAAAGTAAAAGTTAAAGGTCATGTTGATGAAGTTATTGAATATTTAAATCAATAATTTTATTTTTTCAAATATATGGATACAAAAGTTTTAAAAACAGTAAGATTAGAGCGTTATTTATTTGGTGTACTATTGGCAATTTCAATGGTATGGTTGGCAGAATTAAGCGGAGAAAAGGAAATTATCTTTCCTGAAATTTGTGCATTAACAATAGGAGCTTGGGTCTCAGAGCAGCAGCCTTGGAAAGTAAATAAAAGAAGAATTTTCTTGTTAATGTCTTTAGCCGCATTATTTGGTGTTTTAATTGTTCGTTATTGTCCTTTGCCTTTAATTTTTCAAGTATGTATCTGTTTTGCATTTACAGGTATTATATTAACAATTTTCAGAACAAATTTTGTTCCGATTATTTCAGCTTGTATATTGCCTGTATATTTAAAAACAACAAGTTTAGTTTATCCTATTGCTGTAATGATAATGGCATTGATAATAATTTTTGCACAATGGATTATGGAAAAGTTTCATTTTAGGCCTGTTAATAAATTTGTTCCTTGCCAATTCAAATTAAAAGAACAAATAATAAAGTGGTCAAAATTATTAATAGTATTTGGATTAATAGCACTTATTCCATTTAATACACATCAAATATATTTTTTAGCTCCACCATTAATAGTAATGTTTACAGAGCTTTCAAATGTTAATAGTCCGGCAAGAAAAAGGCCTGTGTATATAGTAGCATTAATGACATTCAGTGCTTTTATTGGAAGTTTTTGCAGATTATTCTTTAATGTATATTTAAATATTCCGCTTTCATTATGTACAATGTTATCTTGCTTGGTATTGTTTGTTGTTTTAAACAAAGTAAAAATAAACTTCCCTCCATCAGGTGCTATATTGTTAATCCCAATGATATTAGATAAAGATTTACTTTTAATGTTTCCAATAGAAGTACTAATAGGTTCTGTAGTGTTGAGCTCAGTTGCAATGGTTTTATTTAAAGGGCAAAATGAAAATATTTTAAGCCCTGAAATATAGAATGTCCGAGAAAAAATTCACGATAAGCTGAAAGAGTGAGTGAAATTTTTTTAAGTGGCGTTTTTAAATGGTGAGTACTTTGTTAGCGAGGATAACTCTGTAACAAATTGTGATACTAGATTAAATTAATTTACTTGAAACTTCTGACTTTTCTTCCGTATTTGTCGTATTCAGTAATAGTGCCTGTAGAATCTTTTTTGAAAGAACCTGTTTTTCTTCCATATTCATCATATTTAGTGGTTACGCCGTTGGAGTTTGTTTTATAACTGCCTGTTTTTCTACCGTATTGGTCATAAGAATTATAGCCTGAATATGTTTCTTTAAACGAGCCTGTTTTTCTTCCATATTTATCGTAAGAATTGTAACCGGATGAAGTTTTTTTGTAGCTGGCTTTTTTAGCTCCGTATTTATCATATTCAGTAATATTCCCATTTGAGTTTACATTGTAAGAACCTTCTTTGTGACCGTATTTATTATACGAATTAACAGCTAATACAGGACAGGCAAAGAAAAATAAAATAAAAACAGCAATAATTTTTTTCATAAAAACACCCCTCTTTGTTTATTATAACGAAATAATAAACAAATTTGTTCAATGTTAAAAGCGGGATTATAAGAAATTATTATAAGTAATTTTTTCAAAATTATATATAATTAATTAAAGAAAGGTTTAAAAAAATGACTCTCCGATGTGGTGAATGTTCATATCCGAAAACTAATTATAAAGCAACAAGATACTTAATAGCATATTTGGATATACTTGGTGTAACGCAAATAATTTATAATGATGATGATTTTAGTTTTTTAAATCACTTGAATATGTTCATGGAAGATGCTATTTCGGAAGCAGGTGGTGGAGTTTTTAAAAATAAAGAAGAAATATTTGTAAAAATATTTTCGGATAATATAATACTTGCTATTGAATTAAAAGAAATTGATGAACAAAGAGACAGCAAAATAGCTGTATTATTTAATATTGTAGCAAATATTTATAATGAGATATTACGTTATGGCTATTTAATGCGTGGTGCTATTGTTGAAGGAGAATTTTTTCATAACAAGATTATTGTTTATGGAAAAGGTCTTGTTGAAGCAGTTCAATTAGAAGAAGAAAAAGCAAAAGTTCCAAGAATACTTGTAAGAATAAAAGTTTCTGAACCCCATAGTTATTGTTATCTTATGCAGGATAGAAACAATGAATTATTTTTAAATGTTTTTCAATTTTGTGACACTTTTGATTATGTAACATTTAAAGATAATCTTTTAGAAATGCTTAGAACATATAAAAATAATAAAAAAGTAAAACAAAAAATAATGTGGACTATACGTTATTATAATACATATTTTAAGAACTCAATATTATATTCGCTAGAAAGACCACGAATTACGAAAGATGAAATTAATGAAGCGATACAAAATTATGAACAATGTAAATAAAAAATGAATGAATAAGTATCGTTATACATTGTAAGTAAACCTTACAAAACTCAACTTCTATGCTAAAATTGTTAAAGAAGATTGAGGAAAAATGAATCCGGAAGAAAAAGCAAGATTAAAAATAGATGAAGAATTAACCCAAGCAGGTTGGGTAATTCAAGATAGAAAAGAGTTCAATAGGAATGCTTCATTAGGTGTTGCAGTTAGAGAATTTTTAATGCAGGATAATTCTGAGGCTGATTATTTACTTTTTGTTGATGGTAAAGCCTGTGGAGTAATTGAAGCAAAAAAAGCAGGGCTCTCATTGAGTGGTGTAGAAACTCAATCAAAGGGTTATTCTTGTCATCTTCCTGAAAAAACTCGTTCTTGGCAAATGCCCTTACCATTTATTTATGAAACAAATTCTGAAGAAATTTATTTTACTGACGGACGAGATATAAATGCGTGTTCTCGAAGAATTTTTAATTTTCATAGACCAGAAACATTGTTTGAGTTATTAAACCAAACCTCTACACTAAGAAATAATTTAAAGAACATGCCTGCATTAAATGTAACAGGTTTAAGAGCGTGCCAAGTAGAAGCGATTGAAGGCTTAGAACAATCATTAGCTAATAATAAGAAACGTTCTTTAATACATATGGCTACAGGTGCAGGAAAAACTTTTACAGCTTGTAATTTTGTTTATCGCCTGTTGAAATTTGCAAAAGCCAAAAGAGTTTTATTTTTAGTAGATAGAAACAACTTAGGCAAACAAACAAAAAAAGAGTTTGATAATTTCCTTTTGCAAGATGAAAACAGAAAATTTACAGAAGTCTATATTGCTCAACAGTTGCAACATAATAAAATTGATAAAGACGCAAAAGTAGTTATAACAACTATTCAAAGACTTTATTCTATGCTATGCGGTGAAGAAGATTATGATGAAACAAATGAAGAAGTTTCAGCTTATGAATTGGGTTCTTTGGGTAAGCCCAAAGAAGTTGTATATAATCCGCAAATACCACCTGAGTTTTTTGATTTTGTAATTGTAGATGAATGCCATAGAAGTATTTATGGTGAATGGCAACAAGTTCTTGAATATTTTGATGCATTTACAATTGGATTAACAGCGACTCCGTCTGTTTATACTTTAGGATATTTTAATAAGAATGTAGTATCAGAATATCCTTTGGAGCGTTCTATTATAGACAAAGTCAATGTTGATTGTGAAATATATAGGATTAAAACTAAAATTGGTGAATATGGCAGTAAGGTAGAAGCTGGTTTTACAGTTCCCATAAGAGATAAAAAGACAAGAAAAGTTATTTATGAACAACTTTCTGATGATATTGTTTATGATAAAAATGCTTTAGATAGGTCTGTTTTGGCGCCAAACCAAATAAGAACAGTTTTAGAAACATATAAACAGGCAATATTTACGCAGTTATTTCCGGAGCGTGAACCAACTTGGATTCCAAAAACTCTAATTTTTGCAAAAGATGATAATCACGCAGAAGAGATAGTAAGAATTACAAGAGAAGTTTTTGGAAAAGGAAACGATTTTTGTAAAAAAATTACATACAATGTTACACAGGAAAAACCCGAAGAAATTATTAAATCATTTAGGGTAGACCCTCAATTTAGAATTGCTGTAACTGTTGATATGATTGCAACAGGTACAGATATTAAGCCTCTTGAAGTTTTGATTTTTATGCGTGATGTAAAATCTCAACTCTATTATGAGCAAATGAAGGGAAGAGGTGTAAGAACAATAACATCTACAGATTTAAAAGGTGTAACTCCGAATGCAAATGTGAAAAATCATTTTTATTTGATTGATGCAGTAGGTGTTACAGAAAGCAAAAAATCTGTTTCTCAACCACTTGAAAGAAAGAAAACAGTATCTTTAAAAAAACTATTGGAAGATGTCGCACAAGGTGCAATTGATGAAGATACACTATCAACTCTAGCAGGTAGAATTGCAAGACTTGAAGCAAACCTTGAAAAAGACGATATTCAAAAAGTTCAAGAGTATACTCAAGGCAAAACACTATCCAAAATTGCAAATGAAATAATGGATACAATTGATTATGACCTTATAGAAAATAAGACAGAAAAAGAAATTGAACAGTTAAGAGATGAAGCAGTAAAACCATTTAATCAACCTGCATTAAGACAACTTTTGCTTGACCTCGCTTCAAAATCACATTTGGTTATAGATGTATATTCAACTGATGAAGTTATAACATCTGAATTTAGCCTTAAAAAAGCACAAGAAACTGTTAAAAGCTTTAAAGATTTTATTGAACAGAACAAAGATAAAATTGATGCACTTTTAATTATTTATAATACACAATACAAAACACGTCATTTGACTTATGAAAAAATAAAAGAATTATCAAACAAACTTGCAACAGAAATTCCGCCGTTAGAAGTTGTCGGAATTTGGAACGCATATAAACTTATAGAACAAGATAAAGTTAAAAACACGCAAGACCCCGCAAAATTGTTGACAAACCTTGTACAACTTGTACGTTTTGCAATTGGTCAAGATGAAGTTTTAGAAGATTTTTCATCTGTTGCAAACTCTCGTTTTGAATTGTGGAAAGGTCGTCAAATAAAACGCGGTATAGAATTTACAAAAGAACAAAAGGAACTTTTGACAATTATCAAAGATTACATCGTAGCAAATGCATATGTTGATACAGAAGATATGCAAGATGCACTATCAGATAAAGGCGGAATATTCAAAGCTCGCCAAGTTTTTGGGCAAGACCTTGACTCAATCCTTGATGATTTGTCATTAGCACTGGTGGGGTAGGAAAGTGAAGCTTGATTATAAATTTATAAAAGAAATATTGCTGACAATGGAAAATTATGACAAACATGAAATTAGTTCCTATGAATTATGGCAAAAAATAGGAGTAATGGACTCAAAACATTGTATTGATGAAGATATGCTAGATAAGTTTTTAGGACATATTAAAGTTTTAGATGATAATGGTTGTGTTGAATGTTCAAATAAAAATTTTGGTGTAGTCCCGACCTGTGGGAATTATCGTATAGCTAATGTGACTTTTAGGCTTACTGCACAAGGTTATGAGTTTTTAGATGTACTAAAAAATGACACGGCATTTAATAAAGTAAAAGACTTTGCAATTTCAAATGCAATTGATATTGGAAAACAAATAATTGTGCAATTGGCAACAGGAGCGATACATGGCTAAACTACCTCAAGGTTGGGTTGAGTGTCAGATTGGTGAGGTCTTTAATATAGAGAGGGGTGGTTCTCCTCGACCAATAAAAGAATATTTGACGACTTCTCTTGAAGGAATTAATTGGATAAAAATAGGTGATACTAAAAATACATCAAAATATATTTTCGAAACAAAAGAAAAAATTAAGCCTGAAGGATTAAAACATTCTCGATTTGTTAATATTGGAGATTTAATCCTTTCAAATTCTATGAGTTTTGGTCGTCCATATATTATGAAAACAACTGGATGTATTCATGACGGTTGGGTTGTATTTAGAAATCCATATAAAATTGCAATTGAAGATTTTTTATATTATCTGTTAAGCTCTCCCAATATTTATTCTAAGTTTTCTATAGTTGCAACTGGGTCAACTGTTAAGAACTTAAATATAGATAGAATAAAAGGAATTAGTATTATAATTCCACCACTGAAAGAACAAAGACGGATAGTGGAAAAGATTGAAAGTGAATTTGCAAAGATTGATGAGGGGTTAGAACATCTTGAACAAGCAAAAGAAAAAATAAAACAATATCGACAATCTGTCTTAAAATCCGCTTTTGAGGGTAAAATATATAAAACCTCTCACTGGCAAGAAACTATTTTAAAAGAAGTATCAAATAAAATTTCTGATGGCTCACATAACCCTCCACCTAAACAACAAGTTGGTATACCAATGTTAAGTGGGCAAAATATTAAAAATGGTCAAATTATTTTTGATGATTTTAGACTTATTTCTGAAAAAGATTTTGACAAAGAATATAGAAGAACACCAATTGAAGAAAATGATATTTTATTAACTATTGTTGGGACAATTGGAGAATCTGCTGTTGTTTCTAAAAATACTCAAAAATTTGTTTTACAGAGAAGTGTAGCATTGATTAAGCCGAATAATATAAATTCGCAATTTTTAAAATACTATTTTGATTCGCCTATATCAAAATACTATTTTAAAACCCAAGAGCGTGGTACAGCCCAAAAAGGTATTTATTTAAATACACTTAAGCATTTACCCTTATTATTACCTACGATGATAGAACAAAAATGGATAGTAAAAGAAATAGAAAAGAGATTTGCTGTTGCTGATGAGGTTGAAAAGGTTGTTGATGATAACATTGAAAAAGCGAAACAATTAAAACAATCAATTCTAAAAAAAGCATTTGAAGGTCGTTTAGTTCCCCAAGACCTGACAGACGAACCCGCCTCAATACTCCTTGAAAAAATAAAGAAAGAGAAACATAATGACAGAAAATAATTTGATAACTAAGGTTTGGAATTATGCAACTATTTTGAAAGATAGCGGTGTTGCATATACTGATTATGTTGCACAGCTTACATATTTGTTATTTCTTAAAATGGATGATGAGTGTGTATCTGTTCTTGGGCAAAAATCTTTAATTCCTGAACAATATCAATGGAAAAACTTAAAAACTCTTGATGGAGTTGAACTAGAAAGTGCTTATAACAAAGCACTAACTGAGTTATCAAAGATTAATGGCATTGTTGGTACTATTTATTCAAAAGCACAAAATAAAATTGCAGAACCTGCAAAGTTAAAAAAGCTTGTTTCTTTAGTTGATGAACAAACTTGGATGGGATTAGATGTAGATGTAAAAGGTGCTATTTATGAGGGGCTTTTACAAAAAAATGCGACTGAAACAAAAGCTGGAGCAGGTCAATATTTTACTCCTCGTCCTTTAATTAATGCAATTGTTGAAGTAATGAAACCGACTCCTGAAAATACTATCCTTGACCCTGCTTGTGGTACAGGCGGATTTTTACTTTCTGCATATGATTACATGAAAAAACAGACTAAAGATAAGGAAAAGTTAAAAGCATTAAGGGAAGAAAAACTTTTTGGGGTTGATATTACACCGCTTGTAGTTAGTCTTTGTGCTATGAACTTGTATTTGCACGGTATTGGAAACGGAATTAGCCCTGTTAAACAAGGTGATTCTTTGATGTCGGCAGGTGAAAAACGTTTTGATATTGTATTAACAAATCCTCCATTCGGGAAAAAATCAGCTACAAAAATTATGGGGGATGATGGCAGTGTTAAATCTGAAAAAGATGATTATCAAAGAGATGATTTTACTGCAACAACATCCAATAAACAAATCAATTTTTTACAACACATTATGACTGTTTTAAAAATTGAAGGCAGAGCTGGTGTTGTAGTTCCTGATAACGTTTTGTTTGAAGGCGGTGCAGGTGAAAAAGTCCGTAAAAAACTTTTGAAAGATTTTAATTTACATACAATTTTAAGGCTTCCTACTGGTATCTTTTACGCACAAGGTGTAAAAGCTAATGTTATTTTCTTTGACAAGTTATCGCCATTAGAAGACGGACACAGAACAAATGATGTTTGGGTTTATGACTTTAGAACAAATGTCAATTTGACTTTGGTTACAAATTCTTTAAATGATGAACATTTAAAAGACTTTATTAAATGCTATTGTGCAGATGATGTTTCTAAAAGGGTAGAAAGTGAAAGATTTAAAAAATTTACTTATGATGAAATAATTAGCCGTGATAAGACAAATCTCGACATTACTTGGTTAAAGGATGAAAGTTTAGAAGATTTAGAAAATCTTCCCGATCCGGAGATATTAGCAGAAGAAATCAAAGAAAATTTAGAAAAAGCACTTAAAGTTTTTAATGCTTTAGACATATAGAATATTAAATTTATGCTTAAATAATTATGTCAATAAATCCTTACATGCTCTTTTATTGACAATATTAGTATATTATAATATTCTAATATTGCCAAATGAAAGTGAGAATTTATGAAAGTTGTAATTATAGGCGGCGGAGCTGCAGGTGCCAGCTGTGCTACCAGACTCAGAAGGTTAGATGAATCTTGTGAAATTTTAATTCTTGAAAAATCGAACGAGGTTTCTATTGCAAATTGTGGTTTACCTTATTATGTTTCTGACGTTATACCTGATAGAGATAGCATATTAGTATCTACACCGCAAAAGTTTAAAACTTGGTTTAATATTGATGTTAGACTTAATACCGAAGTTGTAAAAATAAACAGAACAGAAAAAACTCTTCAATTAATGAATGGTGAAGTAATATCTTACGATAAGTTAGTGCTTGCCCAGGGGGCTTCTCCTATAATACCAAATTTTAATGGAATGGATAGAAATTGTGTTTTTTCTGTCAGAACTTTAGATGATGCAGATAGAATAAAAGATTTTATAAAAAAGAACAATTCAAAAAAGGCAGCAGTTATCGGCGGCGGATTTATCGGTATTGAAATGGCTGAAAACCTTGCTGAAATGGGGCTTGATACTACTGTTATAGAGTTGGGTAATCAAATTTTGGCTCCTGTGGATGAAGAAATTGCTTGGGTGGCTCAAAATGCCATGATTGTGAACAATGTTAACCTTATTTTATCTGACGGTGTTAAAGAGTTTAACAATAATAAGCTTATTCTTAACTCAAACAGAGAGGTTGAATTTGATATTGTAATAATGGCAATAGGGGTTAAACCGGAGTTAAGTCTGGCTAAAGATTGTAATTTGAAAACTAATAGAGGTATTATTGTTAATGAAAATATGCAAACCTCTGATTCTAATATTTATGCGGCAGGCGACGGAGTTGAGGTGAAAGATTTTATTTCTGATACTGATACTTTAATCCCTCTTGCAGGACCTGCAAACAGACAAGGCAGAATTATCGCCGATAATATTTGTTCTATCAATTCAACATATAAAAAATCACAAGGAACTTCTGTTATAAAAGTTTTTGATTTAACCCTTGCTTGTGTAGGTAACAATGAAAAGCAATTAAAACAAAAAAATATTCCTTATTTAAAAACATATACTTTTGGCAAATCCCACGCAGGGTATTATCCTAATTCAAGTCCTATATTGTTTAAACTGTTATTTAATAAAGAAGGTAAAATACTTGGCGCTCAAGCTATAGGGGAAAAAGGTGTTGAGAAAAGGATTGATGTTATAAGTTCTATAATGCGTATGAACGGTTCTATTCAGGATATGATTGATAGTGAACTATCTTATGCACCTCCATTTTCTTCTGCAAAAGACCCTGTAAATATTTTAGGTATGAATGCCGAAAATATTATTAGAGGATTGTTAAAGCCTGCGTTTTTTGAAGACTTAGAAAATTCTTTATTAATAGATGTTAGATTAGAACCGGCATTTAAGGCAGAAACTATTTCAGGTGCTGTTAATATACCTATAAATCAAATTAGAAACAGACTTAATGAAATACCAAAGGATAAAAAGGTTGTGTTGTTCTGTAATACAGGCTATACAAGTTATTGTGCTGCCAGAATATTAATGCAAAACGGATTCGATAATGTATATTCATTAATGGCAGGTATTGAATTCTATAAAAAACTTATTAAAAATAGTAAGTCGAAAATTAAAGAAACAATAAGTATATAATCAAATGCAAAAAGGGGCTTTTTAGCCCCTTCTTTATAATTAGTTGATGTTAAACAATATTGGTTTTTAACCATGAAGTTATATGTGAAGAAATATTTGATGAAAAGAATACATTTTCTTTTTTTAAACTATTAAAGTATTGTAATGTTTCTTTTAAAGAATTAGATATTGGTTTGTCAAAGTTATTGCTAATCCAGTAGAATTCAACATTTATTTCTATAGAAGAACATTTAACTTTCTTGCAATTTTTAATAAATTCTTTTGCCTCTTTTAGATTGTCATTTACGCCTGGAATAATTATATATTTAATTGTGACTTCGGCATTATTATTGTTTTTTGTTGCTTGTATATATTTTTTTAGATTTTTCCATACGGCATCAAAGCCTTTAACTCTTTTAATTTGTTCATAGACTTTTTTTGTTCCTGCATCAACAGAAACTTTTAATTTTGTTTTTCCTGTTTTTAGAGCTTGATATATATCATCTGAGTATGTAATACCGGCACTTAGAAATTCAATAGAACCTTTTTGGTCAAAAATAAAATCTATTAACCATTTTAATTCACCTTTAGGATACTCGGCACACTCTCCACCACCAATAATAAAATGGCATCCGGGCTTAAACATATTATTTTCTCTTAATTGATTTAATAATGGTTTTACATCATATGTACTACGAGTATTCAGATATTTCTTAATTTCATCTTTTCCGCCATCAGAAATGATACAATAAGTACAATTACAACTGCATTTTGTTCTGTTAGAAATAGATACATCTATGAAACCAAGTGTTTCATCCCAGTCTCTTTCTTCTAAAGTGGGGCAATCTTTACAAGCTTCAGGGAATTTATTCTGTTTGCAATTTTCTATAAAATTTTTTCTGTTTTCTATGTATGAGTCAATGTCTATTAACTCTCCATTATATTTCTCAATAAATGTAAGTTTTTTATCAAAAGAAGCACAACAATATGTTAAATCATCTGCATTTATAACCAGATGAGATAAAGCCCATTCACAGCATTTAAATTTCATTTCTCTTCCCTTCTACTGATAAAATGTTATCATATAACCTTTTTTTAGTCTAGAAATAAGAAAATTTTATAAATAAAAAGATTGATACTTTTTAAATTTTTCTGCAATTTTAGAATAAGTTGGAAGGTTTAAATCGTATTTTTTTGCTAACTCAAGAACTATAAAAAATAAGAAATCTATTTCAGAATTTTGACCGATTTTTATATCTTGTAATATTGAAGAATATACATTTGCATCATCTCTTTCTTTATATTTCTCAAAATTAGCATAATATTCATCTAAAAAATCATTTCTAATATCTATTTTCATCGCATTTGCTAAAATTAAAAGTTCTTGGCACAAATCTTTGAATGTTTTTAAACTTTCACCATAAAAATCGTGTGCACAAATATTATAATAAATACAAGTTGCTTCAAATGGAGAACGTGTTATTAAACGCTCAAATGCTATTTGAGTAAATTGTTTCTCGCTCATTAATGTTGTATTCATTCCTGCTTCTTGAAAATCAGTTTTTATTTTGTTTAATATTTTTGGGTCTATTGAATTATATTTGTCTGCAAAATTGAATTCAACATATTCTCTTTGTTGTAGATATTCGACATCATTTCTATTGTACCATCTGCATTTACCTACAAAATTTGAATCTAAAATGTGTAAATTTGGTAGTTCTTTTTTCAAAAAATAACTTATTCCAAACCCATTTGCAATTGATGTTACTATTGTATTATTGTGTGAAACCTTCTTTATAAATGGAATTGAGGAAAAAATATCAGGAGTTCTAATGCAAAGAATTATAACATCCGCTTTGCCTTTGTATGTTTGCTCCGTTTGTATATTTATTTTGTATCTCTTTTCTCCTTTTACATTAGAAATTAATTTTATTCCTTTTTTCTCTTTTGCATTTTTTATTACATTTTCATATTTTGAAATTAAGGTTACATTCTTTTTTGCAGAATGTAAGAAACACGAAAAAGTAGCTCCGGTTGACCCTGCTCCTATTATTAAATATTTTAATTTGGGTTTGAAAATATTTAATAATTTATTTTGCATATTTAATAAACCCCTTTTTCCATTAATGCTTTAGATGTTTTATTCTCTCTTAATAATAATCCTAAGTTCTTACATTCATTTTCGACATATTTAAATATTTCATAATTATAATCTTCAATTTTTTGTCCTTTTTTTGATTTTGTTCCCCAACAAAATTCCATGCTTACTTCAACATGTTTTATTCCGCATTTTTGAGATTCTGAAAGCCATTTTTTTACTTCTGTTAAATTATTATTACAATTTTCTAATATAATATATTTTGAAACGACGTTATATATATTATCTGGAGCATTTTTATCTTTTTTTGCAGCATTTACATATTTTTTTAAATTTTTCATAACTTGTCTGTATTTATCTCTTCTTTTAATCTTTTTATATGTTTCAGGAGTTCCGCTACATACTGCAACGGTTATACACCCTTTACCTTTTCTTAAAAGTTTTTCTACTGCTTTTGAATATTTAATACCTGAACTTTCACAAAAGACAGTCTTAACATTATTTTCTAAAAATAAATCAATAAGTTTAGGAAATTCTTTTAATACACCAAGCTCACCGCCACCGACATTAACATCCAGTTCCTCAGTATTAATTTCATTAAGTCTATATAATTCTTTGATTGTATCGTATATAATAGGATTGCCAATTTTTTCTTTGTCTGAAAATTCTCCCTTAGTTTCATCTCGGTAGGAACAATAAAAACAGCTACAGTTACAATGAAACCAATAAAATAAATCAATTTTTGTGATTTTATCTTGGGTAATATATTCGTTATTTTTATATATACAATTTAAACAATGTGTAGGAATTATACCATTAATTAAGTTATTCCTTATTTTTTCTCTAGTTTCCTTAATTTTATAAGCTAATTCCTTTGGGGTTTCTTCATAAGTCGAAATAAGCTCCCCCATATTAAGAGTTGTACAAAATCGAACATTATGTTGATGAAAGCTTAGAGTATTTATTAAATTTCTACAATAATTATATGTCATAGGTATAAAAAATCTTTTAGTATATAAATTTATAGTAAATAATTATATATTATATCCCATATTATATACTTTCTTCATATATGATTCAATATTATAAACTTCTTTAGCAGCACATACACCTACTGCTTTAATTACATCTTTTAAGTTTGTTTTATCTAAACATTCTATCCAACCCATTAATCCTGTAATTGTGCCATTTATTGCTGCTTCATCTGCTTCTGCTGCTGTTGCTATTAAATATACATCTTTGAATTTATAGTCTGAAACAAATAATGGATTTAATCTGTCTATTAATGTTTTCATTTGTCCTGACATATTATAGTAATATACCGGAGTTGCCCAAACTACAACATCAACATCTTTTATTGTTTCAAAAATCTTAACCGCATCATCATTTATTACACATTTTTTAGTATGCTGGCATGCTAAACATCCTTTGCAGAATGCTATAGTTTTATCTTTTAGGTTGATTTTTTCAACGCTGTTGCCTGCATCAATTGCTCCTTTTATAAATTCATCAGCTAAAATATCAGAATTTGAACCGTTTCTAAAACTTGTTGATATTACTAAAACTTTTTTACTCATATAAACACCTCTTTTTATTCTATTTTAAGTTATTTTTATAAAATTCAGCAATAGTATTAAATGGTATTTTTTCCGCATTATCATATAAATCTACATGATTTGCATCTTTAATAATAAGTAATTGTTTATTATCACCTTTTAAATTTTTATATGCATCTTCACTAAAATATCTGCTGTGAGCTTTTTCTCCGTGAATCATTAATACAGGAGTTTTTATCTCATTGCTATATGCAAGAATAGGTAAATTTATCAAAGAAAGAACCGAGGTAGTATTCCAATTGCCATTTGAATTTATTGAATTCTTATGAAAACCTCTTGGGGTTTTATAGTATTCCCAATATTCTTTAACAAAAAGCGGTTCATTACCTGTAAGTTTTTCTGGTAGACCTGTAGCTTTAGCATATGTTTTATTTTTAAAATCTTCAGTTCTTTGTTTATTTAATTCTTGTTTTAATTTATATCTTCCTGTTTCATCAATTGAATCATTGTATCCTTTTGCACTAACTCTTGTCATATCGTACATTGTAGAAGTTACTGTAGCTTTTATTCTGGTATCAATTTGAGCAGCGTTTAAAGCAAAACCTCCAAAACCGCATATTCCAAGTACTCCTGTTTTTTCAGCATCAACATTTTTTTGATTGCTTAAAAAATCAACTGCAGCACTAAAATCTTCCGTGTTTATGTCTGGTGATGCAATATTTCTTGGCTCTCCGCCACTTTCACCTGTGTATGAAGGATCAAATGCTAAAGTTATAAAGCCTTTTTCAGCTAATGTCTGTGCATAATAACCGGAAGCTTGTTCTTTTACTGCTCCAAATGGGCCTGATATTGCTATTGCAGAAAGTTTTTCACCTTTTTTTATTTTTTTGGGGATATACATATCCCCGGCAAGAGTAATTCCAAATCTGTTCTTGAAATTTACTTTCTTAATTTCTACTTCGTTACTTTGTTTGAATATTTTGTTCCATTCATTTATTTTTGCTTTAGCCATATTATTTACTCCTATAAATAATAAAAATAGTAAAATTCCTGCGAATAATTTTTTAATCATCTTTTAATCCTTTATTAAAAAAATCAACTAATTTTCTGACTACTTGGTTAACAAATTCCGGTTTGTCATATAAATCAACATGAGTTGCACCTTCAATTACATAAATTTCTTTTGGTTCTTTTGCTTTTTGGTATCCGTCATTTGTAAAGTATAAAGTATCGGCTTTACTTCCAACTATAAATAAAATTGGTCTTGGTGATACTGTGTCAATGTGAGAAAATGCATCCCAAGCTGCTAATTTATCATTGCTTGATACAAGATATTTATTGACAGATGTCGGATATGAACATCTGGAAGTTCTGTAATATTCGTATGCTTCCTTTTGTATTGTAGATGTATTTTCATTAATTTCTTTTTCAGAGTTTGGTACATATTGCCAATATAATGGCTTATCTCCTTTTGCTTCTTTCGTTCTTGCTTCTGCAACTTCTTTTAAAAGTTTTTGCATAAAATTATCAATATTTACTCCGGGGAAATCATTTTTTGCACTATCGCCAACATCCCAAGTGCTTATTCCTGCTGCTGCTTTTATTCTATATTCTGTTTGAATTGCATTAATTGTATATCCGCCACCAGCACAAATTCCCATTGCCCCTATTTTATCTTCATTTACAAAAGAAAGTGTTACAAGATAGTCTACGGCACTTCTGATATCTTCAACTCTTGATGTTGGATCTTCTAAGTATCTTGGTAAGCCTTCGCTTTCTCCTTGGTGACTTGCATCAAAAGCTAGGGCTATAAATCCGTTTTGTGCCAAGTTCCAAGCATATAAAGAAGAACATTGTTCTTTTACTCCACCTCCGGGATGACAGATTACTATTGCTGGGTATTTTTCATTTTCATTAAAATTTTTAGGTAGAAATAAAAGACCTGCAATCTTTGTATTAAGTTTATTGAACCAAACTTTTTTACCTTCATTATAGTGTGTTTCATATAACATAAACTATACCTCAATTTCTTTTATAATTTTTGCAGGATTACCTCCTACAATAGTGTTTTTCTTTACATCTTTTGTTACAACAGCACCAGCAGCAATTATTGCCCCATCTTCTATTGTAACGCCCGGAAGAATTGTTGAATTGGATCCAATCCATACATCATTGCCTATTTTTACTCTTTTAGGTATTATTGATGCCCTTAATTTTGGACTTGGATTATGATTTAACGTCGCAATTACTACATTATGACCAATCAATACGTTGTTACCTATTTCAATTCCGCCTTGATCCTGAAAATGACAGCAAGAATTAATAAATACATTTTTTCCGATCTTTATATTTTTTCCGCAATCAGTGTAAAAAGGCGGAAACAAACGAAAAGTTTTATCAATTGGTTTATTAATTAGCTTGAAAAATAATTCTTGTACTTTTTCGGGTGGGTTATATTTGTTGTTTAACTCATCTGATTGTTTCATTGCTTCGTCTGCCAAATATGTCATATAAATATGTATATCAGATTTTGCAATTACTTCTTTTCCGCTGTTTAGGTGTGATAAAAATTCGTTTAAATCCATATTAACCTCTATTTATATTCATTATCTTTTACCGGTTCAAGCCAGGTTGTTTGATTATTTGGAATATTTGTTTCTATTGAAATATGTGCAAAATCATTGTCTGGTGCAGCTCCGTGCCAATGAACTACATTAATTGGTATTTTTACAACATCACCTTGTTTTAGTATTTGGATAGGTTTGCCTTTTTCCTGATATCTGCCTTCACCTGCTGTTACTAAAAGTATTTGTCCGCCTGAGTGCTTATGCCAATTAGTTCGACTTCCTTTATTAAAAGTTACGTTTCCTATTGATGAATTCCATATATCATCTTTTTCTACAAGCATATTCAGATGTGTTGTTCCTGTAAAAAATTGATTATAAGGATTTATTTCTCCTTTTTTAAATGGTTGATTTAATTCTTCGGTTTTGTCATCTTGTAATACTTTAAGTGCTTTTATTGCATTAGGAAAACCTGTATACGGCATACATTGGATTATAACTGCTGCAATTGTTTCTTTTGAATTCCCTATTTTTAAATTTCCTTTAATATGGCTATTCAATGTATCAGTGTTGCCAGTTGTTGTTAATATTGCAAGAACAAGCAATTCTCTTGTTTTTATATCCAGTCCTTTTCTTGTGTAAAAATCGCCAAAACAAACTTCTGTAAGTAAATTACTGACATCTTTCCCCATTTTGTTAGGAACAGAGCTAAGTGCGTTTTCTATTTCATCTCCATATATTGGATTTTGTATATTCTTTCCTAAATTGTATCTGTTAGTTTCATTTGTTGTGGCTGTATCCTCTAAAGGTAAATTGATTCCCTTTTCAGTAAAAACTTGGTTCATAACTTCTATTGCATTAAGAGTTTTGGGAAACCCAATAAATGGTGCACATTGATATATTATTTCTCTCACTTCTAATGGTGTTGCACCTGTATTTAACAGGGCATTAATATGTGCTTTTAATTGAGGTAGTGTTTGTTGTACTGTAAGAGATGTTACAGTTATCATTTCTCTCGTTTTATTATCTAAATTTCCTATTGTAAATATTTCTCCGAAAATGTATTTTTGTAAAATATTCATCATTTCAGGGTCGGAACCAGTATTTGGATTCCAATTTGTTTTAAATAAATTTTCGTAATTTGTTTTACAAATATCTTCTCTTGTTTGATTCTTCATTGTATTTGTTTTCCTTTCTATAGAAAGTGCTTCCAAGTAATTAAATTGAAATAAAAATAATAAGATTAAAATTGAAAATGATTTCTTAAACATACGTATAACCTCATTTTTTGTATTTTCATTATTTATCTATTTTTATAAAATAGCAAATACCTATATTGTATAGATATATATGCTTGACGAGCATATAATAAGTAGTTAAAATTAATTTATGGAAATTAGAGTTTTAAAATATTTTTTAGCAGTAGCACAAGAGGAAAGTATTTCAAAAGCAGCGGGTGTTTTACATATAACCCAGCCTACTTTATCCAGACAATTAATGGATTTAGAAAAAGAATTAAAGACAAAACTTTTGATTAGAGGAAAAAGAAATAAAAAAATTACACTGACAGATGATGGTAAACTATTAAAAGCAAGAGCACAAGAAATAGTTGAGCTTTCAAATAAAACTGAAGCTGAGTTTTTGGTAGATGGAAAAAATTTGACAGGTGATATATATATAGGCGGAGGGGAAACAGAAACTATAAGAATAGTTGCAAAGACAATTAAGGAACTTTCTAAAATATATCCGAATATAAAATATCATTTATATAGCGGCAATGGTGAAGATGTTAGAGAAAAATTAGATAAAGGACTTTTAGATTTTGGACTTTTTATTGAACCAATTGATAAAAAAGAATATGGTTTTATACAGTTAAATGAAAAAGATCGATGGGGACTTTTAATGAGAAAGGATTCATTTCTTTCAAATAAAGAATATATCGAACCAAATGATATGAAAAAAATACCGATATTAACTTCAAGGCAATATTTAGTTAAAAATTTAATATCAGGTTGGCTTGGATTTGATTTTGAAAAACTAGATATAGTCGGTTCTTATAACCTTCTTTACAATGCTTCTATAATGGTAGATGAGGGTTTTTGTTATGCACTTTGTATTGACAGATTAATTAATTTAACCGGAGATAGTAAACTTTGTTTTAAACCATTAAAACCATCACTAGAAGTAGGTGTCCTTATTGCGTGGAAGAAAAATCAACCACTTTCAAAATGTGCTAAATTATTTTTACAAATGTTACAAAATATTTTATTATAGATAATTTATTTGTTTTCTTTCTCAATTACTTTCGAAATTTCAGTAATGTCCCAGTATTTATTCTTTAAACTTAACGGACAATCAAGTATTTTTAATTTATTTATTTCTTTATCATAATAAGTTCCGTAACTTTCGTTTCCAGTATAATCTCTATGTAAAGGATCTGGTAATAAAGTCGATTTTATTTTGTATTCGTCTGTTAATATAAATCCTCTAAACATATAGCAAGCATTAGCATCGTATGTATATCCTTTATCCTTTTCATCGAAATGAACAATTATTAATCCCTTTGATTTATTTAATTCATTTTTTAAATGATTAGTATATTCTAAACAAAGTAAAGAGCTTTTTGTTTGCCATAAGAACTGGAATATACCAACTATTAGTACTACTGTTAATATATTTTTCCAATAACAATTTTCAATTTTTATTTCAAAATAATCAATAATCCAAATGGTTATTAAGATTAAATTAGGTATAAAAAGAAATAATATAAACAAATTAGATTCTTTATTTGGATCTGCAATAAAATTTGTATTTTTATAAACTAAAAATAAAGAACATAATAAAAGGGGAATTCCCCATAATAAATCTTTTTTATTAAGTTCTCTTTTTATAAAAAATAATAAAATAATAGTTATAATACCTATTATGGAAAAAATCATGCATGAGGTAAAAATAGCTTCAGGAAGCATTTGTATATTATGTATCCATCTTGGAATAGAATTTTCAAATGTCATAATTGGATCATTTTGATTGTTTAAAATAGTTTTTGTAAGAGTATAAATGGCAAAAATAATTGATATTATTCCCATATAAAGACATTTTTTATTATTAATTTTCTCTTTTTTAAAGCTAAGTAATCCCAGTATAAAAAGTAATGAACCTAAAATTACAATATTTTCTCCAGCTTCAAATAGAAAGATTGATAAAAGAAATATGATAAAATAGTCAAAATTCTTTAATTTCTCTTTGCTAAAGAAATAAGAAAAAAATAAAAAAATTAACATTGTTGTAATGTGATATTCTCTTGCTAAATGAGAAATATATGGAATTTCAAATAAACAGTAATATAATAAAGCTAATGTTGCTATATCATATCTTTTTGTTCGTTTTGCAATAAGATAATTACATATTAACAAGACAAAAGGTGTTGTAATTAATGAAAAAGAATATAAAGTTGAAAGTTGTTTTATTGTGTTAAAAAAAGGAAACAAGAGATAGAAAAAAAATCTATGAATTTTAAAACTCCAAAATCTTACTACATTATCGTTATAGTTAAAAATTATATCTAGTATACTATTATTGTATAAAAGCATTTCTTTAAAAAATTCACAGGGCGTGTCGCAAAATGCAACTCTATATGAATAAAGTGCTGAAATTAAGAATATAATAAATGAAATAAAAAATAGTAAAAGTAATACTTTTTTATCTTTAAAATAATTTTCCATTATTGCTGTTTACCTTCCTTTGCATTTCTTATTTTGTAGAACCAATTTTTTGTTTGTGGTTCAAATGAAAAATCAATATTAGTATGACTATATATATAATTATCAAATATATATATAACTAAATCTTTTAATTCGTTGCTTACTTGTACATTTTTTTCTATCCAGTTAAAATCTATAGAAAATACAATATTTTTACAATTAACTTTTTCACATTTTTTTATGAAATTAGTTACATCTTCTATAGAATCATTAATTTGTGGAATAATAATATATTTTAGATATATTTGGGCATTATTATTTTTTTTGGAATCTTTAATATATTTTGATATATTTCCCCATACTTTATCAAACGCATTTATTTGTTTTATTTTTTTGTATAACTCTTTTGTTCCTGAATCTGGTGAAATTAAAATTTTAATGTTATTAGAATATGTTTTTAGAATTTTTCCAAGCTCTTTTGAATAATTTATTCCTGAAGAAAGAACTTCGATTTTACAATTCCTGTTTGTTGCAAAATGTAATAGCCATTCAAATTCTTTATTAGGATACTCTGTTGGTTCTCCACCTACTATTTGAATATTGCAATTTTCTTCAATGTAGCTACTTTCATCTAATGCTTTTAATATTGGTTTAATATCATAACTATTTCTTTCATTGAGTTCTTTTTTCTTTTTACCTGAAAAATCACCTTCTAATAATGAACAATAAATACAATTGCAAGAACATTTTGTTCTATTCGCAATTATTATATTATTATATTTAATATTTTCATCCCATTCTTTTTCAACAATAAATGGACAATTCTTGCAACCATTTGGTATTATATTATTCTTAAACTGAGATATATAAAAATTACGAGTATTTTTGTATTGCTCAATATCAAAAATTTCATTATTTTCTTGTTTATAGAATTTTATAAAATCGTGGTCTTTTGCACAACAACAAGCCATTACATCTGATTGTGCAAAAACTAAGTGGTGCATCAGGTTTTCACAACATTTAAATTTCATAAATTTAATTTCCCTAATAATTTATTTAATAGCGACTTATTTCTATTTTCTATATTTTTAGTTATACATTCTTTTATTTTGTGTTGAGTTATATCCTTAAAGAAATAATATTCTGATAAATAATTATTATTTTCACTTAGCATTTGGCTGGCATGATCAAATACGAGAAAATATAAATCAAATTCTTTTGCTCTGTCTTTTGTATATTCAAAGAGTTCATAAATAGATTCAGGAATTGAATTTTTATGTTTTCTGTAATAACCACCTTCAATATCTAACAAGATACTTTTTACTCCACATTCTTTGGTCTTTTTTAACCATAAATCAATCTCTTCTTTTGAATCATTTACATTTGGTATTATAATAAATTTGGAACGAACACAATAAGGAATTTTTTGTACTTTTGCATATCTTTTCATATTATTCCATACGGTGTTATAAAATGTTGTTCTTTTTATTTTTCTGAATGTTTCTTCTTTTGCAGAATCAACAGAAATTCTAATCTCAACACTACCTTCTTTTAAAAGTTCAGATAATATTGGAACATAATGAGTTGCAGAAGTTGCAATATTAAAACTGTAATTATATTTTTTAAATAGCCTTACAATATCTTTAAATTCAGGAAGAAAAGCAATATCTCCGCCGCCAAACATTACCATACCTTTTTCTTCTATTAGATGTTTCTTTTCTAATTCTTTTAAAGATTTGTATAATTTAGGAATTTTTATTTTTCCAGGAGCTTCTTTAATCCCGCAATATATACAATTAGTATCACAGTCTTTCCAATGATTGAAATTTATATATGATAATTTCTGGTTATCATTATTCCAATTCATATTCATTAAATATAAACACCCTTTGCATTCAGGATAAGGCATATCTGTTTTATTTTGTTCTCTTATATAATCTTTTGATTTAAAATATTTTTCCCAATCTATTGAAATTTCTTTTGTATCTCCATACACCATAAAAGGACTAGAGTCAAACCCTCCACCTTCATGTGAATAATTACAACAGAAAGTAACATAATTATGCATAAAGGCAATACCTTGTTCTATTGCTTCACAGCTTGTATACTTCATTTTATTTTTATAACCTTTTTTATTAAATCTATAATAGTTTCTTTTGTAGGATTATTTTTTCTTAAGTTAATTATGTTAGAAGATAAATGACAATTTGGATCATCAAAAATAGGATCAGATATTATGTTTAAAAATTCTTTATAATGTTTATTTTGAGGCAGCCAAACAGCAGTTTTATCATAATTTTTACTAAATTTACCCTCTTCTTTTCTATATTCGAAAAATTTGAACTCTAAGTTTAATTTTTTCGCTTTTTGTGCAAAAATTTTCATTTCTCTAAAGTTTAAATGAGTAATTGTAAAAACAAGCTCTAAATTATCAATTTTATTTTGATTCTTTAATGAAGCTAACCAATTAATATTTTTCCATAGTCTTTTGTAGTTTCCATGTCTTATTAGTTTGTTATAAGTTTTTTCTGTACCTGCATGTACCGAGATAGTTACTCTTGATAATTTATCTATTATACCAAGTTCTTTACAATTTTCTTCATCAAATAAAATTCCATTTGACACAATATCAAATTTTATATTTGGGTATTTTTGAGTTATTTTTTTTACTAAGTTTCTGCAATGTCTGCTTGCAAATAACTCTCCAGATGCGAGCATTTTTACATTCTTTGCATCTTTTAACATGGGTATAAATTTTGAATCTATTAAATTATCAAGTTTTTTTACTTCTTCTTCTGTATTCATCCAATTATGATCTCTACAAAATATACAAAGTAAATTACAACATCTATCATGTCCGAAACTAAATGTTTCGGGGAATTTTATTGCTGTTCCATCTTCTTTACATATTTTTTCTAATTCTTCTTTTGTAATAGCATGTTTACCGACACATCTTTCTGTGTTACAAAATTCATAAGTTTTATTTATTATGCTTTTTCTGAAATTTTTTGCTTTTTCTGAATTCATTATTTCTTCAATGCTATTTTCAAAAACATTTCCAAAACTGTAAAAATTAGTCCATACCGGACAACAAGGAGTTATATCTCCATTCTCTTTAAGTTCTACTTCTTTAAATCCTTGCCCACATATATAGTCCATTATTTATAAATCCTTTGTTTTATTTTATTTATCAATTTGTATAAGATTTTATTTCTATTATATTCTTTTCTTAATTTTTGAAAAATTTCAGGTAATAAAATATTTTCAGATTTAAAAATCCTATTATTTATAATTTTACAAAATTCTTTATAGTGTTTATTTTTTTCTTCCCATACTGCCATTTTATCATATTCTTTTGATAAATTACTGGAGCTCCAAGGACGATATTCCCAAAAATATATTCTTATGTTATTTTTACGAATTATAGGAGTTTTTGCAAATTTTATCATTTCCTTATAATTGTAATAATTAACTACAAAAATAAGAGATAATTCATTTATTTCTTTTTTCTTTTTTAATTCTATTAGGTACTTTAAATTTTTATGAAGCTGTAAATAATTTTTTTTATCAGTTGAACCGGTAATTTTATTATAAGTTTTATTAGTTGCAGCTGGAATAGAAATTCCAACATTATTTATTCTTTTTTCTAATTTTAATTTTTTACAATTTTCTTCATTAAATAATATACCATTTGAAGTAATGTCAAATTTAATATTAGGATAATTTTCAATGATTTTAGAAATTAGTTTTTTACAATGAGAACTCGCAAATACTTCACCATTAGTATTTAAGTGAACTATCTTTGTCCCTTTTAACATTGGAATAAAATGAGAATCTATCACAGAATTTAGTTTTTTTATATTATCTGATGTATCTATATAGTCATTTCTACAAGTTATGCATTTTATATTACATGTTCTATCATGGGCAAATCTTATAATGTCTATGCTTCCAGTTGATTCACCTAGCTCGTTGCATTTTTCAAAATATTTCTCTTTTTTAACTGAACTAGACATACATATATTTCTATTGCAGTATTTATATGAACCATCGAGTAAACTCTTTCTGAATGCCTTTGCTGCATTTGAATTGATAATAGATTCAAAATTTTGTTGATAGATATTACCAAATTTATAGTGATTGTGCCAATCAGGGCAACAAGGCAAAATATCACCTTCTGTGTTTATTTCAAGGTTAGAAAATCCGTCATAACATATATAGTTTTTATTTGTAAAGTGCTCTTGATTATTCATTAATTTTACTTATTACCCAATTTCTACCAACACCTTCTATCATTAAGTTTATTTTCTTCTTTTTTGTAATTTCAAAGAAATATCTAAAGACTTCCTTGCTGTTTTCAGGCATTGGCTTGTCATAATTTTCTTTCATATAAAAATGTTCTATTTCTGCTTTTATATATTTGCATTTTATTTTTATACATTTTTCAATGAATTTTTTCGCTTCATATAATGAATCATTAACTCCTGGAATTACGATGTATTTTATTTCAACATCTGCATTTGGATTATTTTTTGCATCATGTATGTATTGTTTTAAATTCTTCCAGGTTTGCTCATATGCATCAACTCTTTTGATTTTTTTATATGTTTCTTTTGTACCGCTATCAACAGATACAGTCATAAATGTATTATGTGTTCTTAATACATCTGCAATTTCTTCTGAATATCTTATTCCGGAAGATAACAATAATAGTGAACCATTTATTCTTTTTGAAAGGTTAAAAATATATTGTAGTTCTTTTTGAGGATATTCGGCTACTTCTCCTCCGCTAAGTACAAACTTGCAATTAGGAGCAATTAATTTTTTTTGCTGTAATTCTTCTAAGATTGGTATTATATCATATGATTTGAATTTATTCATTTCTTCTCTACTACTATTATGTGTTTGTTCACAATAAATGCAGTTACAATTACAATATGTTCTATTTGAAATAGTTATATAATTGAATGGTATATTATTATTTTGTTTATATTCTCCGCGATATGGTTCATACAAAGTACAATTTTTATAGCAAAAAGGTGAACCATCTTTGAATTCTTTAATATATTTTTCTCTTAGATCAAAGAACATATTTAAATTAAAAGAAAGACTATTCTCTCTATCTGTTTTAGGTCTTAATGGAGTATTTTCAATAGTTGTTGAACAACAAGGACATATTTCCTCAGGAAAAAAACATATTTGATTTAATAAAAAATCACAACAATTCATTCTTTTAAAAACCTCTTTTTTCAATTGTACAATAAAATGTACTAATAATAAAAGCATGTCATAGAAAAAACATAATAAACTGAAATAAGAGTAATTTATTGCTGGAATATAGTCCGAGAAAAAATTACGATAAGCAGAAAGTGGAAGTGAATTTTTTTTACAAAACGAACCAAAAACTTTGTTTTTGAGTGAGCTTGTATTCATAGTGAAACGAAGGTGAGCAGAGTTTTCAAAAGGTGAGTACTTCGTTACCGATGATGACTCGTTAACAAAGTGCGATACTAGATTATATATTTAGATGTTCTCAAGCTGGCTACATACAAAATCAAAAAAATATATGAAAATAATTGTATGATTTTAGAGAACATTTATTTCTGTTATTTTATGTTAGTAGAAAAATACTTTATTCTGAAAATATAAAGAAACTGAGCTAGAAATTAATAAAATAATAATAGTTCAAAGAGTAAAAATTCCGATTATTACTAAATGTTAAAAGAGTATTAATTATAAATTGTAATTGATTAGATTATGACAAATAAAAAAGATATTTCTTTTAAAAATAAAAAATTTAATAATATGAATAAGAAAATATTATCAAATAATGATCAATTTGAACTATTATCTCTTAATAGTGCAATGTTAAATGATATAAAATTACAGCAATTGGTTCAAAAATTTGAACTTGAAATAAATGAAAACAAACAAATTCAATTGGTAGAACAAATAATAATTAGGTGGTCTGACCTAGAAGACTTATATATAAAAGATAAAAATCTTTACATGTTAAAAGTTCTTAAATTATTTCATATTAATATTAAAAATAAAAACTGCATAAAAAAAGAATACAATAAGTTAACAGAAAGAATATATGCCCAATTGATGAAAAGCACACATTTAGCTGAATATTATAGTTTGATAATTACTAAAAATGTTATGAAATATGATTTATCAAAATTAGTTATTAAGTTAAAAAATGAGATTGATATAAATGAAGAACAAGGAATGCAGAGGTTATATCAAGTTTATAATATGATAAAAAATCTTGGAATAATCCCATATAGTAATTTTTATGAAAAAGATAATAAAAATAGTTTCTGTTATCTTTTTGATTTTGAGTCTGTAAATAGATGAGAAAATACTTACTTTATCTGAAAAAACTGCAAATTTTTTGATAAACGAGCAAAAACATTGTTTTTGATGGAGCTTTTATATATAGTTAGGCAAGTGACGTTTTTGTTGTGAGTACTTTGTTTTCGAGGATGAATCGTTAACAAACTGAATTCAGATATTAACTATGCTTGAGAATACTATACTTGGTTAAATAAAGTAGACTATAATATACATTTTATGATAATATGAGTAATTGAAGAAAGGTTGTAATATGGCATATTTGATAGATAAAATAGTATGGGAAATAACATCAAAATGTAATATGAATTGCCTACATTGTGGATCTGACTGTAATTGCGAAGTTAAAGGAGATGAGCTTACAACAGGTGAGTGCATTGAGGTTCTTGAAGATATAAGAGATGTAGGTGGATGTAATTTAATTATTTTTTCTGGAGGAGAGCCTCTCTTACGAGATGATATTGGAACTTTGACATCTATATGTAATATGTTTGGAATAAAAACGGCGGTTATTTCTAATGCTTTTATGGTAAATGAAACAACAATAAAAAAGATAAAAGCGTTAAATTTACTTGCATATGGTATTAGTATTGATGCGGCAGAACCGTATATGCATGATTATATAAGAGGCGTATCTCATGCTTTTGAACACTTGGAAAAAGCTATTAAATTGTTACAAGAAAATAATATAGTACCAACGATTGTAACAACTGTGCATAAACTAAATTATAATCAATTACCTTTAATAAGAGATTTTCTAATTAAAAATAATGTTAAATTATGGCAGATACAGTATGGTGATAATATAGGTAGAATGCCCAAAGAATGTCAAATTACAGAAGCTCAATATTTGGAAATTGCTAAATTTATTCTGGATACAAGAAAAAATTATTCAAAGCATTTTATAAATGTATCAGGTGCAGATGTATTTGGTTATATGTCAAAGTTGGCAAAAGAAATACAAGGCTATTGGGGTGGATGTTTGGCTGGTATAACGCAAGTTGGAATAAGTGCGGATGGCTCTGTTAGAGGATGTTTATCAATGCAAGCAGACAAATATATTGAAGCCAATGTAAAAGATAAATCATTTAAGGAAATTTGGAAAGATAAAAATTCCTTTGCATATAATAGAAAATTTGATTGTTCTATGTTAACCGGATATTGTAGAAATTGTATGTATGCATCAATATGTAGAGGTGGGTGTATGAGAGCGGCCTCTATATCTGGAGGAAGAGAAAATCCTTATTGTCTATATAAGATAGAAAAAGAAGGATTTTCGTCGCCGGAACAAGCTAGAGTTGATTTTTCTAAACAGGAATTATTTGATTTGTATAATCCAATAAGAAAGTTACCTGATGAATTTTGGAAATAAATAAAATAAATGAAAAAAAGAAAAAGAGGATAATAAAAAATGCCTTATGAATTGAGTAGAGTGGTTTGGGAAATAACATCAAAATGTAATATGAACTGTATTCACTGTGGTTCTGATTGTAGTTGTGTTCAAAAAGGTGAAGAATTGACTACGGCACAATGTCTTTCTGTTATTGATGATTTGGCTGATGTTGGATGTAAGCTTATTTTCTTGTCAGGTGGAGAACCTTTACTCCGTGAAGATATAGGAACTCTAATTACCAGTATTACTTTACATGGAATGAAGGTAGCTATTATATCAAATGCATACTTGGTAAATGAACAAACTATAGAGAAAATAAAGGCATTTAATTTATTGGCGTATGGTATTAGTATAGATGCAGGTGAGGCTTATCTCCATGATTATATAAGGGGGTTGAAAAATTCTTTTGAACATATAGATAAGGCAATAGATTTATTATTAGCTAATAATATTGTTCCTTCAATTGTTACGACTGTACACAAATTAAATTATAATCAATTGCCATTAATAAGAGATTATTTAATAAAAAAAGGAGTAAAAATATGGCAAATACAATATGGTGATCATATTGGAAGAATGTCAAAAGAATGTCAAATTACAGAAGCTCAATATTTAGAAATTGCTAAATTTATTTTAGAAACAAGAGAAAAATATTCTAATCATTTTGTAAATGTTACAGGTGCGGATGTATTCGGTTATATGAACGAAATGTCAGATAAACTTCATAATGTTGGTTTATGGAATGGTTGTGTAGGAGGAATACTTGTTGCAGGAATAAGTGCTGATGGTTCAGTTAGAGGCTGTTTATCTATGCAAGATGATAAATATATTGAAGATAATATTCATAATCGTTCCTTTAAAGAGATTTGGTTAGATAAAAATTCTTTCAAATACAATAGGCGCTTTGATTGTTCTATGTTAACCGGATATTGTAAAAATTGTATGTATGCATCAATATGCAGAGGTGGTTGTATGAGAGCGGCATCTATTGATGGGGGAAGATGTTCTCAATACTGTCTGTATAAGATAGAAAAAGAAGGATTTTCATCTCCTGAACAGGCTAGAGTCAATTTTTCTAAACAAGAATTATTTGATTTATATAATCAAATAAGAAAATTGCCCGAACAATTTTTACTAGATTAAATTTAAGATTTTTTTACGAAAGTTGTGTATTTAAATTAATATATAACTAGAGGATAGAGGTAATGTTATATATATATATTGTATTTTTTATATTTTGTGTTGTTATCTTTTTCTTTTTGAATTCAAATAGAAAAATTGATGCCTGTAAATTTGTTAAATATATTCAATCTAATAATTCCAAAAAAATAATACATAATTTAAAAAGAGTAAAAGATATAAACTCAAAATTTGAGTTTAAGGCCGATTTAATCCCATCTAAATATCAAATAAAAACAAAGTTGATAAATGAAAAAGTAGAATTTAAATCTTCTTTTATTAATATTCAAAAAGCAACAATTTTAATGATAGCAATTATCTATAATAATAAAATAGAGGTGATTAAAAAAATTATTGAAATGGGTGCAGATGTAAATTTATGTGATGAAAATAAAAATACCGCATTTTTATATTCGGCTTTATATTACAACAATCCTGATATATTTGATTTATTGATTGAAAACGGAGCTGATAAAAATGTTAAAAATATTTTATGGGCTAATGCAATAATGGTTTCTTTATATAATAAAGAATTAGATATTTTAAAAAGATTAATAGACTTAGGATTGGATATAAATATTCAAAATAAAGGCGGATGGACACCTTTAATGTCTATTGCTCTTGATTTTTGTTCTTTAGAAAAAGCAAAAACCCTTATAGAACATGGTGCAGATATAAATTTAAAAAATAAAACCGATAAATCTGCACTGGATATAGCTAAAGAATTTGGTAATAATGAATTTATAGATTATATTAATTCTTTAAAAAACTAATATAGTTTTTTGTTATTAAGGCTTGAAAAATATCCTTGTTCTAAAATATTTCGGGTATAAGGATTTATATCAAATGTACAATTATTTTCCTTGCAATATTTTTCAAATAACTCATAAATTTTATAATATGTACTTGGAATTATGAATTGAAAATTTTCTTTCATCATAATTTTTCTATAATCAATGTCATACTGAATGATAGGAATTTTTATTTCTTTTATGATTGATAAGAAGTTTTTAGCTTCTTGTAAATTGTCATTATAGTTTTCAACAATTACATATTTTACATTAAGTTTTGCTTTTTCACCGCATTCTTCTTTATAGCGTTTTAAATTATTTATCATTTTATCAAATTGATTAACTCTTTTTATTTTTTTGTATGTTTCTTTTGATCCGCAATCTAAAGATGTAATTAGAAAAGCTTTATCTTTTTTGAACATTTCAGCTATTATAGGTTGGTAAATAATATTATTAGATAAAAAGTGAAACATTTTTGTTCCATTCTTGTCAAATTCTTTAACAAGATCTTCAAATTCTTCTAGTACTCCAATATCTCCACCCTGAAATCTTACAATTAAATTTTCTTTATCTAATAAGTCATTTTTGTATAAATCTTGAACAATTGGTAATAAATCATAGTGCTGTCCTCTTTTTTGAAATAAATTTTTTATTAAAATATTATTATTTTTATTTCTGGAACAATATATACAATGGCAATTACAGTTTGTCCAATGACTAATATTTATTTCATTATATTTATCATTAATAACGTCAGATTCTTTTCTTTCTCTTAAAAAAAAGCAATTATAACAGAAGAATGTTTTTTGGTTTATCAGATATTCTAAATATTCTTTTTTCTTTTTTTTGAAAAAAGAAAAATCTATTATAAAATTATTACTATGAATTTTATAATATAATGGACTTTGATTCGGCCCGCAGCAAGTAGTTATTTTATCATTGAAAAATGTAATAACATTATTTAGTTCATCACAAAAATGTTTTGACATAAGTTTTATTATACCATAATTATGGTATTTATTATAATAAGCAGTTTTTTATGAGTATAATATTATAAAAGAATAGTATTTTAGTAATTAAGAATAAAAGAAAGTATATATGAAACATTTACTTGTAATTCCGACTTATAATGAAGCAGATAATGTAGAAAATATTATAGAAGAAGTATTTAAACTATATAAAGATATCAGTATTCTAATTGTAGATGATTCTTCACCTGACGGAACTGCTCAAATAGTGAAAACTTTGCAAGAAAAATTTGAAAACTTATATGTTATAGTTCAGCCAGAAAAAAAAGGACTTGCTAATGCATATATAAATGGATTTAAATGGGGACTTGAAAGTGGATTTGATTTGTTTACATCTTGTGATGCTGATTTTTCACATAATCCTGTATATATATCAGAATTTAGAAAAAAAATTCAAGAAGGTTATGATGTTGTTGTTGGATCTAGATATATAAAAGGCGGAAGTACAACAGAAAAAAATTTCTTTAGAAATTTTATATCTATTGGCGGAAATATATGGGCTGATATGGTTCTTCAAACAGGGATTAAAGATTTACTTGAAGGATTTAATACTTATACAAAAAATGCTTTATTGAAAATTGATTTGGATAAAGTTAAATCAGGAGGATTCATTTTTCAAACAGAAATGAAGTATAGAGCATATAAATCTGGTCTTAAACTTGTTGAAGTTCCTATATGTTTTAAAGTTAGAACTATTGGTCAATCTAAAATGACCTTAAGTATTATTTTGGAAGCTTTAATTAATGTATTATTGATTAAGGTTAATTTAAAATAATTAGAATAAATTTTTTATTTGAGTTGTGATATATTCTAACTTTTCATCTGTTAGGTTTAATCCTGTTGGAATATAAAATCCTTTTTCATATAATTTTTCAGAAACAGGTCTTTCTGTATTATCTAAAATTTCTAATTTCTCAAATATTGGTTGTTTATGCATTGGATAGAAAAAAGGTCTTGTTTCTATATTTTTAGAAAGTAGTTTTTGTCTTGCAGTTTTCGCATTTATTTTTACATCATCATTAATTACAATTCCAAAAATCCAATAATGGTTTTGTGCATAGCTTGTTTTAGGGCAAGATAATTTTGCTGGAATATCTTTTAATAATTCTTGATATTTAGCTCCAATTCGTTTTTTTATTTCGATGGTTTTATTTATTTTTTCAAGCTGAGCACAGGCAACAGCAGCTTGTAAGTTAGACATTCTAAGATTCCATCCTAAATTTGTATGAATAAACTTTTCATTAGAAAAACATAAATTTTTAAAGTAATTTATTTTATTTAAAAGTTCTTCATCAGAGGTTAAAACAATACCTCCTTCTCCGCAAGAAATATGCTTATTTGTAAAAAATGAGAATGTTGCTGCATCGGAGAAACTCCCACATTTTTTACCATTATATGTTTGACCATGGGCTTGTGCTGCATCTTCTATTATTTTCAAGTTATACTTTTTGGCTATTTCTATTATTGGATTTAAATCAGAAGGTAAACCATATATATGAACAACAATAATTGCTTTTGTCTTGTTTGTTATAACTTCTTCTATTCTTTTTGTATCTATATTCCAAGTAATAGGTTCTGCATCAACAAAAACCGGCTTTAAATTATTATAAATACAACTTTGGGCTGCTGAAATTATATTGAACGACGGTATAATTACTTCTGAATTATCTTCCCACTTGTAGAGTTCTTTCATTGCTCTTAGTGTAACATCTATTGCAGCTGAACCATTTGTTACACAGGAACCATACTTTTGTCCGCAAAAATCAGAAAAATCCTTTTCTAATTTCTTTACATATGGACCGTTACTACCCAACCAACCAGATTCAATACAATCATCTAAATATTTTTTTTCATTCCCATTTAATAATGGTTCAAATACAGGAATAAAATCATTCATTTATAATTACCTTATCATCATTAATTTCTTTAAAGCGCACTTTATCTTTTTCTCCAAGATAAGGTCCTTGTTTGACTTCTATCATCTCAATGTCTTCTAAACACTTTAGACCATGTCCTCCTGAAGCTAGAAAGACGATATCTCCAGCTTCTATTATACAACTTTCTATGTATTCTTTCTCTTTTGTATATAAATCAAGCCTTAGTTTACCTTTTTTTATAATCAGTATTTCTTGTGTGAGAGATATGTTTCTTTCTATCTCATTATGTACATGAGCTTTTATAATTGTATCTTTTTTATGACTCATATATGCAATTTGTTCAGGAAAATCATCCGGCGTAAAAAATTTAATCCCATCACTGGTGAAATCTTTCTTTATTATAAGAGCAATAAGCTCATTATTATTTATGTATTTTTTTATCATATAAGTATTTTAACAGAAATACAGCTATATATACAAGGTTTGTATATTTGTTCCTCATGTAGTAAAATAAATTTGTTTAGTAGTATAGACAGGAAAAGATTAATATGAGTAATTTAATATCAGATTTATACAATAAAATAACAGGTTTAAATAAACCAAAAAAAATATTTTGTTATGCTCCTTTTTTACAGGTTTTTATAGATTCTGAAAGTAATGTTTTTCCTTGTCCTGATTGTTTTGCTACTGATTTTGAAGCTATAAAAATAGGAAATTTAAAACAAAATAGCTTTAATAAGATATGGAATTCTTCATCTGCAAAGAAAATAAGAAAGAGAATTATAAATAAAGATTCTTCGAATTGTGTTTTACATGGTTGTGCCAGTAAGACTAATTTTTATATGAATGTTCTTCAAAAATATTTATTATCTAATAAAGAACAAAGTTTAAATACTTATCCTAAAATTGTAATATTTGGACAAGATATAAAAGTATTGAATCAATGTATTATGGCAAAATATGATGTTCCCGAGATAGATGAAAATTTAAAAGATAAGTATTTTGATGCATTAAAAGAAGCAGATCAGGTTATATTTAGTCATGGTACAGATCCATTTTCTAACAAAAAGACTTCTAATTTTATAAAAGAAGTTGCAGAAAAATTTCCGAAAGTAAAATTTAATTTAATTTCAAATGGGATTTTATTTGATAAAGATCATTGTGATGATTTAGGTATAACAGAAAGGCTTTCAAATGTTCTCATCTTAATAAGTGCTGCTAATAAAGAAACTTATGACGAATATTTTAAAAACGGTGAATTTGAAAATTTAAAACAAAATTTAAACTGGCTAAAATCTTTAAAACAACAAGGAAAACTTTCAGGATTTTTTATTGGCTTCGTAATAGATGAACATAACTTTAAAGAAATGCCTGCTTTTGTTGATTTAGCAAAAGAATATGATGCAAAAGCCATATTTTGGTTAAAAAATAATTATAAGTATGATAAAGAAGGTATGCTCTCTTCTAAATATATTACTAATATTGCAAATGAACATTATGCTGAGTTTGTGGATGTATTAAATTCATATAATTTCAATAATGAATATTCAAGCTTGCCTTTTGTATTGAATAATTTAATAGATAAATATTAATAATTTATTTTAATTTTTGTTTATTCGTATTTTCTATTATTAAAGCTTTGAGATTTTCCCTTTCTTCTATAGAAAGGGAATTTATATTATTTAGAAGATTTATATCATAACTAAAAAAAGTATTATATAGTAGAGAGTGAAGTTTATCTAAATTATTTTCGTCCGAGAATTTAAGAAGATTTGCAATTCCTCTTACATGATCAATTGTTTTTTCTTTACTTAAAAAGTTTAATTTTTCAGAATTTCTATGAATATATGAAGTAAAGTCTGCGGCATAAAAGTATTTTGCTTTTGTCATTACTCGTACAAAAAATGGTGGGTCTTGATACCTTAAATATGGCGGAAATTTTATGTTATTATCTTTTATTAACTTACTGTTATAAATAAAACACCAGTACCACCAAGGGAATTGATAATCAGTATATTTTATTATTTTGTTGCAGAAAAATAAGTTTATATCTCCATAGTTAAAATAAGGTTCTTCTAATTCATTATTATTTAAAATTAAATGTTTTCCCCCAGCGATATATACATTTTCTTTTTTTAAAATTTTATATAATTCTTCTATAGTCCTATTGTTTGGATAATAGTCATCTGAATCAAGGAACATAATATTTTCTCCTGTAGAAAAATTTATTCCCATGTTTCTTGATTCACCACTGCCTGTATGAGTCTTTTTATATAGTTTGATTCTTGAATCGTATTTTATCAAACTATTTATATATTCATAGCACTCATTAGTTGTAGAACCATCATCAATACATATAATTTCAATTTCTTTTAAAGTTTGATTAATAGCAGAGGTTATTGCTTGTTTTATAAATTCAATTGATTCATTATAGAAAGGAATAATTACACTTACTTTTATCATAATTTGTATTTTAGCATAAAAAATATGTTATCATAAAATTTATGATATATAAGAGTTGTAATTTGCTTGAACATGGAATATGTTTTTATAATGGAAATTTATGTTCCTGTTGTTATGCTCCATTAAAATATGCACCTTATATTTTCCCATATTATAATGGGGAAATAGTTAATATAGATGCACTTTTTTTAAAGATAAACAGGTGGCGTAATGACGCTAAGAATAATCATTACTTAAGAAGTTGTCAAAATTGCCATCAGTTAGAAACTCGAGATTGGGCTGATGATAATTATATTGATCAGGTTTACATAACTCATTTTTATAAATGTAATGCTAATTGTATATATTGTATCAATGATATAAAACCGAGTGATAAAGTAAGAGATACATATGATATTATTCCCATTTTAGATAATCTAAAAGATAAAGGTGTTCTCAAGAAAGGTTTTGAACTTCATATTGGTGGTGGAGAATTCACTATTTATAAGGAGAGTGATGCTATAATCGAAAAATATGTATTATCAGGTTTTTCAAGTAGAATCGCAATAGCTACAAATGGAATTAAATTTTCAAAATCTATTTTTAATGCGATGCAAGAAAATAGGGCTTGTATTATAATCTCACTTGATTCGGGTAATAGAAATTTATATAAAAAAATAAAAAGAGTTGATTGTTTTGATAATGTAATAAATAATATAAAATTATATTCATCTACTGTACATAGTAAAGATAATACTTTTTTAAAATATATTGTTCTTCCAAAGATAAATGATAATAAGAAATATTTTAAACAGTTTTTAGATATTGCTTTAGATTGTAGTATAAAAGGAATAAAAATAGATATAGATGGAATTTACTGTAGACAAAAAAACTATAATATTGATGAAGAATTATTAGATTTTATGAAATGGAGTGTTGATTGTTCATTAGAAAAAGGATTTGATGTTGAAACATTTAGTTTTTATAATCAATGTTTCTCTATGAAATAAAAAGTTATTTTGTAGAAAATCCTCTTTCTAAAACACTTTTTGTATATGGTGGAATGCCTAAATCTATATTGTGAATTTTACATTGTTCTTTTGCAAAATTAACTATTTCATAATAATGCTTTGGTATTGTAAAAGACTTATCTATAATATCTCTATAATCAATGTCAATAACAATAATTTTTACATTTAAGTTTATCATTATTTCCATAAACTTTTTAAATTCATCAATATTATCATTATATCCATTTACAATAATATATTTTATTATAATTGAATCATTTCCTGCTTTATTAATATATTGCCTTATATTTTCAATAGATTTCTCAAATTTATCAACTTGTTTAATTCTTAAATAAGTTTCTTTTGTTCCGCTGTCTAGAGCAGTACAGAGTTCACCTTTTTTCATTTGTAAGAGTTTTTCTATGATTGGCATATATATTATATTGTTAGTTGGTATATATATAGTGCCGACTCCTCTTTTTAAAAAGTTATTAATGATTTCCTCATGATTTTTCAAACAAGAAATATTTCCTCCTTGAAAATCAATATATAGTTTTTCTTTATCAATAAGGTCATTATCATATAATTCATTTATAAATTTTAATACATCATAAATAACCGGTTTTTTTTCATCTTCTTTTATCTTCTCTAAATCTCTATTTCCTTGTGTGCAGTATATACAAGCACAATTGCATTGGGTATAGTGATTTAGTGTTATTTTTTCTATTTTAAAATTTTTATTTTTTTCATAAGGACTAAGGTGAACACAGTTTTGACATTCTCTTGGTATTTGTCCTTTTTTTAATTGATTTATTATAATCTTCTTTTGATTTATAAAATCTAATATTGAATCTTTATTAGATAAATTAGAAACCAAAGCTGGGCCTATATTGGCACTGCAACAAGGTTCAAGTGTATTTCTTGATGAAAAGTGTAAATGATTATTTAACAATTTACAAGAATATGATTTTTTTTGTTTGAATAAATTAAAAATATTCATAAAATACTTTCTTTACCTTATTATTATAATAGCAGAAATTTAGTATAATGAAGTTATATGAAAAGATATTATTGTAAGAGATTAAATGAAACACTTAATTTTGATGCTTTGAAAGTATTCTATTGTTGTGCCACAAGAACTGGTCCTTCTATTGATGTACCTTCTCCTAAAAATGTATCAAACCTTATAAAAAAAAGGAATTCATTGATAAAAATGATGGATAGAGGAGTTATTCCTAAAGAGTGTGAAGGTTGTTTTGATTTAAAAGAACAAGAAAATCCTAAACCTTTATTGTTAAGTTTTTTTTCTAAACCTTCTAAGTCTAATTTAATAATTGTTAAACATTTTAAGCAATGTGACTGTAGTTGTATATATTGTTGTGAACAATATTTATCAGGCAGGAAAATTGTTTTGAAGCCCAAAAAGAGTGATTATTATGATTTATTACCAATAATTAAAGAGCTATATAAAAAAGATATAATAGATAAGAAAGAATTAGATGTACATTTTCAGGGCGGCAATGTATCTGTATTGGAGGAATTCGAAGATTTAGTTAATATATTTATTAAAAATGGAGTTAAAAGGATTGAAATAGCTACAAATGGAATAAAATATCTACCTATAATAGAAAATATTGTTGATAAAACATTTGTTGATATAAATGTTTCTATTGACTCGGGATGTAGAGAGACGTTTAAGGCTATCAAAACTGTTGACAAATTTGATGATGTAGTAGAAAACTTAAAGAAATATTCAAAACTCCCTTTGCTTTTAAGGTTAAAGTATATTTTGGTTAGAGGAGTAAATGATAATCAGGAAGAAATTTCCAAATATATTAACTTAATGAAATCTATAGGCATTAATAATTCAGAATTAATGATTGATCAATGTGACAGTGAATTTATACAAGGTAATGAGTTTAAAATACCTGATTATTATTATAAATTATTTAAATTTTATAAGGAAGAATGTATACAAAATAATATTGAACCACATGTTTGGGAATATGTTGATAAAATATTAGAGAAAGGATCCTTCTTTAAATAAAAATCTATATTTTCATTATTTAGCCTTGATTCAATATAAGTTTTTATATAACTTGTATTTCTATCTTCAAGTTTATACTTGTAGACTTCTTCTATATCATTATAAGCACCTTTTATATCACCGAGTTTTAATTTAGCTAAAGCTCTAATCTGGTAATTAGCTTGATTTTTAGATATTTCTTCTTCCTTATTTATAATGTCAATTACTTCCTGATATTTATTTGATGCATATTTAATTATAGCCAAATCCTCATAGAATGTCTTCTTTATATTCTCGTTATAAAACTCAAATATATTTATTAAATTTTGACATTCTTTCATAGCTTTTGTGTATTCTTTTTGCTGCATGTATAAATTTATTAATTTTTTTCTAGCTTCAATTGAGTATTTAGAGTTTTTGATAAAAGTCTGATAATCTTTTTCGGCCTCTTCTAATCTATTACTTTTCACGTATATTTCTGCTCTTAAATAATAATATTGTTTATAATTATTTTTATCAAGTTCAATTGCTTTAGATATATTTTTAATGGCTTTTCTAAATTGATTCCTTCTTTTATAATATCTGGCTTTTGCAGCATATAAATATGCTTCTTTTGGATTTTTTTCTATTTGGGAATTAATTTCATCTAGTGATATATTATTATTTTTTTTCTCCCTTAATAGCTTTGTAAAATTTAATTCTTTTAATTCTTGTTTTGAAAAAAATTCACCTCTTTTTTTAAATTCTTCAAATGCTACATTATCTTCAACCCAAATAATTCCTTCTGGTTTGATTTTATATGTGTAGTATAAGTAAATAATATAATCATTCTCTTCAATATTAGTAAATAATCTTGATTTCTTTTCTTTAAATTCTAAATTTATAATATTAAGCATTTTATTTCTAATATTTTCTTCAGCATCGTAACATCTCGGTCTAAAAATAAAATAATGTTTAGAATATTCTTTATACCAAGATATTGGAAGTAATGCAATACCATCAAATTGTTCATATAAAAGTATCATTTTATCTGACATATAAATTTGGTTTCTTAGATTTTTTATATTTTTTTGTTCTATTCTGTATGAGTCCTCTAATGTGTTGTGATTATAGAATATTAATATATATAGAAATATAGGCAGTAATATCTTAATTATGTTTTTATATATTTTTTTGGTTGATGAAAGATAGCTCAAATTTAATAATATTATTATTAACAAAGTTTTATAAAACAAAATTCTAAAAGGAGGATGACTATACCAAAAATTATAATTATACACAATACAATAGCCTGGAATTATGAGAATTATAAAAAATAAAATCCAAGATATAACCAAAGACATTGAATTTGTTATTATTATATATTTATTTCTTTTTTCATCTTTTATTAATAATACACAAAATAACAAAAACAAAATTATCAAAATAGAAATTATATTATCGCTAATTATAGTATTAAATAATCCTTTAAAATAGTCTTTATAATATAAATTAATATTATTAATTTGTTCTAATATATTAATTTCATATCCTATAACCTTCCCTTTGCTATAATTAGAAAGGAAAAAAAGAAATGAAGAAGAAAGAATTAATGGGATACCGATTAAGAATATTTGTTGGTTATTTTTATTTATAGGATTTTTTTTATTATAAAGAATTATAAAAGATATTGTCAGTATATAAAAAATAAAAGAAGTAAATATAATTGGTTCACATGAAAGACCTAACAATAATGAATTAATAAAATATAATATTTTTATAATAGTATTTCTAGATTTATAAAATGAACTAATTATAAAATATATAAAAATTATAAAAAATACAAAATTAAATAATGTATCATAAAAAACTACAGATTCTGATATGCCTGATAAATAATATGTATTTGCATTTTCAAAGCCTGTAGGAATAAAAGCAAGAATTATATAAATAGCTGGATATAAGAAAAAAAAATCAGGATTCTCAATTATAAATTTATTTTTATTATTAAATAGATAATAAAACTTTAAGCAAAATATAGACATGATGCTTATGAAAAAAGAAGTAACGGCAGGTACAAATAATGAAGATATATCATTTTGGTGAATATTGAATAGATAAGGTATTAATACATAAAAACAAGAAACTATAACTCTTGATATCGTTCTCCCTGTTAGGAACCAATCATTACTACTTGTATAATGGAAAACAAAATTACTGTCATGATTTGTAATTACATCTTGATATAATACATAAGGAATAATCATAAAACATAAAAAAATACATAATAAATTTATAATTATAAAAATTTTTTTACTAAATAACAATTTTATCATTTAACTCTTCCTTTTATATTAAAAAGGTTTAGAAAATTTTGACTTATTGGCTTCAAATTTTTTAAGTAATCATTTACATAACAATAATTTTCATTAAAGATAGGATTTTTAAGAATTTTAATAAGCTTATTATAATTTTTATTTGTTGGTAAAGAAATATCTAGTTCTTTTTCAAGTTTGTTATCATCTATTTGTCTATGATAGTTAATGAAGAAAGCTTTTGCTTCCATTTTTTTCGCAAAATGTGCAAATTTTATCATTTCATTATAATTAATAGATGTAACGACAAAATTTAATTGTAAATTTTGTAGAAAACCTTGTTTCTTTAGTTGAGATAAATATTTTACATTTTCAATAAGTTTTTTAAAATTACCATGTTTTACAAGCTTATTATATGTTTTTTCTGTCGCACTATGCATTGAAATGGTTACTGTAATCATTCTTTCTTTTAAATCAAGAGCTTCAATAATTTCTTTGGTGAAAAGAATCCCATTAGATATAATTTTAAATTTAATATTAGGATTGATTTTTATTACTTTTTTAACTATTTCAATAGAATGTTTGCTTGCAAAAAGTTCTCCTGCAGAATTTAATTCAACAATTTCGGCTCTTTCTAATATTGGTGTAAAGATGGAATCAAAATTTTTTTCTATCTTATGTTCTTTCTCTCTGTTATATATCTCTTCTTCTTTATTTATTTCATTTCTACAAAAAATACATCTTACATTGCATCTTCTATCATAACTGAATTCGATTTGTTTTGGATATTCGCATACTAAACTTGGTTTATAATCTTTATCTGGTAAAAACGGCTCACATTCATTTAATTTACAATATTTAAATTCTTGTTTTAAAAATTGTTCTCTAAATTTTTGTGCTTTTTCTCCATTCCAAATTTCATCAAATGATTGTTCAAAAATATTTCCAAATGAATAAAAATTAGTCCAATAACAACAACAACAATACACTTCCCCTGTATTCTGTATTTGTATACTATTAAAAGGATGTTTGCAAATTTTACTCATAAATAAATATTATAACAATTTTTGTGCTATAGCAAAAAGTTTAAGTCCACTCAGTTATTTGTCTTTCTGAAAAACCCCATTCTAGAGGTTCTCCGCCATAGCAAGTATTATGGCATTGTTTGCAGTACTTGCAAAGAAATTTTGGAGTGCTTAAGAAATCATCAATTTCTTTTATATCTTTTACGTCTGCAATTTTAATATAATCATCTTTTGTTATTGGTATATCTACTTTAAAGTATTCTATAAAGGATTTTATATATGCATGGACATAGCAATAATATATATTACCTCTTGCGTATATATTTATTCCTCTATGCGGACAATTAAATCTTTTTAAAAGATAATTTTGACTTCCTTTTAAATCAAGAGTATTTTTGCTCCACTCAAACCCTTCTTGTTCATTATAATTTTCATTAATTACTTTCTTGGTTTTTATATCATATAATTTATTTGATTTCACAGTATCGTAATTATATTCAAATCCATATTCTTTTGATTTTCTTTCTATAGTATCTCGTTCAATATCAATTGGATACTTTGTAATGGAAAATTTTACATTGGCTTTTTTTATTGCTTTCCAAAATTCATCGTCCATCTTTTCTATTAATATGCCATTTGTTAAAATGGCTTTAGCTGAGTTTGGATATATTTCATATGCTTTATTTATCATTTTTGTTAAATCGGGATTTAAAAGAGGCTCACCTCCTATAAAAGTTAATTCTAGTTCTCTATCTGGAGCAAGCTCTTTTAATTTTTCTAAGTCTCTAGAAAATTGTTCATAGGTGACAAATTCTTCTTTTGATAGAGGAGAATAAGTATCACAATATTTACAGTTTAAGTTACAATGTGAAGAAGTAGCAATACCAAAACCACCAAGACCACAGTCGTTTTCGTAAAAATCATCTTTTTTACATAACATTGTATCTTGATTGTTATTTGTTATTTTTCCAAGTGCAAAACCAGCAAGAAGGCATGATGCGCCACATAAAAAATCTCTTCTTTTCATAACGTTCCTTTATCTTTCTCTTATATAACTTATAATATTATATTTAATTATAGTATGGCAAGATTATTTTTCGAATTTATATAAAAAAGATATTATGTTATAATTATATAAAATGGAGATTTGATTTGAAGTATCTAAGTTGTTCCAATATACAAAGCGGATTGAGATTTGAATATAATAGTATAAAATTATGTTGTTTTATGGGGACGAATACTCCGGAACCTTTGTATATTAAGAAAGATTATTATGGTGAAAAACTTGATTGGACGGAATTATTAAAGAAAATTAATATAATTCGTGAAAATCAAAAAAAAGGTATAACAGACTCTCATTGTGTGGGATGTTTTGGGCTGCAGGAAAAAGAATGGGAAGATAATCCAAAGTTTAAATGGCTTCAGATTGCACATTGGTCAGATTGTAATTGTTATTGTACTTATTGTTATCGTTATCAAAGCGAGTTTGAAAAGCCTAAAAAGCGTTATAAAATTATGCCAATAATAAAAGAACTAGATAAATTAGGGCTTATTGATTATAATGGTGAGCTTGCATATTCAGGTGGAGAACCTGCAAGTTTAAGAGAGTTTGATGATATAACTAATTTTTTTATTAAAAAAGGTGAAAGGCTTATTATGGTTCATACAAATGCCATTAAGCCTGTTAAATCTGTATTAAGTGGTCTAAAAACTGATACAATGTCTGTTACTGTTAGTGTTGATTGTGGAGACAGGGAAAAATTTAAGCAAATAAAGAGAGTAGATGCATATAATAAAGTTATGGATACTCTTAAAAAATATGTAAAGGCTCAAGGCTCCAATAAAAAAATGGTACGTTCTAAATATATTCTTATTCCAAACGTGAATGACACTAAATCAGATATAGATAAGTGGATTGAGGAAAGCTTAAAAATAGGAATACAGCAAGTAATACTTGATTTTGAAGCTGATTGGCTTGCCAGAAATTCTGAAAATATCCCTTCTTATATTGATGATTTATATGAATATATTGTATCTAAAACAAAAGAAAAAGGTTTGGAACTTCAATTCTACGGTGTTGCCAATCAATATAGAACAATTAAAGGCAAGGATTTAGATGAAATTGGACTTCATCAGGGGTGATATTTCATTTTCTAAAAATATTTTTTAGTTTTTCTTTTATACTTAACGGTTTAAGTTCTGTGAAATATTCAAGACCTTGGATTACAATATCAGAAGAATTTTTTATTTGTTTGTCTTGAACAACTTTAACAAGATTATTAAATTTAGGATGATTCCTATCTTGAATATTAATTTGTTTATAGATTTTTTCGCAGTCTTTAGAACAATCAAGTCCTAAAAATCTTATTTTCGCATCTATTTTTCTTGCATATTTTATTATATCTTTCATTTCTTTGTAATTAATACTGGTTACAGTAAAATGAAGTTCAAATCGTTCTATTTTACCTTCTTTTTTCAATTTGGAAATATATTCAATATTTTCTATAACCTTTTTGAAATTTCCGCCTTTAACAATCTTATTATAAGTAGTTTCTTTCATTGCATGTAAGGAAACAGTTATCATTGAAATCTTGTTTACTAGATTTAACTTTTCAATATTTTCTTTTGTACATTGAATACCATTTGTAATTAATTCAAATTTTATATTTGGGAAATTATCAGCTATATTTTTTATTAAAGCTCTTGAAATTTTACTTGCAAAAACTTCTCCAACTGCATTAGTTTTTACATACTTTGCATTTTCAAGCCAGGGGGTTAATATTTCTAGTAATTTATCTTCTTTATCTTTTGGTATTAAATTTGTATCTATTTTATAGTTTTCTCCTCGGCAAAAGATACATTTTACATCACAAGTTTCATCCAAGCCTAACAATATTCTTTCCGGAGGTTTGGAAATAAGCTGGGCTTCTTTGTCTTGAGTTTCTGATAATATTTCTAAATTTTGACATCCGGGGCAAAGAGAAAAATCATTATCATACAATTTTTGTCTAAATTCTTTTGCCTTTTCTCCATTCCATATTTCATCAAAAGATTGTTCAAAAATATTACCAAAATAATATCCTTTTATCCATCCGCAACTGCAAGGATATACATAACCATAAGGCATTATTTCCGCTAATATGTATGGATTGGGACAATATATATGTTTTTCTGTCATTGTTATCTTCCGTTAGCTATGTGTCTTATAACTTCTGTATAACCACAGGTGGTAAGTATTTCTCTATATGATAAATTGCATTTATGCTCATTAACATAATCAACTATCATTTGAATATACTCTTTTACGTTGTCAGGACAATATTTATTTTTTTCATACCAGTGATGTTCAAGTTCTAGTTGAATATTAGTTAGTCCTAAATCTTCCACTATTTTCAACCAAGCTTTAACTTCTTCAATAGTATCATTGTAACCGGGAATAAAAATATATTTCATTCCTATTAAGCTATTTTGAATTGGATTAAGACCTTTTTGATATTTTTTTATATTATTTATAACCTTTTTAAAACAGTCTACATTTTTTATTTTCTTATATGTTTCTCTTGTTCCGGCATCAAGAGAAATCGTTACTGCTACTCTATTTTGTTCTAATCCTTTTTTTATCCACTTTGAATAATCAACAGCAGCAGAATTTATCATTATAAAAATATTTGTTTTTTCAAGAAAGAATTTCATTAAATCCGGAAACTCTTTTAAAATAGTTGGTTCTCCACCTGTAATATTTACATTGCCTTCATTGCTTAACATTCCTTTTGCTAATGCATCTTTTAAAATTGGAAGGATTTTCCAAGGTTTCATTTTATTTAATTGTTTTTTCTTTTCATGTGTATGACAATAAATGCAATCTAATTGGCAATTTTCCCAGTGGTTTATAAGAATGTATTTTAATTCCATGGAACCTGACCAGTCTTTTTCTTTTAAACTCGGACAGCCTACACATATTGGGGGTATATCTCCTTTTGCGAATCTGTCTCTATATTCTTGTTTTATTTGTTTTACTTTTTCCCAGTCAAAAAGTTCACCTTTATAATCTTCTATTATTTTTATAGCTTCAAATTTCATACACATTGAATATGAACATAAAACTACAGCATCAAAAATAAAACACATTCCATTTTCAACAAATTCACATGATAAATATCCCATTTTAATTCCTCTTTATTATAAAAAAATAAAAATAACTCTCTTATTATATATTAAATTATTATTTTTTGCTATTTAAAAAATCTGTATTTTATTGATTTGAGAATGGAAATTGGTTTTAAATTTAGCATACAGTCATTAATTGTACAAAGTTCAGATTTAAAGATAGGATTTTTTAGAACTTTAACAAAATCATTGTATTTTGGATGCTTTTCATCAAAAATATTTAATTTTTCATATACATTTTCATTAGTTTCTAATTTTAAAAGTTCAAGAAAACCGACAGTTGCTCCAATTTTTTTTGCAAGTTCTATATAAGGAACCATTTCTTTATAATTGTATGAATTTACAACAAAATTTAAAATGAATTTTTCAATTCTTCCTGACTTTTTTAATGATGATAAATACTGAAGATTTTTCATTACTCTTTCAAAATTTCCACCAACTACTAATTTATCATAAGTTTTTTTATTTATAGCATGAAGGGAAATTGTAACTGATAGAAGTTTATCTAATATACCTACTTCTTTCAAGTTTTCTTCATCACATAATATTCCGTTAGAAATTATTGAAAATTTAATATTGGGGAAAAGCTCAGAAATTCTTTTTATTAATTTTCTTGAATGTTTACTCGCGAGGCATTCTCCAACTCCTGATAGAACTACATTCTTACAGTTTTCTAACATATCAGTAAGCAATGTATCCATATTATCATCGAAATATGTCAAATCTTGTTTCTGATGACAGCTTCTGCAGAAAATACATTTTACGTTACAAAAAGAATCATAACAGAATATAAACGTTTCAGGCTTTTCAACAATTTCTGATGGAATTATTTTTTTAGAACAATCTTTTACACATAAATCTAAATTGCAATATTTATAGTTTTTTTCAATAAATTGTTTTCTAAAAATTCTAGCTTTTTCTCCGTTCCAAATTTCACTGAAGCTTTGTTCATAAATATTCCCGAAAGAATAAGAACTACTCCAAGGAGGGCAACATACATATACATCTCCCTGCATGCTGATTTGAGCAGAATTAAAAGGATATGTACATATTGCAAAATCTTCACTCATTTTTTTCTCCATATATGACACTATATAATAAAATAGTATTTTATGTCTATTCTGATATAATATTTATTATTGGAGATAAAAGATGAAATATAAATGTTGTGACCATATTTTAGGAAGTATAGATCTTAGTTTTAGTGGATTTAAATATTGTAATGAAGTATGGGAAGGTCCTGAATATATTTCATATAAAGAAGAAAATGCTTTTGAGAAAAATGAGATCCGTCGTTTGAAAATAATAAAAGATATGCAAGAAGGAATTATTCCTGAACGCTGCAAATTATGTCCTATTTTGGAGGAAAAAGATTGGAAAGAATTTGATGGGAAAATTCATAAAATAACAATTTTTAACTGGAAACATTGTAATGCCGCTTGTTTTTATTGCTCAGTTCATTCTGATTTTTTTGAAGGTATTAAAAAAAGTGATGATTATGATGCATTGCCTATTATTGAGAAATTAATAAAAGAGGATAGATTAACTTCTGATACATTTGTTGCTTTTATGGGTGGAGAACCTACTATTTTGGAAGAATTTCCCGCTATTTTAAAAATATTACTTGAAAAAAATTGCAGAGTTGAAGTTTTATCAAATGGAATAAAGTATGAACCAAGTATAGGTGAAATGTTAAAAGCTGAAAATCATAATACTATATGTATTTCACTTGATTGCGGCTTTAGAGAATCTTATAAAAGAATAAAGAGAGTTGATAAATTTAATGAAGTTACATCAACTATAAAAAAATACATAAAAGATGCTGGGAAAAAAGCAAACAGAGTTAAAGTTAAATATATCATTTTCCCTAATGTAAATGATAATAAAAAAGAAATTGATGCGTTCTTTGATTTTTGTAAACAAGCTGGTGTTAAAACTGTGGCAAGAGCAGTAAATCATGTAGAAAGTAAAATGGATACGACTTCTAATCAAGCTATAGAAACATCTGTTATAAAAGCATATAGTTATTTTAAACGACAAGCTGCAAAATTTGGAATGGAACTTCAGCCGGAACCTTGGGCTGATGCAATCGTTGAAAATAAGGTTTATAATTGTAGAAAAATTTCTCCTTTTGCTAGATTAAAAGCAGAATGTCATTTCTTTTTTGGAAATAAAAAATAAATTTTCTGAGAATAAATTTTCAATAAGCTGAAAATGTGAGTGAATTTTTTGTAAGATTGACCTGGATATTTGTTTTTGATTAGACTATATACTGTGTTAAATAGATGTTTTGGAATTTTCAAAAGGTGCTTCCTTTTTTAGTGAGTATAACTTGCTAATGAAGGAAGATACTAAATTAAATATAAAATGTTAAATTTTATTTATTTATTTTCAGATAAGGTCAATTGATTTTTTTGAGCTTCATTATTCTTATGTATAAAAGGAGAAATATATGATTGGTTCAATTAGTTTTTTAGGTCAAATTCCTTCAATTCATAATACAAATAGAACCCAAGTTCATAAAATGTCCGAAAAAAGTGATTGTTTTATAAAAAGCCATGAAGATATAGATAAATTATCTCAAACGATTGAAAAGGCAAAAGAAAAAATAAAACAAATTCTAGTTGAGAAAAATATTGAATATGGAGTTATTATATCGCCAGAAGGCAGGTTACTTCAGGAAAACTCCGGAGATGAGAAATCTTGTAAGTTTGATTCTAGAAAAGTTGTTCCTAATGCAATACTTATTCATGGACATCCTGAAGATTTACCCTTATCAAGTGGCGATATTGCTGGTTTATTAGCAACAGATGCTAAGGTAGAAGAGGCTGTAACAAAAGAAGGAAAATTTTCAAGACTGATAAAAAAATATCCGTTTAGAAGCCAGAAAAGCTATTCTGATCTTTATTATGAATTAGAAAAAAAACTGAATTTAATGGCTCTTGATGCTTTGGGTATTGATTATAAATTAAATATGGATGATGTTATTAAAATGGGTGTTGATTATCTCAAGCAGATAACCGGAAGATCTTATGACAATGCTGATTTAGAAGAAATTTTAATGCAATTAAATAAATTTGGAATAAAAACAAATGGAAGTTTAGAAGAAATATTTAAATCTTTAAAAGATGCGATGTTTTTGCAGTTAATTACAAATCCACATAAATATGACAAGGAACATAATTGCATTATTGAACATACTGATGCTATAAGTAATTTTTTAGATACAGAAGAAGGTATTAAAATCAGGCATAAATTAGTACAAGATGTTGCTGATGAATATAACTTAATATATGAAACGAATCTAAATTAATTTGTATTGACTTTTTTACCGAGTCATACTCGCTAAAAAAGTACTCATTTTGATTCACTACAGATTCCATCTGGCTAAAAAACAAAGTTTTTGGTTCGTTTTGTAAAAAAATTACTTACACTTTCTGCTTATCGTGAATTTTTTCTTGGACATATTTTGACGAATTATTTTATATAAACATTCCCTAATTTTGTTATTTTTTCATATTTATTTTTTAATTTTTTGTTTTTTAGAAAATTAAAAATATTTTTATTTTTTATATAAGTAATTTGTGAATGACTTGTTTTTATTATTTCATCTATTACCTCATCTTCAATATAATTTTCAATTTCAATATCGAAATCAAAACCAAGACGAAGAAAAAGTATTAGTTTCTTTCTTGTCTCTTCTTCTATTGGTTTAGATATTTTTGTATATATTTTTCTTATTGGAGAAAATTTTTCTTCTTCTATCAATGAATTGATTTGTTCTTCAATTGTTTTAAATTTAAGAGAGTAAATATCTATATGTAAATCATTATAATATTTATTATTATTTATATTTTCTATTTGATCATTTAAATATAAATCAATAAATTTATCTTTATTTTCATTATAGAATTGCAGTTGCTTTTCATAAATTCTTTGAGCTCTATTCATAAATGCAAGAAAAGATGTTACTTTTAAATTATAAAGTGGTGCTAGCTTTTCTGTATATTTAAGCATTTTTAGTGTTCTATTAATGTATTTTTTATTTTCGCAAGATTCAGATGAAGATACACTATGTTCGGAATCAAATTGGACTTCAACAAGTCCAATTTTTTTACAATTAAAAAGCCATTTTTCTACCTCTTTTGCACTGTCATTATAATTTGTAAATAATATAAATTTTGATATAACAAAGTTTTTCTCTTTTGAATGATTAAGATATGTTTTCATATTTTTTAGTACAAGATTGTAAAATTTTGTTCCTTTTATTTTTTCAAAAGTTTTTTCGCATCCCGAATCAATACTTGTAACAATAGCTGCACTATCTATTTTTTCAAGTGCATTACATAAGCTTTTAGAAAGGCGTATTCCTGAAGTTGGTACATATATTTCAGGGACATTATTTTTTGAAAATAACTCAACAAGCCAGTCAAATTCTTTCATTAAAGTTGGTTCTCCTCCAACAAATCTTAGTGAACCATCAAATCTTAATAATTTTTTTTCAAGTAATTCTTTTATAATAGGTTTTATGTCAATATCTTGTTCTCTATTATGCCATTCCGGTATTCTTCCTGTTGGACAGTATACACATCGTGAATTACATTTCATTATGTGTCCTGCTGTTAGATGATTTATATAATCATTATCATCCCAATTTCTTTCTTGAAGTTCAAAACAACCCTCACATTGAGCTGGATATATACCTTTTTTTGCATTTTCTCTTAGTTTCTTTTTTGCATTAAAAATGTAAGACCAGTCAAGCTTTTCATTTTTTAAATCGAAATATAAATATAATCTATCTTTAAATTCTAAATTATCTGTATTACAACAATGGCCGGCTATTAAATGACCGGTACCAGGGTCTAAATAAAAATAAATGCCATGTTCTAATAATCTGCAACTTTTATATATCATATTAAGTAAATGGTATCATGTATCTATTTATCGTTCAATGTTTTGTAAATACTGATATATGTTCAATTCTTTTATGTTTTTTGTTGCTAATATGATATAATTAAGTAAACAGCATAATTGGGGAATTTATTTATGGTGAAACAATATAGATGTAGGTATTTGGCACATGGCTTATATATACACTATGATTGTTTTCGTCATTGTCATTTATCAATACACTCTCCTTCTGAACGTAATAATAACTACATAATTCCATATAAAGGAGAAAAAGATAAAGCAGATTGGGATAAGGTTTTTGAAATAAAACATAAACTTGTTAAAGATATGAGAGAAGGAAATATTCCTCCCTTTTGTCAAGGTTGTCATTGGATTGAAGAGTTTGATGAAACTTCTGATAACCAATTTTTATCTGATTTAGATAATTATATTGATATGATTTGGATTGGTCATTCAAATGAATGTAATGCCAATTGTATTTATTGTTTCTCTTATAAAGAAATTGCAGAACATAAAATGGTTAAAGGATATAATATATTTCCTTTATTTAAAGAGTTATTAGAAAAGAAGATTTATAATATAGAAAAAAATCCTCAAGCACATATCTCTTTTGCAATGGGTGAACCTACAATACTTAAAAAATTTGATGATATCATTAAAATTTTTGCAGAATATGGTAATAAATATTTTGCACTATATACTAATGGTATTGTATTTAGTAAGATGACCGAAAAAATATTATCAGAAAAAGATATTGAAATAAAAGTTGTTATATCTTTAGATGCAGGGTCAAGAGAAGTTTTCAAAAAAGTAAAAAAGGTAGATAAATTTAAACAGGTTTGTGAAAACATTAAAAAATATGCAAAGGCAGCTCAAAAGGCAGAACCTGTAGATTTAGGTGTTAAATATATTATTATTCCAAATATTAATGATACAAAAGAAGAAATTGATAAATGGTTTGATTTATGTGTTAATGAACTTGGGGTAAAATATTTAATTGCAGATGTTGAGGAAAAATGGTTTGTTCGTCAATCCGGTGAGGTTCCTGAATATGTCAAAGATTTATTAAGATATATTAGACAGCGTTGCTGTGATAAAAATATTGCTTTTGAATTTTATGATAGAGCACTTGTTCTAAATCTTTAGGTTATATATATTATGAGTGAAAAGAAATTATATTTTTGTGATGAATTAAATAATGTTTTATCTTGTTTTCATGATAGAATTATGTCTTGCTGTTCGGGGCAAATTGGTCCTGTTTATTATGAAGCATATAGAGGTCAGAAAATTGATTGGGATGCTTTTAAACAATTTAAAATAGATTCTTTTAAATTATTAAATGATGAAGATATAGATAAATCGCCTTGTAAAGGATGTTTTTTTCTTAGAGAGAAAAGAGCAAATGATTTTATTTCTCCAAAGTTTAATATGATAAATATTAGTCATTGGACCCATTGTAATTGCGGTTGCATATATTGCGCCAGAATGCTTGATTCTAAAGGTAAAATTGACCTAAAACCAATGAAAAGCCAGTATTATGATATGCTTCCTTTGCTAAAACAACTTTATAAACATGATCTTTTAGATAGAGATAACCTTATTGCTTGTATTCAAGGCGGAGATATTTCTATTTTGAAGGAATTTGAACCAATGGTTAAAGAATTCTTAAAAAATGGAGTTAAGCGTTTTTATATTCTTTCAAATAATATTATTTATCAACCTATTATAAAAAAATTATTGGATAATAATATGGTTGATTATACTACCTCTTTGGATTGTGCATCACGTGATTTATTTTATAAGTTAAAAAGAGTTGATAAATTTGAGGATTCTGTTCAAAATCTTAGAAAATATGCAAAAAGTAAATACAGTAATGGTATAACGGTTAAATATATTGTTATAGAACATTTAAACGATAAAAAAGAAGAAGTTAAAAAGTTTGTTAATTTGATGGCGGATATTGGTATAAAAAATATTGAATTTATGATAGATAATAAATATGTTTTATTTACAGATTTGGATAATAATCCTTTACCTTCTCATTATGGTGATTTGTATCTTTATTTTAAATCGTTGTGTGAAGAAAAAAACATAAATCTAAGACTTTGGGAAAAAACTGAATTTATATTGAACAAATATGCACTGCATTAAAAATTATTTTTCTTCAATTAAGTCTTGTTCTATCATTTCTTTAATAATGTCATCTATAGTATACTTTGGTTCCCAACCAAGAATATTTTTTGCTTTAGAATAATCTCCGATAGGATTTAACTTTTCTAAAGGTCTTGAAAACCGTGGGTCTATATCAATAACTAATTTATTAGTTTTTACATCATAGGCTTTTTCTTCATTACCTTCACCTTTGAAAATCAAATCTATACCAGCTTCTTTGAATGCTTTAATACAAAATTCTCGCAGGCTTGTTGTTTTGCCTGTTGCTAGTACATAGTCATCAGGTTTATTATGTTGCATTGCTTTGTACATAGCTTCAACATAATCTTTAGCATGTCCCCAATCTCTTCTTACTGAAAGATTACCTAGTGATAATTTATCTTGTTTCCCAAGTTTTATTCTAACAGCAGCTTTTGTTATTTTTCTTGTAACAAAAATAGGTGGTCTTCTTTTTGATTCGTGAGCAAAAGCTATACCATTTACTATAAATACACCTCTTTGTCTATAACTTTTTGCTAGCCAAAAAGCATATGCTTTTGCACAAGCATATGGATTTATAGGTTGTATTTTTGTTTCTTCATTCATATAATCTTCTTCAACGTTTCCAAAAATATCAGAAGTTAAAGCTTCGTATACTTTCACCTTATTTTGAATTTCTAGTGAATGAATAACATTCATTAAACGTAAGAATCCTAATGCATTTACATTTGTTGTATATTCAGAAAAATTTGTAGAAAGTCCAACGTGAGATTGTGCCGCTAAATTATATATCTCATCAGGATTTGATTTTTTTACTGCTTCGTATAAACTGGCTTCATCAGTAAGATCTCCATATAAAATATGAAAATTATTATTTCCCAAAAGATGAGCTATTCTCTCTCTGTTGTTAACAGAAGACATTCTTACTAGACCATAAACTTTATATCCTTTTGAAAGTAAAAGTTCAGCCAGGTAACTTCCATCTTGTCCCGTTATTCCTGTTATCAAAGCACTTTTCATTTGTTCTCCCCCTTGTTATGGTATAAAGAAGATTTATTTATGTCAATAATTTTGTATATACATATTCTATATTTGGAAATAGAGAATATGTAATATCTTCTTTTGAAGAAAATTCTTTAAAAAATTCAGCTAAAGAATGAAGATGTTTTAATAAGTTTTCTTCATAATTCATATTGTTAAGTAATTGGTTATATACATTTAATGCAACGTGAGTTGCTCCGTGTTTTTTTGATTGTTTTATAAATTCTTTTATTTCTTTTTCGCTATCATTGATGCTTGGAACAATAACATATTTTGTACATAATTTCCCTGTATATTCTTTCGGTTTAACTTTTGAGTATTTTTTAAAATTAGACCAAACTTTATCAAAAGATTTTACTCTTTTTACTTTTTCATGACATTTTTTACTTCCTGCATCAATAGAAATCATAAGGCTAATTGCATTCTTTTTAATACCTTTTTCAATTGCTTTTGAATATTGGATATTATTTGTATGAATGATAATGTTGTTAAAATCATTTTCTAAAAGAAAATCAATTAATTCATCAAAGCGAGGATATAAAGTGGGTTCACCTCCTGCAAAATCCATTTTTGCATTTTTATCCAATATATTTTTTGAAATCATATCTTTTAAAATTTCTATAATATCATATGGCTCAACAAGCTTTTTATAATCAACCGGATAACTTGGCGATTTTTTATCAAGCGGTTGTTCATGTCCAAGACAATAGATGCAATTTGAATTGCATATTTGCCATGGAGATAGTAGAACATACTTTATTTTCTTTTCACTGGAATATTCAGCTGGTTTAATCTGTTGGCAATTTGCACATTCAGTTCTTGGAGTATCGTTTTTTATATTTTCTATTTCTTTATCTCGTTCTTCAAAAAACTTATCCCAATTAATTTTATTACCATCAAAAACTTCTTTTGATATTTTAGGCCAGCCAAGACCGTTTGTTGCATTTGTTAGAGTACAATATGTAATACCAATAGATTCGGCATTAAAGCATATTGATGTATTTAAATTTTCACATATTTTACATTGCATGTTTTATTCACTCTCTGCAACAACTGTTACTATTTGATTTCCGTAACTGTCAACGTGTCCATCTGTTTTTTCTATTATATATCTTAAACCTTGTTTCCCTTCTATGGCTTTTTGTGCAACTTCTAATGCTTTTTCAAATTTTGAGTATTCTCCTATTTGTTTTCTTGAAAACTCAGAATAATCTTGTTCGGTAATTACATGAAACATAATTATCTCCTTTCACATAGTTATATGATACTACATAATTTTGTGAAGAAATAATTTTTAATATCTTTTAAACTATGAGAAAAGAGTCATTTTTTAAAAGTCTCTGGGTTTTACGTTCTTCAACCAGTTATCTTCGATAGTTTCAAGTGATATTCCTTTTGTTTCAGGAATAAAGAAATAAACAAATATAATACATAAGAAGGAAACAAAACCGAACATCCAGAATGTTAGATCTCCGCCAATTCTATTTAACAGAACAGGAAAACTTGCAACAACTAAGAAGTTAAATGCAAAGTTTGAAAGAGTGCAAATGCTCATTGCTAAACCTCTAATTTGTAAAGGAAATACTTCTGATACTATTATCCATCCTATTGGTCCTAAACTGAATGCAAAGCAAACAATATATGAAACTAAACTACCTACAGCAATCCATTTTAAGTTATCCCCCAGAAGATCTTCAAATCTAAAAGCAAAACCCAAGGATATTAAACTTAACATTACACCTGTTAAACCTATATATAATAGTGGTTTTCGTCCAGCTCTATCTGTGAGAAAAACCGCAACAATAGTCATAAGAAAATTTACGACACCGATACCTGTTGTTGCATAAATAGCGTTAAGATTGGAGTCAAATCCTGCTATTCTAAATATAGTTGGTGCATAATATATTATTGTATTAATACCTGTGCATATTTGAGCGAACATAATTCCAATACCGGCTACAAATGGCATTATCATCCATTTCTTGAAGTGAAATTTTTTTGCTGTTTTATATGGGGTTATAGTTGCTTTAATTTCTTCAATTTCTTTGTCAGCATCAATATCAGGTTCTATTTTATTAAAAACTCTTTTTGCTTCTTCATATCTACCTTTAGAAACAAGCCATCTTGGAGTATCACTTAAGCATAACATCCCTATTAGTAAAATTAATCCCGGAACAACGCCTGCAAATAACATCCATCTCCAGTTATAGACGGTATTTGCAAAAATCGCATTTATCATATAAGAAAATAAAATACCTGCCGTTATTGCCCATTGATACAATGATACTATTGTTCCTCTTAAATTTTTTGGTGATACCTCTGATAAATACAAAGGAACAACAAAATTAACAATACCAACGGCAAGTCCTACTAGTACTCTTGATAATATTAAGATATATATGTTGGGAGCTAATGCACATAAGATTGAACCTAAAATAAAAATTATAGCTGTTGCAATTATTATCTTTTTTCTTCCGAAAATATCTGCTAAAATTCCGTTGGTTGCAGCTCCTATTACAGCACCAATTAAGACAGAACTCACTAATATTCCTTGAATATAGTCTGTTAAATTCCAGCTTTCATTTATAAATAATAATGCACCAGATATTACTCCTGTATCATATCCGGATAATAATCCACCTAAGGAAGCTGTTATTGTTACTAAAAATAAAAATAAGTATTTTATTCGCATAATAACTCCTAATAGACCATTATAAAAACATTATTTTAATTCCACTTATTTGTTACTTTATAACTTGTATATAATTACTTAAATTGTTATCATTATAAAAAAGGAAATTAGAGGTTTATTATGGCAGAATTAAATTTTAAAGTAGATGAAAAAAAATGTATTCATTGTGGCCTTTGTGTTAAAGATTGTATTGCTAAAGTTATAGAATTTGATGAGAATAATATACCAAATGCAAAAAATTCGCATCGTTGCATTGGTTGTCAACATTGTTTAAGTATTTGTCCTGTTGGTGCTATTTCTATTTTTGATAAAAATCCGGATGATTCTGAAAAAATATATGCACAAAATCCTGATATGATTTTAAATTTGATAAAATCCAGAAGAAGTGACAGACAGTATAAATGTGAAAATATTGATGTTAAAACAATGGATAAATTAAAAGATATGTTAAAGTGGGTGCCTACGGGGTGTAATTATCATAAACTCCATTTTTCGTTTATTGATAATGTAGAAGTAATGAATGAATTTAGAAATCATGTAAATGAAAAATTAATAAATGCACTTACTAAAACACCTATAAAAACTGTTGGAGAAAAATTTTCGGTGTATAAAAATGCACTTTTAAAAGGAGAAGATGTTATATTTAGAGGTGCACCACATATGCTTGTTGTTTCTAACTCGGTAAAGGCGCCTTGTGCCAAAGAAGATGCTATAATTGCTTTAAGTTATTTCGAAATGTATGCTCAAAGTTTAGGTTTAGGTACTTGTTGGTGTGGTTTCGGTCAAATGTGTTTGATGCTTTTTCCTGAACTTTGCGAATATTTGGAAATTCCTGATGGATATCAAAGCGGATATGTTATGCTTTTTGGACCTAAAGAAGTTAATTATTCAAGAACAACTCAGCCAAAAGAAGTTTTATTGACTTCTGTAAGTAAAAAAGGTTTTACTACTCTATCTATAATAGATAAAGTGAAACGTTATTTCTGGAATTTTATCAGATAATTTGTGTTAAAATTAACAAAGATAAAAAATATCGGAGATTAAAAATGAGAGAAGAATTATTAGCAATTATAGAAAAAAATAGCAGAATAGATTTAAAAGATGTTGCAAAAATGCTTGGTAAAGAAGAAATTGATATTGTTAATGAGCTTGCTTCTCTTGAAAATGAAGGTATTATTTGTGGTTATCATACTTTAATAGACTGGGAAAAAACTTCAATAGAAAAAGTTACAGCCTTAATTGAAGTTAGAGTTACTCCGCAAAGAGGCCAAGGCTTTGATAAAATAGCAGAGCGCATTTATAATTACCCTGAAGTTCGTGCTGTTTATCTAATCTCGGGAGGTTATGATCTTTTAGTTATCATTGAAGAAAAGACACTTAGAGAAATATCTAATTTTGTTTCAGATAAACTATCTACTCTTGATAGTGTTTTAAGTACAGCAACTCATTTTATATTGAAAAAATATAAAGACCATGGCACAATTCTTGCAAAAAAACATGAAGATGAAAGAGAAATTATTACCCCATGACAAAAGAATTATCAAAAAAAGTTATAAATATTAAACCTTCAGGGATTAGAAAGTTTTTTGATATAGTAAGCGAGATGAAAGATGTTATATCTTTAGGTGTTGGAGAACCTGATTTTGATACACCTTGGCATGTTAGAGAAGAAGGTATTTATGCACTGGAAAAAGGTAGAACTTTTTATACTTCGAATGCCGGTTTAAAAGATTTAAGAATAGAAATTTCAAATTATATAAAACGAACTCAAAATATTGATTATAATCCTGATAATGAAATTATAGTTACTATAGGTGGCAGTGAAGCTATTGATATAGGACTTCGTTCTTTAGTTAATGATGGGGATGAAGTTATTATCCCACAGCCATCTTATGTTTCTTATGAACCTTGTACTATATTAGCAAATGCTAAACCTGTTATTATTAATTTGAAATCGGAAAATGAATTTAGATTAAAACCTGATGAATTATTAAATGCAATAACAGATAAAACAAAATTATTAATTCTTCCATATCCTAATAATCCAACCGGTGCAATTATGGAAAAGAAAGATTTGGAGGCTATATCACAAATAATAAAAGAAAAAGATATTTATGTAATGTCTGATGAAATTTATTCAGAACTTTCATATAAGGAAAAGCACGTTTCAATAGCCTCAATACCTTCAATGAAAGAAAGAACAATATTAATAAACGGATTTTCAAAATCATATGCGATGACAGGTTGGAGACTTGGATATGCTTGTGCTCCTAAGGAAATTATTAAGCAAATGACTAAGATTCATCAATTTGCCATAATGTGTGCACCAACAACAAGCCAATATGCAGCTATAGATGCATTAAAAAACGGTGATAAAGATGTAGAAGATATGCGAAAAGCGTATAATCAAAGGAGAAGATTTTTAATTCAATCTTTTAGGGAAATGAATATAGAATGTTTTGAACCTTATGGTGCTTTTTATGTATTTCCATGTATTAAAGAATTTAATATGACAAGTGAAGAATTTGCTACAAAATTATTGGAAGAAGAAAAAATTGCTGCAATTCCGGGGCGTGCTTTTGGTCAAAGTGGTGAATATCATTTGAGAATTTCTTATGCATATTCTCTTGAAAGCTTGAAAATTGCAATGACAAGATTTAAAAGGTTTATTGATAGATTAAGAAATAATATTTAGTCTAGTATTAACTTTTTGCTATTACAAATATAGCTTCTTCTGCTAACAAATTTGAAAAGATATTGTAAAACATACCTTTTTTGATGTTAGCTTCTGTTGTATATATGACATCTAATATATTGATATTATGTTTTTTCGCAAAATCAAAGAAATCTTTAATTGTTAAAAGATGAATATTGGGAGTATTGAACCATTCAAATGGTAATACTTGAGATTTTGGCATATTACCTGTAAAGAAAAAATTAAATCTTATTTTCCAATAAGCAAAGTTAGGGAAACTTACTATACATTTTTTGCCGACTCTTAGCATTTCTTCAAGTACAAAATCCGGATTGTATGTTGATTGAAGGGTTTGATTTAAAATAACATAATCGTAAGATTTATCTGTAAATTGCTTTAATCCTTCATCAATGTCACCTTGGATAACAGATAAACCTTTTTCTAAACATTGTATTACTCCATTTTGGTCAATTTCAATACCATTACCTTTTATCTTTTTTTTATCTTTTAAAAGCTTTAATAAATAACCATTACCGCACCCTAAATCTAATACTCTAGAACCATCTTCAATCATATCTAGAATTAAAGAATAATTTAGGTGTAAGCCTTGAGATGTTGCATAGTGGCTATTCATTATTGTCTCCTTTAATATGATCATTTAAAAAGCTTTTTATTATCTTAGATTGAACATCATATTCAAGTAAGAATGCATCATGACCGCAAGGAGATTTTATCTCGCAGTATGAAACATCCTTACCAAGCTGCATTAGTGTATTAACTATTTCTTTTGATTCGGATGATGGAAATAGCCAATCAGAGTCGAAAGAAATTACAAGATATTTTGCATTAGATTCTTGGAATGCATTTTTTAATGAACCATATTTACTTACCGGATCAAAATAATCAACGGCTTTTGTTATATATAAATAACTGTTTGCATCAAATCTGTCTACAAATATTTGTCCTTGGTGCTGCAAATAGCTTTCGACTTGAAAATCAATATCAAAGTTGAAATCATAATGATCTTTATTCTGTAGCTTTCTTCCAAATTTATTATACATAGCTTCTTCACAAAGATATGTAATGTGTCCTATCATTCTTGCACTGGAAAGACCTCTGTCAGGTTTATTTTCTTTATCATAATAGTCGCCATTGTTCCAGTTCGGATCTGAAATAATAGCATTTCTGCCAACAGCGTTAAAAGCTATAGATTGAGGTGATAGTCTTGAAGTTGTAGCTATTAAAATAGCAGATTTTACCATTTCTGGGTACGAAATAACAAACTGCATTGCCTGCATGCCACCCATTGATCCACCTGCAACAGTATATAAACTTTTTACACCAAGAAAATCCAGCACTTCTTTTTGAACTTTTACTGTATCTTCAATTGTAAATACAGGAAAATCAATTCCATAAGGTTTGCCGGTTTCCGGATTTATACTGGAAGGTCCTGTTGTTCCGCTGCATCCGCCTAAAATATTAGTACATATCACAAAATATTTATTAGTGTCAAAAGCTTTATTTTTGCCTATTAAGGTATCCCACCAGCCCGGTTTCTTATCATCTTCACTATGATATCCAGCAGCATGTGCATCACCTGTTAATGCGTGTACTATTAATATCGCATTATCACCTTTTTCGTTAAGTTTACCATAAGTTTCATAAGCTACTGTAATAGGACCGAACTCTACTCCACTTTCAAATTTTATTTTTTTATTAATTGTATAAAATTCGGTCTTTACTATATCTTTTTTTATTTCTTCTACTGTCATATTTATCCTTTATGTGCGTGAGATTTTTATTGCATTTTCTAAATCTTCAATAATGTCATCAATATTTTCAAGTCCTATTGATGCGCGCATAAAGTCATCTGTAATTCCTGCTTTTATTTTTTGTTCAGTACTAAGTTGTCTGTGTGTTGTGCCTGCAGGATATGTTATTATTGAACGAACATCACCTAAATTTGTAGCATGTATAAATAATTTTAATGCTTCTATAAATTTTGTTCCATTACCATCAACTCCAAATCCAATTAAAGAAGATGCACCGTGTTTTAAGTACTTTTGTGCGAGTTTGTAATCAGGGCTGCTTTCTAAGTATGGATAGTTAACAAAATTAATATGAGGATGTTTCTCAAGATGTTTTGCTACTTTTAACGCATTTTGACAATGGCGTTCCATTCTTACATGCAATGACTCAATTCCTAACTGGGTTAAATATGCATTAAACGGACTTTGTATACATCCTAAATCCCTTACAAGATGAGCTCTTGATTTTACAATAAATGCCATATTGCCAAATTCTTTTGCATATATTATTCCGTGATAACTTTCATCCGGCTGTGTATACATTGGAAATTTATCATTTTGGCTCCAGTCAAATTTTCCTGAATCTACAATTATTCCTCCCATTGCATTACCGTGGCCTGAAATATATTTTGTTGTTGAATGTACTATAATATCAGCACCAAATTCAATTGGTCTGCATAAATATGGAGTTGGAACCGTATTATCTACAACCAATGGTATACCATGTTTATGTGCAATATTTGCTAACCCTTCTATATCTGCAACTTTTATACTTGGATTTCCGAGAGTTTCTGTGTATATACATTTTGTTTTATCAGTAATTGCATTTTCATAATCTTCTAAATTATCAGAATCTATAAATACAAATTTTATTCCCATTTGTTTAAAAGTTTTGGAAAAAAGGTTATAAGTACCGCCATATATTCTCGATGATGTTACTATTTCATCTCCACATTGTGCTAAGTTTAAAATTGTTATTAATACTGCAGATTGACCTGATGATGTTGCAAGTGCACCAACACCGCCTTCAAGAGCCGCTATTCTTTTTTCTATCATATCATTTGAAGGATTTGATAATCTTGAATAGATATCTCCTTCTACTTTTAAATCAAATAAATTTAGAGCATGTTCTATACTGTCAAAACTATATGCTGTATTTGCATATATTGGAGTTGATACTGCATGATTTTGTTTCTTTAAGTCAATAAATCCTTGTGTTGCTAATGTTTCGAACTTCATTTTGACCTCTTTCTCTTATATTAGAATATTAGTTGTTTTTTTCTTTTATTAAATTTGTTATTACTGCTGCAATAATTAATGTTATGGCTCCAATGAAAAAAGCATATTCCCAATGATAGTTTATTCCATTAGGAATTGTATATGAGCATTGATTTATAAACCAAGCTAATAAAGTACAAACAAGAACTTGAGGACCTGCTATAAATATATTGAAAATACCCATTACTGAACCTTCAGAGCCTTTCTTTATAAATTCAGAAAGCATTGCGAATGGTAGTGCTAATATGCTGGCCCAGCCTATGCCGGCAATTGCCATGCATACTAATACAAAACCAGGTTTTGTATATAATCCCATTCCTACAAATGTTAATGATAAGGTTGTAAGTGCTATAAAATGTACTTTCTTATTCCCAAATTTTGTTGAAAGTAGTCCTATTGGAATTGAAACAAGAAAACATATTAAGTTCTGTATTGCAAAACATATTGATGAAAAGTTAGTGGCTTTACTTATTAGGGATGTATAAGAATTTCTAACTTCTTCAGTTACTGTAGTTAAATCAGGAATATCGTATACAGTATGTATTGCATACTGGGTAAAGAAAATATTTAAACTCATTATCCCTATCCAAGTAAATAATTGTAAAGTGCATATTTTCCCAACTTCAGGTGATGATTGGAAAAATAAAACAAGTTTTTTCATAAATGATAATTTTTTATTTGGCTTATCATCTTGTTTCTCTGGATCGTTCATTTTTACAGATTTACGTTCATTAATAGTTATACAAGTCCAAAGCATAGCCAAAGAAAATGCCAATGCTGCCATTATAAATTGAGCATTAATGCTCATTTGATAATTACAAACATACTTTAAAAAAGGTGCTGTACCTGCAGCTACAACTGAACCAAGACCTATGGCAAAACTTAAATATGCATTAGCTAAAGAATGCTGCTGTGGTGGTACTAAATCTGGAACCAGTGCTCTATATGGACCTTGTGCAGCATTAACACAAGCATCAATAATCCATATCATAATGGCAGCGATGATTAAACCGCCGAAGACAGGAACTGGGATTTTTAAAAAATTTGCAATATTTTCTGCTATAGTTGCAGAATTTGGAAAAGCCCATAATGCTAAACTGGCAAAAAGTGCACCAGCAAATAAATATGGTCTCCTTTTACCAAATATAGTATGAGTTTTATCACTTAATTCACCAATGATTGGTTGTACAAGCATTCCTGTTACAGGTCCTGCCAACCATATTAATCCGAAAATTAACGGTGAAGCACCAAGCCCTTCTGTTACAGGACCAGATAATATTATTCTCATTTGCCAAGCAAATTGTAATCCAAAAAACCCCAGACAAAAATTTAATAATTGTACGGTAGAAAATGGTTTTAATTTTGCTTCTCCTGTTTCATTGCTCATTTTTTCCCTCTTTATCTATATCAATATGTTTTATTAATCTTGGTATTATTTCAAATAAGTCCCCAACTATTCCTATATCTGAATATTTAAAAATAGGAGCATTTTTATCTTTATTTATAGCTATAATTTTACCGCTGTTTTTTATTCCTGTTAAGTGTTGGTCTGCTCCGGATATTCCAATTGCTATATAAACCTTTGGTGCAACTACTTTCCCGCTTTGCCCTACTTGTTGCGATTTTGTTATATATCCACGTTCATAAGCTTCTCTTGAACCTGCAACTGCTCCATTTAACTTTTTTGCTAATTCATAAATAAGTGCAAATCCATTTTCCTGGCATGCTCCTTGCCCACCTGCTACGATGATTTCTGCTTCAGTTATCTCTCTATTATGTTTTTCTTTCTGTATTGTTTTTATTATTTCTAATTTATTTTCAATTTTATCTATATCTATCCAATGAAAAATAGCCTTTGCTGAGTTTTCTGTTTTTACAGCTTGAAATATATTTTGTTGAACAGTTGCCATTTGAGGGAATGTTCTACATAATATATTTGCTGTCATTTGTCCTCCAAATGTTGGTCTTGTTGACAATAGAAGATAGTTTTCTCCTATATCAAGATTTGTACAATCAGCGGTTAGTCCTGTTTCTAATTTTGTAGAAGTATATGCAGCTATTTCTTTTCCTTGTGGCGTTGCACCTATTAATATTATTCTTGGAGGATATTTTTTTGCTATTTGTGTAAATATTTCTGTATGATAAATTTTATTATAATTTCTCAATCTGTCATCTGATACAATAACTACTTCATCTGCTCCATATTCTCCAAGTTCATTAACAATAGAATCATAATTTTTTCTTTCTCCTATAACGCAAGCCATTATTCTTTGATTCCATATTTTTTCTTTTAGTGAACTTGCTTTTGAAAGTAATTCAAATACAACGGGCTCTATTGTCCCTTCTTTATTTGTTTGTACATATATTAGTATACCGTTTGGTTCCATTTATATTACTTTCTTTATTTCTTCATATATTTGATTAAAGTCTGTTGAATTATATTCAAAAACTTTCCCGTTTCTTGTATCTTCGCACTTAAATATTTGCGATACATAAGTTGGTGAACCTTTTATTCCGGTTTCATCAGCTTTTAATTTTAAGTCTTCTATATTGAATATTTTGTATTTATAATCTTTTGCTTTTATATATCCTGTTATTCTAGGTAATCTTGGTTTATATATATAATTATTAATGCATAATACTACCGGAAAAGAACATTTCGTTATATTTTTTTCATTTTCTGTTTCACTATTTACTGTTATATCTTTATCTGTAATTTCTATTATATCAGCTACGTCGGATATAAAAGGTATGTTTAACCTTGCAGCAACACAAGGTCCTGTTTGTCCTGTTTCTCCATCTGCAGCGGATTTTCCGAATATTAAAATATCTGTGTTAGGTAGTATTTCTTTTATGGATGCTGCTAAAACTTTTGATGTTGCTAGAGTATCAGAACCTGCAAATTTAGAATCACATAATAAAATTGCTTCATCAGCTCCCATTGCAATTGCTTCTCTTAAAACAGATTCTGCTTTTTTAGGTCCCATTGTTACTATTGTTATTTTAGAACTTTTAGTTTCTTTTATTCGAAGTGCTGCTTCAATGGCCTTTTTATCAATAGGATTAATAATACTATCAGTTTTTACCCTATCGATGTTATTATTTTCTGTCCACTTTACATCATTTGTATCAGGAATTTGTTTTATAAACACAGTAATATTCAATGATCAAAACCCCTTTATGTATATTTTGCTACAAAAATAATATAAGTGCAACTTTATTCGACGGCAACAAAGTGCGATACTTGATTAAATTATTACATATCAAGAGCAATATCAAGTGTTTTTGCTTTTGCAACTATTGCACTTGATGAAATAACATCTACCCCTGTTTTTGCAATATCTTTTATTGTTTCAATAGTTACATTCCCACTTGCTTCAATTAATGCTTTATTTCCTATTAATTCTACACACTTTTTCATTTCTTCACAATTCATATTATCAAGCATTATTATGTCTGCTTTTGCGTCAATGGCTTCTTTTACTTGTTCAATTGTGTCACATTCTACTTCAATTTTATGAGTATGAGAAAGGTTTTCTCTAATTATATTTACTGCTTTGGTAATTGAACCGGCAAATTGAATGTGATTATCTTTTATCATTACACAATCTGATAAATTAAACCTATGAAGTCTTGCCCCGCCTACTGATACTGCATATTTTTCAAATATTCTAAAACCAGGAGTCGTTTTTCTTGTATCTGTAATTCTAGCTTTATTATCTCCTATTGCAGTTTGATATTTCTTGGTTTCTGTAGCAATACCGCTTAATCTTTGTATGTAATTTAATGCTGTTCTTTCTCCTTTTAATATGGCTCTTGCACTTCCTTCTATTAAAGCTATTGTATCTCCTGCATTTATGCTATCACCGTCTTTATAAAATTTTGTAATTTTTATATCTTTTGATAATGTTTTAAATACTATCTCAACAATATTCATACCGCATAATACACCGTTTTGTCTTGTATTAAGTTTCGCTTTTATTTGTTTGTCTTCAGAAATAAGACAATCTGTTGTAATGTCTCCAAAGCCTATATCTTCTGCAAGTGCTTTTTTTACGTGTTCTTCAACTATAAAGTCTTGTAATAATACAATTGGCATTTTCTTTTCTCCTTTTAGAGTGAATATTGTTGTGATTTCGCTATCATTTCTTTTTCGGGGAAGTCTTCTCTATAGTGTGCTCCTCTTGATTCTTTTCTGTTTAATGCAAAATTTACAATTAATTTTGCGACTGTTAGCATATTTCTCATTTCATATTCATTTCGTGTATTACATTTATATGATAATGAAAATTCTTGAGATAATTTTTCAAGTTGTTCTTTTGCTTTTTCTAATTTTTCCTTATTTCTGATTATTCCGACATTAGACCACATTAATTCTTTTAATTCTTTGAACATATTATCTATATTAACTTTTTGATTAAAAGAATTATCATTTTTGTATGCATCAATAAGTCTTATTATTTCTTTATCATTAAATTCATTTTTAGATAAATCTATTGTCTTCAGATGATTTACTAGTTCATATGCAGTAACAGCACATTCAAGTATAGAATTCGAAGCAAGTCTGTTTGCTCCATGTAAACCTGTACAAGCTGCTTCACCTATTGCATATAAGCCTTCTATCGATGTAGTTCCGTTTACTTTTGTTTTTACTCCACCCATAAAGTAATGTGCAGATGGGGATACTGGAATATAATCTTTTGCAGGATTTATATTGTATTCTTTGCAAGTTGCATAAATCGTTGGGAACCTTTTTTCAAATTTTTCTTCCGGAATGTGAGTTGCATCTAAATATACATTTTGAGTTTTTGTTTGTCTCATTTCATTATAGATTGCTCTTGTTACTATATCTCTTGGTGCTAGCTCAAGTCTTTTATCGTATTTCTCCATAAAAGTTTGACCGTCTTTATTTACAAGTTTAGCACCTTCTCCTCTTACAGCTTCTGAGATTAAGAACATTGTTCCTTTTTCTGATAGAGCAAATGCTGTAGGATGAAACTGAACAAATTCCATATCTTTGACTATAGCTCCGGCTCTATATGCTAAAGCAATTCCGTCACCTGTTGTAATATCAGGATTTGTTGTATATTTATATAATTGGCCTATTCCGCCTGTTGCTAATATAACGGCAGGCGCTTCTACTACTTCATATTCGTTTTCATTGTAATTATAGGCAATTAAACCTCTTGATATATTCTTTGAATCTTTTAATATTTCTACAGCGAGAGTTTGTTCATATATTGTTATGTTCTTCTTACTTAATATGTATTTTACTAATGCATTTTCAATACAAAAACCGGTTGCATCTCCGCCGGCATGTAATATTCTGTTTACACTATGTGCTGCTTCTTTTGTGAATTTTAATTTATTGTTTTCATCTCTATCAAAATCAACGCCGAAATTTTGCAGTTCTTTTACTACTTCCGCACTTTTCTCAGATATAAATTCAGCTACTTTTCTGTCTGTTAAACCGGCTCCTGCCTTAATTGTATCTTCAATATGAAGTGTGCAAGAGTCTAGTTTATTTTCCGGCATTACACAGACCATTCCGCCTTGTGCATATTTTGAATTTGATTCAATTAATTGAGATTTTGTTATTATCAATAACCCATTTGGAAGATTTACTTCTCTTTCAAGTTTTATTGCGGCATATAATCCTGCAATACCACTACCAACAATAACCGCTGAATATCTTGTATGTTTCATTTTAATATCCTTTATTCTTGTATATTGTAAAGCAAACATAAAAAATCTAAAATATTTTCCGAGAAAATTTTAATCTAGTATCGCACTTTGTTAGCGAGGATGACTCGGTAACAAAGTACTCACCTTTTGAAAACGCCACTCCAAAAAATCACTCACACTTTCAGCTTATCGTGAATTTTTTCTCAGACAATTTATCATTATGGAAAACCGAACAATGTTTTATTAAGCATTTACTCTGTTTTCAAAAATTTCTATTTTATCCTTTTAATCTTTTGTTTTTATAACCATAAAATATGTATATAGCAAGTCCCATAATTACCCATAATAAAAAGTATAAAGATGAATCTCCTCCTGAAATGCTCTTATATATCATAAAACAGCTGCACATTATAATTCCTAGTATCGGAAATAATGGACAAAATGGTACTTTAAAAGGTCTATGTCTATTTGGTTCTGTTTTTCTTAGTATTAATACTTCTATACAGATAATTACAAATGAAGCAAATGTCCCGTAATTACATAATTCGGCTGAAATATTCAAGTCCATAAATAGTGAACCTATTATTACTATTAGCCCTGAAATCCAAGTTATAATATGCGGTGTTCTGAATTTTTTGTGGATTTTCATTATACTTTTAGGTAAAAAATTATCTCTTGCTATTGCATAAAATATTCTTGTTGTACCAAGTTGATAAACAAGTAAAACAGATGTTAATGCACATAATGCTCCTACAGATATACATCCTGCATACCAATTTTTTCCTATTGCTCTCATTGCATGTGCTAACGGTGCTTGTGTATCAATATTTCCTAAAGGAATAATTCCCGTTAAAACTAAAGCTACGGAAACATATAAAATTGTACATAGAATTAAAGTTCCGATAATAGCTATAGGTAAATCTCTTTGAGGATTTTTTGTTTCTTCTGCTGCTGTAGAAATTGCATCAAATCCAATATATGCAAAAAATATTATGAATGTACCGGCTAAAATACCTTCTAATCCGTTTGGTGCAAATGGTGTCCAATTTTCTGGAGCTACATATTTTGCTCCTACAACTACAAATGAAATTATTATTGATAAATTTACAAATACCATTATACCTGCAACTCTTGTTGATTCTTTGACTCCTTTTATTAATAGTATAGTAAGAATCAATACTATTAATATTGCTGGAACATTTATTGCTATAGGTATTTCTATTCCAAACGGAAAATGAATATATGGCATTTTATCATGTGTATCCCATCCGTATTTTTCACACATCATATAAATTGAACGAAAATCATTTCTTAACCATAATGGGAAATTTACTATAAAATCAGGTAAAATATGTTTAAATCCTTTTAATAATTGTCCTAGATATCCGGTCCAAGCTGTTGCAACTGTGATGTTTCCTATTGCGTATTCAAGCATTAACACCCAGCCTACCATCCACGCCATAAATTCTCCCATTGTAGCATAGGTAAATGTATATGCGCTTCCTGCTACAGGTATCATTGCTGCTATTTCTGAATATGCCAAAGCAGAAAATAAACTTGCTAATGCTGCAATAAACATTGATATAATTACAGCCGTTCCTGCTCCTGCACTTCCTTGACTGCCGACTATTGCACTTCCTATTATTGTGAAAATTCCTGTGCCTACGACCGCACTTATACCTAGTATTAATAAATCAAATATATTTAAAGTCTTTTTTAATTCAGTTGATTTACTTTCAGCGATGAATGCATCAGTTGATTTCTTACTGAGCATATTTTTTATTACAGCTAATGTATCTTTTTTCATTATTCCTTATTCTTATTTTTTTAGCCTAGTTTATTATAAAACAAACATGTTTTTTTACTATTTTAATTGTTATTTGTTGTAATATTCTTAAGGTAATTATAGGCTGCATTGCTCGATTTTAAACTTTTTATAGTTTCTTTTATATTATTATATAATTTTTCCAATTCAATATTTTTCAAATCTAATATTTTTTCAATGCATTCTTTTAATTCTTTTGGATTGTTTGATATTAAAAAAGAATTTTCTTCATCTTTTAAGATACCATCTATTCCGTCATTTTTTAAAGCTATAACAATATTTTGAGTGGCCATAGCTTCTAAATAACTTAATCCAAATGTTTCGTTTTCACTTAATAATACAAAAATTGATGATGTCTTTAAATGATTAAAAACTTCTTTTCTTGTAATTTGACCTATGAACTTTATGTTTTTTTCAAGCCCTAATTCTTTTGTTAATTTTTGCAGATTACTTTTTTCTGGTCCATCGCCAATAATTCTTAAGAAAAAATTTTTATCTTTTAATTCAGCTAAACCTTTTATTATTATGTCTACATTCTTTCGCTTTATTAATGATGCTATAACAATTATATTAAGCTCTTTATTATAAATAAAATCTAAACTTTTAGCATTATATTCATCTATATTATCTACAAGTTCATCATCTATTCCGGAATATGCAATAAATATTTTTTCTTTTACTCTTGGTATTAATTCACTTAATTTTGTTTTTAATACAGGACTTCTTGCAGATATTAAATCGGCATTTATATATGCTTTTTCAAGTTCTTTTTTAAAGTATATTGAATAATATTTTTTTGTTAAAACACAAATATCAGAACAGTGTACAGCACAAACATATTTGATTTTATCTCGCTTTAATAGTTTGTTAGCCATCATTGCACCACAAGGCATGTGGGAAATTATTACATCATAGTTTTTTAGTGAAAAATCTTTTGGTAGTTTATTGTATACATTGAATAAAAATGGAGTGTGAAAATTTAAATTATATATTTTTATTCCATTTTCATTATAAATTTTTTCTTTTACTATTTTTCTACCTCTTATTTTTGTGTTCAATATGAAGTTACACCTTATAACTTCTACTGTATTTCCTTGTTTTTTCCATTCTTCAACAAAATAATATAAAGCTTTAGCTATTTTCTCATTATTAAGAGGATATAAATCTGTGACAAAAAGTATTTTCATAATATAAATATTACTATATTATTGTCTATAAATATACATGTAGGATTATAATTTTGCAGGAATTAAACATTAAAAATTATGCACATATAGGTGATGCTGTTTATGAGGTTTTCATTAGAGAAAGAACTATAATGATGACATCTAATCTAAAACGACTTCATAAATATACTGTTTATTTCGTAAATGCAGGTTTTCAAACTGAGTTATTGGAAAAAATCACTCCTTATTTAACTGAACAAGAAATTGAATTGGCAAGAAGGGCAAGAAATATTCCAACATCTACAGCAAGAAAAATAAATAGAGCTTTGCATTCTACCGCAACATCTCTTGAAGTTGTTTTAGGATATAACTATATTCACAACAAAGAAAGATTTTCTAAATTGTGCAAAATAATGGATGATTTAATTGATTTCAATATTGTTAAAATGAATTAAACTTTACAGGTAACATTTTTTCTCTTCACCTGTTACTCCGGCATATATTTCAATATATTGTTTTGCAGTGCTTGCATCAACTTTTGTTAAAAGAACTTCTTCAATTTGGAAGAAACCTACTTCTGATGACATTTCTATATCTATTTGAATTGGTTTTTTCTCGCCGTGGTGAATAACGACTCTTGTAATTGCGTTTGCACTGTATTTATGAATATCACCTACTTTTGGTGCATTGTGTATAGCAAGAGGTATTCTGGCTCTTCCTTTTGTCATATCGCAGCCATCTGCAATAAGTAAAATCCCTGCTTCTAAAGAGTGTATTTTTCTTGATGTCATATGTCCAATTATAGCTTCTATGGCTAATGATTTTATTACTACTCTTTTATGTATATCGTCAGGAAATACTTTATTTAATGTTTTATCAATTAAAGGAATTGCAAGTATAACAGACATTTCTTCATGTCCTTGTCTTCCTATCATCATTCCTAAATCGTGCATTAATGCTGCCATTACAATTGCACATAAACTATCTTCAAATGAGCCTATTTCTTCTGTTTCAATAGAAGTTTTAATTCCTGCTTCGTGTAATAAAGTAAGCATTTTTATTGTATTTATAGCAACTTGTCGCATATGTACGGGTCCGTGGTCGTTATATCCAAGTCTTTTTATAGAAACATTATTTGCATAATCTTGCATTTCTTGCAGCTCGATATCAGCAAATAAATATTTGACCATTTCTGTACATTTTGGATAATTTTTTAGTTTTTCTATAATTTTTGATTCTGTTGCTACTTCTTTTACTGATTTCATAATGTTGTTCCTATTTCTATTAATTATAATCAATTTTGACAAAAAATAAAATCTATCTGAGGTAAATTCACTCATAATTTTAGATTATAATTAATTTTTTCTCAGACAAATTATATGTATTGTTAATTTTAATTAAACAACTTATAAGATTGTTTTAAAATAAATTATATTATGTTATCATTAAATTATGTTGATTAGAGAAACGGAAAACCGTTTCTTTTTTATTTAACTGGTGGTTGTTTAGTAACGGAAAGGAGTTTTAGATTGACAAGAGATAAGTTTAATAAATCTCAATCAAATAATAATTCTCAATTTGAGTACGTTAATAAACGTGAATTAATGGAGAAGATAGAGCCGTTAATTGATAATACTTTAATGCGTTTTGGTCTTATTCCTGTTGAAGTTGAACTGGTTAAAGAAAATCATAGATGGTTTCTAAGAATTTATATTTATTCTAATGATAGAGAAGTAAATATTGATGATTGTGAAAATGTTTCAAGAAGTCTTTCTGATTTCTTGGAAGAGTTAATCCCTTTTAAATATTACTTAGAGGTTAGTTCTCCGGGAATAGAGAGAAAAATAAAATCTGATAAAGAATATCTTATTTTTAAAGGAAAAGATATAAATTTAAAGTTAAAACAACCCGTTGATGATTCCGGTGAAAAACAATTTGTTGCAAAAATTGAGGACTTTGATGAAAATGAAGGACTGACTGTTTTTGCTTATAAAGATAAAAAAAATATATTAATAAAAAAAGATAATATTATATCTGCAAGATTATATTCGAGTGAAATATAGGAGAAAGTACTATGATAAAAATAGGAACAGCTTTATTTGAAGCTTGTGAAGAATTAGAAAGAGAAAAAGGAATTTCTAAAGATGTTATAATTGCTTCTTTATGTGATGCAATGGTAACTGCATATAAAAAACATTTAAAACAAAAGGATGTTCCTAATGTAGAAGCTATATTAGATGAACAAACTGGAGAAATCGGTGTTTTTAGAACAAAAGTAGTTGTTGAAAAAGTTGAAGATCCTAATCTTGAAATATCTTTAGAAGATGCTAAAGAAATAGATGATGAAGTTGAACTTGAAGATGAAGTGAAAATAGAAGTTACCCCTGAAAATTTTGGTCGTATTGCAGCACAAAGTGCTAAGCAGGTTATTACTCAAAGAATACGTGAAGCTGAAAGAAAATTAGTTCTTGATGAATTTATGGAAAAGAAAGGTACTTTAACTACAGGTATTATTCAAAGAGTTGAAAATAGAAATGTAATTGTTAATATAGGCAAAACAGATGCTATTATGCCTCAAAAAGAACAAATACCTGGCGAATATTATAAACCAGGCACAAGAATAAGGGTTTTTGTTCTTAATGTTAAAGAAACTTCAAGACTTCCTCAAGTAATTGTTTCACATGCTCATCCTGAAATTGTTAGAGAATTATTTGAACTTGAAGTTCCAGAAATAGAAGATGGTATTGTTGAAATTAAATCTATTTCAAGAGAAGCAGGATACAGAACAAAAATTGCTGTTGCAAGTAATGACCCTGATGTAGATTCAGTTGGTGCTTGTATTGGACCTAGAGGAAGCAGAATACAAACAATTATTGGTGAATTAAAAAATGAAAAAATAGATATAGTAAGATATTCTGATAATCCTGTTGAATATATTGTTAATGCTTTATCTCCGGCAAGAATTGTTTCTGTTGATATTTTGGCTGATGATGAATATTCAAAAGAAGCTTTTGTTATTGTTCCTGATGATCAATTAAGTTTAGCTATTGGTCGTGATGGTCAAAATGTTAGATTGGCTCATAAATTAACTGGTTGGAAAATTGATATTAAAAGTCAATCTCAAGCAGAAAAAATGGATTATAATCATCATCAAGCACATGTTGATGAACAAGTTGAAGAACCGGTTGAAGACGAAGTTGACGAAATAGCTGAAGAAATCCGTGAACAGGAAGAATATGCTATGGATGAAGAAGATATTGCTTCTTTCGAAGATGGTGATAATCAAGAAGAAACTGTTGAATAAAATAGTTTTAAATGTGAAAACTTCATTATTGTTGTTGCTTTGCTAGAGAAGTTTAATACAAAAATAAAACGACCTCTTTATGGGGTCGTTTTATTCATTTTCCTTAATAATTTCTTTCTTATAGATGTTAAAGGTCCATTATTTGGATTTCTTATATATTTATAATAATTTCTTGCATAACTAAAAGGGTATCTTGGTAGCCAAGTTAGTTTAATAAATATTGATACTGTTTCCGCACCTTGAGACAACATTAATTCATCAATAGTGTCTTCATGAGCAGGAGATATGGAAGATATCATTTTTATTATATAGTCAGTAAATGTTAATACAGAATATCCTGATACAACACCTGTGTTAACAACTATATTTGTAACTTTAAAATCAGAACTTGTCTTTACTGTTCTTATGTCATCCGGAAGCTTTAAAGTGTCAGATGTAACCTGTTCTATTTCGTACCATTGTCCGTTATATTCTATTCTCATGATATTTGGTTTAGGCATATATATATCATCAAATATATTTTCTAAAATAACTTTTCCGTTAAAATCACTTATACCATATTTATAATCTTTATATGTTAAGAGCATGCCGCCAAATAATAAATCGATAGAATCATATATTGGAGGAATAACTGCAAAGCCTGTTCCATCATATAATCCAAAGTCACCATAATTTCCAAGCTTAGCATATTTGCCTAATACTCTTTCAACATGCCTGTACTTTATTGGAACCAGAATATCTCCGTCTTTATTTATAATTCCAAATTTATTTTTCTTTTGAACAATAAAAGATTCATCTGATAATCTAATAATTTTATTATATATAGGTTTAACAACAACTTCTTGTTTATCGTTTTTTATACCGAATTTATTATCTTCACTGTATATACATATTTGTCCCAGTGAAGAATTTTGTATTAAAAAAAATGTAGTGCAAATTAAAAATAATAACTTTTTCATGATTTTTATTATATCATAGTGATGTTATGTTGAAATTAATTTTTAAAATTTTATTTTGGTTTATTTTGGTATTTATTATACTTGCTTGTGCTTGTATATTTATTTATTTTAAGGTATTACCTTTTGCTGTTTCCAATGAAAAAGTAATTTCTTTTTCAGAAAATTTAGTAAATAATTATACAAATTTATATGTTGATATAGAAAAACCAATATTAGTTACAAAAAATTTCCCTAAAATTGAATTTAAAGTTATTTCTTTATCGGTAAGTGAAGCTGCTGATAGAATACTATATGTTAGCGAGTTGGATTCTCAGATTGATATAAGAAATATATTAAAAAAATCTATAATTATAGACAGGTTTGGTGCTGATAATCTTTTTGTTGATGCAGATAAAATAATGAAATTATTGCCTGCTTCAAAAGAAAAAAAAGAAACAAAATCTTCATTTGATATTGATTTATTTGACTCAATTCTTTATTTAAATAATTCTACTATTTTATATACACCAGTAAAAGACACATTTATTAAATTAAATGCTTCCGATTTAAAAATAGATAATACTCAAAAAATAGAAAGATATGTTCATTTTAATTTTAATGCAGATATTATCAAAGGTGGAAAAACTGTAAAAATTGCGATAAAAGACGATAATAAAGTAGTTATAAAAGAAAAACAAATTTTTGTTAATAATTGTCCCCTTATTATCAATTATTCAAAAATGTTTTTTAATGCTTGGGCAGATAGGAATAAAAATTTTGAAGTAATTGTTTTTGCAAAAAGATTTTTCATTCTTGATATTATTAAACTTCTAAGAACTAATATTATTGAAAACAATATTGATGAACAGTTAGCAATGATAAAAGATTTGCATGGTGATTTTGATTTCAAATTTAGAATAACAAATAAAGATATGACTGGTGATATTGTTTTCAACAGAATATCTGCAAAAATAATACCTTTAAATAATTTGCCTTTTAAGGTAAGTTCAGGAATTGTTGCTTTAAAAGGTAATGATTTGATTCTTAAAAACTTTAAAGGTTTTTATGGAAGTAATAAAAATAATGATTTTAGCTTTAACGGAAGTGTAAAAGATTATCTAAAAACAGCAGATACAACTATTGATATGAGTGCTGTTTTAACTAATGAATTTGCTCAGAATTATTTATCTAAAGTTGCAGGCGTTTCGCTTTCACTTGTTGGCGATAGCAGATCTAAAATTATAGTTAAGTCTAAAGGTAATAAATTTGATATTACTTTGATGGGTAAAATAGCAAAAGGTAATGATATTCTTCTTGAAGGTAATTCTTTTAGCCCTGTGGGTTATGATAGGGCATTAAAAGCTGATTTGCATTTGATTGGTGATAATCTTAATATAGAAACAATAAATTATTATATAGCTAAAGAAATTACAAAAGCCAGTAAGGGTATAAAACCAATATTAACATTAAATGGTAATGTTAATATTGTTAGCGGAAAAGTTTATGACTTTGGATTTGATATACCAAATCCTCTCCCCAGTGAATTCTTAAATGTTATTGTTGGTAAAAAAATGTTTAGAAAAGGAAAATTTAGCGGCAATATGCAATATGTTGATCTCGGTAAGTTTCCTATTATTAAAGCTAATCTTGAGGCAGAAGGTGTTGCAATACCGTCTCAAAGACTTTTCCTCAAAAAAGGAAAGGTCGTAACTGCGGATAAATCATTAAATATTTTTGCTCAAGGCAGATTTAGACGCTGTCAGTATGATTTCAAAGGTAAAATTGGTAATGCTATAATATTCCCTATTTTAGTAAGAAATATAACTTTAACTCTTGATAATGTTGATGTTGAAAGAATTATGAGAGCTATGAATTCTCCTGTTCAACAGGCAGATTATACAAAAGAAGAAATTGATGACGATGATACTAATGATGCTTTGGCTTTTGATATTAAAAATTTAATTATTGAAGAATGTATTGTTAAAATTTTAAATGGGAAATACAAAGAAATAAATTTCTCTAATATAGAAGCTAATATGTCTTTAGATAAAAATTCTATATTTAAAATGCATTCTAACAGATTTGAAATCGCAGAAGGTCATTCATCTGCAGAAGTAAATTGCGATTTAAAAAATCAGAAATATAGTATAAAACTTGGTATAAAAGATGTAAATTCTGATATTATGTCAACTGCAATTCTGAATTTAAAAAGAGAAATATCCGGTAAAGCAAGCGGTTATATAAATTTAAATACAGATGAAAGTCTAAAGTTAAATGGTGTTATAAAATTTGTAGTGAAAAATGGAACTATACAAAAAATAGGATTGGTTGAGTATGTATTAAAATTTGCTGCATTATTTAGAAATCCTCTTGCGATGATTAGTCCTTCTGTATTTTCGGATTTGATAAATATTCCAGAAGGCAATTTTGATAAAATTACAGGAGATTTAATATTAAAAAATAATGTAATAGAGATGCTGAAAATAAAATCTTATTCTCCTCAATTAAGTGCATTTATTATAGGAAGATATAATTTAGAAAATAGTGATGCAATTTTAAGAATTTATACAAAATTCTCAAATAAAAATAAAGGATTTGCAGGTTTCTTAAGAAATTTCTCGTTGAATAGTTTGGCGAATAGAATACCTTTAAATAGTAGAAATGATTCTAATTATTATGCTGCTGAATTATCACAATTACCGGCTATTGATGCTGAAGAAAAAGACTGTCAGGTATTTTTAACTAAAGTTGATGGTGATGTTGAACATAATAACTTTATATCTTCACTTAAAAAGATAAAATAGATATTAAAAACAAATTTTTTGTAGTAAAATATATTTAGTTTAATAGTCCCCTTTCGTCTAATGGTAGGACGCAACACTCTGGATGTTGCTATCGAGGTTCGAATCCTTGAGGGGGAGTTTAATTTATTAATAAGGAGTTTTTTATGCAGATTAAAGATTATCAGGTTATTGTTCTTGGTATAATTATTGCTTTAGGGTGTGTTTTCTCGACTTATATTTTATCTAACGCTATTGTTGAATTTCAAAAACTTCAAAATCAAACAATAAGAGTAACAGGAAGCGCAAGTCAGAATGTTACATCTGATTCTTCATCTTGGGTTATAAATTTTAGGACTAAAACATTAACATTAAAAGAAGGTTATTCAAAGTTAAATTCTGATGCTGCAAAAATAAAAGAATTCCTTCTTGCAAACGGAATAGAAGAAAAAAATATTAATTTTTCTTCTATAGGTAGTTATGAAAATTATAAGAGAACCGCAAATGGTTCTACTACAAACGAGCTTGATAGTTATAGTGTATACCAAAGTGTTACTGTTAAGGCTAATGACACTGATACATTAACTAAGTTGTCTAAAAAAATTGATGAGCTTGTAAACCAAGATATTAATTTGAATACAGAAAATATTCAATATTATGTTTCTAATTTAGATGATATAAAAGTTAAAATGGTTGGAGAAGCTACTAAAAATGCACAAGAACGTGCTAAAAGCATGGTAAAAGCAACAAATGGGAAAATAGGAACTATTAATAGTGCTAAAATGGGCGTTTTTCAAATAGTTCCTGTCGATTCAACTGAAGTGTCAGATTATGGCTATAACGATACTTCATCAATAGAGAAGAAAGTAGTAGCTACTGTTAGTGCAACATTTACTGTAAAATAAAAATTTATATCTTAAGAAGAGAGAGAGATTAATCTCTCTCTTTCTTTATGTTAATATTTTTTTATGATTAGCCGATTATCAAAAATTATATTTGGATTTTGTATTTTATGTTTAGTGCAATTCTTTTGTAATATGATTGTGCAAAAATTACGTTTAGCATTGCCTTCGCCAATACTTGGTATAATTGTTTTTGCTTTTCTTCTTCAATTCAAAATAATTAAAAAAGAGTGGGTTAGAGATATTTGTAATTTACTGTTAAAGTATATGCCGCTTTTATTTGTTCCTCTGTTTGTCGGAATAATTTCTTATTATGGATTAATAGAAAAGAATATTCTGCCAATATTATTGAATGTTATATTAACAACGACTTTAACTTTAATTATTACTGCAATTTTTGTAGAAAATGTTATAAAACATGTAAGACTTCATAAAATAAGGAAGATACATAATGATTAATTTATGGGGTTTTATTTTAACATTCATAGTTTATGAATGTTCAAAAAGATTGAAGCATATAAAACTTTTAAGAAAATTACCACCAATGATGTTATCTGGTTTAATTTTAATTTTTATAATAAAAGAATTGCATATAAGTTATGAAAGTTATAATAAATCAGCGTGTTTCTATACTTTGTTATTGGGGCCTGCTACAATTGCTCTGGCATTTCCTTTAGTTGAGAATATTAAACTTCTTACAAAAAATAAAAGAGCAGTATATTTTGGATTTATTATTGCTACATTTACGGCTATTGTTACGACTTTTTTTATAGGTAAAATTTTTCATTCGGATTGGAATCTTATTTACTCTTTACTTCCTAAATCAGTAACGACTCCAATTGCGGTTGAAATATCAAAATCAATAGGTGGAATACCCGAACTTACAGCTTGTATTGTTGTTATTACCGGCATATATGGTGCTATATTTGGTCATAGAATTTTAAAATGGCTTCATATAAAAAGTGATATTGCAATAGGACTTGCTATAGGTGCATCAAGTCATGTATTGGGTACTTCAAGCTGTATTGAAAAAAAGAAAGAAAAACAAGTTGTTATGTCAACTTTGGCACTTATTATTATAGGTTTATTAACAACAGCTATATGTATTTCAATTTTTTAGTTTTATTTTTCAAATAAAGCATCTATAAAATCAGAAGGACTAAATAATTTTAAGTCTTCTAATTTTTCTCCGACACCAATTAATTTAACAGGAAGATTGAATTCTTTTGCAATTGCTATTATAATACCGCCTTTTGCACTGCCATCCAGTTTTGTAAGAGCAACGGATGTTAAATTTACAGCTTCAGAAAATAATTTTGCTTGGCTAAGCCCATTTTGCCCTGTATTGGCATCAAGAACAAGCATACTTTCTTTTAAAGACCCGGGCGCTAATTTATCTATTACAGATTTAACCTTATTTAATTCTTCCATTAAATTTCTTTTATTGTGTAGTCTTCCTGCCGTATCAATTAATAGAATATCATAATTTTCACTTTGAGCCTTTTTTATAGCATCAAAAACTACCGCGGCTGAATCAATACCATCTTTTCTATATATATCAACACCTGCTCTTTGAGCCCAGATATCAAGCTGTTCTTCTGCTGCTGCTCTAAATGTATCTGCTGCGGCAAGCAAAACTTTTTTGCCTGATAGCTTAAATTTATATGCAAGTTTAGCAATTAGTGTCGTTTTTCCTGCTCCATTGACTCCCGTTATAAAAAATATATTTAAACCATTTTCATCCAAATTTAAATCAGATGAACCGGTTGAATTTAATATGGATGAAAATTCTTCTTTTAAAAATTTCTTTATTTCAGATGGTTTTACTTTTGTTTGTTTCCTTAGTTTGTCTGTAATTGATGATGCTATACTTACTCCTAAATCGGCTTTTATTAATAAATCTTCCATATCATCTAATATAAAATCATCAAATTCTTCTTCTTCTTCAACAGCGGCTACAACATTATCAACAAGATTTTGAGTTGTATTAGAAATCGTTTTTTTTAAACCTTCAAAGGTGAAATTCCAAAAAGGTTTATTTTTATTTTCTTCTTTTTGTTCATTGCTTATATTTTCCGTATCATTTTTTTTGAAGAAATTAAACATAGAATAACCGAATTATTTTAAATTGTTTTCAATGACAACTTTTCCAAGAATACCATTAACAAAAGATGAAGAATCTTCTGTTGAATATTTTTTTGCAAGCTCAACAGCTTCATCTATAATAACTTTTAATGGTGCATCTTTAACAAATAAAAGTTCGCATATTGCTATTCGTAGAATATCTTTATCCATCTTTACAAGTCTATTTATATCCCAACCAAAAGCAAATTTTTTGATTTGTTCATCTATTGCAGCTTTATTTTCTTTATATGCATTAGCTATTTTAACAATATATTCTTTAACGTCGGAATTTTCTTCCAGTGTTGCCATTTCTGCTATTTCAATTGCAAGCATAGTTTTTTCTGCTATATTTAGTAATTCATCTAACCGTCCTTGCATATCGGATGTCATTGGAATTGGAACAGGTATATTTGAAACATCAATTGGTCTTTCTAAATTTTTAGGATGATTAGATTCATATTCTTCTATATATTCTTTCATCTTTAAAATTTCAACTGTTGAAGATTTTAATTCATCCGTAGCATTATTGGTAAGCGTTCTTACTGACTTTAATACTATGTCTTGAAAATCCCATTTGTTCAAGTTCTGTATTGTATCCATTTGCGAAAAAAGAATTAGGGCTAGTTCTCTGGCAGCACGTCTTGCTTGCATATTAAATTTCCTTTTATAATCATAAACTTATAATATAATTAACCCATAAAAATAAATAAAAGTATAGTTAAAAATAATAAAATGATATAAAATAACTTGACTTTTAACTTTGCTCTTAATAAGATATAAGAGTTAATGTTGGGACGTCGCCAAGTGGTAAGGCACCTGGTTTTGGTCCAGGCATCTCGGAGGTTCGAATCCTTCCGTCCCAGATTTTAAAAAGAGTATTTATTTTTTAATAAATACTCTTTTTAATTTACTATATGTTCTCTAATTGCTTTTACTGCTGCTTGAACTCTATCTTCTACGCACATTTTTTGAAAAATATTACATACATGTGCTTTTGCTGTATGAACACTAACTATTAATGCTTTTGCAATTTCAGAGTTACTTTTGCCTGAAACAAGATGTTTTAAAACCTCAAGTTCTCTTTCAGTTAAATTTATATTTGTATATTTTTCTTCTGATTTATTGTTCTCTATAATATTCTTTTTAGAATTATTTATAAAATTTAATGCACCTAATGAAATATATGGATCAATCCAATTAGCGCCCATTGCAACATTCTTTATTACACTAGAAAGAGTTTTTGGTGCTATATTCTTAATACAATATGCACTAACTCCGGAATTTGTTGCTAAAATTATATCTTCAGGTTGTGTATGATCTGTAAGTATTATTATTTTTATATTTTTAAATTTATATTTTATTTGTTTTATAAGATTTATTCTTTCTTTCTTTTCAATAAATAAATCCATTATTACAATATCAGGTTGTTTTTGTAAAATTATTTTGATTGCTTCTGTACCGCTGGAAGTATCCCCTATAACATTTATAAACGAATAGTTTTTTAACGTATTTTTTAACCCAAGTCTTTCAAATGTATATTTTTGTACTATTAGTGTTCTAATTTCTTTGCAGGGTTCATTATATTCAATCATTATTTCTCTCTCTGCATAATAAATAGTTTGTTAAATCCTTGCATATATTATTTATTTTTAGTAACATTAGTTTAAAATTAAACAAATTTAATTTTAACCACATAGCTTTTAAACCAACATGATTAAATTGGAGTAGTGTAAATATTATATTTTGTTATGTTATTTATTCCGGATAGTTAATTTAAAACAAACCGTTTAATATTATATTATGTAATATACAACTAATTAGTTTTTAAGTCAATACTTTTTATAAAGATAGGTGAATGATGAAAAATCGATTAAAACAAATAAGAGCAGCTTTAGATATGCAACAAGGCGAATTTGCAAGTAAAATGGGTATTTTACAACAGCAGCTCAGTAAGTATGAAAGAGGTGAAAATAAACCTTCTGCTGATTTCTTTATAAAATTATATGAAAATATGAATGTAAATATTAATTGGTTATTGACCGGTGAGGGAAATATGTTTATAAATACAGACAGTCATTCTGTCGTTGATACTGTTGAAATTAAACATTATGAAAATCCTAATCTTATTTCCTCCATAAAAAATCCTAGATTTTTAAGCATATGGCTTGATAGTATATTGGTTCACGATATATGGAAAAAAAATGAAAATGATTTGAGAATAATGCAAATGACGGGTGATTCTATGGATGGTGGAATTGAACCAATTAGAAATCAAGATATGTTAGTCCTTGATTTATCAGAAAATAATATAATGTTAAGTGGTATATATGCTTATACTACAAGAAATGATAATTTTATCTTTGTTAATGGAATAAAGCAAAATATTGATGGTTCTGTTAAATTCTTTTATATGAATAAAAATTATGAAGAAATATTATATAACTTATCAGATCTTAAAAAAATAGATTTTAAGGTTATTGGAAGAGTTATAAAAAATATGTCTGTTTGTATTTAAATTAGCTTTTTATAACTATTATTTGTTGTAAAATTTTATTAAATATTATATATAAAACCTAGATTTATTGTTAAATTTAGGGAAATATGTTATTATAAGGTAAAAGGAGATTTAATTATGTATGATATAAATCCAGAAGATATAAAAAATTTAAAATCAGTAGATACTAATAATTCAGATAATTCAGACGATATATTTCTATTTGGTGTTGATGGTGATCAAGTAGATGTTAATAATTACCTAATTGCCAAATGGGGTTCATCTGTATATGGTGTTACTATATATGGAATAGGACTATAAAGCTTAGTTTATTATATTGATAAAAGAAACCAGTATTTCACTGGTTTCTTTTTTTTATAAACTAATCTCGTATTAAACTTTCTTACCGTGTCATCCTCGTTAACAAAGTATTCACATTTTTAAAACATCACTCACTTTCGTTTAACTACGGATACAAGCTCACTCAAAAACAAAGTTTTTAGTTCATTTTATAAAAAAATACGCACACTTTCAGCTTATCTTGAATTTTTTCTCGGACAGACAATTTTATATATTAATAATTTATGAGATAATTATTTATGTGATTTGTGGAGAAAGAATTTATATATGGAAGTTTTGCATTTCTTTTTATATATTTTATTAACTATATTTTTTATTGGTTTAATAATATTATTCCATGAAGTAGGACATTTTTGTGCGGCAAAACTTTTTGGTGTTAGGGTTGAACGTTTTGCATTTGGTCTTCCTCTATGTGGTCCGATTATTTTTAGAAAGAAAATATTTGATACAGAGTTTATTGTACATTTGTTGTTCTTTTTTGGTGGCTATATTGCCTATCCTGAAAGTAATCCAAAATGTGATCTTCCTATGAATTCATCTAAAAGATTTTTAAATAAAACTTCTTTCCAAAAATCCTTTATTACTTTAGCGGGAATTTTTATGAATATTTGTGTTTCATTTCTCATCCTTTTACTTATTGGTATATTTTGTAAGTTCATTCCATTAAATAATTATGAAGTTGTAATTGATTCTTTTAAAAATCAGAAACATATAGATGTTAAAAATCAGCAATTAAAACAAGGTGACATTATATATTCTATAAATAATAAAAGAATTAATGATATAATCGCATTACAAGAGTATTTTAGGGTATATCAACCTTCTATAAAAAAATACAGAAATGGAAATAAACAATTATTAAGTCACAATAATAATCAATTATTGATATTTTTACCGGATATATATGTTAATGATATAAAAGATTCAAATGAAGTTGTTGTAATAAGGGATAATGAAAAGGTATCAATTGATAATATAAATGTAAATGAAAATGGTTCTCTTGGTATCAATGTTTATGTAAAAGAAAAATATGAAAAGATAAGTTCTTTTCCTATACTAGTGAAAAATAGTTTGAAAGGTATATTTAATCAGTTTTATATTTTATTTTTCTATCTAAAAGAATTAATTACAGGGAGCATAAGTATTACAGATGTTAGAGGTATTTTTTCTATAATTAAAATAAGTGCAGATCTGGGATTTTATGGTAGCTGTGCTCGAATGTTATGGTTAATGTCTTTTTTATCTCTTAATATGGCATTAATAAATTTATTTCCAATTCCTGTTTTTGATGGTGGAAAATTTTTAATTATTTTATCTGGAGATTTATTTAAAAAATCAGTAAAAAGGAGTACAATGGAAAAAATTATGAAAATTACTTTTTCTTCATTTAATATTATATTTTTATTGATTGTATTAAATGATATATATTCTATACTCCGAGGTATTGTTTAGTTAATTAAATAAATTTTTTACTAATTTTTGATTTGGAGTATTTTCTTTATACTTTTTAAGGATTTTTTCACTTATATATTTTTTTCTGTTAATATTTTCTTCTGTTATATGTTTTAAATAATAGAATTTATGTTTTTTAAGCATATTAATAGCATTTTGGAAAGAGTCATCCGTATCGAATATTTCTATTAGTTTTTTAACAAAATGTTTTCCGTATTTTTTGTATAAATTATTTTCATATTCTATATTGTAAATATTTTGGAATTTTGCATTTATGTAATCATTTAAGAACAAGAACATCTTTTTATATTTTGAATACTTAAATGAATTTTTTAACGGAGTAATGATATTTAATATTTTTTGATATTGTTTTGTTTTTAGTAAGGTAATTATATAAACCAATTCAAAATTTTTATAATCATTTTTCATAAGCATTTGTAGGTGGAAAGCATACTCAAAAAAGTCAAGAACTTCTTGAGGAGTTAAATTTATAGGGATGTTTTCCCCAATGACTCTTACTGTTTTATAATAGTTATTTCTTATGTCTATTCCTGAGGATATATCTATATTATTTAATGTGCTTATTAATTTTGGTACACATATTATATATGCAGGAAAATTTAAAAAAGATATATCTCTAATAAATACATCTATTTTTTTATCTGTTAATATCTTAATCATATTTTTAAATAAATCTTTATTTGATATTGATTCATTTTCTTTCCAATCGTCGTATGAAAATAAATAGTCCGGTTTTTTAGAGAAGAACACAGCATTTACCTCTAAGAATCTATGATTGAAAGCATTATCCATACGTGCATCAGGAATTATATTATCTCTTCTTCCGGAAAACTTGAATAAAGCATTAACATAATTTTTATTACTAAAATCAGCGCCTTGGAAAATTTCAGTGAAACATCTTTCTATTGCAATCGGAAGTGAAGGATGTGCCCCAAACCAAACGTAATATCCATTTGTCTTTTCATCCAATAAAACAGCACAGGCAACAGGATATTTTTTGCCTAATGATGCATCTTTTACAACAACTTTAAATCCTAATTTCCTGCAATATTCAATAATTCTTTTTATTGATTCATATTTTAAATAAAATTCTTCAGGTATGTCAGGGAAAGATATAGGTTCTTTTATTGCCTTTCTAATGATGTGTCTTTCAAATACTTCAGAAAGACCTTCCACAAGTGCTTCATATGGCGTATTTCCTGCGCAACTACCTGTGAATCCTCCTGTATATTGTAACAAATTAGGAGAAATATAGGATATTTCATCTTTATTTACGTGATAGAATGGCAACAACTCTGCTGTTTTTTCTTCTTTATTAATATAGTTTGTATAATTACAACATACATCTACTGCAATATTTACATATTTTTCTACTTTCTTTAAGTCTTCATTGAACCAAAAATTTAAGTAACCTTTACTTATAAGTTCTTTAGGTGTTATTTTAATTTGATCAGGCGGGGTTATTGGGAATAAGTTGCCAACTTCTAGTCTTTCCATAAATTCGCCATATGCACTGGCTAATGCATATTCATAATTTGTTCCTTTCCCATTTGCTGTTACTGTCATGTCATTAGGAAGTTTTAGAAATATAGATTCAGTTACGTGATCATTTATGATTCTTTCCATACACATTTCTTCAAGTGGAGGAATACCTATATCTTGTAAAATTGATTTTATATTTTCAACTGTATTCTGTGGAGTTAAATCTTTTTTCTTATCATATATCATTTTGTGTCCAACCAATATTTATTACAATTTGATTTAATCAGAACACTTTATAAAAGTCAATAAATTTCGAATGACGACTAATTTTATTGTATAACTTTTAAATTGGTAGAAATTAAGATATAATTACTGGAGTAGAATTAGAAACTAAAGTAAAATGCGATTTAAATGTTGTCAACATTCAATTTCTTCATTTATGATTACAGATACTGCGTTATCTTTTTGCCCTAAATTATCTGAAAGAAAATTTGCGTTTTGGCAAAATTACAAAGGTGAAAATAATTTTATAGAAAAATATATTAAAGCTCGAAAAGAATTTATTGCAAATTGTCAAAATGGCGTAAATATACCTTTTCAATGTCAAAATTGTTCTTTGGTCGTAGATGCGGATTGGAATGTAGACATAGGTATTGATTTAATCGGAATTGCGAATAGAACTCATTGTTCTTGTAATTGTATATACTGTGTTGTTTCGGATGGAAATATTGAAAAAAGAAAAAATTTAAATAAACAAGAAATTTGGGATGTAATACCTGTTTTAAAAGAATTAGATGAAAATAAATTATTAAAAGATAATGGCAAAATTTTCGTAGCTGGCGGTGAATGTAGTGAATATCCGAAAGAGGAATTAAATTGGTTAATTAATTTTGCATTTGGACATGGGTGGGAAATTGAATTTGCAAGTTCAGGTATGTTTTTCTCCGATGAAATAGCTAATGCACTTAAAACAGGTAAAGCTTCTATTCTAATTTCTCCTGATTCTGGGACTAAAGAAATGTATGAAAAAATAAAAAGAGTTAAATATTTTGATAAAGTTTGGTCAAATATTGCAAATTATATTGAAGTATCTAAAGAAAATCCGGATGCAAAAGTATGTGCAAAATATATTATTTTGAGTGGTGTAAATGATAATATTGATGAATTTAAAGCATTTATGGATAAATGTAATAGTATAAATTGTAATCATATTGATATTTCTGTTGATTTAGATTGGCTTCAAGATGATGGGGGTAGAATAAATCAGATTCCTAAAGCTGTTTCTGATTTATTGTTTTATATTCAATCTTTAAACGATAAAAGAATATATTCAGATGTCTTTTTACAAATACAAGAGAAAAAAACATCGGCCAGGGTATATTCAAAAAATATAGAAGAAGATTTGAAGTTAGGTAATACAATTGTTTATATTATTTTGTTTGCAGGATTAGAAAGTACTTATCAAAAAATTACAAATACCAATTTATATGATGAAATATGGAATAATATTCAGAAATATTCTAATTTTGTAGGAAAAGTTACTACTTCATACTCTCAAATAAAAATTCTTTATAAATTAATGCCGGGTATTAATGATAGTGAATCTGAATTAAATTCATTATTAGAAAAATGTAAATCTTTAAGTATAAAAGATATTGAAATTGATATATATAGTCAGGAAACTTTAGATAATGAAAAAATAAAAAAACTAATTGAAGATATAAAGTTTTTAAAAAGACAAGATGACATAAATATATATTTTTCTAAAGAAATATCATCATTGATTGATTTATAATGCATTTTTAAATAAAAAAATATTGTATAATATACATTTAGAATAGGATTTAGTTGAAAATGAGATTTAAGTGTTGTAAAAGTGCTATATCTTCCTTAATGGTTATAAATAATTCTTTATCATTTTGTTATTGTCTAGTTGGCTCCAAACAATCCTTTTATAATGATTACAATGGTGAAAAAGATTTTGTAGATGTTTATTTAAATGCCAGAGAAGATTTTATAAAAAATTGTAAGACAGATAAAAATATTCCTGAACAATGTATTAAGTGTGTTTTTTTCAAAGAAGATGAATGGGATGAAAGTGTTGGTATAGATTATATAGTAATTGCGAATAGATCAAAATGTTCTTGTAATTGTATATATTGTGTTGCAACTAAAGGTGATTTAAACAAACGCAAAGAACTTAATGCCAGAAAAATATATGATATAAGACCATTATTAGAAACATTAGCGGAAAAAAAACTACTAAAACAAAATGGCACAATATATTTAGAAGGTGGAGATTGTAGTGAATATCCTTCTCACGAGTTAAGGTGGATTGTTGATTATGCAAAAGAAAATAATTTTCATATTGATTTTCCTAGTTCCGGTATGTTTTATTCAAAGGAAATTGAACATGCTTTAAAAAAATATGATTCTAATTTAACAATATCTGTAGATTCTGGAACAAAAGAAACTTATGAAAAAATAAAAAGAGTTAAATATTATGATAAAGTATGGTCCAATATAAAAAAGTATATAAAAGTTGCAAAAGCTAATCCACTGGCAAAAGTATATTTAAAATACATAATTTTGGATGGTATTAATGATAATATAGATGAATTTAATGCTTTCTTAAAAAAGTGTGATGAGGTAGGTTGTGATAATATTTACGTTAATTTTGATTATAATTGGATGTTGATAGAAGATAAAATTTATAAGGATAAACACATAAATTCAATAAAATTATTCAATTATATAGAAAACCTTAATAATAAGAAAATAAGTACTGAACTAATCCAAAAAAGTTATGAAATAAAAACTTCTGCAAAAATATATTCTTCTGATATAGAACAATCGTTAAAAAACGGTAATACTATTTTGAAAATTATTTTATTTTCAGCATTAGAAAATACATACAAAAAAATAACAAATACAGATATGTTTAATGATATATGGAGGAACATAGAAAAATATTCTAAATTAGTTAACAAGGATACTATATCTTCTTCAAAAATAATAATTCAATATAAGATTATGCAAGGTATAAATGATAGTGTAGATGAACTGAATGCTTTAGTTTTAAAGTGTAAACAATATTTTATTAAAGATATAGAAATAGATTTATATAGAACAAAAAATGAGATTGATGTGAAAATAGATTCTATAAAAAGGGTAATCAAATTTTTTAAAGAGCAGGAAGATTTAAAAGTTAGTTTTTCTGAGATTATAAAATATTATGAAAATATTTAATCTAGTATCGTACTTTGTTAGCGAGCCATCCTCGCTAACAAAGTACTCACTTTTTAAAAGCACTGCTCATCTTTGTTTTACTAGGGATACAAACTCACTCAAAAACAAGGTTTGTGGTTGGTTTTATAAAAAAAATTCACTCAAACTTTCAGTTTATAGTGAATTTTTCCTCGGACAATATAATATTATTATTGTTTTATAATATTATTTCATTTGTCTTTTTATCCATTCCATAATTATAGAAACCAGATATTGTTGTTGTGCTTGTGTTAGTTCTGTTCCTCTTTTTATTTTATGCCATTTTTCTATACATCCTCGGCAGCAAGTTGCCGTTGCGTGTTGTGCTATAAAAACAGGATGTCCTCGCATTGGGGTTTGTTTTCCGTCATTTTCAATATTTGCTGCAGATACCCTTTTTCTTATAAAATCGCAGGCATGTGAATAAATTTTATCAAGTCCTTTATTTTTTATGTACTCAATATCTTTAGGTGTTAGCTTAAATTTAGCTCGAAATTTTGATTTTGAAAGTTTATCAAATATATCCATAAATAAATTATATACCTATGAAAAACTATTAAAAATTTCAGGAGTATCATTATTTATAAAAAAGTTAGAGTTTTGCTTTTCTTCATTATTATTCTTTTTATCTTTATCATATCTGTATTGTGTGAAGTATCTTGAAACGGCCGCAACAAAAAATCCCATTACTCCAATACCAAAAAGAAAAGGTACACCTGAAATTAAGGTTTTTTGTTTAAGTAATTTTTTATAAATATCATTATAATTACCGCCTTTTTCTTTTTGCAGTTTTTCGGCTAATGCACCTAAATCTTTTAAAGCCGGTACTTCAAGATTTTTTCCAATAGTTTCTTTGCATTTTCCTGCTTTTACAAGCATTTTTTTAAATCCTTTTTCCAACAATTCGTTACCGCAAATAATGTAAAATCCAACAATTGGCATTCTGTATAGAACTTCAAGAAAATTTTGCTTGCCTCTGTCTTTCGCCGCGCCAAAATAACCAAGAGCTCCTATTGCTACGCAAGAGGTTAATTGACCTTTACTCATTGTAAGCTTGTTATTATTGTTTGCAAAATCAATACTAAAATATTTGTTTGTAAAATCTTTTAATTTCTGATTTTTTAGTTTGTTTCCAGGTGCTAGGATGAATTCTGAAAAATTCTGGAGTGCTTTTGAATTTTCGCCTTTTTTATATAATAAAGCGCTTGCACCAAGGCAGGCTGCAAAAATAGCAGATGAAGCAATAATATGCTTTTTTGCACTTTTTTCTACATCGGCATTTTTCTTTGTATTAACAGCTTTATTTTTATCAAGTTTTGCTATGTCATTAAAATCACCTTGTTTGAACATTTTTAGTGTTAATAAATTTTTTATGTAATTTAGTGAATATTCAACAAGTGGAATAGATAAACTACTTAGAGCAATTGCTGCTTTTATGGGAAGAATTTTTTTATTATCAACAGATTTGTTTTTTAGTAAATCAACAGCAGGTGTAGCTATTTTATTTTTTAAATTATTCGGAAGGTTTTTACTGTATATTTTACGAAAAATTCCTTCGCCAAGAAGACCGGGGCCATAATATACAAGTGCAGATTCTGCAAGTTCAAGAAAACTGTTTTCAACTAAATCTGCTTTAGAACGTGCAAAAATAGCTTTTGGTAAAAGCCCTGTTGCACTGTCTTGAATAAATCGCATGTGCGATAATCCTGCACCGCCTTCTTGTAATGATATAAATTTTTTTGCAAGGTTTAATCCTAATCCTATATTTTCTACTTTCATTGTTTTTTCCTCTTAATTAATCTGAATACAAAAAATAGCCTGCTTCATAAGAAACAGGCTAAACATAAATTTTAAGTTATTCAAATTAACGCCAACTCAAAACGCCTGTTCCTTTGAACAGGTTCCACCAAGCTTGATTTTTTGAGTTTTGACTATACATGAAAGTTCCTTTATTTTATATGTTTATTTTTACTCTATCAAAGAAAAAAATCAATAGTTCTAAATTAAAATCGAAATAATTAAATATTATTAAAGTTATTGATGCTTGTATTATAAAAATCGAAAAGCACAATAAAAAACGGAAAAGGTGGGATTTCCTTGCTCGTTCGCGATAAACGGCATTACATGTCGAAGGCTCAACGCCTCCGTTATTACAGCCTCTGCTCACTTGCGCCGAACCTAAAACAAAACTTCGTTTTGTAGGGTTCTCTTTCCACCATTAGAAAAAATCAAAAACCGCAATAAAAAACGGAGAAGGTGGGATTCGAACCCACGGTGCAGATTACTCCACACAACACCTTAGCAGGGTGCCGCCTTAAACCTACTCGGCCACTTCTCCTTCCAAAGTATTCCAATATTAACATAAATATATTGTTTTATTCAAGTATATAATTTTAAAATATATTATTTCTTATACTTCTGTTGGTGATTTCATTTCTATTACTTTCTATTAATATATTTACGTCAATCAATATATTATTGGAGAAAATATGAAAAATAATAAATATAATTTATATGGCGAAATTGCTCAATTTATTGAGAAATTAAATTCTGTAAACACTAAACCAATATACGATTTAACTTTTGATGAGGCTAAAAACTTTTTAAGAACTATTCAAGAAAAAGATTATAAAAATATACCAGCTGAAATTTGTGATACTGAAATAATAACTCCATTAGATGGGAATGTCTCATTAAGGTTTGTCCGTCCAAATAATACAAAAGGTATTAAATTGCCATTAATAATATATGCTCATGGCGGCGGATGGGTTATGGGGGATGAGACAACTCATGATGAATTAATTAAAAAATTAGCAATTAATACAAATTGTGCAGTTGCTTTTGTAAAATATCCTCATTCTCCGAAAGCGGCTTTTCCTGTTGCGTTTAATCAAATATATGCGGCATTGGATTTTCTATATAATAATCCTGATGATTATAATATTGATTCAAATAAAATAATATTGGCTGGTGATAGCGCAGGTGCAAATATGATATCAGCAGCTGCTATTAGGGCAAAAGAAGAAAAAGGACCTGATATTTTATTGCAGATATTATTATATCCGGCACTTAGCTATGAAATGGATACAAAGTCTTATAAGAAATTTAAAGACGGCCCCTGGCTTACAAAAAAGGCCATGGAATGGTTTTGGAATGCATATATTCAAGATAAAGAACAAATTAAAAATTATTATGCTCAACCTTTAATTGCTCCAAATGATGTTTTAAATGGATTACCTAAAACCCTCATTATAACAGCAGAAAATGATGTGCTTAGAAATGAAGGTGAAAATTTTGCAGATAAGTTAAATAATGCAAATGTTGATGTTGCTTGCGTTAGAATTATTGGTGCTATCCACGATTTTATGATGTTAAATGCAATATCCGATACAAAACCGGCTAAAACAGCTTTTAATATTGTTTATTCTGCTATAAAAGATGTTCTAAATTAAATTTTTAAATTAAATTTGAGTTAAAGTAAAAAATATTTTTTTGTAAAATGTTATAATTAAAAAAAGGATTAATATTTTATGAAAAAATATTTTTTATTATTTATAACAATATGTTTTATATGTTTAAGTGCTAATGCACAAGATGTTGTATTTAATCAAAAAACATTAAAATATCATCATCCAAGTTGTCAGTGGGCGAAAAAATGTACAAAAAACTGCATTGTTGTTGATAAAAAGAAGGCAAAAGCAAGAGGCGGAGTCCCTTGTAAAGTATGCGGCGGCGGTTAATTAGAATAACTGCTGCTGAATATCAATGTTGTGTAAATTAAAACATTTGCAGGCAAAAGGTGTTAATTTTCTACCCCTTGGGGTTCTTTGAATAAATCCTTTTTGAACTAAATACGGTTCATATACATCTTCAATTGTTTTAACGTCTTCTCCGAGTGCTGTTGCTAAAGTTTCAATACCGACAGGTCCGCCATTGTATTTATCTGCAATAATGTTTAGTAGGCATCTATCGGTATTATCAAGCCCGAATTTATCAATTTGAAGAATATCAAGAGCTTTATTCGCTGTTTTGTCATTAATTAATCCGTCAGATTTAACAATAGCATAATCTCTAACTCTTTTAACAAGTCTGTTCGCTATTCTTGGAGTTCCCCTCGAACGCTTTGCAATGGCTGTAGCGCCATTTTCTTCTATCTCGATATCAAGAATTTTTGCTGTTCTTTGAATAACTTTAGTAAGTTCTTCTTCTGTATAAAATTCAAGACGATGTATTATTCCAAACCTGTCTCTTAATGGACTTGATAAAGAGCCTGCTTTTGTTGTTGCTCCTATTAGTGTAAATTTTGGAATGGGAATTCTTATCGATTTTAATGTTTGTGATTTACCTGTTGTCATATCAAGATAAAAATCTTCCATTGCAGGATATAAAATTTCTTCTGAAATTTTATTAAGTCTGTGAATTTCATCTATAAATAAAATATCACCGGCTTTTAAAGACATTAAAATTCCTATAATATCTCTTGGCCTTTCAAGAGCAGGCGCAGAAGTTATTTTTATATTTGTATTCATTTCATTAGCAATAACAGAAGCTAAAGTTGTTTTTCCTAAACCAGGAGGACCGTAAAAAAGTATATGATCCAGCGGTAATTCTCTTTTCTTTGCAGCTTCAATTGAAATTTTCAATGTTGATTTTAATGTCGTTTGTCCGACATAATCTTCAAAATATTTAGGTCTTATGTTTGTTTCAAAAGACATATCATAAGTTGTTTGTTCTGAAGTTGTATCTTCATTTTTTATTTTTTCAAATTTGTAATTTTCATCATCTGAAATAATTGCCATTTAAAATATGCCTTTCGTTTCTTTAAATATAATAGCATTAGAAAATTAAAAGGTAAAAAACGTAAAATTTTCTTATTTTTTTTACTAAAATATATTCTTTAATTTATAATATTATTAATAGAACATGAGAGGTATTTAAGTTGGATATACAGGAATTAATAACAAAATCTTCATCAGAACAAAGAAAAGCATTATTAAATAAAGAAGTAAGTTCTGAGGAATTAGTAAATGAAGTTTATAAAAAAGTAGAAACAGTAGATAAAGAAATAGGTGCATATAATTCTTTAACTAAAGATTTTGCTATAGAAACAGCAAAAAAAGTTGATGAAAAGATAAGAAAAGGAGAAGAATTACCTCCTTTAGCAGGTATACCTCTAGCGCTTAAAGATAATATTAATTTAAAAGGATATCCAACAACTGCCTCAAGTAAGATATTGGCTAATTTTGTATCTCCTTATGATGCAACAGTTACTAAAAAATTAAAATCAAATATGATTCCGATTATAGGTAAAGCAAATTTAGATGAATTTGCAATGGGATCAAGTAATGAAAATTCCGCATTCAAAATAGTAAGAAACCCATGGAATCTAAAAAAAGTACCAGGAGGAAGTTCTGGCGGTAGTGCTGCTGCAGTTGCTGCAGGAGAAGCTACTTTTGCTTTGGGCTCCGATACCGGTGGTAGTATTAGACTACCTGCCAGTTACTGCGGATTGGTTGGTTTAAAACCCACATACGGTAGAGTTTCAAGATATGGTTTAATTGCATTTGCATCTTCTTTAGATCAAATAGGACCAATAACAAGAACGGTTGAAGACGCTGCACTATTATTAAATGCTATTGCAGGACATGATGAGAAAGATTCAACTTCTTTAAATATGATAGCTCCAGATTTTACAAAAGATATTCATAATGATTTAAAAGGAGTAAAAATAGGTTATATTAAAGAATTATGTTCAGAAGGACTTTCTGAAGATGTTGCAAAAGCAATTCAAAATTCATTGGAAAAGTATAAATCAATGGGTGCTGAAATTGTTGAAATTTCACTTCCTTTAATTAAATATTCAATAGCTGTTTACTATATAGTTGCAACTGCCGAAGCAAGCTCAAATTTGGCACGTTTTGACGGTGTAAAATATGGCTATAGAACAAAGAATCCTGAAAATTTATATGATATGTATGTAAAAACAAGAGCAGAAGGTTTTGGTGATGAAGTTAAAAGAAGAATAATGCTTGGTACTTACGCACTAAGTTCAGGATATTATGATGCATATTATAAAAAAGCACAACAATTAAGAAGATTAATAAAACAAGATTTTGATACTGCATTTAGTAAAGTAGATGTTTTAATATCTCCAACTTGTCCTCATACAGCTTTTGATATTGGTTCCAAAGTTGAAGATCCATTAAGCATGTACTTGACTGACATAGCAACAATTACGGCTAATTTAGCTGGAATTCCTGCTATGAATATACCCGTAGGCTTAGATTCTGATGGAATGCCAATTGGTATACAGCTTCAAGCTAATTCTTTAAATGAAACAAAATTGTTAAATGTTGCCTTTAAGTTAGAAGAAGCTGTACAATTTAATTATAGTATTCCTTCTATGTCGTTGGTGTAATGAAAAAGAATAAAATTAAAAAATTAGCTGTTATAATTGGAATTGCTTGTTGTTTATTACAAAGCAGTATTTCTTACGCCATTAGTGTATCTGAACAAAATATGCAGAAAGCAGTTTCCGCATATAAAAAAGGTGTGCAAATGGTTAAGATGAAATCTTACGATGGTGCACTTACTTCATTTAATGAAGCATTAAAGTATAATCCAAAAATGTCTGATGCTTATTATAATATTGCTAATATTTATGTTGCAAAAAAAGATTATGATGAAGCATATAATAATTATGTAAAAGCAATTGCTTTAAATCCAAGAGATTATGCTGCAATTCTTCAGGCTGCTAAAATTTCATATAATAGAAAAAATTATTCATTAACAATAAAATATTTAAAGTATATTCCTGATGATTATGAAAAATACTATATTGCAAGGCAGTTATATAGAGATGCAATGGAACAGTTTAATATGCAGACAGAACAAATAGAACGTTCTAAGGTTTCTAAGGCTACTGCGGCTAAAAGAGTGTTAATTGATAAGTTTGATTCACCAGCCGGTATGGTAGTAGATTCAGAAGGTAATATTTTTGTAGCATGTTATTCTGATAATTCTATAGTTAAGGTGGATAAACAAAAAAATAAAATACCATTTGTTAAAAATTCATTATTAGAAGGACCTGTTGGTTTGGCTATTGATAAGTATGATAATATATACGTTGCTAATTTCGATGCTGATAATATTTTAAAAATTACTAAAAATGGCAATGTTAGTGTATTTATGAATAAAGTATCAAAGCCTTATTTCTTATATATCAAGGATGATGTTCTATATATATCAGAACAAGGAAATGATGTAGTATTAACATATAATTTATCAAGTGGCAAATAATTTAGAAATAGCGTTTTGCAAAACTTCCGCCTACTTCATATAAGTCAGTATGTTCTCTTAAATAATTATTGAAATTTTTGATTATTTCAGGAGTTAATGCAGAGTCTAAATCATAGCTTGGGACAACTGATTCAAAAGCAACAAGTAAACCGCCTGAGCGTTCTTGTAAATCTTTAATAAATTCTACTACATTAGGGAATTCTGAACTGTTACTTTCTTCATAATAGTGAGAAAGATAATAAGGCGCAGATAAAGCTATAACAGGAGGAGAAGCTTCTAGTGAAAGACAATCTATCATGTCATCGTATAGATTTTCTGCGGAAGAAACAACTTTTCCTTGAGATTCGTCAAGGTGTGTTGAATATTCTTCAAATACTTCTTTTATACTTTTGTTTACATCTGAATCTTTAATAATTTGAGAACCGGATGCAGAATATGGACCCTGTTGAGAACCAACGAAAATTTGATCTAATTGATCTATAATGTCTTCTGCCTCAGAAATAACATCTTCTGGTACTAATTTAATACTTTTAATTGCTGTGTCACCTTTAGTTTCTGCGTATTCTCTAGCTCTCCAATATAAGTTAGATACGGTGAAATCTTTTTTGTATTTTAATCTGTTTTGTTCTGCAAATTCTATTACGCTATATGCAAATTCAGGGTATAAATGATTAACTTGTTTTATGAAATTAATAACCATTCTTTTCCTTTTTGCAATTGTTGTTTCAACAAAATTTGATATATTTATTGAAAATGGATTAATACCATAGATTAACATATCACTATTTTCATATTTAAGTTGCGAATTAGGTGCTTCATGAGCATAAGTTAATTTAATTGCAGGTAAAAATTTTAAATGTTTATATTTTTCAGGATTTTCTCCTATGATTCTAATTGCATGTTTTACACCGTCAAGAGTATCTCTGTCAGTTAGTGCAAAAATAAATGGTTTACCTGTTTTGGCATAGTACTCATCAGCATATTTTGCTGCATTATCTAAAATGTCAAATATATTTTCATTACCCTTAGAAAAGTTACTTTGATAATCTAAATCAACACAATATACCCCTGATTCTCTATTTTTTCTTGAGGAATTAAAATTTTCCTTATTAAGAGTCGGCAATATTTCTCTAAACTCATCAGGAGTCATTATACTTTTTAAATTTTTAGCTGGAATTTCTTTTTCTAAAAACGTTTTAATGCCTGCAGATAATTCTTTTGCAAAAAATGAAGGTTCTTCGCCATTATCGTTTAGTTCATCAAAATTTGTAGAATTTCTTCTATCTATTTTTTCAAGAATTCTGTCAAAAAATCCTTTGCCAAAAGAAATATTGAATTTTTCTGGTGTATTCTGATGTGATTCAAAACGGTCATTATTTATAGTTTGACTATAAGTATTCTTGTTTTGTTTTATTGCAAATGGATATTTGTTTAATTGTGGTTGAGAGAATTCTATTTTCATTTTTTCTCCAATTTTATTTAAAAGAACTTAATTATACTTTTCTTTTTAGAATAAAGAAACCGGCTACAGCAGAAAGAATAAATCCAAGTTTTAATAAATTACTTTTTCTTTTTTTTGAATTTTCACTTTTTATATAATTTTGAGAAATGGTAGTTTTCCTAAATTCGTCTTTCTCTTGAAGGACTTTATTAATGGAATATTTGGGAAGAGATTCCGGTGCACTGATTACTCCAATTTTTCTTTGTTGCACAGAAGAATCAGTAAGATTTTTTGCTGCAATTGAGTTATTGTTAATATTCATTTGGGAATTTATTATATTAGACATATTTTCTCCGCTGTATTTTTAATGTATAAATATATAAATAATTGACTTAAAAAATTGTAATAAACAATTTTTTTTACAATTTTTAACAAAAATAGAATGTAAACATTTGTTAAAGAAATAGAAAAAAAAAGGCAAGAAAAAGCATTTAGAAGAATTAAATTAGTATAAATTTCTGCATGTGAAAAGGAGCACAGTGTGAATATTCCAAAAAGTAGAATTAGTACGAATAATGTATCATTTTCAGGACACAATAAAAAAATAGATAAAACAGGATATGAAGTTCAGCAATTCTATTATTTATATGATCCTGATAAATATGATTGTAATGTAGAACTTTATAATATCATTCGTGATTCAAAGGGAAATTTAAATGTATTAAATCAAACAAATCCGGATGCAGTTATTCCAATGGATGGGTTTTCTGTGAATGTGGATATGGCAGAATGTCCTGAGATTGATTCAAATATGGGATTTGCATATAGATTTAAATTAACAGATAAAAATACAAAAGAAACATCTTATGCGTTTGATAATGGTAGTGTAATTGGAATATTTGATACAAAAAATACTGATAATAAATATAATGTAGTACTAAATAACAGAGCAATAATTAATAAAAATGGTGTTATGCAATTAATAATGCCGGATGAATATTATCCGGGTATAGATGGTAAAGATGGAAGTCCGAAATTAAATGAAAGCTTACGAGCAAAGGCATTAACATCTGTAAGAAATCATGCTAATAAACTTGGCGGTAATTTCTATGGAATAATAGCAAGATTGCCGGAGTTAGAAAAAGAAGGTGTTAAAAGAATAGTAGGAACTCCCTATACTAAGGATACAATTTCTTCTCATTTGTATTGGACAGAAAATGCATACCAACCAGCTCCAAATTTGGGGACAGAAAAAGATTTTAAGATAATGCAGCAAGAATTATTTAAGCATGACATAAACTGGATTGCAGATGCAGCGTTAGTTAATGAAGGATTCGGTGGTATTCATTTATCTGAATTTTTAAGAAAAGGTCAAGATTCTTTTTCAAAAAATATGTTTAGAGCTGATGAAAAAGTTTCTTTGGGAATAATTCCTGATAAATGTGATTATACAAGGATGAAAATAATTAATGCTCCATTTATTGTTACAAAAGATGGAGAAGTGAAAGATAATGCTGACTATAAAGCATATAAGCCAACATATATACAATTTTATGATGACAGACTTGCAAGTGAAGAACAAAAAAAATCAGATTCACCAAGCAGATTAACAACTTATGATAATAAAAATACTGATAATATATATGATATAACAAGACATGATGATGCAGTATATCCTTTTCCAATTGAAGTTAACCCTGTTGAACTGGAAAGAAATGTAAGAAACGTAGTTGCCGATGAAGGAGAGTTAGATTTATCTGATGTAGAGGTAATGAAAAAAGTTTCTGATTTTACAAATTTTAATGTTGTAAATAAAAGTAATGCAGCAGGTCTTGAAGTTTGGGATGGTAATGTTGATATAGCAAAACTTAATTTCTATAGATGCGATAAAGATGATGCAAGATTCTCTAAATTGGAACCAGACGCAAGAGATATAGCAATAGAAGATTTTGATAAAGGTGCTTTAGCTGTAAGAGATTATGCACTAAATTCCGGCAGATACTGGACAAAATTGACCTCTGATACTTTATTAGAATATGTATCTAATTTAATTGGCGGTTATGCTGAAACAGCTGAAGATTATTATTCTGTAATTAATAAGTTAGTTACAGCAGGTGAACTTCCAAAATCTGTATTAGATAAAATTGATATTGAAGTATTAAATAATGTAGTTAATGGAAATTACCATTTAAGAAGATTAGATGATGCAGATATGAGAGCGGATATAAATCCTGAAGGCTATGGAAATGATTATAAAGTTTCTGATTATATTCTAAGAAAATCAATGGAATTACCATTAGAAACACTTCCATTTGCTACGAATATGCTTGGAGTAATGACATCGCCTTATATAGCAAAGAAGGCAAATACATCAGAAGAAGTTGGTGTATCAAGATATGATATTTCTAAAGCAGGAAATCCAAATCTTCCTGAAAAGTATTTAAAAGTATATGAAGAAGCTGAAAACTTATATAAAGAACAGATTGTTCCATTTATCAGTTCTATAATATCCGATGTAAAAGGAATTGAAGAAGATGGAATGGTTAGTGATTATGGAAAGTATGTTATATCAGAAATCGCTCCGGAAATAACAAAATATTTATTTGTTAAAGCTTTGAATCCAAATGCAGATATTAAAATAGATGTTAAAGGAAATATTGATTTCTCAAATGTTGATGAAAGTGAAGTAACACTTCAAAGTTTAGGTATTCCATATTCCGGTAAATCTTTAGAAGAAGAGTCACAAATAGTCGTAGATCTATTAAAGCAAGGAATAGAAAATATTTCTGACGTTGATAAGCAATTATTAAAAGATAAGATAAGTAAACGATTTGCTTTAAGAAATTTAAATGATTATAAGATTGCAGAAATGATTATAGATAGAACAGAAGCAGGTCAAGGTTGGAGAATTGACGCTGCAAAAGATATTGCTTCAATAGATTCTGTAAGATCCGATGTTGATAGTATGACAAAAGCTTGGAATAATGTTACGGATTTTTGGAAGAATTTCAATAAAACTGTATTGGAAGAAAATCCACATGCATATACAACGGCAGAAATTACAGATTTATATGATTTATTTAAAGATGAGAATAAATCAATATTTACAAGCGATGCAGATGCAGAAAGAAAATTCCTAGAAGCAACCGGAATAACTGCTGTAGCAAATTATAATTATTTCTTCTCTTTATTGCCTGATTTATTTTCAAACTATAGTTTTGAAAATGGAGATTCCAGCTGGAGAGCAATGCAAGGTAAAAACTTTGAATTAAGGGATAAAATGGATACAGGTTGGTCAGGAACAAATCCAGGGTTTTTATTCCAAAGTCCTGAGGATGGAGTTGTTAATTCATACACATTTGTAGGCAACCATGATAAACCTCGTGTTATTCATTGTTTAGCTTTAGATATGGGATTATTTAATTCTGATTTTTCAAGTGATGAACATAAAGCTGCTGCGGCTAAATGTTTATTGAAAGATATAAAATCGATAGATTTTGATAAAGTAAATTCAATGGCAATTGCAATGGGAACAAGATTAAATACTGCGTTTTCAGATGTTTTAAAAAATTCTGACAGTAAAAAACTTGTAGAAAAGGCAATAAGCGAACTGGCATCAGGTCAGTTTAAAGGAAAACACTTTGATGCTACTGCATTTGGTACAAGACCTTTTGAGGTTGCAATAAAAAGTGTATTAGATCAAGTAGAATATAATGGTGAAAAAATTGAAAATAGAGAAGAAATAGAGGCAAAAGTTCTAGATTCAATATTAACACCTGCTTATGACAGATATTATTCTATATATAAATTGTTAATAACACTTCCTGGCAGCCCAACTGATTTTGCAGGTGACAGAGTTGGTGCTTCCGGCTATGAAACAAAAGCAAAAAATTATCATCAACAAAATAGAAATATAATACATTGGGAATGGTTGAATGATGATGAAAATAACAAGTATAAATTTGTTAAAAAATTCTATGATAATATGAATTCTATAGCAGGTTTAAGGTCTAAAAAAGAATTAAGTGCTTTAAATGATGGTGCAACTGCTACATTACCAGTTTCAATTTATGAAAAAGATGAAGATGGAAAAGTTCAAATAAAAAATAGCGAAAAATTACAATCTGTTATTAGATATAATAATGATGGATCGGTAGTTCTTATGCTTCATGATATGGAAGGATCAAATACTCCGTTAACATCTCCAATGAATAGAAAAGAAACAAAAACATCAATAAAAGAAGGTAGCTTAAATAATAGAATTATTTTATCTGCAGAAAATGCAAATGCGAAACAAGGGCTAAAACATGGAATGAAACTTGGTACAAAATTCCAAAATGAAAGAACTTCTGACACTTCAATATACAAAATTGCCAAGATGAAGAAAGATGGAAAAGACTATTATTATTTAAGAAGAGAAGATTCTCAAGGAAGAGAATTACCAATTACTATAAAACCTGAAGATTTCAATACTTTAATTCTTCATAAAGTTTCATAATAAAATAGATAATAATAATTAATGATAATTAAAAAAATCCTTTTTTGTAAATCTGTTATTTTTTAAACAATTGTTTTATAGTAAGATTATAAAAAAGGATTTTAGATATGAAAATACATAATACATATACAAATTCAATAGAAGAATTTATTCCAATAGAAGAAAATAAAGTAAAAATGTATGTTTGCGGACCAACTGTTTATGATTATCCTCATTTGGGACATGCAAGATGCTATATAACATGGGATATGGTATATAGATACTTAAAATTTCTTGGCTACGATGTTAAATATTGTAGAAATATAACAGATGTGGACGATAAAATATTAAAGAAAGCAAAAGAAGAAAATACCACAGCAGAGGTGATATCAAAAAGATATTATGAAATATTTGCAGATTCTATGAATAAGTTAAATGTTTTGAAACCAGATATTGAACCTTTTGCAACAAAAACAATAGGGGAAATGATATCAATAATAAAAGATTTAATAAATAATGGATATGCATACGAAAAAGATGGTGATGTATATTTTAGAGTAAAAAAATTTAAAGATTATGGAAAATTAAGTAAACAGCCGATTGAAGATTTGGTTGCAGGAGCAAGAGTAGAAGCATCAGCAATAAAAGAAGATTTATTGGACTTCGCATTATGGAAAAAAGATGAAGAATTTGGCTATCCGAGCCCTTGGGGTAAGGGTAGACCGGGGTGGCATATTGAATGTAGTGCGATGTCAAGAAAACATCTTGGAAAAACAATTGATATACACGCTGGTGGTGCTGATTTAATATTTCCTCATCATGAAAATGAAATAGCTCAAAGTGAATGTGCTAATGGATGTAAGTTTGTTAATTATTGGCTTCATAACGGATTTGTAACTATAAATAAAGAAAAGATGTCCAAATCTTTGAAAAATTTTGTTACTATAGGTGATTTACTCTCAAATTATGATGCAAATACAATAAGATTATTTATTCTTACAAATCATTATAGAATGCCTGTTGAATTTTCTGATATTGCACTAGATGGTGCAAAATCCGGGTGGAAAAGAATTCAAAATTCAGTAAATGAATTATTAAAGTATATAGGAGATGAAGAGCTGCCTGACATTTCAAAGTCAGATGAAGTAGAACAATTCAAAGAAGCAATGAATAATGATTTTAATACATCAAAAGCACTTGCCGTTATTTTTGATACAGTAACAAATGCAAATAAAGCAAAAAATGAAAATAATAAACAAGAAGCAAAAAGATGTCTTGCTATAATAATGCAATTAACACAGGTATTAGGTTTTAAAATTGAGAAAGAAAAGCTTTCTGAAGACGAACTTCAAAGTCGATTGGAAAGTATTATAAATGAAATGGATTTTCTTTCAGAGGAAGATAAATCTTTAAGTGCATTTTTACTGATGGAAAAGATTATAGAATATAGAAATGCTGCAAGAAAAGAGAAAAATTGGCCTATAGCAGATAAAATAAGAACATTGCTTGATAGAATATCTATTATATTAAAAGATACAAAAGAAGGCTGTGTTTGGGAAGAAAAATAATTTGGAACATTTTTTTATTAAAATGGTCTAAATAAATATGGTAATAAGGATTTTTGGAGGTTGATAAAACAAGAACACGACTTAAAATAGCCGTGTTCTGTTTAAAAAATGGTTTTATCTAATGAACATTACCGTGTCTTTCTAAAATAGAAGGCAGAGCAATCAATAGAAAATACATTAGAGCACCGAACAACAATAAGTAGAGACCGTCCATAACACAGATTCCTTTTTTATAACTACACACAAGTACAGTACCCTAATTTACTATTTTTTAAACATTCAGATATAATAGAGGTAATATGGATAAAACAACATTAGAGAAACTATTTTCAGGATTATGCTGCAGTGTATGCGGGCATGATTTTGATGAAAAATCAATATTTATAAAACGTGAAGAGAAAGACTTGTTGGTATTACAAATAATATGTTCAGAGTGTGGTAAGAGTTTTGGTCTTGCTCTATTAGGTACAAGTTCAATATCTGTAAAGCAGGAAGATGATGCTCTTACTATTCAAGATTGTCCTTTACCAATAAGTTATGATGATGTATTAGATGCACATCATTTTATTGATAAATTAGAAAAAGATTGGATAAAATATATTCCCAAAGAATTAAGAAAACAAAAATAATAATTTATTAATTTATAAATCCCAATTTTCGCTTAATTTTGCAAATTTAAAATCTTTATAGAAATAATTTAGGATTTGATAAGCATTATATCCTTGAGCAGCAAGATTGTTAGCTCCGTGTTGACTCATTCCCACACCGTGTCCGTTCTTCTTTGTTCCTTCATCAAAAGATGGAACTGATTGTAGAAAAGAACTGCCTGAACTCCATACTTTTGTCTTTCCGCCGGAACTCGCATGATAGTATGTTGGAATAACTTTACTGTTTTGAACAAGAACAATTCCTTTTGTATCATCTACTGCTTTGGAAGTTGAATATTTTTCTGCACTTGCCCCGCCATAGGCTTGATCTGCTGTAGTATCTACAAGGTCATAACCTTTAGATGCATGTTTGCCGGCTGTTTTTGTTGCAACAGCATAACTTCTTGCCGCAATTGCTTGAGCTTTTAATGCTTCCGGATTCCATTTTGATGGCATTTCAGAAGGTACAACTCCTTTTAAATATTCTTCTAATTGGACATCATTAATTAGAGTAAGAGAATTTCCCCAATTATTTATTACGAAATTACCTCTGTACCAAGCTCTTTTGGAACATAAAAATCCTGGTTGTTTCGTTCTTATTGTAATTTGATTTGTACCTAAACCAATAGGTTTTCTATTAATAATAACTGTTAATTCTCTTCCGGAAGGTCTAAATTCATAAACCTTCATAGGTCTTATTTCATATAGTAATTTGTTTTGCAGAGAATCATATATTTCAGCAGAAACTGAAGAGGCTAATTTTACTTCTTTTACATTTGTTTGTAATCCGATTTTTATAGCTTCAGCTCTTAATGAAAATAGAAATATAATTAAAAAGGTCAAAAATATTTTTTTCACTAACATACCCTAAACTTAAATATTATTGAACTTACAACATAATAACATATAAAAATTACAAAGAAAAAAAATTACTCCAAACAGAGTAGAAAGTGCATGATAAAATCCTATATTTCAACCATAAATACGACTACTTTTGACTTTTAATAGTTTATCATTAAATAGTGAAAGTGAGATATATTCTCATAAATTAAGAATATGTTTTTTAAACATAAGTAAAAAGGGTAAGTTGTATGACAATAATCGGCGGAATAAATTATGATGACAGAGGAATAGTTCAGAATATCCGTGCTATGAGAATGCAGACAAAATTGATGGCTATTACAAATGAAAATGTAATAGGCTTTGATAAAATCGGATATCAAAGAAAAATTCCTATTGTATCATCATTTGCCGAATTTATAGGAGAAGATGCAATTTCTACAACAGTAGATGATACGGTAGGAAGACTAGGAATGACTGAAAATCCTTTAGATATTGCATTGGCTGGAAAAGGTTATTTTCAAGTTTTAACAAAAGACGGAATTAAACTTACCAGAGATGGCAGATTCAAGATGAATAAAAATGGAGAAATTCTATCTCTAGATGATAATAAAATTCTTACTAATATGGGAACGCCATTAGTTTTGCCGGTAGTTCCAGAAAAACTAGAAGATATTACAATTGATTTAGATGGTGTTGTAAGAGTATTAAATAGTAAAACAAGAAAATTTGAAACAGCAGGTACGCTATCTGTTGTTACACAAGATGGTTTAGCAGTGTTAAATCCAAATGTAAGACAAGGATACAATGAATATTCAAATGTAAATTTACAGTCTGAATTTATGGAAGCAATGATGTATCCAAAAACATTTGAAGCGAATAGACAATTGTATCAAATACAAAATTCAAATTTACAAAGAGTTATTTCTTCATTAGGCAGTTAGAAAGGTTATAGATGGCTACAATACACGGTATAATAAATAAAGGTGTAGTTAATGCAGAACTTCAATTTGAAAAAATGGGTTATGTATCAACAAATGTGTCAAATTATAATACAAATGGATATAAAACTGTCAGATTTGAGCAGATGCTTGATGAAAATGGTTATTTAAAAGGTTATGAAAGGACTGATTTTTCTCAAGGTGCTGTTCAAAGAACTGCGAGAGAATTTGATGTGGCAATTCAAGGTACAGGCTTTATTCCTGTTACATCACCGAACGGAGATGTAACATATACAAGAGAAGGATCTTTCAGATTAGACAAAGATGGTTATTTGATAACAAATGACGGATATTTAGTAGGAGATGGAATACAAATACCTATTAATTATGATAATTTACAGATAAAATCAAATGGAGATGTTGAGGTCTTCTCTAATGACGGAACTCAAAGAGAATTATTAGGTACAATCCCTCTTGTTAATTTTCAGAATCCTGAAGGATTGAAAAAAGCAGATAATAATAAATTTTATTTGACAGCAGAATCAGGAGAACCGGTTCTGGTAAAAAATCATTCAAAATTTAAACAAGGTAGTATTGAAGTTACAAATATAGATATGTTAACGGAGGTTAACACAATATTAAGGTTAAATGCTTCTATGCTGGCTAGTTTTAAAGTAATGCAAACAATAAATGATATGTATTCAAAAACACTACAACTAAATCAATAGATTAGGAGAGTAAATGATAATAGAAAATAATTCAATGGGAAGAACACTTCACGCTCTTGACTTAATAGCCGAGAGACATAAGGCATTATCATCAAATCTTGCTAATATGGATACTCCTAATTATAAGAGAAAAGATATATCATTTTCACAATATTTAGGAGGATGTGCAAATCCATTAGAAACTGAGTTGGCTTCAAAAATGGGTCCTTCTCCTGTAACAATGGAAACAACAAATGAGAAAGTTAATCCGGCTACAGAATTATCAGAAATCCAAAAGAACTCCTTGTTATATACTGTAGCAACAAGGAGAATGACAAATCTAATTACAGAAATGAAAACAGTTATAAATATGGGTAACGGCTAATGGGTGTATTTAGTGCAATGAATATAGGCTGTGACGGCCTAAAAGTACATGGAATGAGATTAGATATAACATCAAAAAATATAGCTAATCTTGATACTCCAAATTATGTAAGAAAAATTCCGCTTGTTGTTTCAACAGACAGGAGTTCATTTATAAGTGTAATGAATCAAATGAAGGAATCAACTTTTGGAGCAGGTACTCTGCCATATTCTACAGGTAGTGTTGCTATGGCAGGTGTAGTGGAAGATCCCACATTAGGAGATAAAATATATAAACCGGGACACCCAGATGCTGATGAGAATGGATATATAAGAGCTTCAAATGTAGATCCTTTAGTTGAAATTACAGATGCAATAATGGCACAAAGAGCTTATGAAGCAAGTTTGGCAATAATTACTTTATCGAAATCTATGGCAGATAAAGCGGCAACAATAGGTAGTTAAAAATAATAGGGGATAATGTGTTTTGTTTACAGGTATGATTCAAAATTTATTAAATACATCTGGACAGGAAGCTGCCATAAAACGTGCACAGCAGATAAGTAATTATGTGCAAAGAGAATCAGGTATTCAAGAATTTCCTGAAACAGCTGAATTTAAAACATTTGAAGATGTTATGAAATCTTCTTTAAATGTTCATACAAGATTTAATGTGAACAAACCTGCAAATTCTATAAAATTTGGTACTTTAACAACAAAAAATGTTAGTGCTGAAAGAGTTGAAAATTATAAAGTTTCAGAAGAAAAAGAATTACCATATATTCCTGTTTCTAAAACATCTGAAAAATCACATATAAAAGATTTAATTGCAAAAATTTCAAAAAAACATGGTGTTGATGAGAAGCTTGTTAATGCGGTAATAAGACAAGAATCAGGTTATAATCCAAAGGCAAAATCTTCAGCTGGAGCTCAAGGATTAATGCAATTAATGCCATCTACAGCTAAAGCATTAGGTGTTACTGACCCATATAATGCAGCTCAAAATGTAGATGGAGGAGTAAGATATTTAAAAAATATGTTAGATAAATATAATGGAAATTTAGTTCTGGCACTTGCTGCATATAATGCCGGACCTGGAAATGTTGATAAATATGGAGGTGTGCCACCGTTTAGAGAAACTCAAAATTATGTAAAGAATATACTTTCAAATTATCTATAAATAGAAAGGTAGAAATATGATTGAAAACAGATTGGTTCCCAATATTAATATATTCTCAAATTCACTTTCTTCTATGCCAATTGATGAATTTTCGCAGAAAGGCTTTGGTACAAGTGCATTGAAAGAATCAGGTTCGACTGATTTTAAAACAGTTTTATCCGGATTAGTAACTAATTTAAACAATGAAGTTGAAAAACCTGATCAGTTACTCAATGAGCAAATGATGGGTAATCCTGATGTTGATATTCATGATGTAATGACAGCTATAGCAAAAGCTGAAATTGGTGTTACACTTGCAACACAAGTTACTTCCAAAGTTGTAACAGCTTATAATACTGTTATGAATATTTCTATATAAATTGCAATTTAAAATAAGTTTGTATTATTAATACTAAATAGTGTTAAGAATTTACCAATATATGAAAAAAATAGTATAATACAAAGTAAATAGATGTGTAAAGATTAGGGATTTATGAATATAAAAGAATTACTACAAAATAAAACTATATTATATTCCGTTATCGGCGGTGTTGCTTTGCTTATATTTATTATAATATTAACTATTGCAATTTCTGTAGGGGGTAAATCTTCAGCAATCCCAGGAAAACCTGTAGAAAAAATTCAAAAAGAGTCTTTTAATATAATTACAACTGATAACCCAGGAAAAGCTCTTGAAATACAAACTTTATTAGCAAGAAGTAATATAGAAACAAAAAGTACATCTACAGGATCTAAAACAACAGTATTTTTAGAAGGCGGTAAATATACAAATGTACAAAGAGACAGGGCTTTAATTGAAATAGTTAAGAGTGGTCTCGTTGATCAAAATGTAGGTTTGGAAATATTTGATAAAAATGATTTTACGTCTACAAGAGAAGACAAAAGAATTAAATTAGCAAGGGCTGTAAATGGTGAGCTTTCAAGGTTAATAAGAAGGATGCCAAGAGTAGAAAATGCATCTGTACTTGTAAGCATTCCAGAGAATACAATGTTTAAAGCTGACAAAAAGCCGATTAGTGCTACTGTAGTTTTAACAGTTGAACAAAATGAAAAATATCCTGTAAGGATGGATGATTCTGTTATAAGGGCAATAAAAAGCTTACTTCTAGGTAGTGTAAGCGGTTTAAGTGCTGAAAATATTTCTATTACAGATACTAATGGAAATGTATATAACAGTTTGGTTAAATCAATAGATGATCAAATTTCAAAAGTTCAAGAATTTGACCAATATATGAAGAACAAGGTATCGGCTCAATTAGACAGGCTTGTTGGTCAAGGTAATTATGTTGTAACAGTGAGTACTTTTTTAAATCAAATTCCTACCGAAGAAACAAGTATTATATATAATCCCGAAGAAAAAACATCTATAACAGAACAAACATTTAAAGAAGGATTGGGCGATAAATCTGAAGATTCAAACAAAGGATCTGATGCCGTTAGTGTATATTTGCCAAATGGTCTTCAAAATTCCTCATCTTCTTCAACTCAAAATAAAAATTATGAAAGACAAGCAACCGAAGTTACTTATGGTGTAGGAAAAACTCACAGAACAAAGGTAAAACGTGCAGGTACTATTGAAAAAATTTCAATAGCAGTTACTATTGATGCTAATGCAATGCCTGCTAATATGACTGAACTTGAGTTTAAAACTTTGATTGCAAATTCTGCATCACCAAATGTTTCTCCAGATGATGTTTCAATAGCTTATGTTGAAACAATAGATCCTTATTTGGCCTCAGATAGACCTGTAAATTTACCTGTTCCGGAATCTTCAGGCAATCCTTGGTGGTTAGCTCTTGTTCTTATTGTTGCAGGTTTATTTGTTGGTTTTGTATTTGTACATAAAAAATTAAAAGACTCTTCATCTGAACAAGAAGAAGAACTTAAAAAATTAAAAGAAAAAACATCAGAACAAGAAAAACAAATAGTAGATGTAAATCTTAAAGCTGCAGAATTGATTGAAAAACAAACAATATTAACTCAGGAGCTTTTAGAACATCAAAAACAACTGCAATTAGAAAAGAAATCAGAGACAGATACGTCTTTAGATGAAGTATTAGATGAAGTTTCTTCTGATATTGCACATGGTGATAGTGAAAAAACTCTTAAAGGGCTTAAGAGTTGGATTGAAAAATCATAGTGGAGTGAGAAATGCCAATTGAAGGATTTGATTATAAAGCATTCGCAATCGATCTTGCACAGCAGGCAATGGGGGTATTAAACCAGCCAGGATCAAATGCTGCACCTGATACGCTTACTCCTCAAGATAAGAAAATAATAATAGAAACTGTAAAAAAGTTTTGTTTTATGGCAGGTGAGGCATTAAGTAACGATGCTCAGTTGAAATTTAATGCTGAACAGGCAAGTTTAGTTACTCAATTTATTGGAGAATGGACATTCCATAAATCTATAGATTTAATGAGAGGGAAAATTCCCCCTCAAAACAGAGATACCATATTACAAGTTATTGCTGCAAATATTTTTAATACTGCTAAATTAGCTATTATAAAAAATATGCCGCAAGATGCTTTAATTAATCTTGTAGAAGATAAAGTTAAGCAGGTTTATACAGATGAACTACAAAAACTTGTAAAAAAAGGTGTGTTATCTCAAAGTCAATATAATATTGCTGTTAATCTTTCTAATTTGAATGATATGGTTCAAAAAACTGAGGATCAGGCAAATTTAGAAAAAGTTCAAAATAAAGATAAAAATAGTGCTACACCAAATGATAAAAAGGTTTTAAAACTTGCTGCTCTTGCGATAGTTTTAAAAAAGCTCCCTGAACAAAAAGCAAATGAAATATTAAATTCTTTAGATAAACATGATGTTCAACATGTAATAAATTATATGAAAATGAGCGACATAGAAAGCAAGATTGATCATAAAATTATAATAAAATCATTAGAAGAGATAAAAAAAATTTTACCGGAATCAGATTATATAAATACTGATAAATTATTAAAAAAACATTATAAAACAATAAAAAATGCCTCGCCGGAAATATTAAGTAAAGTGGCATTGAATGAGAGGGAAGCTGTAAGAGATTTTATTTTGGATTATAAGTTTCCGGCAAAAGATGTTTTTTCACCTTTTGTTATTCAATCTTTAGTGAGCAGTATAGAAGATAAACTCAATGATTATTAAGAAGAAATATACAACAATAAAAAGAAAAATAGATGAAGATAATGATATCATTTCTTCTGAAGTTAAGGAATTTCAGGATGATTTAGATTCTGCAAAAATAGTGAATAATGAAGTATTAAATAATTCTTCAGAATTGAATAAAGAATTGCAAGAACATAAAGAGTCAGATAATTTAAGTTCTAAAAACGATAAAGAAGAAAAATCAAAAAAAAATGATTTTGATTTATCTCTAGACAATATAACTTTTGAACAAAGAGAAGAAAGAAGAGAAGGCTCAAGAAGAAGAGGCTATAGAAGGACACAAGATAGAAATATAGTTTCAAGAGCGCAAAAAGATGCACAGTCTATAAAAGAAGTTGCTAAACAAGAAGGTTATAATGAAGGATTAAATCAGGCAAAAAAAGATATTGAAGATTTAAGAGAAAAATTTTCAGAATTTTATAATTATAAAGATGAAGTTTTTCAAAAGGTTTCAGAGTGTATTATGGATATTTCTGTTGAAATAGCAAAAAAAATAATTAATAAGGAAATAGAGACAGATAAGAATGCTATCATTTCAATAATAAAAGGAGTTGTCGAAGAAGTAAATAAAACAGAAGACAAAATAACATTAAAAGTTATGCCTAAAGATGTAGAATTAGTTAGAGATAAGTTGCCTGAATTGTTTTCAGGTGATTATTATGAGGCTAAAATATTAGTAGTTCCAGATAATAATATAAAAGACGGTGGGGTAATTGTAGAAACCTCAAATGGGATAATAGATGCAACAATAGCGACGCAATTGGCAATAATTGAGAAAGCTTTAAAGACAAAAGAAGAAAGTTAACAAAGTGGCACAGGCACAAGGCAATAAATCAATAGTAAGTGAAATATTTTTAGCGGTATTTGTAATACTGTTAATTGTATTGTTGATTATTGAACTTCCGCCTTGGGTAGTTAACTTTGCAATAAGCTTTAATATTACACTTGGTATTTTATTATTAATGATATCTTTGTATATACAAAGACCTTTAGAATTATCATCATTTCCTTCAATAATATTGATAGGTACAATGTTTAGATTGGTATTATCAATTGCTTCTACAAGATTAATATTGGCGAAAGGGGAAGCCGGTGAAGTAATTGATGCTTTTGGAAACTTTGTTACCGGTGGTAATTTAATAGTAGGTTTTGTAATATTTATAATAATTACAATAGTACAATTTTTGGTAATCACTAAGGGTTCTGAACGTATAGCAGAAGTTGCTGCAAGATTTGCATTAGATGCTATGCCCGGTAAACAAATGACAATTGATGCGGACTTTAATGCAGGGTTAATATCTCCTGAAGAAGCCATAAAGAGAAGAGAAGATTTACAGAGAGAATCAAATTTATATGGTTCAATGGATGGTGCAATGAAGTTCGTAAAAGGTGATACTATGGCTGGTATCATCATTGTAATAATAAATATCGTTGGTGGATTGGCTGTAGGTATCTTACAACAAGGTATGCAGGCCGGCGAGGCTATTCAAAAATATACAGTATTGACTGTAGGTGATGGATTGGCTGCACAGTTGCCATCATTATTAATGGCTGTTTCTGCCGGTATTGTTATGACCCGTTCTACTGCTGCAGGCGGATCATTAGGTGGTGATTTGGCAGGACAGATTTTAAATAAACCATCGAGTCTAATTTTTACTGTTATATTTCTTATGTTAATTGCTGTAACAGGATTTATAACAGGCTTGCCTTGGTATACTTTTACTACATACGCATTGCTTATTTTAGCTGCATTTTTAATTGTTTCTGTTAATAAGGATGTTCAATCACAACTTGGTCAATTAGAATCCGTAAAAAAGAGTATGAGTGATTTGACAAATCCAAACAGAATGTATGAAAGATTAGGTGTGGATGTATTAAATTTACAAGTTGGTACTGGATTGTTGGAAATAGCAGATCCTGATCAAGATGGTATGCTTTTACCTAAAATTGCTGCATTGAGACAAAGAGTAACAGATGAACTTGGTTATATTATTCCTAATATAAGAATAATGGATTCATCTGCTATTGGTGCAAATGAATATATGATTTCTGTTAGAGGAAATACTGTTGCAACTGGTACAGTTTATCCTAAAAAAAGTATGGTTATTGCTGATCAATGGGATGCTACAGGTAGAGAAGTTCCTAAAGACGCTATTATTGGGCTTGATCCTACTTATCAAACGCAAGCATATTGGATGGATACTGCTTTCTTAAAAGATAAAACAGACGTTACAGCTGTAGATTCTGTTGATGTTATTATTACTCATTTACAAGATTGTGTAAGAAAATATGTTGATGAAATAATGACTAAAACTGATGTTCTTAAACTGATGGAACTTGTTAAGAGTCAGGATCCTACACTTGTTAATGACCTTGTTCCTACAATTATATCTACAAGTGACTTAAGAAAAATATTTGTTAACTTAATAAGAGAAAAAGTTTCTATAAAAGATATTATATATATCTTTGAAAGATTATGTGATTATGCAAGATTTTCAAAAGAACCTGATATATTATCAGAACGTTTGAGGGCAGCTTTAGGAAGACAAATTTGCTTAGCAAATTGTACTCCTGATAAAATCTTATATGCTTTAACTCTTTCTCCGGAGTGGGAAAAAACTCTTGACGATAGCTGCCAAAGAACAGAACTCGGTACTATGTTCTTATTAAATCCGCTTCAGGTTCAAGAACTTATTGAATCTGCTGCTTCTACTTTAATAAGGGCTCATCAAAGTATAAATGTACAACCTGTAATTCTATGTTCTCCAAGAATTAGACTTCCTCTATATCAATTGTTAGAACGTCATATTCCAACAATTGTTGTAATTTCATATTCTGAACTTATTACTGATATTAGAGTTGAAGCAGTTGATACAATAGGGGAATCAGTAAATTATAATTTTGAGTAGGTAAATGTTAGAACAATCAAGAGAAAAATCAATAGAATTTGTAAAGAAACAAGCTTTTGAGATAATTAATTCGACGAAGTTATATTCTTATAAGGGTTCTGTTTCAAAACTTTTAGGTTTAACTGTAGAAGTAAAACTTCCAGGATTAAAGATAGGTGATTTATGTTTTATAGAAACATATGAAGGAGAAAGAAAACCTGCTGAAGTAGTTGCTTTTAAAGGGGAAAGTGCACAACTGCTTTTATTATATGATGGAGCCGGAATAGGACAGGGAAGTCTTGTTGAAACGACAGGAATGGCAATAAGTATACCTGTTGGAGATTTTTTATTAGGAAGATTAATAAGTCCTTTAGGTGAGCCAATTGATGGAAAACCTTTAGATACGAGAGGTGCACAGTGGGTAAATATTGATAATCCCCCTCCTAGCGCGTTTGATAGGCCAATTATAAAAACAATGTTTTCTACAGGTGTAAGAGCTATTGATTCTATGCTTACTTTAGGTGCTGGTCAGCGTATGGGGTTGTTTGCAGGTTCCGGTGTTGGTAAAAGTACTATGCTTGGTATGATAGCAAGAAACTCTGATGCAGATGTTAATGTTGTAGCTTTGATTGGTGAACGTGGAAGAGAAGTTAAAGAATTTATTGAAAATTCTTTAGGTGAAGAAGGTATGAAAAAATCCGTTATTGTTTGCTCAACAGGTGACCAACCTCCTTTAATAAGACAAAAATGTTTGATGTCAGCTACGGCTGTTTGTGAATATTTTAGAGATCAGGGTAAAAAAGTATTTTTAATGACAGATACTGTTACTCGTTGTGCTATGGCTGGAAGAGAAGTAGGTCTTTCAATTGGTGAACCTCCAACAATTAAAGGTTATCCGCCTTCTATTTTTTCTTGGCTTCAAAGAGCTTTAGAAAGAAGCGGGAATAGTCCAAAAGGTTCTATTACTGCATTATATACTGTTTTGATGGAAGGTGATGATATTAATGACCCTGTTGTTGATACGGTTAGAGGTATTGTTGACGGACATATATTTCTATCAAGAAAAATTGCAGAAATGAATCATTATCCGGCTATCGATGTTCTTGGAAGTATTAGTCGTTTATTTACTGAAATTGTTACTGAAGAGCATAAACAAGCTGCTTATAAAATGCGTAAACTAATGGCTTTATATCGAGAAAATAAAGATTTAATTGATGTTGGAATGTATAATGCAGGTTCTAACCCTAAGTTAGATATTGCAATTGAGCTTATGCCGCAAATTAATGCTTTTCTTCAACAAAGAATTTCTGATAGTGTATCGATGGAAACAACAATATCTACTCTTATTTCCATGATGAAAGATGTTGATATATAAAAATACTTGAATAGATAATTTTTTTTACTATAATTCATTGTGTATTTTTATTTCAAAGATGAGGGATTTATATGAAAATTAATAATTCAATAACTTTTAGTGGGAAATTTTATAGTGTGCCCCAAATATCATTAGATCCAAAAATAAAAAATAGTTTACTATATGAAGAAGTTACTTCTGTATTGGAAGATACAAAGGGTTTTGTTGTAAAACAACACGATGGTCGTGCAAAAATGATATCACGTTTTATTGGTGATAAATTGAGAGAATATACAGAATATATTGATGGAAATAAGTATAAATCTATATATTCAAAAACTGGTGAATTATTGAAAAGATAGAACATGAAGGTAATCAGAAGAGGACTGTGGTATTTAAAAATGGTATACCTTATGAAAAATTGGATATAATTGGATAATTAATTTTATTCAACCATTGCTTCAAGCGCAGCTATTTTCATCTTTAGTATATCAGGTTTTTTTCCAGTCCAAATTTCAAAAGCTTTTGCACCTTGATATATTAACATATCAAGACCTTGTATTGTTTTAATATTATATTTTTTTGCAGTTTTTATAAGTTCTGTATTTAATGGGTTGTATACTATATCATATACTACTGCTGATTTATCCATTGTTTTTATTGATTCTTCTTCAACTGGTGAAATTCCCATTGCTTTACTTCTCATTCCTATAGGAGTGGTATTTACTAAAATTTTATATTGTGATAAATCTTTTAGACTTTCTATTTGTCTACAGTTCATCTCTACATTATTAAAGTTTCTTCTTAAAGTTTCAACCATTTCAGAAGCATTTATTATATTTCTTACATAAAAATCAATTTTTTTAACTTTGAGGATAGATAAACCTACTCCAATTGCTCTTGCTGCTCCGCCATTACCTAAAACAGCTGCATTTTCCCCTTCAAGCTCTTTTCTAAAATTTTCAGGCATAGCTTCTACAAAGCCATATACATCTGTATTATATCCATACATCGAAGAATCTTCTAATATTTTTATTGTATTTGCACTTCCTGCGACATTTGCGACATTATCTACTCCTGATAAAAATAAAGTAATAGGTACTTTTAACGGTATAGTCACATTGAAACCTTGAAATCCGTTTGCTCTTAAATATTTTAGTCTTGATACAAGCTCTTCCTGCTCTGTTTCCATTATTTCATACGTGCCTTCAACACCTATAGACTTAAAAGCTGCTTCTTGTATTGTTTTTGACATTGAATGTGATAGAGGATAACCTATTAGACCAAATTTATACATATACTATTCTTCTTTCATCTCTTTTGAAAATGAGCAATTCTTATTACTGCATATAAGTTTTTTTTCTTTTTTTGTAATTTTCTTTACTAAAATATTGCCACATTCAGGACATTTTTCATTAACTGGTTCATTCCAAGATACAAAATCACAATCAGGATAATTACTGCAACCAAAAAATACTTTACCATATTTTGATTTTTTGAATATAATTTCACCTTTACCGCATTTAGGACATTTTACCCCTGTTGATTTTATAATTTTTTTCCTATTTTTACAGTTTTCATTGCTGCATTCAAGATATGGACCATAAGGACCGGTCTTTTGAAGCATTGAAGAACCACATTTTTCACATTTTTCTTCAGTTTCTTTATTTTGCTCAATTGTTTGTCCGTCGGAATTTAATGGGAGCATTGTTTTACATTCAGGATACTTTGAGCATCCTAAAAACTGTGTTCCGAATCTACTCGTTCTTACTACCATCTTGCTTCCGCAATTAGGACATGTTACATCACTTTCGATTAATACTTTTTGCATATTTTGTTTTGCTTTTGTAACTGTTTCTATAAATGGAGTATAAAAATCTTTTATTACGTTACTCCATTCTAATTTATTTTCTGCAATATCATCTAATTTACGTTCCATATTTGCAGTAAATTCATAATTCATTATATCTTTAAAATATTCAACTAATTGTTTACATAAAGTCATACCTAATTTTGTAGGCGCAAGTGCTTTGTCTATTTTTTCTACATAATTTTTCTGCTGTATTTTAGAAATTATAGGAGCATAAGTACTAGGACGTCCTATACCGTGCTCTTCAAGCGCCTTAACTAATGATGCTTCTGTATACCTTGGGGGTGGACTCGTAAAATGTTGTTTTGGAAGTATTTCTTTTAATTTTAAACTATCTCCTTCTTTTAAGTCAGGTAGCTTTGAAGAATTTTCTTTTTCTTCCTCATCATCATTATATACTTTTAAGTATCCGTCAAATATTATTTTACTCATACCTGTTTTAAACAAACATTCATCTGCTTCAATATCAATTGTTGTATTTTTTACAGAAGCATTTTCCATTTGAGAGGCTACAAATTTACTCCATATTAATTTATATAATTGATATTGCTCATTTGTTAAGTATTGTTTTATGCTGTCAGGTGTTTTATCAACATAAGATGGTCTTATAGCTTCATGTGCATCTTGTACATTTTTTGATTTTTTTACATAATTATTTGCTGTTTTAGGGTAATATTTCTCTCCATAATTATTTAAGATAAAATCTTTTGCTGCGCTTTGTGCATCCTCTGATATACGAACAGAATCAGTTCTCATATAAGTAATTAAACCAACAGGGCCGTCGCTGCCAATATCAATACCTTCATATAGTTTTTGTGCTATTTGCATTGTTTTTGATACACCATAGCCAAGCTTCGTACTTGCTTCTCTTTGCAACGTAGATGTTATAAATGGAGCTGTTGGCTTTCTTTGAGAATTTCTTGTTGAAATTTTTGATACTTTAAATTTTCTTTCTTCTTTATTTAGATATTCAACTATTTCAATTGCTTCTTTTTCATTTTTTATATCAATTTTAGAATTTTTATATTTTACAAGTTCTGCAGAGAATTTAGCTTTATCTTTTAATAAGTCGGCAGTAATACTCCAGTATTCAACCGGGGTAAATGCATTTATTTCTTCTTCTCTTTCACATATCATTTTTAGTGCAACACTTTGCACTCTTCCTGCTGATAAATGATAATTTCTCATTTTTTCCCATAGAACCGGACTAATTTTATATCCTACTAATCTGTCTAAAATTTGTCTTGTTTGTTGTGCTTTTACTCGTTGCATGTCAATTTGTCTTGAATGTTCAACAGCATATGTTACAGCTTTCGGTGTTATTTCATTAAATTCGATTCTAAAAACTTTATTATCAGGTACATCTATTACTTGCCTAACATGCCAAGCAATAGCCTCTCCTTCTCTGTCCGGGTCGGATGCTAAATATACTTTATCGGCTTTTTGTGCTAAATCATTGAGTTTTTTTACTATTGCTTTTTTTTCTGGAATAATCTCAAAAGATGGTGTAAAGTTGTTTTTTACATCAAATCCCAGGACTTTGGGAGGAAAATCTCTTATGTGTCCATAACTGGCTTCAATATCATAAGAACTGCCAAGTATCTTTTTTATTGTTTTTGATTTAGCAGGTGATTCGACTATTACTAATATATGCTCTTTTTGTTTCGCCATGCTTTACTCTACCAATATATATTTTTCTCCGTGTGTTTGAGAAATTAATCCTTCCAATTCTAACTTTGTTAATATTACCATTAAATTATTAATATTCAAGTTAGTTTTTATATTTAGTTCATCTATTGTTAAAGAATCAAGTTTTATATAGTTTAATACAGACATTTCTTCATCAGATAGCTTTAAATTATTTTTTTTACTACTTGTTTTAATGGGATTATTTTCTATTTTCCAATTCATAATGTCCAGAATATCTTGTGATGAAGTGACAATTCCTGCTCCTTCTTTTAGTAATTTATAGATTCCCTTTGTATTTGGATTTGATATTAGTCCAGGAATACACATTAACTCTCTGCCTTGTTCAAGTGCTAATTTTCCTGTAATCATTGCACCTGATTTTATCGCTGCTTCTGCTATTAGAACTCCTTTTGATAATCCTGATACAATTCTGTTTCTAACAGGGAAATGCCAACTTATAGCATCAACATCAGGCCAATATTCTGTTAAAATTGCTCCTCTTTCTTCTTTTATAATTCTATTGAATAATTTAATATTTGATTGCGGATATAATTTATCAAAACCTCCACCGATTACTGCTATTGTTTTTATATTATTATCAATAGCACTTGTATGTGCTACAGTATCAATACCTTCAGCCAAACCAGATACTATACAAATATCTGTATTTGCAAAATCGGAAAGGATGTTTCTTAATATACTTTTTGAATTTTCACTTGCTTTTCTTGACCCTACAACAGCAAGAGTTCGATTAAGATTACATAAGTTTATATCACCCAGCATAAATAACCCGGTAGGGGGATTATCTATGTTCCTTAGTAAGAATGGATATCTTTCATCTTCTGGATGTATAAAATCAATTTCACGTTCTTTTAAATATTCATAACATTCTTGAGGATTGATTTTAACTCGCTCTTTTATAAAATTTTCGATGGAAGATTTTTGTATACCGTTAATATTATATAAGTCAATTTTTTCAGCGAACCATGCTCTTTCTATTGAACCAAAATACTCATAAACTTTGTTTACAAAGCTGGAACTAATTTGATTTATTCTTGCAAAAGCACACCAATACTTATCTTTTTCTTCCATAAATTAATAAATATTACTGATAAATTATATATTTAATCTCATAATTTTATGCTACAACACTACCATTTTTTAATAAATTTTCATATTGAGTTTTGTAATATGCAGCTAAACGGCATGCCAAATCATATTTTTGTTCCATAGTCGCAGGGTCTTGCGGTGTATATATATCTTCATCGCCTAAAGGGTCTTTTATTTCAATTGGACTACGTCGCTTTGCAAATTCTACTTGTTTTATAGGTTGGCAGCTTTGTACCGGTATCGCAGAATTTAAAGCTTGTATTTTCATGACATCACCCCTTAATATATTTATCCACCACAAAATCGTATCACAGTCATTTTCTAATTTCAACTGTTATATTTGGCTATATTTTATAATTTTATTTGAAAAAATTTAACTTACTTTTTTGATTACAATTTAATTTAATATCGCACTTTGTTACCGAGTAATCCTCGCTAACAAAGTACTCATCTTTTGAAAACTTTGTTCACCTTCGTTTCACTATGAATAAAGGCTTACTCAAAAACAAATTTTTTGGTTCGTTTTGTAAAAAAATTCACTAACTCTTTCAGCTTATCGTTAATTTTTTCTCGGACATTCTTATTCTTTAATCAAGTAATCTGCAAGTGGAGTTATTATCATTCCATTTAGTGATTTATCAATTTCCTTTAACTTTATTGATACTTTATTAATTTCATCGGTCCAATGGAAATAGTCATTTATGAATTTTTCACCGCAGTTAAAATCTTTTGAAAGTTGGACTTCTATTATTTCACTTAACATTTTATATGCGGTTGGAATCATTTTTTCTATATCTATATCAATAATACCATTTTCATCAATTCTTATTGCTTTTTCTTTTATAAAGTAGAATGCTTGCATTACAGTTCTTACCCTATGTGCTTGAGAAAGTTCCGGCTTAGCTTTTAAAAAGCAGTTCGCTGCAAAAGTTACTAAAATTTGTTTTTTCTCTTCTTCTGTATATACACCTTGTTTTACAAGACAATCCAATAGAGCAATAGAACCCATATCTGCCTTGTTCTCTTCAATAATGTTTTTATATTTGCCTAAAGCTTCTGTTCCATTTTTTGGTCCGAGAGAGTGTACATTTTCATGACCTATAGTAAACCAATGATCTGCTTCAGGGTTATAAAATTTATGTAGTGATTCTTTTAATGTTGCATTCAGTCTTTTCTTTCTTCTTTCAATAGCTTCTTCTGAATTATTTGTTCTTACTTGTCTATGATATACATTTCTTCTTCCTCCACCTATAGTTAGTGACAATTTGTCATTATTAGGAAGATTTTGAGCTATTGTAATGCCTCCTCTATAAGATCCTTCATCTCCTCTTAAAGAAACTATATCTACATCTACCATTGTTTGTAGATTATCTTCTTCTGAAGATATATTTTGTTCATATTTCTCTTTATATGGCATATTTTCTGCCATTATAGGAAGATATTTTTTTACTTTTAATAAATCTTGTGTTCCTTTATTATTTACTATTCCTACTCTTATTCCTATAGAATCTTTAGAAATAGCAGTTATACCTTCTTGTTCAAGTAAATTTTTTAACTCTTCATCTTCGATAACACTACCAGTAAGTAAGTCTGCATATTGTTCTCGTGATATTGTAAATTCTAATGGAGTATCTTGAAGAGATGCCCATTTCTTATCTGCTTTGGCATCTAACATTGGATCATTCTTTCGTAGGGCTTCTGCTTGAAGTATTAGATATTCATTAAAGTCTTTATTTGTTGATACTTCAGATGCTTTTATAAGTTCATCTGCAATTTTATTAAATTCTTCTTTAAACTCTTGAGTATAATCAACTGCTTTTAATTTCTCATTATCTCTTTTTACAATTGTTCTTTGATTTAATATCTTTTCTACTTCTGATTTCTCTCCATTTTTTAGCATTGTTTTTAATATATTGTGTAGTTCTTCTTTTTTTAAATCAGAAGGATAAAAAGCTTTTCCTTCAAGTTCTTTTGCATCTTTTAATAAAATAACTTTCTTTGATTCAGAATCAATTCCTATTATCCCAAGTTGTGCATCAAATAATATTTTTGTTAATTCTGCCTGTTTATTCCCTTTTTTTATTTCTTCTTCTAAAAAATGAAGAAAAGGAATATTCAATTCATTATCTTGTTTCATATATATTGTATTTGCATATTGAGCAGCTTTTACCAGATGTTTTAATGCCTCTTTATCTCCTGTATTTAATTCATTGTATTCTTTTGAATCTATATTTAACATAGGTTTTCTTATTAGAAAATCTTTATTTGTTCTTTTCTCCAGTTCTTCTATTGTTAAATTTAATTCAAAATTCATAATAAACTCCCTTGCATTTGTATTCACTTTTCTGTAATAATACAAGATTAATTCTTTATAAACAATAATACAAATAGTTTATTAGTATCTTAATAAGATTGTGTATTAGTATCTTAATAAGATTGTGTCAGGGACTTCATAATATTCACAACTTGGGCAAATTGCTCTTGCGTAAGAAGCTCCTTCCATACCTTTAAATTTGGATTTATAATTAACTATAATTTTTGAAGGATTTTGTGCTTTTCTTATACAGAATGTATATGCAGTATCATTTTCATTAGGGTATAAAGCTTCAATCTTTAGAAATCTTGAATCTTTATAATATACAAGAATTGGTTGTGCTGCATTTGTAGAATGATCAATAATTTTGTTATTTGTCCAGAATTTTGTTCCAATATTATTTATATATAAACTTCTTAAAATTCCATTTAATTCAGGAATATTAGGTAGTCTTCCTCCTTGTGAAGCACAGTATGAGTCTTTATCATTTTTGGTTGTTTTAACCGGATTTGGTGAAATAAGTTCAAAGGCAGGTGAACAAAAACTTTGCTTCCATATTTGTGATTCATTAAAGATACTCAAATTGCCATAATCAGTAAATGGATAATCACATAATCTTATTATTTTTTTATTCGGATCTCTATTTATTTGATTATTAATTTTTACTTCATTTGTTTCATAATCTGAATTTATTTTTAAATCTTTATTATAAACATAACCCTTTTTGATAAGTTCATCCATTATATCAGCACTTACTTCTTTTACACTGAAATTAACATGTTTCTTTTCTTCTTTAATGATATCTTGTTGTTCTGCAATACTTGGATCATAGTCTTCATCAAGTATGTCTATCAATGACTTTTCATCAAATGATTTTGACATAATATCTTTTAGAGTATCAGTGCTTTCTTTTTGAATGTCTTTGTAAAAATAATCAACTTTATAAGAATCGTTTCTTCTTTCACCATCTGCAACGCAATACAATAAAGGTTTTACTTTTCCATTATATTTTTCTACAGTATATGACATATTTTTGAAATGAATAACTAACGGAGTCCTTCCATCTCTGTTACTTGTCCAGTAATATTTTTCTCCAAAGGTATCAAATCTGTTAAACACTATATTATATGCTTCTAAATAGTTAGGAACTCTTGCACCTAAAGAAGAACAAAATATTTTAGCGGCATTATAATCTTTATAACTAAAAGATTCTGCTGTATATACATAAGGCATCGTTACTTTTGATTGACTTAACTTCTTTTTTGCATATGGACTTATATCTGTTAGCTTTAAATATTTTGTTGAATATTGTATTGGCAGAGTTATTATTTTATATTTTTCTTGTTTTTCTATATTTACTGCTCTTATAGAAAATGTTGTTACTTTATATATTGTAAAAAGTGAAAATAATATTAATAAAATTACAAGAAATTCAGTAGAATCACTTCTGTTTGTTCTATTGCTTCTGAAGCTTGGTACAATGAATGCAGGTACTATAAAGAATATATATACCAATAATAAAATTGAAGGAAATAACATTGATATAATACTCATAAAGAATGTAAATATAAATGCAGGAACAAATGCTTCTTTATTTACAACAAATAATACAATTGCACTTGCAATTAATACAAGAAGTAAACAAAAGAAGAAAGTACCTATATTTACAGGATAATTTATATATAATGCTTCTTTTTTTATCTCATTAACATTCTTTTTTAATTGTTTTGCAAGTAAGTACCAATGTAAAAATAAAATATATACATTTAAAAAGAAACTTATAATTATGTAATTACTTTTACTTGTATCTGACAAAATAAAAGCAATAATATTTGCAATAAAAACAAAAATAGTTATTACTATATTAATATTAAATAGAATATTTTTCTTTTTAATCTGTTGCTTTTTCATAATACCTACATTATATTTTACACTAAATTTTTATTTTTTATTATTTTTTCTTATTGTATAATTTATATTGTAACCGAGGAAGGTAAAAAGTGGAAGTAATAGAACAAAAAGAAATGAAAGAACTTGCAAAAGAAGTTTTTCAAATAGAAGCTGATTCAATCTTAAAATTAAAAGAAAGATTAAATGATAATTTAGAAAATGCAATTTCAACAATAATTTCTTCAAAAGGAAGGGTTATTGTTACAGGCATGGGTAAATCTGGTTTAATAGCAAGAAAAATAGCAGCAACTTTATCTTCAACTGGTACGCCTGCATATTTCCTACATCCGGCGGAAAGCACACATGGTGATTCTGGTATTATAACCAGAGAAGATGTTGTTATTGCAATATCTAATAGTGGAGAAACAATAGAGTTATTAAATTTATTACCTTTAATAAAAAGATTTGAAGTACCTTTAATTGTATTTGCCGGAAATAAAAATTCAACTTTAGGCAAAATGGCTGATATATATTTTGATATTTCTGTAGAAAAAGAAGCTTGTCCTTTGGGAAAAGCTCCAACAGCAAGTACTACTGCAACTTTAGCAATGGGTGATGCTCTTGCTGTTTGCTTGTTAAAAAGAAGAGGTTTTTCAAAGGAAGATTTTCTTTTGTATCATCCATCTGGTACCTTAGGTAAAGGTATATTGTATATGGTTAAAGATTTAATGTTGAAAGATAAAAATCTTTTACCAATAGCTCATGAAGATGATACATTCTTAGAAACTGTAGATTTAATTACTAAAAAAAGACTTGGTTGTGCCTTAATTATTAGTAATGACGGTAAACTTTCAGGAGTTTTAACTGATGGAGATATAAGAAGAATATTATTACGATATCCTGATGTTTCGGTCCTAAAAACAAAAGATGTAATGACTTTAAATCCAAAGACAGTTTCACAAGATTCTATGGCAACTAAAGCACTTGCTTTAATGGAAAGATATTCTATAACATCACTAGCTGTTTGTGATGATAATAATGTTCCAATTGGAATGATTCATATTCATGATTTGTTGAGAGCTGGAGTAGCATAATGTTTAATATAGAACTTAGAAATAAAGCTTTGAAAATCAAAATGGTTGTTTTCGATGTTGATGGTGTTATGACAGATGGTAGTATTACCTATGATGAAAATGGAGTAGAATACAAAACTTTTAATGCAAAAGATGGGCAAGGTATTGTGATGCTAACAAAGGCAGGTATTATTACTGCAATAATAACAGCAAGAGAAAATGCCACTGTTAAGCATCGTTTCAATAATCTTGGAATGACAAAGTTATATATGGGACAAAAAAATAAGATTATTGCAATGAAAGAATTATTGTCCGAATATAATTTAGATTTTTCACAAGTAGCATATATGGGAGATGATTTACCGGATATTTGTGTATTACGAGAGGTTGGCTTGGCTTGTTGTCCAAGTGATGCTGTTGGTGAAGTAAAAGATATTTGTCATTTTATATCATCCAAAAGAGGCGGTAGAGGAGCTGTAAGAGAATTAACTGATTTGATTTATAAAGTTCAAAAGTTATCTGTTTAAGTCAAATAGTATTTTTGCGCCAATTAAAGTTAAATCCGGATTGATATAATCAAATTTTCTTTTTAGATAAGAACTTATTACTGATGAATATCCTCCGGTTGCTATAATTGTTGCTTTTTGTCCTAATTCTTTTTCGCAATCTGAAAGCAGACCTTCAATCATTGCCGCATGTCCTCTTACAATACCTGATAACATTGCGTCGATTGTATTTTTACCAATGACATCTTTAGACGCTTCTATATTTAATTTCGGCAATTTTGATGTTTTTGAACTTAAAGCTTCAGCTTGAATTTTCATGCCGGCAGTTATTATTCCGCCAATAAATTCATTATTACCATTTACTATATCAAATGTTGTTGCGGTTCCAAAATCTACTACTATTGCAGGTATTTTATATAGTTTAGTTACTGCACAAGCATTTGCGATTCTATCTGCACCAATTTGAGATTTATCATCTGTTTTCAATATAACATTTGTTTTTACTTTGTGAGAAATAATAAAAGAATTAATATCTAAATATTTTTTTAAAGCAATTTCTATCTTTTCTGTGAGTTGAACAACAACACTTGATATTACTGCATTTGTTATTTTTTTATCCATATTGGTTTCTTTTAACAGATTTTTTAGAAAAACTCCATATTCATCTTCTGTTCTTGTTATTTCTGTTGATAAACGCCATGAATGAATTATTGAGTTCCCTTCAAATACACCAAGAGTTATATTTGTATTGCCTATATCAATTGTTAATAACATTTATTTTCCTTTTTTTTTATTCTATCAAAAAAAAATCTTTTAATATAATTATTTATATTTATGCTAAGATTATTGTGAATATAGATATAGTGCCTTTAGGAGAATAAATATATTGGATTTTTTGATACAAAGTTTTCAAGTTAAATCGATGAGTTTTTTTGAAGCAGCAATGTTAATTTGTTTTGGTGCAAGTTGGCCTTTTGCGGTCATAAAAACATATAAATCAAAATCTGTAAAAGGTAAAAGTCGTTTATTTCTTACTTTGATAATATTAGGATATATTTGCGGTATGATTAATAAAATACTTAATTCTGTGGATATTGTTTTTTGGTTATATGTTGTAAACTTAATTTTAGTAGGAACTGATTTTACTTTCTGTATAATATATAGAAACAGACAAGAGAATAAATAAGGAATAATATGAAAAGAAAATTTGTTTTAAATTTATTAATTTTATTTGTTTCAATATTTATTATTAATCTTCAAACCGCAGTTGCTGTTGCTCCTGTTACGGAAAAAGTTGAAAAAACTTCATTTAAAGTTGATTCAAATCAAATTAAAGATGAAGAAGCTGAAATTATTAGTCGCTTTAGTTTGAGAAATAAATTTCAAAGATCACCTGAGGCTCAAATAAGAAGCTTTTATAATGACTTTAATAAGTATTCGGAAAAGAATGAAGTAGATAAGCTTAAGTCTTTATATTCAGATTCTTATGTTAATAACGATGGTTTTAATAAGAATACTATATTTAAAATGGTCGTTCAAGCAGCTGATGCTTATAAAGATGTAGAGTATACAACAACAATTGAAAAAATTGAAGCGGATGGAAATTATGCAGTTGTAGATATTCATGAATTTGCGATTGGTACTACTGCTAAAAAACAAGAAGAAATAGATGATTATGGTCTTGTTTCCTCTGATTTGTATTATACCGATTATCTTAAAAAAGAGGATAATAAGTGGAAGATAATTGCTACAAATGTAAAATCGGAAAAAGTTGCTTTAAAATATGGCGAAACGAAAGGAATGCCAATTGAAGTAATTGCTCCTAAATTAGTTCCTGCAGGAAACGAATATGATGTTAAGGTTAAAACTCAGTCTCCAAATGGAGTATTGGTTATTGGTTCTATTGTTAATGAACAAATTGTATATCCACAAGTTCAGAAACAAGATGTCTTTAAGTCTGTAAAATCAGGTGTTTTAGAACGAGTTCTAAAATCAAATGAAGATAATCATAATGAATATGTAGCCGTAACAATTGGAGTTACAAGGGCATCTATTGAACCGCCTCAAGTTGTATTTAATATGACAGGAATGGCATTTATTATGTCTAGAGTTAATATTTTTAATCAAGATAAAAAAATTAATATAAGCGAGGAGGCAAATAATGACAAAGTATCACGGTAGAGAAAGACGTGCAAAAAGAAGAGAAGAACTTTTTGATATATTCGCTATTATTAGATATATTGCATTGACTGTGCTTTTTTCTGTAATTATTTATGGAATGAAATTAATTGTACTTACGGCAACTAATGCTTCTCCTACAGGTCAAGTTGGTAATGGTATGTTGACATTGTATGAAGTTCATAATACCGGAGCAGCATTCAGTCTGTTTCAAAATCAACCTGAAATGATAATAATTGCTTCATTCCTAACTGTAGCAGTTCTTGCGTTTATTGTAATTATTATGTCTGCAAAACTAACTCATGCTGCTATATCATCTATGTCTTTATTAACAGCAGGTATAATAATGAATATGGCAGAGCGTATTTCACAAGGATATGTTATTGATTACGTTCATTGTGATTTCTTAAATAATTTTCCAGTTTTTAACACTGCAGATATTATGATTGTATTTGGTGCGTTAGGTCTTATTTGGACAGTTATTGCCAGAAGATAGGATTTTATGTCTAAAAAAATTGTTATTAGTGTTCAATCTATAAATCAAACTATGAGGTTGGATGCTTTTTTATCTTCACTTGATTTATTCTCATCGCGCTCTCAAGTGCAAAATTTAATTAAGAAATCTCAAATTCTGGTTAATGAAGAAAATAAGAAGGCCTCATTTCTTGTTAAGAATGATGATGAAATAACTGTTATGTTAAGTGATGATTTTTCAATAATAGTTAAGCCAGAGGATATTCCATTAGATATTGTCTATGAAGATGATGATATTTTAGTCGTTAATAAGCCTAAAAATATGCTTACGCATCCAACTACAAAAGAAGTAAGTGGAACATTAGTAAATGCACTTTTATACAAATATGGTTATGATGGACTTTCTAATATTAATGGAGTTTTAAGGCCAGGTATTGTTCATAGGCTTGATAGAAATACTTCCGGATTATTAATGATTGCAAAAAATAATATTGCTCATGAATTTTTAACAAAACAAATAAAAGAAAAAACTGCAATTAGAAAATATTTAACTATTGTTCATGGAAATTTTGAAAAAGAAGAAGGAATTTTAGATTTTCCAATAGGAAGAAATCCTAATAAGCCTGAAAAAATGGCAGTTGTTGAAAATGGAAAGCCTTCAATTACTATTTATAAAGTTCTTGAGAATTTTAAGGAATATTCATATCTTGAACTTACATTAAAAACTGGTAGAACTCATCAAATAAGAGTACATTTAAGTCATATAAATCATCCTGTTGTAAATGATTCTTTATATAATAAAACAAAATTCAAAGTTAAAACTACAGAACAAGTGCTTCAAGCTTATGCTCTTAAATTTGCGGTATTGAAAAATAATGATATAATTGAACTTAAAATAGAACCTGATAGTGATATTCAAAGAGTTTTAAAGTTTTTAAGGAGTAATTTAAAATGAAGAAAATTATATTAATATCAATAGAAACAATTTTATTTTTAGGAGTATTATTTTTGCTCATTACTAATTTTAATGCTCAAACTACATCTCAATTAAGTATTTCTTTAGATACAAATTATATTGTATTGTCTACATTTTTCTTGATATTACTTTTTTATTTTATAGGTGTATTCTCAGGTTTTGTATATTCTGTTGTTTTAGGAGAAAGATATAGAGATCAAATAGAATTTTATGCGAGAAAAACAGAAAAACTTTCTCAACAAAATGAAATAGATTCTGATGATAAGGAAGCTCTTCAAAGAAAAATAGCATCTCTTGAAATCGCCCTTGAAAATGCATTAAAAAATAAAAATTAATTTATTTTTGAGGTGATTTTTTATGCTAAAAAATAAATTTATCAAATTTTTTGTATATATTTTTATTTTATTAATAGTAGCACTAATAATGGTAGTATTTTGTTCAATATTATCTTTAGTTGCTCCTTCTGTTTTTTATTTTCAAGATAAAGCAAGTTTTAAATCTAATATAATTTTAAAATATGAATTAAAGAAAATTGAAATAAAAATACATTATTCTAAGAAATTATTGAAAAAGTTTTCTGATGATAACTTAAGTGATGAAGACAGGCTTCAAATTGTTGAAGATTTTCTTTATAAGGAATTAGGTGCAGATGATGTAGCAGAAGATTCCAGAGGTGAATATGTAAATGCAAAGCATTTAGTTGTATTAGAAAAAATAATGGGTAGAAAATTTTATTCAACTTATGATGCCGCTCATGGCTCAAAGAATCCTGAAAATCCCAATATTGTTGCAGGTCAATTGTTAGAATCCGGTTATCAAAAAACAAAAGCAATGATTTTTGCTCAGTTTTTAGCCGAAACTTATATTAAAGATATTTTGGACGAGTTCTCATTAAAAAAAAGCTTTTTTTATTCTTTTAAAGATTCTCTAATTGTAGAAAATAAAATAGGTAAAATATCTGATAAATTAGAGCAAGAACTAAAAGAAAATCCAAAAAAAGCAAAACAACGAATATTTTATGTTGCAGCTTGGCTTAAAGGCTTTGTTCAAGACAAAAGTCAGGAATATTATAATCCATATAATCCGAATTGCTTTTATACAAAGCTTATAGAGAATGATAGAGAGCTAAAGTGGAAAGTTGATTCTCTGGGAAAAATTCCTTATGATTTGGAATTAATGGATGAATCAAAACAAGGAGATGAGGCAATAAGAATATATAAAGGAGTTCAATTGTTAGATTTCCATGCCAGAAGAGGGGATGACGTTGTATATGGAGATATTTTAGATGATAGATTCATAGGTGGCAGCGGAAATGACATTTTAGACGGCGGAGATGGTGATGATGAAATAGATGGCGTTCAAGGCAGAGATATTATATGGGGCGGAAATGGTAATGATATAATTCGCGGCGGTGAAGGGAATGATATTATAATTGCCGGTGATGGTGATGATTTAATATATCCTGACCATAATGATTCTGATTCTCAAAGTTTTGAAAAAGGCAATGATATTGTTAATGCTGGTAAAGGAAATGATAAAATATATAGTTATATTGGAAATGATTCATATATATATAAATTTGGTGATGGACATGATGTTATCATTGATGAAAACGGAAAAGATATAATTTTATTTTCTGAAGGGATAAGTGTTGAAGATCTCTTATTCGAAAGAGCAGGTAATGATTTAAAAATAGTTAATATTAAAAATCGAGATGATTCAATAACGATAAAAGATTGGTATAAAGTTTCAGATGATAATAAGAGATTAAATAAAATAGAATATTTTAAATTTTTAAATAATTCAAAAACATATAAAGCAGAAGAATTGTTTAAAGAAGACAATTTATAAATCTTAATTATGATTAAATAAAGCGTTGACATTGATTTTTGCTTGTAGTTCAATATAAAAGAAGTAGAAAGTGAGTGGTAATGTTTGTGCTGAACAGCCACTTAATAAGGATAATATACAAGGAGAAAACATGCCAACAATAGCACAGTTAGTACGTAAAGAACGTAAAAGAACAACTGATAAGACTAAATCGCCGGCGTTAACAAATTGCCCTCAAAGAAGAGGTGTTTGTACAAGAGTTTATACAACAACTCCTAAAAAACCTAATTCTGCACTTAGAAAAGTAGCAAGGGTAAGATTAACTAACGGATTTGAAGTTACTTCATATATTCCTGGTATCGGACACAATTTACAAGAACACTCTGTTGTTTTAATCAGAGGTGGAAGGGTAAAAGATTTACCTGGTGTTAGATATCACATCATTAGAGGTACATTAGATACAGCTGGTGTCGCAAATAGAATGAAATCAAGATCTAAATACGGCGCTAAAAGAGCTAAGAAGAAATAAAGAAAGGCGATTTAACAATGTCAAGACGTAGTAAACCTGCAAGAAGAATACCTGCTCCTGATGCTGTTTATAATAGCGTTGATATTGCCAGCTTTATTAACAGATTAATGAGACGCGGTAAAAAATCAGTTGCAGAAAAAATATTTTATTCAACATTAGAAAACTTAAAAACTAAATCAAAAGATGAGCCTTTAGAAATTTTCAAAAAAGCTTTAACAAATGCAACTCCTTTATTGGAAGTTAAAGCAAGAAGAATTGGTGGTTCAACATATCAAGTTCCTCTTGAAGTTAAAGCAGATAGAGGTATGGTTCTAGGTTCAACTTGGTTAATTGAAGCAGCAAAAAAACGCAGTGGTAAGTCAATGGTTGAAAAACTTACTAATGAGTTAATGGATGCATCTAATGGTGTTGGTGCTGCTTGTAAGAAACGTGAAGATACTCATAAAATGGCTGAAGCTAATAAAGCTTTTGCTCATTACAGATATTAATAAATTATTTTTAATAAATAAAAAAGGTGAATTTTTAATTCACCTTTTTATTTGTTTCTATTTAATGGCATTATTGGTCTATGATGAATATGTCCCGGTCTTTGGGACGGAAAATTAGGTTTGTATGATGGTGGAGGTACATTCGGACGAATAGGGTAATTCGGTCTTATGTTGTAGTATGGTGTTGTGTTAACCCAAGGTCCTTCTCCTCCAAAGTTATATCCATGACTAAATGGGTTTGTATATACTTGCATCCCGCCAGTAGGTGGGTATGTTTGAGTCGGAAAATAATACATTGGTCTTGTAGTTCTCTTTACACTAAAATTTTTTACTTGAATATTAGGAATTTCATTTTGTTTATTTATTTCTGTATTATTTTCACTACTTGTTGCTTTTTGTTTTGTAAGTGTTGTATCAGTATTCGGTATATATTTAGTGAATCCATCACCTTCACTTCCGTTTGAAAAAGACTGAACGTATGTGCTTGTTTCTGCTGTTGCATAGAGAACAAAAAGTGTATTTAATATTATTATTGCAAAAGAAGATATTATTATTCTTTTTAACATTTTGCACCTTTATTTATTAATATATAACGAAAAATTTATTAGAAAGTTCACAAATTATCTGTAATTTTGGAATTGAAGCGGAATATTATAGTTATCTTCTTTTTCTCTAAGCATTTTAATGACTGCTTGCAAATCATCTTTATCTTTTCCGGAAACTCTTACTTGATCTCCTTGAATTGAAGCTTGTACTTTTAATTTAGTATTTTTTATATCTGCAACAATTTTTTTGGCTAAATCTTGAGTTAATCCTTTTTTCAGGTTAAATATTTGTCTTACATTTCCTCCAAGAGCATTTTCTACTGCTTGAGGTTCTAAAATTTTAATGCTTAAGTTTCTTTTTATTATTTTAGATTGTAGAATATCTATTATGTTTTTGAGTTTCATTTCATCATTTGTTGTTATTGTAATAGATTTATCTGCATCTAAAACAACATCAGAATTAGAACCTTTTAAGTCAAATCTTGTTGTAAGTTCTCTTTTAACTTGGTCTATAGCATTTACTAATTCTTGTTTATCGAAGTCAGAAACAATATCAAAACTGCAATCTTTTGCCATAATCTTCTCCTTAATTCTTAATATTTCAATTATACAATATTGTCTTTAAGAATAATAGTTTTTGAAATTTAATGGAACTTTAAATTTACAAATAAATATAATCTAGTATTGCACTTTGTTAGCGAGGATAACTCGCTAACAAAGTATTCACCTTTTAAAAATTCTGTTGACCTTCGTTTCACTGCGAACACAATCTCACTCAAAAACAATGTTTTTGGTTAGTTTGATATAAAAAATTCACTCACACTTTTAGCTTATCGTGAATTTTTTCTCGGGCAATTTATATATCTTCATTCAAATTATATAAGTCTATTCCACCAGCTGCTTTATATATGCTTATAGTTGAAATTAAAGAATTAATTTTGTTAGATACTTCTTCTTTTCTTACTGCTAAATATATTTCTTTTGCATATAAAACATCTAAATTACTTGCTGCGCCTATTTCATATTTATCTTTAACAAGATTATATATTTTATTTTGTAGTTCTAATCTTTTTATGCTTTCTTTATAGTTATCAGAAGCTTCTTTATAGTTAATTAGTCCTGTGTTAACTTCTTTTATTCCTGTTAGTATAGTTTTTTGATAATTATTAAGAGCCTCTTCATATTCGAGTTTCTTTAATCTAAGAAAAGCCTTTTTCCTTCCTCCTGAAAATATATCTAAAGATGGTAATACTCCTGCATTAAATAATTGTGATTGTCTGTTAAATAGTGTATTTAAATGATATGCATTTAACCCTATTTGCCCAAAAATTATAAATTTAGGCAGGAATTCTCTTTTTGCAATTTTTACGTCAAATCCAAGTCTTTTAATATTTGATTCTTCTTGTTTATAATCAGGTCTGTTTTCAATAACTTTTGTACTATATTCTGTTGGAATATTTTCTAATATATTTAGATTCTCATATTTATTTCTATCTATATTATCTTCATTATTTGCAAGATATACTTTCATTGTATTAATTAAAACATCTCTTGTTTTTACGTAACTGTTTTTTTCTTCGTTTAGTTTTGTAAGAATTTTTTCTTCTGAAAGAACTTCATTTATTGTGCATAATCCTGTTTCATATTTATCTTTTGTTTTTGATAATATTTCTTCTTGTAATTTAATAATTTCATCTTGTATATTTATTAGTTCATCTGTTTTAATTAGGTTAAAATAATCTGCACTGAAATCAGAACTTAATGAAATATACGTTGCACGTTCTAATTGTTTTATTATCTCAAGTTGCTGTTTTATACTTTTTGTTTTAAGTCTGTTTGTTCCCCATATATCTACTTCGTAACTCATTGTTAAGGGAAGATAATAATTATATTGTGCATAACTTGGAATTTGCATATCTCCATATTGTTGCATTGAAGATTGCAGGTTTCTGTATAATTCACCCGATAAATTGAGTTTTGGCAATTCATTTGCAAATTGGATTTTTACTATTTGTTCATTTTCTTTTACTTTTAATTCAGCATTTTTCAAATCATAGTTATTTTTATAGAGTTTTAATAAATTATCTATAAGATAATCATCTTTGTATTTTTCCCACCATTGGATATTCATGCATTCAATATGATTTTCATTATCCTTTTTCGTATCCTTTGAAAAAGCTGGTAAAGAAATTAGAATTGTAAATATAAATAAAATTAGAAATATTTTTTTCATAACATATCCTTTGATATATTCTTGTGCTACAATTACAGCACAAGAATGTTATAAAGTAAAGAAAGTATAAAAACATGTATAGGGAATATTTAAATGGAAAAATAGGTTCTTTAATATACATTACAGGTACTTTAGTAAGGGGCTTGTCGTCGCAAACATTTACTGAAAAAGGTTATAATCTTACTCCTGATCAATATATTATATTGAGTCTTTTATTGGATAATGAAGAAATAAAATATCAAAGGCAGATTGCAGAAATTATTTTTAAAGACAGAGCTAATGTTTCAAGAATTATAGATATTTTAAAAGAAAAAGGTTTTATTGAAAAAATTCCAGATTCAAATGGCAGGAAAATATATAAGTTAATAGTTACCGAAAAAGGAAAAGAAGCTAGAGAAGAAATTCTCCCTATAGAAAAAGAAATAAGGAAAATGATTACTAAAAATATTTCTGATGAGGAATTAAATGTAATGTTTCATACACTTGAAAAAATGAATTTAAATATAAGAGATAAAGTAAAATTGCAAATATAAGGAGATAATTGTGGATAAAGATAATAATAATGAAGAAATAATAGAAATTGAAGATACAAGACCCGAGTATAAGAAAAAAAGAGTAATAGTTCCTTGTATAACTGCAATAATATTTTTAATGGCCGGAATTATATATGGGATTCATACTATTTATTATAAGTCGACAGATGATGCTTTTGTTGAAGGGCATATAATAACTATAGCTCCAAGAGTTTCCGGAATCGTTTTGAAATTGAATGTAGAAGATAATCAAGAAGTAAAAAAAGGTGATTTACTTTTAGAGATAGATCCGAAAGATTATGAAGCTAAATTGAAGGCAACTCAAGCTTCATTAGAAGAAGCAAAAGCTGCTTTAATAAATACTGAAAATCAGGTGGTAAAGTCTTTTTCAGATTTAGACTTTGCTAAAGCGGAATATCAAAGATATTCAAAAATGTATGAAAAAGGAATTTGTTCTAAACAGGATTATGATTTAAGTTCTAATAAATTAACTGCGGCAGAGTCAAATAATAATTCTGCAAAGGCAAAATATAATGAGATAGAATCATCTATAAAAAAATATGAAGCTGAAATTGAACAAGATGAATTAAATCTTTCATATACTAAGATATATGCATTATCTGACGGGAAAATAACAAATCGTTCTGTAGAACAAGGAAATTATGTAAAAGTTGCTCAGCCAATGTTTGCAATAGTACCTAATAAAGTATGGGTAGTTGCAAATTTTAAAGAAACTCAAATAGCAAATATGCAGCCAGGGCAGAGTGTAAAAATTAAAATTGATACATATAAAGGTAAAAAATTTAAAGGTAAAGTTGACAGTATTCAGCGTTCAACAGGCGCCAGAGCTAGCCTTTTTCCTCCGGAAAATGCTGTTGGCAGTTATGTTAAAATTGTCCAAAGAGTTCCCGTTAAAATAGTTTTTACAGAAGATATCTCTAAGTATAATATAGTACCTGGCATGTCGGTAGTTCCTGAAGTAAAGGTAAAATAATGGCTAAAGTTATTTATAAACATAGTCCTGCCCCTTTATGGTTAGTGGCGTTTTCAATACTTTTACCTACATCTTTTGCTTGTTTAGCTACATCTGCTACAAATGTTGCTATCCCTCATATATCAGGTTATTTTGGTTCTACCATAGATGAAGCTAACTGGATTATTACATCATATATGATAGCTAATGCTTGTCTTATATTAATGTCAGGATGGCTTGAAAATTTAATGGGAAGAAAATTATTTTTAAAGGTTTTTATTGCTATATTTACATTAGGTTCGCTTCTATGTGCAATAGCTCCAAACTTAAATTTTATGGTGTTGGGAAGACTAATTCAAGGTATAGGTGGCGGTCCTATGACCCCTGTGTCTCAATCAATTTTACTTTCTGCTTTCCCTGCCGATAAAAAAGGAATTGCAATGAGTTTATATGGACTTGCTGTTATGGTATTTGCAATTTTGGGTCCTACTTTTGGCGGGTTTATTGTTGATAATGCCGATTGGCAGTGGATTTACCTTGTTAATATTCCTGTTGGTATTCTTTCTATATCTATGGTGCATGCTAATATTGAAGAACTTGAAATTAGAAAAAAACCTGTAAAAACAGATTTTTTAGGCATGGTAACACTTGTTTTATGGCTTTTATCCATGCAGATAGTTTTAGATAAAGGACAGCAATATAATTGGTTTGATTGTGCTTGGATATGCTGGCTTTCAGGGTTTTCTGTTTGTGCGTTAGTATTCTTTATTATTAGAGAACTTGAGAGCAGTGCTCCATTAATCAATTTAAGACTATTTAAAGATAGAAATTTTTTAATAGGTACAATTCTTTCAGCATCAGTTAATATGTTAGTATTTTCTTCTATTGTATTGGTTCCGCAGTTTTTGCAGAATATGATGGGCTATACGGCTATTTTAAGCGGATATGCTCTTGCTCCTCGTATTATATCTTGTGTTTTGATGATGCTTGTAATAAATTCTCTAATGAAATTATTTGATAATAGAATACTAATTGCTATAGGGTTCTTCTTCTTAGGAATTTCTATTTTATTCTTTATGAACTTAAATCTATCGGTGTCATTTATATATATTGCAATTCCACAGGTATTAATGGGTGTTGGAGTTATTTTGGTTTTTATTCCTGTTTCAGCTTTAGTATTGGGAACTTTACCAAAAACAGAATTGACAAATGGTGCAAGCCTGCATAATTTATGTAAAGCAACTATGACTGCTGTTATAGCTTCTGTTGCATCTACTCTTGTTGCCAGACACAGCCAGATCCATCAAGGATATTTAGTTGATAATTTATCAAATTTTAATATTGTTTTTCAACAAAAGCTGGCTAATTTAATTTCTCTTTTTTCATCAAATGCTTCGACTACATATGCAACAGTTAAAGCAAATTCTTATTTATATAAGTCTTTATTATCACAGTCACGATTAATGGCTTATGTTGATGTATTTTCTATATTTGCACTGATTTCATTTATGCTTATTCCTCTTGCTTTTTTATTTAAAATAGAAAAAAAGAGAAAAACAACGAAGATTCATATAATGCATCATTAAATCTAATTAATAGATGAATAAAATTCAGAAATAATTCTTCTTATGTTTTTATCATCTATTGCATCAATACCTTGTTCTTTATATGTTTTAAGATATTCATTTGCTTTTGCTTGAGCTTGCTTGAATTCTTCTATTCCTGATTTAGTCCAAACTTTCTTCCTAAATGAATTTAAAACAATTTGTTCTTTTTCATTTAATTCTTCATCTTCAGTTTCTTTGGCAATGAGAGAACATACATAACCATCTTTTTGTGCTTCTGAAGAAGCAATTAATCTTGTCATAGGACATAATTCCCAAACAATTCTCATTCTAAGAGAATTTGTTAATGAATTTGCTCTTAATCTTTGTATGTTCTGCTTTTTTAACTCTGCTAATCTTTGAGCTTTTATTTCTTCTAGAAGTTGGTTTTCAAATGTTTTTCTATCAACAAAATCTTTATTTAATGGATTAGATAAATCAATTAAATCTTTTTTACTATCATTAGGGAAAATATATTCTTTTATAATTTCTAATTCACCATTTAGAAGTGCTTCATCTATATCTGATTTTCTTATTCTAAGATTTTTTGCTAATTCTGTAGAAGAAATAATATTTTTATTTTGTTGTCTTAATTCATTAAGTTTTACTTCAGACTCAAAGTATGGCCCAATATTTACTAATGCTCTTATTTTGGGACCATTTGGGGTTTCTACTTTTTCACAAATTCCTGGTAATTTACCGCTTTTTAGCAAATTAGCAAGTTGTTTCGCAGATGAATATCCTAATTTTGATAGATATGTAACTGGTACCATAATTGGTTTTATGTTTCCATCTGTAGAATATTCTTTATAATATTTTTTTGATGGTACAGGGTGAAGTTTTGTATGCTCTGTTAAAATTTTATTGTTATTTTCATTTGTTGTATCAAATATAAAAGAATCAAAAGAATCTCCGTCTTGATAAGTGGATTCTAATGGAATAAGTTGGCCTTCCCTTATTAAAGATTCTAATCTTCCTTTTGTAATATTGTATTCAAAAAGAAGTTCTTCAAAATTTCTACAATTTGGAAGCATACTCTCTATAGCTGATATAAAATCTGAGTTCTGTGGTGTTTTCATATCTATATATGCTGTAGATAAAAGAGATCTTGGAATTAAATCATAATCAAATTTCCCTTCTTTTATCCATTTAAGAACTTGATTTTGTGACTTTAATCCAAGTAATTTTGCGATTTGTCTAATATTATATATATTAGGATTTTCGTCTGCCAGTTGCATCCTTCTTTTTTGAGTTATATCAGGACTATAAAGAAATGCAGTTCTTGGATTTTCTTTTAATCTTGATTCATAAGCTTTTTTATCTTCTTCATAATTTTTTCTTTTTGTTTCTTTTGTAGAAGCTCCAAATGAACATACATCTTTTGGATATGATAAAGGAATTGTCATTTTTCTTTGATTTTGACAAGAATTATTTCCTAAAATATAATTTGAAATTGAATTAATTTTCATAGCAGTTTTTTTAAAAGTGCTAAAAATTTAAAATTTCTCTTTTTCTATTAAATATTAATAAATATTAATATTTTTTATAATTCCGGTTCATTTTATTCGCTAATAAGCGGTTTATTATTTTGATAAAAAGCTAAAAAGTAAAACAATGCTAAAATTAAATTAAATATGATTTGACAAATTATAGACATTTGTCTATAATAATAATATGCTTACAGAAAAACAAAAAATATTCTTTGAGAAGTTAAAAGAATTATATGGAAAAGATGTTTTGCCAAGTTTTGATATTATAGCAAAAGATTTTGGGTTTAAACATAAAAATTCAGTTTGGCAGTATTTTAATAAATTAAAAGAAGAAGACTTAATACAGGAGAAAAATAATAGGTTTTATATAAATAAAGAGTTATTTGGAGCGGTATTGTTTTCATCAGCAGTAAAGGCAGGTTTTGCTTCTGTTGCGGACGATTATATAGAAAGAAGAATTTCATTAGATGAAACATTTAATATAAATGAACCTTCAACATTTATTTTTAATGTATCAGGTGATTCGATGATGGATTTAGGAATTTACGATGGAGATAAAGTAATAATTAAGAAGACGAATACCGCTAAAAATGGAGATATAGTAGTTGCTTATATAGATGGCGGTTATACTTTAAAAACATACAGAAATAAAAATTCAAAAGTTTGGTTAGAGCCTGCTAATTCAAATTATCCCAATTTATATCCAAAAGAACAATTAATAATCTTTGGAGTAGCGCAAGGGATAGTAAGAAAATTATAGTATTATTTAAAAATATTTATTCTTCTATTGCGGGGGTAGGTTCCTCCCTGTATCCCCGCATATTTTCATAAAAGGAATGATATGAATAATAAAAAAATTGCTTTAATTGATGGTGATAATTTTTTTGCAAGTTGTGAAATTTTAATGAATCCTTCATTAAAAAATAAACCCGTATGTGTTTTAAGTAATAATGACGGATGTATTATAGCTCGTTCAAAGGAAGCAAAACAAATTGGCGTTAGAATGGGAATGCCATATTTTATGGCAAAAAAAGAATTTGGTAATTATAATATTGTTTATATAAGTGCTGATTTCTCCTTATATCATGATATTTCAATAAGAATGATGAATTTACTGTCAAAATATTCTGATATAGTTGATATTTATTCTATAGATGAAGCATTTATTGATTTAACAAATTTAGATAAATATAATAGGATTTCTTATATTAACTTAATTACTCATATTAGAGAAACTATTTTAAAAGAAATTGGTATTTCAGTATCAATAGGACTTAGTTCTTCAAAAACTTTAGCTAAAATAGCAAGTCATAAAGCGAAAAACTCTTGTGGTGTTTATATTATTAATAATGAGAATATTCATAAAGAGTTATATAAGTTAGATTTAGAAGATATTTGGGGTGTGGGTAAAAACATAGCCAGAACTTTGAGAAGTTTTGGGATTTTTCATGCGCATGAAATTTTAAATAAAGATGATGAATTTTTTAAGTATGAATTAGGAAAAAAAGGATTGGAATTAAAATATGAATTACAGGGACAAGCTATTATCCCTTTAATTAGTAAAGAAGAATATCCTAAATCTATTCAACGAACAAGAGCTTTTCCTAATTTTTCAAGTAATAAAGATTATATTATGACAGAACTTGAACTTCATCTTCATAATGTGTGTAAGAAATTGCGGGAAAAAAATCAGGTTACTTCTATTATTTCAGTAATGCTTAGAACAAAAGATTTTAAAGTATTTGTGCAAGAAGAAAAACTTGATAAAGCTACAAATTCTGAAATTGTTTTAAAGAAATATATAAGAAAATTATTTAATTTATTATTTAATCAAAATATAATATATCGTTCATCAGGAATTTTAACTTATTCCTTAGAAAAAAATGAGAAAAATCAATTGTCATTTTTTCAGGATAATTTAAATATAAAAGAAAATAAACTTTCTCGGACAATAGATGAATTAGAAAATAAATTTGGAAATGGAATAATTGCTTTAGGTCAATCAGGAATAAAAACCGTACAAAATGAGCATAAGCGTCAAATGCGATTTAGACCTTTTTAATTTGATGATTTAAGTTATTTTAAAAAAATAATTGAAAAATGGAAAGCAATTTATTTATGTGATATAAAAAAGTAAGGGGATATAATAGTGCAAAAACGAATTAAGAATTTTGTATTTATAGTTTTAGGAATTTTATTATTCCTTCCTTTTCGAGTTTTTGCAGCTGAAGTTATAAAGTTAGAGTCTGTTGAAAAGAATGAATTAAAGTTAAATCATAATAAAGAATTAAAAGAAAAAAATTTAGTATTAAAAGATAAAGCTGCTATTGAAGAACTAATAAAAATGCAAAAAGAAGAAGAAGTAAAAGATATAGAACTTTTATGGCGAGCAACGATAGACAACAATACGCTTATTAAATTCACAATGAATAAATTAAATACACCTGAATCTCAAAGAAGGTTGCATTCATCAATAATGGCAAAGAGTCTTTCTTCTTTAATATATGGAGCAAGTTTTATTCCTATGTTTATGGGTTCTGATGTAATGTTGCAATCAGCTTCATTTTCAGCAGGAAGGTTAGCTAATAATTTTATTAATAAAGAAGCATCTACAATGCAGTCAACTCCAATTACAGATACGGAGCTAATTCAACTGGCTGGAACTATTGAAGAGCTGCAAGAAAAAATAATATCATCATATTATCAATATAAGGGAGCTCTCAATAAATTAAAAGATACCAGATCCAGAATAATTTTATATAATAAGAATTATTCAGAAGCACTCAAAAACAATTCTATGACTGAGCTTGTAGTTTCTTCTGCTTTATATGAAGAGATGCAATTGCAGGAATATAAGCAAGAACAAGAAGCCAAAAAATATTATCTTGCACTTGAAAGACTTGCAGGAAAGAAAGCTGTAGATAGCTTAATACTTTCTCAATATGCATTAAAAAATCAATTGATTAATACAGAAAGTTTAAAAAAAGAATGAGAAAAAACTTATCTTTAATATTAATAATATTTTTAATAGGTACGATTGTTCAAGCATCAGAAACTTTTGTCAATTTAAAAGAACCGAAAAAACCTGCTTATAGACTTGGAGTTACATATGATATTGAAAAAGAGTATAAAATAAAAGATTTAACAGATAATGTAACTTCAAAAACAGCAGCATATGAGAAGGATTTTATACGCAATTCAACATATGCAGATAGTTCTTTAAAAGATTTATCAAATGAAATTTCTAAGTTATTAACTGTAGAAAAAGAGGCGATGCTTGAACATGTTCAAATATTATGGGCAGGAGCTGCATTAAGAAGTGAAACAATAAAATTTGCATTATATAAATTAGCAAATCCTGATGCAGATAAGCCGGATGATTCTATAGTAAAAAAAATAATAAGGCCTTTATCTACAGTATCTTCTATTGCCGGTGCCGGCTTGGGTGATCCTTATAGTGCTACAGCTGCATTAATTGGTGGACAACTATTAAATAAGTTATCTTTTAATGATAAAGATTTAAATTATAAATACACAAAAGTTACAGATGCAGATATGATTGTACTTGTCACTAAAGTTGATAATCTTCAAAAAAGAGTGGTTGATCAATATTTTGATTATATGACTTCTTTAAATTTGCTTAAAATGTCAGAAGAAAATTTGAAAAAAAGAGAAGAAAGATATAATTCAGGAATTTATGAAACAAAAGAACAATTATTGGTAGCAGATGCTTATTACCGTTCTGCAATGGACAATAAAGCAAAATTAGAATTAGAATTTCTTGAAAATAGAGCTGCATTAGAACAACTTGTTGGTATGGATGCCTTAATTGAATTTGAGAAAATATTGTTTAAGAAATAATCTATTTATTCTTTTTTGTTTTTCCTTTTGTTTTTTGTTTTAGTTCAGGGGCTGCTTTTAATTTAGTATTCATTTGAATTCTTTTTACTGAATGGACATCAGGAAGTGATTGAAAAGCATTAATTACTGCATTTAGATTATCAATACCGTTTACTTCAACACCAAGCTCAATAATTCCTACTTTTTTAGCATAATTTGTTTTAACATTTGCATAGGTAATATTTGTACCGCAATCAGCTGCTTTTATGAGAATATCTTTTAACATTCCAAGTTTATCTACACAGTTGATTCTAATAGATGTGACATAAGTTTTATTAGGAGTTTCGTTGTTTCTCCAGCTTATTTTCATTAATCGCTCAGCTGGAACATTATCTAAAGAAGGACAATCTATTCTGTGTATAGAAACACCTTTACCTCTTGTTACAACTCCAACAATATGTTCACCTGGTACAGGGGAACAACATCTTGCAAAACTGTACAACATTCCTTCCAGTCCAACAATTTCATCTTTATATTGGCTTTTCTTTTTTGTTGAAATGTACTTATTTGTATCTTCTTCTATAGGCTTCTTTATCTTACTTGTTACTTTACTAACTGTAGTTTCGCCATTTCCAACAGCAGCTAACAAATCGTCAACTGAGATATAATTTAGAACTTTAGCTATTTCAAGAAGTTTCCCATTTTTTATATTTTCATCATAAATAGCTTTAGTAAGTTCTTGTTCAAGCATATTTCTGCCGTTAATAATATGCTCTTCTCTGTTATGTTTTTTAAACCATTGTCTTATCTTTGATTGTGCTTGTTTTGTTACGCAGAATTTTAACCAGTGAAGTTTGGGCGTTCCTGTTTTAGACGTAAAAAGTTCTACTATGTCACCGTTATTTAGTTTTGTATCTAATTGTGCAATTCTACCATTTATTAAAGCACCTGTCGTTTTATAACCGACCTCGGAGTGTATTCTGAACGCAAAATCAATAGGCGTTGCATTTAAAGGTAAATCAATAATATCTCCCATAGGAGTAAATGCAAAAATTTGGTTATCAAATAAATCTAGTTTTACTTTTTCTACAAATTCGTTGGCATTTGAAGCTTCTTTATCCAGTTCAATCATTTGATGCATCCACGAAAATTTAATATCATCTTCAGAAGCTGCTTTCATAGAACCAGATTCTTTATATTTCCAATGTGCAGCAACACCATATTCTGCTATTTTGTGCATTTCTTTTGTTCTAATTTGAACTTCTAGTGGCTTTTGTTTTGGACCTATAACAGATGTGTGTAATGATTTATAACCATTTCCTTTCGGCATTGCTATATAATCTTTAAATCTTCCAGGAATTGGTTTAAATAATGAATGTATTATTCCTAATACTTCATAACATTGCCTTTCTGTATCTACTATTACTCTTACTGCAGTAATATCGTATAAATCATTAAACGCTACATTTAATCTTTGCATTTTCTTGTAGATACTATAGTAATGCTTAGCTCTACCAGTTATTTCAGCATTAATTTCATTCTTTTTTAAACTTTCAGAAATTTCATCAATTAATAATTTTACAGTATTTTCTCTTTCAACTTTTTTTTGAGCAACAAGTTGTGCTATTTCAAAATATTTTTCCGGGTTCAAATAACGTAGAGATAAATCTTCAAGTTCTGCTTTGATTTTTCCGATACCTAATCGGTTTGCTAATGGGGCAAATATATCAAGAGTTTCCTGAGCTATTCTTACTTGTTTAACAGGTGTCATATAGTTTAAAGTTCTCATATTATGCAGCCTGTCTGCTAATTTAAGAAAAATAACTCGAATATCTTTTGCCATAGCAATAAACATTCTGCGGAAATTTTCAGCTTGTCTCTCTTCTTTTGACTTAAACTGTAATTTATCAAGTTTTGTTATTCCTAAAACTAGATTTAAAACATCTTCACCAAATTCGGCACCAACTTGCTCTGGAGTTATTCCTGTATCTTCAATTGTATCGTGTAAAAGTGCTGCCATTAAAGTGTGTTTATCAACTCTAAGTGTGGCTAATATTTTAGCTACTTCAACAGGATGTATAATGTATGGTTCTTCACTAACACGATATTGCCCTTCGTGCAGCTTTTGCGCAAACTTAAATGCTTTATATATTTCTTGTATATCTTCTTCGGATCTATTTTGTTCTCTTAATATTTTTTCAAGTCCGCAAAATATATTTTCTTGTTCCATAAATACCTTACTTTTGTCTTAATTTTACAATGTATTTCCCTTTTTTTCCAGTAATTTTATGATACTTACTTCAATTGATGTATAATATTATATGTATGAATAATAATTATAGTTTTTTATATGAAATACCGGACGGTATAGTTCTGTGTGTAAAATTAGTTCCTAATTCTTCTCATAGTAAAATTATTGACTTTTCAAGTGAATATTTAAGAATAAAAATTTCATCACCTCCAATAGAAGGGAAAGCAAATAGTGAATTAATATCTTTTATTTCAAAAACTTTTCAAATAAATAAATCAAAAATTCAAATTATTTCAGGTGAAAAATCAAAATTAAAAAAGATCTTAATAAAAGATACAAATCTTGAATACATTACACAAATACTTATGTTTATGATAGACTCTGTAAATAAAGATAAAAAAGGGAAATAAAATGTTAACAATAATCTGGATTGTACAAATAATAACAGCTGTTCTTTTAATATTATTAGTTTTATTGCATTCTCCAAAAGGTGATGGTTTAGGTGCAATTGGTGGTGCTGCTAATTTATTTTCATCACAAAAAAGTGCTGAAAAAGGTTTAAATCATTTCACTTATGTTCTTTCAGCAATTTTTTTGATTTGTTCTTTTATAACAGGATATCATTTATTTGGTTAGAAACCGGTAGAACCAAAACCTCCGGCTCCTCTTGATGATTCTGCAAGCTCTTGAGTTACTTCAATTTGAGCTTTTTCTACTTTTGCTATTACCATTTGGGCAATTCTATCATCAGGATTTATTGTATATTCTTCGTTAGATATATTTACAAGTCCAACACAAACTTCTCCTCTATAGTCAGCATCAACTGTTCCTACTGCATTTATTAGTGTTATTCCATGTTTAACAGATAAACCTGATCTTGCTCTTATTTGAGCTTCATATTCTATTGGTATCTCTATTTTAATGCCAGTCGGAACAAGTATTCTTTCCAATGGTTTCAGAGTTATTGGTTTTTCTATTGCTGCATACAAATCCATACCGGATGAGCCTTCTGTTTTATATTCAGGTAAATGTTTATTATGTTCCATTCTTATAACTTTCATTATCATAATTCTTCTCCTCTTTTGTGTTTATCAGTAAGTACATATAGTGGTTGTTTATTCGATATAGATAAATTTTTAGAAAGATTATATTCTCCTTTTAGTGTCATTGTGTATTGCTGAATTCCTTTATTGTCATATGTTACTTTGAATCTGTTGGTTACTACTATTTCATTTATGAAATTCAAAGATAGTATGGTATCCATGCAATCCAGTTCTTTTTCTAAGTTTTGCATTAAAGCCAGTGCACTTAATACATAGCAAAATGATACAGCAATGCCGTATCTTCTAAATTCTAGTACTATAGAATCAAGAGTAGGTCTTATATAATATATAAAATCATCAGCATAATTGAATTCTTTGTATATAAGAAATAAGTTCTTTCTGTAATAACCTTTTTGCATTGGTTTTGAGTATAAAATATTTTCTAATAATTTTTTATTAACTCTTTGTTTCCATATTTCAACATCTTGGAATGTAAGTTCTAAGTCTTCTTTCTTCCTCTTTATTTTATTTACATGTGGAGATATTAGAAAAAGAAGTTTTGAGTTCTCTAATTTCTCAGTTGTATTCATTTCAACAGAAGATGGAACAGCCATTCTTGTATTTTTTCGTTCTTTACTCCTTCTTATTTTTATAAGTCTTTCTTCTTCTTCTTCTAAATCATATAATTTTTGTTGAATATTATTTGATGTTACATCAACGATAAATCCGATAAATAAAGAAATACCTCCAATTATAGCTAGAGAAAAATCGGCACTTACCCCTTGAGGACTATAAAATTTACTTACAAATTTATACGGTATTATGAATAACCAATTAAATAAATATAGCCAATCTACTTCAAAACAATTTAGAAACCAGAAAATAAAAGACAAAAAGGAATAAAAGAAAAAGAAATAACGTAAAAATTTTACACAAAGTAATATTTGTGAGTAGCTTTTTATTTGATTAGTAATATTATTTCTTCTGTTTGCCATTTGCTCTTTTATAGTATTTCATTGTCAATTAATCTTGTTTTGCCAACTTTTGCAGCAATTGCAACAAGAGTATTTTCTTTTACTTTATCAACTTTTTCAAATGTATTGAAATCTCTAAACTCAAGATAATCAAGTTCTATGTTTTTATCTAAAATAGATATTCCCGTATCAAATAGTATATTAGCATTTGTTATTCCATTTGAATATAGACTTTTAATTTTTTTTAGAGCTTGAGAAATTGTTAATGCTCTTTTTCTTTCATCTTCTGAAAGATAAGTATTTCTTGAACTCATAGCTAATCCGTCATAATCTCTTATAATAGGACAAGGAATAATTTCTACATTTATATTTAAGTCTTTAACAAATTTCTTTATTATAAACAATTGTTGAGCATCTTTTTGTCCAAAGAAAGCATAATTAGGTTCTACAATATTAAATAATTTTGTTACTACTGTTGCTACCCCATCAAAATGACCGGGACGAGATTTTCCGCACATACAATCCACTATATTATATGGTGGACATACAAAAGATAGTTCTGTATTAGATAAAGTTATATTCTCACCATACATTTCCTTTGGTGTTGGAGCAAAAATTATATCAACCCCAATATCTTCACATAAATTTTTATCTTTTTCTATTGTTCTTGGATATTTATCATAATCCTCATTTGGTCCAAATTGAATGGGATTGACAAATATGCTTACAACAACTTTATCACACATTTCCTTTGCTTTTTTAATTAAAGATGCATGTCCTTTATGTAATGCTCCCATTGTGGGAACTAATCCTATAGAACAATTTAATTTTTTCCAATCTTTTATTGATTTTTTTATTTCACTAATATTATTAATTAATAAGGTTTCCAAGTTTATCACTCTCCTCTTTTGTAAGGTTAAAAACGTGTTTATCTGTAGGAAAAATTTGTTCTTTTACTTCCAGGTTGTATTGAGTAATAGCATTTTTCATTATTTCTTTCAAATTCACATATTGTTTTGCAAACTTAGGAATATTACCTGGATATTTTCCTAGGATATCATCTACAACAAGAATTTGACCGTCACAATATTTTCCTGCTCCAATACCGATTGTAGGGATAGAAATATTTTCACTAATATATTTTGCTGATTCTTCCGGTACCATTTCAAGAACAATAGCAAAAGCGCCATTAGTTTCAAGTTTTTTTGCTGCGTCTAATAGTTTTAATGTATTCTCGTAAGATTTTCCTTGTACATAATAGCCCCCAATAGTGTTAATATACTGCGGAGTAAAGCCAAGATGCCCCATAACATTGATACCACAGTTTGTTAAGTGTTTTATAATATCAAGTATAAAATCAGAAGCACCTTCAAGTTTAACTGCTTTTGCTCCTGATTGTATGAGTTTGCCTGCATTTAGAGTTGCTTGTTCTTTTGATAAGTGATATGACAAAAAAGGCATATCTGCAACGACTAAGGCCCTTTTTATTCCCCTTGAAACTGCTTTTGTAAATGTAATCATATCTTCAATAGTAACATTTATTGTATTATCATACCCCAGAATAGTCATTCCGAGAGAATCACCAATTAATACCGCATCAATTCCGCTTTCATCAATGTATTTTGCAGTTGAATAATCATAAGCAGTGAGCATTGTTATTTTTTCATTATTATTTTTTAATTTTTGAAAAGTTTTAACTGAAACAGGTTTTATTTCTTGGTTGTTCATTAGTGTCTATCCTTTTCATTTTTTCTGTACCAATAGTATATAATTCTGGCTAACCTGCTTGGAGAATGTCTCACAAAAGATGAATGGCCATCCTCAAATCTTTTATCTTCTATTAAGTTTTTCTGGACTACTTGAATCCCCATCTTATTTATTTCTTTTGTATCAACAACAACTGGTTCAGATCCCGCATCTTTATATGGAGCAATTAATTCTTGTGGTAAATCAGTATTAACAAGAACTGCATCAATTATTTTTTCATATTTCGCGTGATTTATTAATGTTTTTATATGGTCAGATACACTAAACCCATCTGTTTCTCCGGGCTGAGTCATTATATTACATACATATATTTTCTTTGCTTTTGAATCATTAACAGCTTTTGCAATATCTTTTATAAGCAAATTCGGAATAACACTGGTATATAAGCTTCCAGGACCAAGTATTATCAAATCCGCATCATGAATTGCCCATATTGCATCTTCAAGCGGCTTACAGTTTGCTGGTTCAGTAAATAATCTTTTTATTTTTTTCCCCGATTCTGGGATATTAGATTCTCCTTTTATAATAGAACCATCTTCCATTTCTGCAACAAGTCTCATATCATCTAATGTAGACGGTAAAACCCTTCCTCTAATTGAAAGAACATTTGAAGACTCTTTTACAGCTCTTACCATATCTCCTGTTATAGCACACATTGCAGTTAAAAATAAATTACCAAAACTATGTCCTGATAATCCCGCACAATCTTTAAATCTATATTGAAATAATTTTGTAACTAAATCTTCATCATCAGCCAATGCCGCAATGCAGCTTCTTATATCACCAGGAGGTAAGACACCCAATTCTTCTCTAAGTTTTCCTGAACTGCCTCCGTCATCACCAACTGTAACAATTGCAGTAATATTATTTGTAATTTTTTTTATGCCTTTAAGCATAGTGGATAAACCTGTTCCACCCCCTATTGCTACTATTTTGGGTCCTCTATTTAATTTTCTCCTTCTGTATAAATCTTCTAATACAGCATGTCTGTTTCTTGCATTATTTACATCTAATATAGAATAATTCGTTTTTAACCAGCCTATAAAAAAGAAAATAGCTCCAATGACAATAAAAAACCATCCAATTATTTCAGGAGGAAACATTTGGGTTATTTTCATAATCATATTAATTAAACTATATACAGGTCTTAAGTTTGATATTATACATAAACCGACTGTAGCTATTACTGTCCCTATTATTATTAAAATAAACCATCTTTTTATTTCTAAACCTGGTAATAACCAACCAGCATCTTTAGGAATTTTTAAAAATAGCTTGCTTATTTTCAATTTAATTTCTCCTTATACCCATCCGGATAGCTCTGCCTTATTATAGTTGAATGGAGTAGGTATAATAATGTCGTTTGCTTTTTTTAATAAAGATAATGCATTTGGATTCTTTGTATCAAAATGCAGAGTATCAGCTTTAACTGGCATAAATATACCATTTCCTAGTTTTATTTGTGATGAGTACATAACAGTCCTTATTCTGTTTAAAGTATCATCTTCGTTAATATATTTTTTTTCTTCCCAATTGGGTTTAAAATCTTGTGTATAATACTTATCTACAAATAGTTCACGGTTAATTACAATATTAGTTTCATCAGAAACATTTTGAAGTATTTCATTATCCAGACAAGTATAAATCAACCATTTATCAAATTTTTTTATGGCTTTTGCAATAGCAAGTGAAAAATCATAATTTTCTGCAGCAAGCTTATACATAGCACCATGCGGTCTTACTAAATCAATAGTAAGACCATATGACTTTGCAAAAGATGCTAAAGCGCCTATTTGGTATATAACAATTGCCTCAATTTCATCCGGTGATAATTCCATTGGTCTATAACCAAGACCTGCAATATCATTAAATCCAATATGTGCTCCAATTGTTATATTTTTTTCCTTACATTTTAAAAGAAATTCTCTTATTAATAAGGGGTCACCGGCGTGAAAACCACATGATATATTGACACTGCTAACATATTCTATTAGTTCTGTTTCTTTTTCATTCCTAAAGAGACCAAAGCCTTGTGCCGCATCTATATTAAAATCTATATGTTTTAATGGCATATATTCCCCTTTACCAAAACTTTTTAATTTATTGACTATACCTCCCTTTATTATATATCAATATTGTTATTAGTCCAGTTCGTAACAATATATTTGACTTAATTTTGACTTTCTTTAATTTATCATTAAACAATAATTGAATTTCATACAAATAGAGGTATTTCAAATGTAAAAAAAATAACATAATTTTAATGTATACGTATAAAGTCGGTTAGTATATGCCATTTAGATACAGATTACAAAAAGTTCTGGATTTCAGAATTAAAAAAAAAGAAGAACAGCTACAAGAGGTATTAAAAGCAAAACAAGAAGTAGATAGAATACAAAAACTTATAGATGATAATAACCTTGAAATTAAAGGTGTTATTAAAATAATGAGAACAACAACAGACTATAGACAAATGGATTCTTATGATAAATATTTGAAGCATTTGTATGAAAAAGGAGATGAGCTGGAAAAGCAGAAACAGGATGCAATAAAAAAATTAGAAGAAGAGCAAGCTAAGCTTGTTGAAAGAGAAAAAGAAGTAAAGGTTTTAGAAAAACATAAAGAAAAAGCTCTTGAAGCCTATAGAGAAGAAGAAAAAATAGCAGAAAATAAATTATTATCAGAAGTAGCAGTTCAAAAATATTTTAGAGTTAAGCAAGAACAAAAAGAAGAAGAGATAGAAGAAGAAATACATATAGATGATTAAAAAGGAATAGTAATGAATTTAAGCTCAAAAATAAATGAGAAATTAGATACAAATAAAGATATAAATTCTTCTGTTATGACACCGGAAGAAGCTAGTATACTGGAAAATCTAAATATGCCATTTTCCGGAGTATTAGCCCAACAGATGGAAGGAGAAAATTCTAATTTAATTACATCTGATTTATCTTTAATGAACATAGATTTTAATTATGATTCTTTAACGATGAGCTTAGATGATGCTATGTTTTTTGTTAATTTAACAAAGGAAGGACAATTCAGTGTTAACAGCACTCAAAATGGTGATTTTCAATCACTTGTTCAATTTGATATATCAAAGAATGTAGTATCACAAAAGAGTGTGGAAGTTACAAACCAACTTACAACATTAATAGAAAAAGCACAGAATACACAAAAACCTGTCAGAATCTCTTTTGATAATGATGTATCAGTAATATTGCGTATTGATAAGCACGGGAAAGTAACTGCAGAGTTTATTCCGGGCAGTGTAGAAGTTGAAAATTATTTAAGAAATAACATTGCTTCTTTAAGGCAAAAGTTTGATGAACAAAATCTACCATATAATGACTTGTTTTACAGACAAAGTGGCAGACAAAACAGAAATAAAAATAAAGAAAGAGGAGAACAATAATGCGTGATGCATTTATAAATGCTCTAAATACACAGAAAATTACAAATGAATGGGTAACAAATATCTCAGAAAATTTAACTAATGCATATACTCCAGGATATCGAGAAAAGAAATTTACCTTTAAAACTTTTTTAGATGGATCTATAGCAGAAACTAATTTAAGAAATATAGGACAAGGTAAATCTTCTCCAGGTACTTCAGATGAGAATATATTTCTGGAAGGGTCAGGATATTTTGTTTTAAGAAATGATAAAGGAAGAATTGTATATACAAGGCTTGGTGAATTTAAGTTTGACGGAGAAGGCGTATATAGGAGTTCAGATGGACAAGCTGTACAGGGCTATATATTAAATGATAAAGGTGAGATAATGAATGGCGCAAAACCTGTTGATGCAGATTCTTTTGTAGATACTGCTTTTGACGGTGGTGCTGCAAGTGTTCCTACTACTAATATAAAATTATGGATAGATCCATCTAATGGTAAATATCTTGGTAAATACGAAGAATTTGAATTTAAAGATGATGGAATTTTATACGGAAAAGCTGACGGAGGAAAGGTAGTAACTCCATTATATAAGGTTGCAATTATTAATTTCCATAATCCTCAGGAATTATTTGAAGTTGCTGATGGTCAATTCATTGAAACTGTTGATTCCGGTAGGCCGGTTGTTGGTAGAGGAGAAGTCAGAGGCGGATTGATTGAATTGTCGAATGTTGACTTTGATGCGAATACCGCATATTATCAACAAGCACAAATGCAATTAGAACTTGCAAACCAACTAATTAAATCTCACAAACAATTATTAGAAAATGCAATAGAACTTATGAGCAGTTAAATTTAAGACATAGAAAACTCGGAATGTGAGTAACGATGTCAGGCATAGGCTTTACAATTTGTAAAGCCTTTTTTCTTTTTTGGCAATATTTTTTTACTTCATTTTTTAAGCTTATTGAAGGAGATTTAAATGCGTATTTGTAATGCTGAAATAAGTGGAATACGACAAATTAATACGATTACTAAGAATAATTCAAGGTGTTATTCAAGTATTATGAATACTCGTAGAATTGAAAATAGTAAATTTTCAAATTATTCTGCAGCAAATGTAAAGGCAAAATTTTTACCTTCATTTTATGGATATAGAAAAGCCGGAAAAACATATATAAAAGATAAAAAAACTCAAACTCCTGTTTTAGCTGATATTAAAAGAAATAAAATTGGAGATTTTATTTCTTTTAAATTAATGGTAGGAAGAGAAGAAGCAGGTTATCTTGATATGGTATGTGATTCAATTTTTCCTGAAGAAAAATATGTATTAACTCAGCCTTATAATAATATTCCTGAAATTTGTCATTTAAGAAGTATAATGGGTGATAAATATTCAGGAATAGGTACTGAACTTATAAAAACAGCAATACAAGAAAGCTGTAATCAAGGCGGATTTGGTAATTTATGGCTAAAAGCAGAGAAGGGTTACGCAAGAACATTATCAGAATACAGAAGTGATGAAAACCCAATACCTTTTTATTATAAGGTTGGATTTTGTTCTCCCGATCCAGATATGGATAAATTTATAAAGAAATGTATTGATGAAACTAATTATTATTCGCTTCCTGATTCTACTTTACTTTTATTAACTCCAGAGGCTAGAAACAAATGGCTGGAGCAATTAGTAAATAACCCTATTATTAGGTTTAAAGAAGATCCTATAATTGCTTAAAAACCTATGTCTTCTGCTGTTAATATAACTTTTATTCTTTTTTGCGGATTACAAAGTCTTGTAACTACAATGTGAGAACATATAGAATCTTTAGATATGCAATTATTACAAAAACCTGTTGCAAAACAAGGTGTTTGTCTTTGACCGCTTCCAGCCACTCTATGCATATTTATAGGAGCAGCTACTGTTCTCGCTCTTTTTATGGCATCATCCATTGTAGGCATTATTTTTTTTATACTTGCAATTACGATTACACTTTTAGGTCCGAACATTAGGGCAGCTGTTCTATTCCCTATACAATCTATATTTACTAATTCCCCATCTTCTGATATTGCATTAGTCCCCATTAAATAAGTATCACAGAACATTGACTTTTTTAGAAGTTCAATTTTTTCTTCTGGGTTTATTGCTTGATCTCTATTTATTACAGAGTAACCATTTTTTAATATATGATCTAATAGTCCTATTTCAACTACGGACATTGAACCGCCCCAAGCAATTGTATCTTTTATTGGTATTAATGATAATGCTTTTTCAAGAGCCTCCTCTTTTGTTGTAGTATAGTATGCATCAAAAAATCTTTTTTTTAGGGATAATACTGTTTTTTCTCCAACTTTATTGCAACGAGATAATAAGTATGCATTTTGTGTCATTTTTTTCTCCTAATTATATTTTTTTCAACATTATATAACTATTGTTAAAATACGAAAAATATTTTACAATACGTATTATTTAAAGAAATAAGGGTTATTATGAAGCAAATACTTTTATTAATAATAATGCTATTTTTAACGCTTTCTGCAAATGCATATAATATAGAGACGGTTCCTGTTAACTACCAGGTCTTATATTCACCATCGTTAGATATTTGGTCATTGGATGATATTGCAGGCGAAAAAATTGTACTTACGAAGAAGAAATCAGCCAAGAAGGATGATTTTTCAAATTATTCATATAATACAGATGAGATAAAGCTAAATTCTAATTATGAATTTATTTTCGATTCAAAATTAATAGCTGTTGATAACAATAATTTTAAGTATTATGAAATAAAGTGCAATAATTTGAAAATTGAGCAGGTTCAATTGTCAGTGAATGATTTAAAAAAAATATTTCCTGATGCTGAAATAATTAAAATTTCTGATTTTAAAAAAGGTTGTTATAATATAATTTCTGGAAATACTGATAAAAAAGTATTGATATATAATGATACAACTTTAGAGCTTGGAAAATATCAAGTTACTCCTCTAGAAACCATTGTAGATTCAAATATAAAAGGTTTGATTCAATTACCCAAAAAAGGAAAAGTTAAAATTTCAGATAATACAAATTGGAAATCAAAATCGTTCATAATAAAGGTGAAATAAATATGAATTTAAATATACCGAAAAATGTTCCTGAAAAAGCAAAAAATGAATTAATCAAATTATTAAGAGGGAATCAGAATTTTGTAAATTCAACACCAACTGCAAAAAATATGAGTCTTGATACATTAAGAAAGTATGCTTTTCATCAAGAACCATACGCTGTTGTTCTAAGTTGTTCTGACTCAAGAGTTGTACCTGAAATTATATTTGATTGTGGAATAGGTGAGTTATTTGTAGTAAGGGTTGCAGGAATAACAGCAGGACCTAACGTTATAGAAAGTATTGAATATGCGGTATTTAAACTAAAATTGCCATTATTAATATTATTGGGACACGACGATTGTGGTGTTATGAAATATGCAAAGGAACACTATCCTGAAAAGACTGAAAATTTTAAATCTATAATGTCCAGTGTGTATCCTGTATTGAATAAGAATGAAGATATAACTTGTCATAACTTTTTTGCTCAAGAACATACCAGATGGGTTGAAGAAGTGTTGCTCGAAAAGTCAAATATAATAAAACGAGCTGTTGATGAAAAAGAATTATATATCGCTAAATGCCATTTTGATCATTCTACCGGACTTGTAAATATAATTTAGTATTTCTCGTACTATTTATATAAGTTAAATAATGTAAATAAAATCTGTAAATTTTTTCAATTAATAACAAAAAAATATAAGTCCGATATTAATACAATAGAGACATGATAAGGATATGTAATGAAAACTAGCAGAATTAATAGCAATTGTATTGTTTCATTTAAAAGTTTGAGAACTGATAAAAAACAAGTAGAAACATTGAAAAATGGTAATTTGCCAATTTTAGAAAATAAAAAAGAAAATATACTAACTGCATTAAATAATATGACAGTTAATCCTAAACGCTCAAGTATAGATTTTCTTTTGGATGTTGCAAAAAATTTGGAATATGGTCAAGATGGGGACTCTGAATTTAAAGATATAATTGATGAAACAACAGATGTAACAACACCAAGAGAAAATACAGATTGGTCTCAAGTATTATCTGATACAATTAAAGCTGCTCTCAATAATTCAAGTGAAGATGTTAGTGATTTAGAAGATTTATATAATAATTTATTTTCAACAAAGAAACCTCTTACTCCTATTCAAAAAGAAGTTTTGGAGTTAAGACAACAGGTTAGAGATTCTATTATTACCGATGAAGCTTTAAGTGGTGCAGATTCTTTAAGTACAATAACTGAAATTTCTAAAAATATTGATTATTTTATCTCTTCTTCTGAAATTTCAATGACTCAAAAAAGAGATTGTCTAAAAAAATTTATATATTTTTTATCTGATGATTATAAAATTAATCCGCAATTAGCTGATAAAAAAAATCAGGTTGTTTCAGAAATGCTTAATGATATGTTAATTAAGACTCCTGCTCAAGATGAATTAACTATAAAATCAGTAAATCAACTTTCCTCAGGCATGTGTGCAGCTATATCAATATGCAGAAAAGCTCTTGCTTATGAAGATAAAGTTCGTTATATGGACTTAATTTTCGATGAGTTAAAAGATTCTCCTACAATGGAAATTTATGATATTACAGATTTAGATTCAGGAAGAAAAATCACCATTCCTAAAGTAGATATTGATTATAATACAGCATTAGAGAAAGGCTATCGTATAATTGACGCTTCTGCTCATATATGGATGAATAATGGACATGCTAGTGGTGATGGTAGTATTCAGACAGAAAAGTATGTTGCTTTTGATAAAGAAAATTACGGAATATTTGATGATAGCAGCTGGTATGAAGGTTTAAACCCAAAATTTGCTTCTGAAAAAAAATTATTAAAATGTTTGATAAAAGAAAATGAAGCTTTAGATTCTGTATTAAGTTATAGAAAAAAAGTTAAACTGGCAGGCAAGCAAGTAATAGAAGAAAAAAGAAAGACGATTGAAATCCAATCTTTTGTAAATGGTAAATTAAGAAATATTTTGTCTTCTGTATTTCCTGAATTTAGTGATGGTAAAATTAACAATCTTATTTCAGATTTAATGAAGTTTTATTCTGATTCAAAACCAAATAATGAAGTTAATGTATCAGAGAAAATGCCTGATGAAGTAAAACAAGGAATAGTTATAGATTATATAAAAGGACAAGTTCCTGTTTCTGAAGTTCAGGAAGAAAAATTAAAAGCAATCGCCGGAAACATTATAAGTTATGTTAATGATTATAAGGCTGCAGAAAGTAACATAAAAAAATTACAAAGTTATAATACTATAGGTGGTCAATATATATATTATAGAAAATTATATAATTTAGCTGCGGCTCATAGGTTATCAACAGAAGCAGATGTTAATTTAAAAGATGGTGTAGTAAGATTTGAAAAATTATCAGGATTACCACCAAGAGAACAGCAAGTAATTTCATATCTTAAGAACTTAAGCTCTTCAATATCATCATCACAACATGTTAGAGAAAGGTTTTTATCTCAAAATCCTTCTATGGAAGAAGATAAAATGCAGCAAATTCTTTATTCGGATATATTGAAACTTGAGACTGTTTATCCTCAACAATTAGATTCAATATCTAAAGCTTTTTTTGGATTAGACTTAACTAATTTCATTAAAAGTATTTTTTCAGATTTAACATATAGAGTTAAAAATGGAGAACCTAATCTTGTAGATAAACTAGCAATGTCTTTTAATATAAAAAAGGATAGAACAAAAGTATTATCATATATAGATAAGTGGCAAGATAAATTATCAAATAAACCGAAAGATGAAGATATACAAGAAGCTGTTCGTATTTTAGGTTTTGAAGATAAATTAAATATGATGCAATTTTTCATTTCTTCATTTTTTGATACTTTAATACAAGGTATTTCGGAAGATCAATATAATGAGTTGAAGAATCGTTTTGGTGGTGAAGACAAAATTGCGTCAGCTATTGAAACACAAAGAGCAAAATTTATTAAATTGATTGATTCTTATAAAGAAATAGAGCAGAGATGGGAAATACCTTCTTCGAGAGAATTGATAATAAAGCAGCTTGAAAAAACAAAAGCTATTACAACAAGAAGAAATCTTGATATATTACAAAAAAGATTTGATTATATATCAAAAAAGGTTCGTGAAAATGAATCTATTCCAAATGTAAAAGAAAGAAGACGTGCAAATAGAGAATTATACAAATTTACAGATGAAGAACTGGAAATTTTAAACTCAATAGAACAATCATTACAAAGAATGAAAAAATATTGTAAGGTTGAATATCAATCTCTAAATAATTATTTATTTGACGAATTAGAAGATCAATATTCAGAATTAGGAATGCTAAATGGACAGTTTTGGGTAAGAGAAGAAGGCTCAACCGGTCTTGCGGCTAATGAACAAGTTAGAATTATTGAGCAAATGACAGGAAAGCCTTATCATATTCAATCTGATGTTGAGCTTGCAGCAAAGCAAATTAAAGAAGGTGATGGTAGCGGTATTATAGGATATAGCGTTGATGATAAATCATATGCATTTCATGCACAATATGTACCTTCTGTTACTCGAGTTGCATTATATAATCCTGCAAATAATAAGAAAGAAATACAAGATATTTTATGGACCGATAACTCTTGGGGAAAATCTGAAAAAGAATATTTTTGGAATGGTCATAATGGTTTTGAATATACTGATTATGGACAAGGATATGGTTGGAAAAACGGTTTTATTTTATCAAAAGATACAAAGATAGGACAAAGTACCCAAGCAATTAATGATTCTTTTGGTATTGACTCAAAAGATAATGATAAATTTTCGTTATTTTTAGATGTAGTTTTGCCTGGAATGCCTGTTAATAGTTATCAAAAATTATATAAAATGTTTAGTTATATATTAAATATGGAACAAGGTTCCCAATATTATTCAAGTTTAGAAACTGCTCTAAAAAATGGTGAAAAGATTGATGTTAAATTTCTTGAAAGTTTAGATGAATTAGCTGAGAAAAAAACAGGAGATTTAACAGCAAAAGTTGAAAATATAAAATCAAAAGAAGATTATGATAAACTTCCTGACAGTGATTATTTAAAATTTATTATGGAACTTTTGTCTATCTATGTTGCTGTTATAAATCCAAATATAGCTGATAAAGTTTTTGAAGTAGAAAACATAGATCAAGTTAGAAATTTAAAAGAAGAAATAATTGATGAATATATTGATGAAATGGCTGCAATTGTTTCTAAATCAGATAAAACATTAGATGATTTAGCTGTGGATTGTTCATCTGGTATAATTGCAGTTTTTGATGAAATGAAAAATAAGTTTGGGGTTAATTTTGATAAAGATATAATTTCAGAAATTATAGAAAAGATTTTTTATAATGAAGAAAAAATAGAAGCTCTAAAAGGCTCACTTTCTGAATTTGAAAGATATTTAAACGAGCAAGTGGAAAGCGTTGCCAATTCATATTTTGATAATGAAGAACAATTAAATTTCTTCATAGAAGAAGTTCAAAGAATAATTAATGAAAAAATAGATTCTACATTGAGAATTAAATCATTAGATAGTAGTGTTCTTGTTAATTCACCAATGTATAATGAATTTATTGCTGCAGTTGATAAATATTTGAATCCATCTTCTGATGAAGAACTCTTGGCTTTAATACAAGGTTTACAAAATGCCGATTATGAAATTGCAAACAAATTTTTTGATGTATTAACAGCTGAAGATTTGGGGCTTTATTTTAAACATCCTTATGAATACATTAAAAAATTACAAGTAAGTGATAGTTCAATAAGTAAAGCTTTTAGTGAAATAGTTGGAACTAATACAATATTGTCTCAATTAGAATCTATGAATGGAAAGGGTAATACTGAAGAAAATACGGATTCAGATTTGACAACTCCTAGTGATTTATATCGAAACTTATATGTAAAGCTTTCTGATTTAGATGTTCAAAAATTTATAAGAAATTTTAAAGCCGAAGCATTCGCAAAATATAAAGTAAGACAAGCATTTCCTGAACCGGTTATACTTCCTGATGATAAGATAGCAGAAAGTACTGTAAAAATGTTTGATTATGTAAAAGAAAAAATTTATACGGTAAAAGGACTTGATTTAATAATTGATTTATTTGATAAATATGATTCACTATTACAAGATTATTCTAATTCTCCGCTATTTAATGCTTTGTTAAATAAAGAAGATTATATTGTAGATTCAACGTCAGCTAAAGAATTAATAGATTTTAGAAATAGATTACTTGCGTTAAAGGAAATAACATCAGTTGACGCTTCAATGGAAATAATAAATAAAACAGTAGTTAATCTTCTTTCTTTCTTAACAGAGAAGAAAGGTATAATTGACGGTAAAAATGCTGGTAAATATCTGAATGAATTAATTGATATATTCTCTGATTGGAATAATTCTTCAATTGATAAAGAAAAATTTATTCAGCAAAAAAATGCTGAATTGTCAGACTTGCAAAATAATGTAAGTGTAATGATTAATAGTAATGTTCTACCACAATACAGAAATGATGCCTTTTCAAAAATGAAAAACATTATCTCGCTTATAAAAGATGATGCACCTGAAGAAGATATAAATTATTATATAGATGAATTAGTTAGTTTATTCGTTGAAAGACATGTTATTAAAAATCCTAAAATATTATTAAGAGAATGTGTGAAATTATTACAATCAGGACAATCAGATTCTACAGAATACGCTGTAATGAAAAGATATTTGTTAGATGCATTAATAGTTGCACAACAAACAAAGATCCAGTATAAGCTTGTTCAAAATGCTCATGAGGGAATAAGTTCAAAAACAAGGAAATTACTTCCATTGTTCAGTGTACAACTTTCTGACGGCAGTTCTGAAAGTATGGATAGCGAAGTCGGTATTTTGTATTTGATTAAACAGTTACAAAATGAGTCTGATGATCAAAAAACGTTGAATTTATTCTTGAATCAATCAGGCTTATCCAAAATAGCAGTGAATGCAATAATAAATAATTTTAATGTTAAAGCAACAATAGATCTTGTCGATGCTGCATATGTTCAAGCAATAGATACTATAGAAGATGCAGCTAATTTAAGTTCGATAATAAATGATTTCTTTTCTAAAAGTAAAATTCAATATTCTTCACTGCCTTCGGCTATTGAGCAACTTAAAACATATGTAAGCAGAAAATTTGCAAATAAAGATAGTGATGTTTATAAAAACTATATTAAGTACTTAGAATCGGTACAAATAACTGATCAACTTAAAAATTTATCATCTAATATGATATTACCACTATTTCAATCAATAAATGATGATGCATTAATGACAATTTCTGATAACATTATGCATAAGATAGCATATATTAGAGAAATTTCAGCTTTACTGGATGAACGATTTGAACTATTTAACGCAATAAAAGTTCCTGAAAATTCTGATGAAAGTATAAAAAAGAGAGAATTTATTGAAGAATATAATACAACTAAAAATTATATTGTTCAAAAAATGCAGGAAATTCAAGATTGTATACAAAAAACAGATTTTATATCATATGAATGATAACTGTTAATATTGAATAATTAATAAAAAATATAGTAAAATGTTGATAAGGAGATAATTAATGAAAAAGATAATTGCTATAGTTTCTATTTTTCTTGTCATGAATGGTTTTTTTATTCCTGTTTTTGCAATAAATATTGGTACATATAAAACAGAAACAGAATATGGATTATTAGATGGATTCAAGTTTAATTGGAAAAGAAAGGATAAATCTCAACCATTTATAGAACCAAGAGAAGCTTCAACAAAAAAAGAACTTGAAAAAGAATATAGAGATTATAAAGAAACAGAGTATGAACGTACTAAGTTCTTATATGAAGGAAGATCTATAATTTAAATAGCAATTAAATTTATTTCTTTCAATTTAATTTGGTATCAAACTTTGTTTGTGAAGATGATTCTGTAACAAAGTATTCAAATTTCTATAATTTTGCTCACCTTCGTTTCTCTAGGGGTACAAGCTCACTCAAAAATAAAGTTGAAAGTGTGAGTGAATTTTTCTCGGATATCCTTTTATATTACGCTGGCACCTTGCTAAAAAATATGAATGAATACTTATAAAAAAAGAGAGCATTAATGCTCTCTTTTTTGTGTCTTTTAATTTGATTATAAAATATTTGAAGTAACTGTAAAGTGGAATCTGCAAGTATCTCTGTCAGTGCTGTTAGCATAATTTGGTAAACGTTTTCCAATTGGGAAACCCCAATACATGTTTGCAGATAAGTATTTTGTTAATTTAACAACTATACCAGGACCAGCACTCATTAAATAGTCAGCACTACCATCTATGAATCTATCACCAAACCAACCAAAATCATAGAAACCGGCAATCTGAATACTGTCGCTTATGAATCCGTATTTTTCAGGAAGTAAAGCTTTTAACCCAGGAATAGGAGTTCTATATTCAATACTTGCTGTAACACCATAGTCACCAATTCTGAACCCTTCATCATAACCTCTAACAGAAGATATACCACCAAATTGCATTGCTTCAGATGCGTATAAGTGTCTGTTTGCATATTGTGTGTTAACTTGTAATATTGCTAAGTTATTTTTAGGAAGCACTTGTAAACGTGCTGCACTTGCATTAACTTTTACAAAGTTATTACTTGCTAGATTTCTTGCTTTATTATAATCAGAAGCATCTATTGGTATACCACCTGCAACTCCTGTATTAAATAACCATCTTCCGTATGAATCGTCTTTAACATCTGTTAAAGAACCTCTTAAAACCCTTGTTCTATATGAAGAATTTAGATCGGGAATTAAACCTGAAGTCATATCTGTATTACGCATATCTAATGTGATATCACCGTATAATCTATAACCATCACCTTTTGCTAATCTTCTAGATACACCTATGAACACATCATGTGATTCACCTTTTATATTATACATTTTAAATTCTTTTCCTAATCTAACTTTAGAATAAGAATAACCGATGTTTAACCTTGTATCATTTTTAGCAATAGGTAACGAGTACATACCTCCAACACCAAGAGAACGTGATGACATAGACAATGTACCCATTAATGTATCACCGTGTCCGGTTACATCATGTAACCCAGCATATAAAACACCTCTTTGTGTTCCAATTAAATCCCTACCTTGATTATCATATCTAAGATCTAAATTGATAGGAAATCTATCTTTTACATCTAATGTAACATCTGAAAATTCTTCTGATTCTTCGTTATCTGAGAAAGAAACAGCACCTTTCATATATTCTTCTGCCGTCATATCAGTAAGGGCATTACGAACATCTTTAACATTTAATATTTTACCGGTTTCAATATTATTATCTTGTAAATATTTTTTAGTTAAGTAAGATTTTCTTTCCCATTTTCCTGGATTTACATTAACTAATCCATATTTACCTTCCAAAATAACAATATCTACTTCACCATTTTGTACTTTTTGCGGCGGTAAATAGGCTATTGTTGAAATATAACCTTTTCCTTGATAGTAATCAGTAATGTCATTAGCAGACATTATTAAATCATTGATTGTAACTTCTTGACCAATTTTGAAATCAACTAATCTCATTAACTGATAGGTTGGAAATACTGTATTTCCTTTTATATTTATTTTCTTTAATTTAAAAGAAACTTGTTTTGTGTTAAGAAGCTCCATTTTTTGTCGGACTTCTTCTTCAATAATTGCAGGATCTTTTGTTTCTTCATATCTAACTTTTTCTTTATATTGTTGTGTTTGAATAAAGTTAGATTGGTCAATACTGCCGGGGTCATAACCGCCCCAAGCACTTCCCATGTTTCCAGGATCCGGTGCAGATAAGGCACAACTGCCAAACATTGCAGTTAAGCATATCAAGGATGTTTTAAAGATTAAATTTTTCATCGTTCCACTCTCTATGTAATTTTATAATCAAATGCTACTGTACATTATATAATACAAAATAAAAATATTCCATATTATTAAATTATATTCTTTTTTTATTATTTTTCATAATTTAATTGTATGAAAACACAACATGATATATTTTGCCCAATTGTAAAAAAAAAATAACATAACTTAATATTTAATAATTTAATAAAAGTTTGAGTATACAATTTAAGTACGAAAAGAGGCAGTTAAGATATATTAATTTTTTTGTTTTTACTAGCAAAAGTTTTTTTTACGAATTTTAGGATGAGTATTACTTGATAATAGTAAAATAAAAAAATTAGAGTTAGAGAATGGAGAAAATTGATGAGAAAACTTTTAAGTACAGCACTTGTTTTAGGTGTTATTGGCTCAACAAGCATCTTGCCAGCATTTGCAGATATAGCAGTTGATGCATTGCCAAAATTAGATAGTGCAATAAATGCAGATGTGACAACAAATGGTTCCAACATGAATGTACAAATCAACGCAGGACAAGGCGGAGTAGGTACAATAAATTGGGGATCATTCAATGTAGGAAAAGATGCAGGTGTAAATTATGAATTTACAGCACATAATCAAACTGCATTAAATAAAGTAGATGCAGCAGGCGGATTATCACAAATATACGGAAAAATAACATCATCAGGATGTAGCGGATGCGGATATGATGCAACAGGAAAAGTAATATTAATCAATCCAAATGGAGTATTATTTGGAGATGGAGCAAATGTAAACTTAAATTCATTTACAGTATCAACTATGAACGGAACATTTGATGCAAACAAAAATGAATTACAGTTAGACAGAAATGGTGCTACTTCAAAATATGGGATATTGGTAGAAGATGGAGCAAAAATATATGCAGATAAAGGCGTAACATTTGCCTCAGATAATGTATCAATATATAACGGATCAAAAATATCTACAAATATAGGACCAAATGTAGGCGAGAATTCATTTGGTAAAATAAAAATTGTTACATCAGACGGAGTAAATTTTGCATATTATAATAACGGAGCAGTAAAAGAAGTATCCGGAATAAAAGGTGCAACAGATAAAATGGTTGTATCAGTAAATGGTGAATTAGAATCAGGAAACATAGATATAAGGAATTATTCAAGCAACGTAGACAGTGAAATCAACTTAAACGGAGCTGCATTAAAAGCTACAAAAGCTGTTAAAGGAAATGATGGAAATATTTGGTTAACTGCATCAAATAAAGTAGTTGTTGACAATTCAGATTTAACAACAACAAATTATTCAGATGCAGCAGCTGCTCAAGAAGGTGGAAACATAAGAATTTTAGCTGGAAATAAATCATCAGTAACAGCAAGTAAATTTAATTCAGTAGGAAAAGTAGAAGCAATTGCTCAAAATGGTGATTCAGTAATAGACAATTCTACAGTAACTGCAGCAAAAGATGTAAATGTAACAGCAGGGAATATTGCTTCAATACAGAAGAAATCAACAGTAAAAGGCAGTAATGTAAATGTAGTTGGAGCAAAAAGAGCTCAAATACAAGATTCTTCTGTTGAAGCTGTTAATGATGTAAACATAGCATCTGATGGTGATATGGTATGGGCTGCTGATGCCGATGTTAATGCCGGAAATGATATTAATGTAACAGCTAATAATGGCTATTTGTTATTAAATGATTCAATTTTAAGTGCTAAAAATAATGTTAATTTAACTTCTAAAGATTCAATAACATCTACAAAACTTGCAGGAACAACCTTATCTGCAGATAAGAATGTTTCTTTGACTTCAAAAGACGAAAGTATTTTATTAACATCAACTTCTCAATTTAAACCAAAAGGTTTATTAAACCTAAATGCTGCAAAGAATGTTGAAATAAATGAAACATCTGATTTAAGTACTTCTAATACAAACATTACAGCTGGCAAGAATGTATATTTGACATCGGCAGAAGGTTCTGTAAATGTTGATGAATCTACTAAATTTGTTTCTGCGGAAAAAATTTATATTCAAGGTAAAAATGATGTTAAAACAACAGGTAAGATTGATTTAAATAATATTCAAACAAATATATTAGCAGGAAGAAATGTTGACGTTACTTTAGACAATGTTGGAAACAGACAAAATGGATTAGTTGCAAAAGCCGGAAATGATATGACAGTTACAACTGATGGTACTTTATCTGTTTCAAGTTTAGTATCTGGAAATAATATGACTATAAATGCAAATAAAGTAATTGCAGGTCTTCCTTATACAACTGAAGAAAAATTACCTGGCGATGATAGTGAACGTTCTTATATTGAAGTTGGCGGAGAGTTTACTTCTAATGTAGCAAATGATAATTATGAAATAACAGCATCCGGCGATAGGACTGATGATGGTAAATTTAATAGAAAACATCATATTCAATATGGTGAAGATGAAAAAATCTTATTAATAAATAAAAGACCGGTTGATGATCAAGTAACTGATCCTACATTACCAGATGTTGATAATGGGGATGAAGTGGATGTTATAAATCCTGGTGATATTTCAGATGATGAACAAGAAACTCCTGATCAAAATCCAGACCAAAATCCTGATCAAAATCCTGATCAAAATCCAGACCAAAATCCTGACCAAAATCCTGACCAAAATCCTGACCAAAATCCAGAAGAATGTCCGGATATCCCAAACAATGATAATGTTGAAGGTGAAGGTGAACCTGAATTAAACAATGCTGTAATGAATACATTAAGTACTATTAATGGCAAAAATTCAGAACGTAATAACCTAGTAAAATAAAAATAAATTATAGGTAGTAATAAGACAGGAGAAAACAACAATATGTTTTCTCCTGTTTTGTAACAATATATTAACAATTTATCATTATTATAGAAATATTTAGGACTAATTTTTTTTTGTATAGTATATATAGGATATATTTCCTTTTTAGAAGAGAGATTATAATTTAAATTTAAGGTTTGTTACAAAAAAAAAATAAAATGTAAAAAATATTAAGAATTTTAGCAATTTTTTTTCTTTATGATCTTTAGATTCAGTACAATAAAAAAATAATTATGCATGATAAATAAAAGGAAGAAGAATATGAGAAAACTTTTAAGCACAACAATAGTAGTAGGACTTTTAACTTCAACAAGTATAATGCCAGCATTTGCAGATATAGCAGTTGATACATTGCCAAAATTAGATAGTGCAATAAATGCAGATGTAACAACAAGCGGAAACAATATGAATGTACAAATCAATGCAGGACAAGGCGGAGTAGGTACAATAAATTGGGGATCATTCAATGTAGGAAAAGATGCAGGTGTAAATTATGAATTTACAGCACATAATCAAACTGCATTAAATAAAGTAGATGCAGCAGGCGGATTATCACAAATATACGGAAAAATAACATCATCAGGATGTAGCGGATGCGGATATGATGCAACAGGAAAAGTAATATTAATCAATCCAAATGGAGTATTATTTGGAGATGGAGCAAATGTAAACTTAAATTCATTTACAGTATCAACTATGAACGGAACATTTGATGCAAACAAAAATGAATTACAGTTAGACAGAAATGGTGCTACTTCAAAATATGGGATATTGGTAGAAGATGGAGCAAAAATATATGCAGATAAAGGCGTAACATTTGCCTCAGATAATGTATCAATATATAACGGATCAAAAATATCTACAAATATAGGACCAAATGTAGGCGAGAATTCATTTGGTAAAATAAAAATTGTTACATCAGACGGAGTAAATTTTGCATATTATAATAACGGAGCAGTAAAAGAAGTATCCGGAATAAAAGGTGCAACAGATAAAATGGTTGTATCAGTAAATGGTGAATTAGAATCAGGAAACATAGATATAAGGAATTATTCAAGCAACGTAGACAGTGAAATCAACTTAAACGGAGCTGCATTAAAAGCTACAAAAGCTGTTAAAGGAAATGATGGAAATATTTGGTTAACTGCATCAAATAAAGTAGTTGTTGACAATTCAGATTTAACAACAACAAATTATTCAGATGCAGCAGCTGCTCAAGAAGGTGGAAACATAAGAATTTTAGCTGGAAATAAATCATCAGTAACAGCAAGTAAATTTAATTCAGTAGGAAAAGTAGAAGCAATTGCTCAAAATGGTGATTCAGTAATAGACAATTCTACAGTAACTGCAGCAAAAGATGTAAATGTAACAGCAGGGAATATTGCTTCAATACAGAAGAAATCAACAGTAAAAGGCAATAATGTAAATGTAGTTGGAGCAAAAAGATCTCAGGTTCATGATTCAACTGTTATAGCTAATGAAAAAATCAATGTAAATTCTGATAATGATGTTTGGTTCTACAGTGCTAAGTTAAAAGCTGGTAAAGAAGTTAATGCAAAAGCTTCAAAAGGTTATATTTTAGCTCAAGATACTTCTATGGAATCACCAAAAGTTAATTTAGATGCAGCAACAAATGTTACTGGAAATATTGATTTAAAGAACAGTCAAGCAAATATATATGCTGGTAATGATATTGATTTAACTCTGGCAAATGTTGGTGATAGAAATAATGATTTAGTTGCAAAAGCTGGTCATGATATGACAATCAACACCGATGGTGACTTAGCAGTTTCAAGTTTAATATCTGGTAATGATATGACACTTAATGCAAAAAGAATCCTTTCTGGTAATCATAAAACTTCTGAAGTCTTAAGACATGAAGGTGATAGTGCAGATCGTGCTTATATTGAAGTTGGTGGAAAATTTACATCAAATCCTGATTTTGAAGTTACTGACTCTGCTGCTCCAACAGAAGACGGTCTATATAATAAAAGACATCATATTCAATATGAAGATGGTACAGAAAAAATCTTATTAGTAAATAAAAGACCGGTTGTAAATCCTCCAGTTCAAGAAGAAACTGTTGATGGTGAAGATCAAGCTCAAATGTTAAATAAATTACCTCGTCAACCTGAAACATATAGCAATGTTGCAAATATAACAGATGGTAGAACAACTTTTGTAGATGTATTTGCTGCAGCTAGTCAAATAGAGATTGTTGATGACGAAGAAGAATAAGTAAAAAAGATCTAATTGTTATAAAAAGGAGCCTATAACAGGCTCCTTTTTAATTTGACTAAATTATTAAATTAATGATAACATGAATTAAGTAATTATGAGGTTTAATATGAAATTAAAAATTTGTTTATTAATGTTAATCTGTTCTTTTGGATATGAAGCATTAGCTGATGCTATAGTAGATAGGACAGTATATCCAAGAAATTCTTTAGCTAAACAAAGCAGTATAGTTCGTAGTTCTATATATGAAAATAGAGTAACTACTGAAGATTATAATCTTATAATTAATGATTTGATTAATCAAATACAAGACACGCCTGATAATTATTCTTTATATATTGCATTAACAGATGCATACATTAAAAGTCAAAATTATTTTGAAGCATTTAATAAATTGACATTTTTAAAAGAACAAAAAGATAATAATAAGCTTTCTGAAGAAAATCTCAATGAAATAAGAAGCTTATTTCTTAATATTGTTGAATATAGTAAATATTTTAGGTATAAGTCTTCTATTTATGTTAATTTAGCTGTATTGGCGTTATTAAATGATAATAATCAAGCAGCAGAAAAATATATAAAAAATTCTGTTAGAAGTTTTAATGACAGAGGTCTTGTATTAGATGGTATTAAGTTTGTTTTTGATTATACCGGAAATTACGTTGATGCTGTCTCTGTTTGTAATCTATTTATTTCTTTAAACCGAGATGAAAGTAATGATATTAGAAAATTAAAAGTATATTTTTTAACAAAGAATGAAAATTTAAATGCTGCAGTTATTGAATATAAAGAAATTCAAAATCTGGATGATGATATTTCTAATGACCAAAAATATGAATTATTCAAATTAATGGAAAAGCAAAATTTTTCTGATAAAAAAATTGCTAGTATTTTGTATAGTCAAAATGGCGATAATATAGAAAAAAGTTATTATGATATATATAATTTACTTATAGAATTTGATGATAAGGAATCTTCTTCAGTGTATGCAGAAAAAATTCAGAAAAATTATCCTGATTCAATTGTTGCAAAATTCATAGAAATAGACAAATTGATAAAAGCAGGGAAGAATAAGGAAGCGTTAGATGCATTAAATGCTGTAAAAAGTAAAGTATCTACAGAACAAGATATTACAACATATAATGTATTATCATCATCAATTTATTCTGATAAACAACAAGAAATTATTAATTTAATGATGCAAGGTTATTACCAACAAGCTTTAGATATTTTAAATAGTAAGGATATAATTGAAACAGACCATATTTTAGCATATAAGGCTAGATGTTATATGGAATTAGGACAAATGCAAAATGCATTAGAAAATTTGAATAGAGCTGTTGCTTTTAATCCAAATGGAACATTAGTGAATCTTCAGTTTGGTTATTATTATTTCTATAATGGTGACTACGAAACATCAAGAAAATATGTTGAAAAAGCTATGCAAATAGCTACAACTGATGAAGAAAAGGTTCTTGTTAATATTCTTATAAAAAAGTTAAATGAGATTTCTGCAGGAAATTATATTAATCAGATAATTTCAGCTTTTGATTCACAAAATTATATTGAAGCTATGAGGTTGACAGATGAAGCTTTAAACATTGATCCTACTTCTTCAATACTATATTTTTATAAAGGTATAATTTATATTGCACAAAATAATTATGCCGCTTCTACAGCAGCATTATATAAAGCAATTGAGCTAGATAAAAATAATGTTTTGGCATATTTTTATTTAGGATTTGCTTTTGATAATTTATCTGAACAAAAAAATGCGTTAAATTGTTATGAAAAATTTATTCAGTTGTTACCTAAAGATGAATTCCAAGAGAATGAAAAAGCAGAATATGCAAAAACAAGAATTCAAAAAATAAAAATGATGAAATAGTTTATTTACAATATTTGATATTAGTACAAAAAAATATATAATTTTGTTATTATGTAAGAATGGATATATTAAAAACATTTGAAATATTTTTATCTTCACCAATAAGTATAATTCATAAAAGAAAAATTAAAATTATGCATGTTGAAACAAATATTTTTGCGCAACAATTACCAATTGATATTAACTTAGATGAAGATATTCAATTAACGGTTTATAATAATCAAAAGGTATATAAATTGTTATCAAGTGTGATATATAAAAGACGACAAAAAGATGAGAATAACAAAAGCGAAGTTCATAATCAGTGCACCATCATTAAATGAGTGCCCTAATTTAAATTTACCGGAGTTTGCATTAATCGGAAGATCAAATGTTGGTAAATCTTCTTTTATAAATTCTTTAGTAAATATAAATGGGTTAGCTAAAACAAGTAACACTCCGGGAAAGACAAAATTAATTAATTTGTTTAATATAAATGATAGTTTTGTTTTTGCAGATTTGCCAGGATATGGATATGCTAAAGTTTCAGGAAAATTACAAAATCAATGGCAAAAGAACTTGGAAAATTATCTTCTAAATAGAAAAGAAATAAAAAGTTTAATTCAGTTAATAGATTCAAGACATTCTATTCAAGAAAATGATTTACAAATGTCATATTGGATTAAACATAATAAACTTAATTCTTTTATTATTGCTACAAAAGTTGATCAAATATCAAGATCCAAAATCAAAGAAGTTTGTGCTGCTTTTGAAAATGAATTAGGTGTTCCTGTATTTCCTTTCTCAAAAAATAATTCTTTCTATAATCAGGAAATATTAAAATACATTGAGTTTTTGATAAAAGAAAATTAATTTTTTGTTCTTTCTAAAAAAGAATAAATACTTTCTTCAATTGTATCTGGTGTTTCAAGTTTATTGTTACTGCTTATATATCCTTTATTGTTTTTTGATTGTCTAATAACTGTGTTATTATTTTTTGATAATTTACGTAAAAATAAAAATACAAAAATTACAAGAAAAGTACAAAATACGATTATAGAATATGCAACAAAGTTTGAATCTACAGTATTATCTATAGTTTTAACATCATTTGATACCAGAGGTTTTTCTACAACCTCCGGCTCAAAATTTGGAATTTCTATATTGAATAAATCTTCATTATTAGCAATATAAATATTATTCATCTATTTTTGGTTCACTTTCTTCAATATTTTGTTTCTTTATTTTACGAGGTTTTCTTGTAACTTTTTTCTTTGGCTCTTTTTCAATATTATCTTGTTGTGACGTTTCTTCTTTTTTATTTAATTCATCTTTTTGAGAATTTTCTTGTTCTGAAATTTCTGTTTTTGGAGTTTCTTTTTTTATGGATTTCTTTCTGCCGGAAGATTTCTTTAGTTTTTTATTTTGTTTTTCTTCAATATTTTTATCAGGTTCATTTGAATTTTGGTTTTCTACTAAGGTTACTTCTTCCTGTGTTATTGTTTGTTGAGATTCAACTACTTTTGGTTGCTCTATAGGAATATTATCCTCAATTTGAATATTTTCATTTATTTTATTTTGTTCTATATTGGAATTTTCATTTGTTTTATTATTATTATATTTGAAGTTCTTTTTTTGTTGATTATAGTTATTTGTATGGTTATTATTAGTATTATTTTGTTCATTATTTTCATTTAAAGGGTTATTATTAGGATTGTTAAATACCTTATTTTGCTTATAGTTTGGAGTTTTATTTTTAATTTGTTGAACAGGAATCTTTAGTTTAGCAGCTTTAGCTTTTATTTCTCCTTCTACAACAGGAGAAGAGAAAGTTAAGTCATCTGCAATATAACCTGTACCTTGACAGTGTGGACATTTTTTCCCAAATATTTCTGATAAACTTTGTCCTTGTCTATGTCTTGTAAGTTCAACTAATCCTAAATCAGATAATTGACCAATTTGAGGTTTGGCTTTATCTTTTTCAAGTGCAATTTCAAGTTCTTCCATTATTGCGAGTTTGTCTTGTCGGTTATTCATATCAATAAAATCAATAATAACCATTCCACCAATGTTTCTTAGTCTTAGTTGTCTTGCAATTTCATGAACAGCTTCAAGATTTGTTTTGACTATTGTTTCATCTTGTGTATTTGAACTTACAAATTTTCCGCTATTTACATCAATAACTGTTAATGCCTCAGTAGTTTGTACAAAGAGATATCCTCCACTGGGTAAATTAACTTTGGTTTGTAGCGCTGATTTTATTTCTTTAACTATGCCAGAGGCAGTAAGTAAATTTTCTGAACCTTTATATACATTTACTGCTATATTTTTGTTCATATTCCAGTTTTGAAGAATTTGTTGAGCTCTGTGTACACCATATGATGTATCTAGTATTATTTCATCTACATCTTCGCTGCATGCTTCTCTCATAACTCTATATAATAAATCTTGATCTCTGTATAATAGGCTTGGTGCAGGTCTTGTTTCTGCTGCTGTAATAATAGTATTCCATTTTTCTAATAAAAGTTCCAAGTCTTCCTGTATATCTGCATCAGATTGACCTTCTGCTTCTGTTCTTACAATAACACCTATACCTACAGGCTTTAATAAGCTTATTATTGACTTTAATCTCGCTCTTTCTTTTTGTGAAACGATTTTTTTTGAAACGTTAATACCTGTTTCTTGTGGCATCAACACAAGAAAACGTCCGGGTAAACTTATTAATGTTGAAACTCTTGGCCCTTTATGACCAACCGGTTCTTTTACAACCTGTACAATAAGTTTTTGTTTAGGTTGTAATTTTTCTTTTAATGTACCTTTACCTATTGCATCATGTGCATGCAAAAAGCCCATTTTGTCATAGCCAACATTTACAAATGCTGCATCTATACTTGGTAATATGTTATCAACAGTTGCTAAATATACATCATTTAACAGCATATCTCCTCTATGAACGTAAAATTCACATATTTTACCATCCTCTATTACTGCTGCAATATTATCTCTTTCCGCTACTACTATGGCTTTTGACATATTTCTTCCTTTTCTAAATTTTTCTAAATCTTTTATAACTCATTCATATTTTTGTCATAAAATTCGTGTCGTATAATTCTAAAATCTATATTAGAAGCATACTGCTTAATTATATCCTCTGGTTTTACGGAAGGAATCTCTTCTGATTGTCCTGTTTTTAAAACCATATATAATTTCATATCTTTTACTTCTATGAATTTTATTGACGGTTTTATATTTATAAGTTTTTTTATACCTTTTTTATTTATCTTCTCTATAAATATTTCATTACTTGAAGATATAATATTTTTAATATACAACAAATCTTCAATTTTTAAAATACCCTCTTTTAAAGGAGTGAAAGAATATAATGCCCATTGTGCTTTTATATCAATAGGTTCTGAATTTTTTTCTATTTTTGTAGATTTTATTATTCGTATATTTTCAGGTAATACATTATTTAATATTGTTGTTAATTTTTTATCTTCTATATCATTATATATTTCAATATCTATAAGTTCTTTTTCACCTTCAACAAATATAGGAAGAGCTATTCCAAGGGAAAACTTGGGTGTTGGATTAAACCCTTGTGAAAAACATAAATCCAGATTAGATCTATATAACATCTTTACAATTGTATTTTGCCAGTCTAAATGAGAAATATATCTTAATTCATTTTTTTTGGTAATTGTTAGCCTATATTTATATGATTGTTTGATATTATTTTTTTCATCATTTTTTTCTTGAATATCATTTTTTAATGTAAATGGCTTATCTATAACCTTATGAGTCTTAAAATTACTGCATACACCGCATTTTACGCAATTAAATTCGCAAGGAGTTATGTTTATTGCATTTAATGAATTATTATATTGTTCAATTAACCATTTCTTATCTATTCCTATGTCAATAATGTCCCAGGGAAGAATTTCATCAGTTTTATATGTTCTTTCTGCTTCTTTATCAATATCTAACCCATATTTCAATGCTGCATTTAACCATAAGTCTTTATCAATATTTTCATCCCAAGTAGAAAGATATACTCCATTTTTATGTAATTCCATAAAAAAATCATTATATCTTTCATCCCCTCTTGTAATTGCGCATTCTAGTTTTGACGTGAAACTGTTATGATAATTTATTTTTACTCCTTTTACTGTTTTAACTTCATTAAGAAGAAATTTTATTTTTTCTTTTATTTGTTCAAATGAATTCTGTCCGAACCATTGAAAAGGTGTAAAAGGTTTTGGTACAAATATTGACACTGTACATGTTAAATTTAGTCCATCTTTTAATTCTAATTCTTTCTTTAAAAGTTTACTCTTATATCTTATTTTTCTGAACAATTCAACCATTTCTTTTATGTCTTCAATTGTTTCAGTTGGAAGACCTATCATAAAATATAATTTAACGTGAGAAAATCCATTTTTATAGCAATTTAAAATTGTATCAATAATTTGTTCTTCTGTAAGATTTTTATTTATAACATTTCTAAGTCTTTGACTTCCTGCTTCTGGGGCAAGCGTTATTGTTGTTGATCTTACTCCTTTTACTAGCTGTGCCAGTTTTTGACTGTACCTATCTATTCTTTGGCTGGGAAGAGAAACAGAAACTCGTTTTTTATTCATAATATTTGATAAATATTCAATAACGCTTTCTATGTTTGTATAATCATTAGAAGATAAAGAAAGAAGAGAGTATTCATCATAGCCGGTTTTTTCAATTGATTCAATTACATTTTTTATTATGTTTTCTGCTTTTCTCTCTCTTATCGGAAGGTTAACGTGGCCGGCTTGGCAGAATCTGCACATTCTACCGCATCCGCGTCTTATTTCTATTATTGTTCTATCGTGAATGCTTGAAGAATATGGAATTGGAAATGTTGTAATTTTATCAGTGTCTTTAAAATTGTAGATTCTTTTTTTTGTTTTATTTTGTAATTCCGGTGAATAAACTCCTTCTATTTTTGCTAGTTCAATTATAATTTGTTTTCTTGAATATCCTTTTTTCTTTAAATCAAGATAATTTTCAAGTAATTCAATAATTAGTTCTTCTCCATCACCAATTAGAAATAAATCAATAAAATTTTCAATTGGTTTTGGATTAAAACAACACGGACCACCGGCAAATATTATTGGTATATCTTCTTTTCTGTCCTTTCTTAATATGGGAATGTTAGATAATTTAAGCATTCCTAGCATCGTTGGATATGCAAGCTCATATTGAAGTGAAAAACCAACTAAATCAAATTCTTTTATTCCTTTTTTACTTTCTAATGATTTCAAATTTTTGTTTTCTTCTTCAAGAATTTTTTTATAATCAAAATCCGGTGCATATACTCTATCTGCCAAGAATCTTTTATCTGAATTTACTATTTCATAAAGGATTTTTTGACCTAAATTACTTATTGCTATTTCATATTTATCCGGAAATGCAAATATCATTCTTACTTGTGCATCATCAAAATTTTTATTGTAACTTAAATACTCGCCACCTATATATTGATATGGTTTTTTTACTTTATATAAATCGCATTGAGTATCAATAGGAAGTGTATATCTCATTTATGCTAAATCTTCCGGTATGTATCTTTCTATATCTATAATTTCACCAATAGTTAAATCATTCCTAAAAACATTAAGGAAGTCCAGAAGTGATTTGTATGGTACTTTATATTTATAAATTGCTGCACTTATGCCATTATTCTTCATAACACTTACTATGTAGAATGTTCTTTGCGCATATTCCCTTAATGATTCTTCTTTAAAATAGTTTCCGTTTTCGTCTTTTGTTAATTTTACGTACTGAAAGCCTTTGAAAAACCTTTGTTCTTTATTATCTTCAATATCTGAGGATTTTTTAAATATGTTAATTACTTTATCATCAAAATTATCTGCCATATTATAATTGAACATAATTTTTTAATTAGGGTCAAGTTATTAACAATTATTTAATCTAGTATCGCACTTTGTTTGCGAAGATGACTCGGTAACAAAGTACTCACATTTTTGAAACGCCACTCCAAAAAATTCACTCACACTTTCAGCTTATCGTGAATTTTTTCTCAGAAAATTTATTTCTGAACTTTGTATGCTAAATCAGGGTTTCTTGCAGCTAAAGTTTCATCAACCTTTTTTACCGGTGTTGTTAAAGGATGGTTTAAAACACTTTCAGGATTGGTTTTTACTTCTTGGGCAATATCTATCATTGTATTAATAAAATCATCCAATCTTTGTTTTGTTTCTGATTCAGTTGGTTCTATCATAATTGCTTCGTGAACAATTAATGGGAAATAAATTGTTGGTGGGTGGAAATTAGAATCCATTAACCTTTTTGCAATGGCTAATGTATTTACCCCTTGTTCTTTTTGCCAATCGCCAGAAAGCACAAATTCATGCATGCATTTTGTATTATATGGAAGATGGTAATAATCTTTTAATTTATGCATCATGTAATTTGCATTTAGTACCGCATTAGAACTTACTTCTTTCAATTTATTACCTGTTAATAATATATAAGCATATGCCTTAACAAGAACAGAAAAGTTTCCAAAAAAGGCTTTCATTTTACCTATTGTATGTTTAAGATTATATTCTCTATAATATTTATTTCCGTCAAATTTAATAATTGGAACAGGTAAAAAATCTTGTAATTTTTCAACAACTCCAACAGGCCCTGCTCCAGGTCCACCGCCTCCGTGCGGGGTGGCAAATGTTTTATGTAAATTTAAATGCACAATATCAAAACCCATTAATTTAGGATTTGTATGTCCCATAATGGCGTTCATGTTTGCTCCATCATAGTATAATAGCCCGCCAGCATTATGAACTAATTCTGATATTTCAAGAATATTTTCTTCAAATAAACCTAAAGTATTTGGGTTTGTTAACATTATTGCTGCTGTATTTTCATCTAATACTGACTTTAAAGCTTCAATATCAACAAAACCTTTTTCATTAGATTTAATTTCTACAATATTGAAACCGCACATAGCTGCACTTGCAGGATTTGTGCCGTGGGCAGAATCAGGAATAATAACATTTTTCCTGTTTTCACCTATTGTTTCAAAGTATTTTTTTACAATCATCATTCCGCATAATTCGCCATGTGCGCCTGCTGCTGGTTGAAGAGTTATTGCATCCATTCCTGTTATTACTTTTAGGCTTTCTTGTAACTCATACATTAGTTTTAATGAACCCTGCGCCTCTTCATCATTCTGTTTTGGATGCAAGTCAGTAAATCCTTCTAACGATGCTAATATCTCGTTTACTTTCGGATTATATTTCATTGTACAAGAACCTAAAGGATAAAAACCTTTCTCTATACAAAAATTTTTATCTGATAGTTCTTTAAAATGTCTCATAACTTCTAGTTCTGAAATATCAGGTATTATCGATGTAGTTTCTTTTGATAAATATTTTTCATTTATAAAGTTAAAATCAATCTTTTCATCAGTTAATTTTATGCCGTCTGTATTTTCTATATTTTTTTCAAATATTAATTTTGTCATTATATCCCCTAAAAAATTATATACATTCTTTTACTTTATTACAAGCGATAGTTGCTCTTTTTGTTATTTCTTCGTAGTTTGCATCTTTATATAGTGCTCTACCAATTCCTACTGCCTTTGCTCCGGCTTTTAAATATGCCGGAATATCATTTATTTTTATATTTCCTGCAGCAATTATATTTATAAACTTCATTGGTCTTAAAATATCTTCTATATACTCAGCTCCGCCCATAGGGTGCGCAGGAGAAATTTTAATCAATTGAGTTCGGGCTTTCCAGGCTGAATATGCTTCATTTGGTGTTGTTGCCGTCATAATTAAAGGAATTTTTTGTCCTTTACATAATCTTACCAGATTCATCTGAAAAACAGGTGAAACTATAACATCAGCTCCGGCTTCAATTGCAATTTGAGCCTGCCTTTGAGTTATAATTCCTCCAGCCATTATTAATGGTCTATTAATTTCTTTTGTAATTTCGTCTAATAATTTTACAGTTTCAGGTTTTTCTATTACTATTTCTATAATATTTATACCACCATCAACTAATGATTTTATTATATTTTTTGTTCTTTCAGTGTCTTGTATTCTTAATACCGCAAATAATTTTTCTGCTGATATTCTCTCTATAGGATTCATATTTATTTCTTTCTTAACTTCCATAAATTTGACATAAATGCATTATCAATTTTTTCAGAACTTTCATTTGATATGATTTTCTCTAAATCTTCTTTAAATTTTGTTATGTCATCATACTTCCTTAGTATACCATCAATAGCGATAGAAATATCACCAGTTTCTTCTGAAACAACAATGCAAGCAGAATCAGATATTTCACTTGCTCCTATAGCAGCCCTATGTCTTGTTCCATATCTCCAGCTTAGCTTTGGATCTTCTGTAAGAGGTAATAGTACACCTGCTGCTAATATTTTATCATTATGAATAACCATAGCACCATCGTGTAGTGGTGTATTAGGAAAAAATATTGTTAAAATCAATTCAGCTGATATATCTGCATTTATTGTAGTTCCAACTTCATTATATAATGATTTGTCCTCTGTTTTTTGTATTACAATTAATGCTCCTCTTTTTACCCTGCTACAGTATTTTACAGCTTCTGTTATTTCTTTAATTACATTTGTTTTTTGCTCTTTATTATTGTTGTTTTTAAATGAAAAGAAATTTTTAGCAACAAATTTTGTTTGCCCAAGATGTACTAATAATTTTCTTAATTCAGGCTGGAATACAATTACTAAAGATAATAATATACCTGTTAATAAGTATTGGGCTATTTGTCCTAAAATTTGGAATTCCAGTGCAATAAGTACAGCACTGAATATCCAAGCAGCAGTTATAAAAAATAATATACCTCTAACTAATTTTTCAGCTTGAGTATTTTTTATAAACCTCATATAAAAATATATTACTATTAATATTATTAATAGTATTTGAATGAAATCTTTAAATGTAAAAGTAGCTGGGCTATTTACCAACTCTCCGCTGCTAAAAAAATTTCTATATATGTTAAACATTGTGTCCAGCATCAGCTACCTAATTAAATCTCTCCGGAATAACATCGGTTTCACATAATTGTTCATATGTTTGCCTACTTATTATGATATCAGATTTTCCGTTATTTACAAGTACTGCTGCAGGCTTTAATACTCTATTATAATTGCTTGACATTGAATATCCGTATGCTCCTGTATCATAAAAACAAATTATGTCACCTTCTTCTATTACTGGTAAATTAACATCTTTTGCTAGTATGTCACCAGATTCGCAAAATCTTCCGGCAATAGTAACAATCTCTTTTTCTTCTTCGTTTGGTTTATTTGCAACTTCTACCGTATATGTTGCTTGATATAAACTTGGTCTTGCATTATCTGCCATTCCGCCATCTACTGCTTGATATCTTCTTCCTTTAGGTACTTGTTTGGAACTTCCTGCAGTATATATTGTGACGCCTGCTGTTCCAACAATGCTTCTTCCGGGTTCTATAAATAAATATGGCTCTTCTATATTATATTTTTTAGAATGTTCTTCAATTGATTCAATAATTGTTTGTGCTATCTCATAAATTGATATTGGCTTATCTTTTTCTGTATACTTAATCCCAAGACCGCCTCCCAGGTTTATTTCCGTAAGAGTTATATTATGTTTGTCTTTTATTCTCTTGATTTCTTTGAATATTACATCAACTTCATCATAATATACTTTCTTTTCAAATATTTGTGAGCCGATATGTGCGTGCAAGCCAATTAGGTTTAAATTAGTATATTCTTCTTTTATAAGTTCTATTGCTTCATCTACTTGAGTTAAATCAAATCCGAATTTTGAATCTAAATGGCCTGTTTGTATGTACTCATGTGTATGACATTCAATTCCGGGAGTTATTCTTAAAAGAATTCTTACTGTTTTATCTTTCGATTTTGCAATATTATCTAAAATCGCAAGTTCGAAAAAATTATCCACAGAAATAGTTCCAATGCCATAATCTAATGCCATACATAATTCTTCATAGGTTTTATTATTTCCGTTAAACAGCGTTTCACTCATATTAAATCCGGCTGATTTTGCTGTATATATTTCTCCGCCGGAGCATAAATCAAGTCCGAAACCTTCTTCTTGCATTATTTTACATATAGCTTTTGTCATAAAAGCTTTTGATGCAAACATCATTTTCATTTTTGGATAAGCTTTAAATGCATCTTTATATGATTTTGTGATTGATCTTATTGTTGCTTCATCAAATACGTATAATGGTGTAGAATATTGATTTGCCAGTTCAACTAAATCACAGCCTCCAATTTCAATGTTTCCTCTTTCGTTAATTCTAGTTGTAATGGGTTTTATATCTTGATTCGCTGTTTTCATTCTCTCTCCTTAATCCTTTTTTTTAATATTAACATAAAGACAATCAATCTTGATAAACGAAAAAAAAGTATTATTATAATTATTATGAAGAAAAAAATATTAATACTTCTAACTCTTATAATTTTAGGATTTCCGGTTTATGCTGAAAATTTGGATGCTTTATACGATGCTGCAGAACCATTTCAATCAAAATTGTATAATGATATAGATCCATATCAAGATGAAGATACAATTAGATATTCTTGGTCTCCTTATCCTTTATTTAGAACATCTGCAGACTTGTATTTTAAAGATATTAAAATAGAACCGGGATATTATTTATTAACACCAAGAACACTTGGTGGAAAAGATTATGTTTTGTTTAAGCAAAATGGCAAAGTTCAGTTTATAATACCTGTTGCTAAAAAGGAGGCAACTCCTCTTAATTTCTATAATGCAAATACTCCTCAGGTAAAGAAAACTAAATGGCAAAAATTTACGCAAGCTGTTAGAAAAAAGTTCTATGATACGGCAAAAGATTCCGGACGTTCAACACCTCCAAGCTCTCTTGTTGATATTTCTGTTGAAGTTAAATATATAATTATGAATTTCTATTACGGTGAATATAAATATGTTGTTCTGTTTAAAAGAAGTCCTTATTGATTTTTTATGTCATTAAAAAAATTTTTATTTTTTGTTAATCTTCCTTTGTTTACAACATAACCGCATTTTGAACACGCAAGTATTTCACCTGTTGAATCAATAGGCATGAAATTGTGTTTACATGTTACTATATCTTCTAATTCAACTTCATTTTCATTTTGAAGTATAACTGTATCTTCTTCTTTTTTAGTAACTTTAAAATATAATTTTATTATTTTTTCTATAATGTACATTTATTTTATAATCTCGATATTACTATTGATATACATAATAGTATAGTAAAGAAAGATAGTAAATTTCTCACTATTAAAAATTTTAATAAGAAATTTCGTTGAGACTCTTCTATATTTTTTATTGCTTTTGTGTCTCCCATAAAAATATTTGGTTTAATTTCTTTTTTTGGGTTTTTAATGTGAATTTTCATTACCTTTAATAGCGTAAATGCTGTAGGCAAACTTAAATATGTTAAATAAAAAATTGGACTTAAATAATTTAAATTACACAAAATGAATATGTTAAAATAAGCTCCGATTATAAAAAAACATAGCAGTATATATGAATTTTGTTCAGATTTACATATTCGACACAAAGTTATTTTTCTGTTTTTTGTATCTAATTTGTAATCTAATAGCATATGTGTGTGTAATACAGCTACAGTGAGTAACCCTGTAGAAATTGACAACATAAGAATTATGTTCGAAAAACTTGCACTCATAACATAGTAAGTACCAATATATAATAAAGGTGCAAATATAATAGCTATTATTATTTCTCCAAATCCAAGACTTCCAAGAATAGGATATGTTAAGCATAATATTATGGCAGGTATTAAAATGTATAACAAAGTTAATCCATATATGTTCAGAAAATATAAACCTATAATTCCTACTGTTAAAAATAGTATTATACAAGCAATTATATAATCTTTTATTGATAATAAATTATTAAATATACAATAACATTTCCCTTCTTGAAAATTGAAGCAATCTAATATTCCTTGTTTTATTTTTTTTCTGGCAATTAAATAATCAATAGTATCATCAAACAGGTTTGAAGCTAAATGTAAAATTATTATTCCAATTAGAGCTATAAAACCATATTTTATGTTTCCGCCATTTGATAATGAATATGTAAACGGAATAATCCATGCCATTACAGAAATTGGTAGAGAATATACTCTTAATGCAATGGTCCAATATGATAATTTTTTAAGAAAAATTTTAATTAAATGCAAAACTTCACCCAATATACTATAAGCATAACTCAAAAATATAGAATTTTTGTTAATTTTTGTTAAAAAAAACATGTTAGTATTGTTAAAAAAGACTAATAAATAAAAAAACAATTGCAAAATAATGGTTTAATTTTTAAAAAAAATGTGTAAATTTGCAAAAAAATATGTTATTATACTAGAACCAAGTACGATAAAGTGTCCAAAATACATTTTATCAGAAAGAGAAAAAATAAATGTAAATATTTTGTAACTAAATAATCCTTAAAATGACAATTATTTCAAATAAAAATTTTTTATATATAAGTGATGGTAAGTAAGTAAATTTTTTGTCGGAGGAAGAATGACAATAAGTGTGAACTCTAGAAAAAAACAAGCAAAGAAAACTTTTGATGAATTATTACATGATTTAAGAACTAGCAATTCCGAAAAAGTAAGATATAATGCAGCAAGAGTACTTGGAGAAATGGGTGATGCAAGTGCTGTAGAACCGTTAATTGATGTATTAAAAAATGATAGAAATGGTTCGGTTCGTTTATATGCTGCAAGAGCTTTAGGTGAACTTGGCGAAGTTTCAGCAACTATTCCTCTTATTGAATCTTTAAGAGAAGATCGAAATGTTGATGTTCGTGTTCGTGCTGCTCGTGCATTAGGTCGTTTAGGTGGCCGTGAAGTTGTTGAACCACTAGTTGAAGCATTAAATGATGAAAATCCTCAAGTTTGTATTACTGCTACTGATGCCTTAATTGAAATAGGTGATGTTGCTACAGATTCTTTAATTGAATCATTGGATAGCGAAAAAGTTAATGTTAGATGTGATGCTACTAGAGCATTAGGTGAAATTGGTAATCCTAAAGCTGTTGATTACATCATCAAAATGTTAAAAGATGAATGGGTTAACGTTCGTATTTATGCTGTTACTTCTTTAGGAAAATTAAACGATACTAAAGCTGTTCCTTCTTTAATCGAAGTTATGCAAAATGAAAAAGAAAATGATTTAGTTAGAGCTGGTGCTGCTGCCGCTCTTGGTGTTCTTCGTGATCAAAGAGCTTTACTTCCTCTTAGAGAATTAATTGTTAAAGCTGAAGAACTTGGAGAACTTGAAGATACTGCTCTTAAATCATTTAAGAAAATTATGGCTGCTAACTGGAAACCTGTTAATGAAGGTCAAGTAAAAAAAGTTACTGCTTAATTAATAAAAAGATATAAAAAATACCCTACTTATGTAGGGTATTTTTTTGTGTTAATTTTATTCTTAATTTTGACATTAAGAGGTTTTTTATTTAAAGTTAAAATATATATGTTTGTTATTTTATGAAATTAATATATTAATATTTTAAAAAGGTTTTAAATATGAAAATAAGAGCAGAAAATCTTGTAAAAATTTATAATGACAGAACGGTTGTAAATGATATTTCTATTGAGGTAAATAAAGGCGAGGTTGTTGGTTTGCTTGGTCCAAATGGTGCCGGTAAAACTACAACTTTTTATATGGTTGTTGGTTTAGTTAGACCTAACTCCGGTAAGATTTTCATTGATGATATTGATTTAACAAATATGACTATGAATTTAAGAGCTCGCCATGGTATTGGGTATTTACCTCAGGAAGCTTCTATTTTCAGAAAACTTTCAGTTGAAGATAATATAAAATTGGTTTTAGAGTTAAATGATAAATTAAATGAAAAAGAGAAGAAGGATAAATTAGAAGAATTATTAGATGAATTTAGTATACGCAAATTAAGAGATACTTCTGCTGTTTCTTTATCCGGTGGGGAAAGAAGAAGAGTTGAAATTGCAAGAGCTCTTGCTGCGAGCCCTGAATTTATTCTTCTTGATGAACCTTTTGCTGGTATTGACCCTATTGCTATTGGTGAAATTAAGGATAATATTAAGATACTTTCAAATAGAGGGTTAGGTGTTTTAATTACTGACCATAATCCTAAAGCTACTCTTTCTATTACAGACAGAGCTTACGTTATTTTTGACGGAAAGATAAAAATTCAAGGTTCAAGAGATGAAATTGCAAATGATAATGTAGCGAAACAATTCTATTTAGGAAAGGATTTTTCACTCTAATGAAACTAAAGCTCATTGATAAATATATTTTTATGCAAGTTTTTCTTTCTTGTTTTGCTTGTGTATTTATTTTTATGATTGTTTGGATAATGCCTGAAATATTCCTAAAAACTGTTCAAAAAACAATCAGTGGTCAATATACCATTGAAACTGCTGTTTCTATAATTGTTTATGAACTTCCTAAAGTTTTAAATATTGCTTTACCTGTTGGAATGCTATTAGGTTCTATTTTAACTTTTGATAAATTAAGTAAAGATTTTGAAATTACTGTTTTGAGAGGTTCTGGTATTTCTTTTTTCAGAATAATTACTTCTGTTATTATATTAAGTATATTTGCTATGTTTTTTACATTTATAGTTGGTTCAAAATTCTTACCGGTTTCTGCTTGTAAATTAAAAGTAATAAAGGGTGAAAATAGGGCTTCTCAATTTGTTTTTCCTGTTAAGCATACTAATGGATCAATGGATAAAATATTAATTATCTCAAATTTTGATGATAATAATATTAGAGATGTAATTGTTTTAAATTTTTATGATGAGGCAAAAGATGGAGCTAGTTTACTATCGAGTATTCTTGTTTCTGATTTTGTTAAATATAAAAATGCTAATTGGCAATTAAATTCAGCAAAAAAATACATAATTTCTAAAGAAGGTGTTTTTAGCAGTATAGAAAATGTTAAAAATTTATCGGTATTAAATGGTGTCAGTGCATTAAATGCTTATAAATTAATGAAGTATTCTGTTTATAGAGATAGAGAATTAACTAATGCTCAAATCTATGAATATATTAAACTTTTAAAAAAGGAAAGGATGGATGATGAATATAGGTTTATGTTAAATAAATATATTCAAAGATTTGTTCATTCATTTATGTGTATTTTATTTGCAATTTTAGGTTGTTTACTTGGATTTTCTCAGCCTCGCGAACAAAAATTTATTGGGATGCTTATTGCAGTTGCTGTCATATTTTCTTATTATATTACGATTCCTTTCTTTGATTTATTGGCAGAAAAGGCTGTATTATCTCCTTGGATTACAGCTTTGATTGCACCGGTTGCTGCTTTTATTCTTATTTGTGTGTTAAAGAAAACAAAGGATTTATGATGAATAGATTATTTAAAATATTTTTATTTTCTTTTATGTTATTATTTTTGACTTGTAATATTTCATTTGCAAAAATTTCAAGGTCTCCATATCGTATTGTTCAAGATCCAACCGGTGTTTATATAGTTGAGATAATTGCATCAAGAGCAAAGGATAGACTTGTTCCTTATTGTGTTGAAGGTCTTGAAACAAATTTAGATGTTTTTAATTCTACAAATGCAAGATTAGTTGTTAATGCAGGCTTTTTTGATCCTAAAAATAAGAAAACAGTTTCTTATTTAATTAGTGACTCAAAAGTGTTATTGGACCCTACTAAAAATGAAAATCTAACAAAAAATAAGGCACTTGAACCATATTTAGATAAAATATTTAATAGAAGTGAATTTCGTATTCTTAAAGATTCAAAAGGGAAAATTGTATATGATATTGCAGCTCATAATGACAAAATTCAAGACGGATTTACTTTAAAACATTCAATACAGGCAGGTCCTCTTCTTCTTCCTGAACTAAAATTAGAAGAAGAATTTTTTGTCCTTGTTAAGGATGGGAAAATTATTAGTGAATCTGCTTCTGCACTTCATAAGTATGCAAGAACTGCTATTGGTATTAGAAATAATAATGTATATTTATTTATTGTTACTAATGATGCCCCTATGAATTTAAAAGAGCTTGCAGATTTAACAAGAAAATGGGGTATGCAAAAAGCTATGGCTTTTGATGGTGGAGGCTCTACTTCTTTTGATTCTCAAGAACTTCATATTATTTCGGAGAAAGATAACCAAGCAAGAAAACTAAAATCTTTTCTTATACTAAAATAATTATTTTTGCAGATAGTCAATAATTGCTATCAGACCAAGTTTATAACTATTTTCGCCAAAGCCGGTTATCTGCCCTATGCAGGCTGGTGCTGTAAGTGAAGTTTTTCTAAATTCTTCTCTTTTGTGAATATTTGATAAATGAATCTCTACGGTTGGAATTTCAACAGCTAGTAGTGCATCTCTTATTGCTACGCTTGTATGTGTATATGCTGCCGGATTCATTACTATTCCATCATATATACCTTTTGCTTCTTGTATTTTATTTACAAGTTCGCCTTCTATATTACTTTGATAAAAAGTAGTAGTTACATTATACTTTTCTGCTTCTTTTTGTATAAATGTTTCTATGTCTTTTAAAGTTTTATTCCCGTATTTATCCGGTTCTCTTGTTCCTAATAAATTTAAATTTGGTCCGTTTAAAAATAATACTTTCATGTCGCCTCTTTTAATTAGATTCTAAATCTATAATTTTTTTTGTTTTAATTCTTATCTTTTCGTCTTCTTCTATAATGTCATCAATTGTTGGATTCTCTATGGATTCATAAGAATCAAATATTTGTTTTGTAATTTTATATATATCTAAAAACTTAATTTTTTTATCAAGAAAAGCAAAAACAGCTTCCTCATTTGCAGCATTCATACAAACCGGATATGTACCTCCGAGTTTTCCCGCTTTTATAGCTAATGCTAATGATGGAAATTTTTCTGTATCGGGTTTATAAAATTCAAATTTTGCTGCTTTTATAAAATCAAAACTTTCTGTTTCTATTCCTTCTACTCGGTTTGGATAAGTCAGTGCATATTGAATTGGAATATGCATGCTTGGATTCCCAATTTGCGCAATTATGCTTCCATCTTTATATTCAACGGCACTATGAATATAACTTTGAGGATGTACTATAACCTTTATATCATCATAGTCAAAATTAAATAAATGATGTGCTTCTATCACTTCAAGACCTTTATTCATTAGTGTCGCAGAGTCTACTGTGATTTTCTTTCCCATATTCCATCTTGGATGTGCCAAAGCTTCATCAAGGTTAGCATTTTCCATTTCTTCTATTGTGGAATTTCTAAATGGACCTCCAGATGATGTTATTATTAGGTGTTTTACTTCTTCTCTTTTATTTATACATTGAAATATAGCGGAATGTTCACTGTCTACAGGAAGTATTTTAACATTATTTTCTTTTGCAAGCTTCATTACTATGTCACCTGCCATTACTAATGTTTCTTTATTTGCTAAAGCTATATTTTTTTTATTTTGTATTGCTTTTATAGTCGGTTTTAAACCTATCTTTCCGGATACTGCAACTAATATAATATCAAGATTGGTTAAATCTGCGATTTTTATTAATCCTTCATCTCCACATAGTATTTGTATAGAAGGATATTTCTTTTGTAAATTTTCAGCATCTTCTCTTGTTTTTACACTTACTAATTGAGGTCTATATTTCTCTATTTGCTTTGAAATTAAATTTATGTTATTTCCTGCTGATAATGCAATAACTTCAAAATCATCTTTTATTTTATCTATTACTTCTAATGCTTGGGTTCCTATAGAACCGGTTGAACCTAAAATTGCTATTTTCTTTTTCATTTTCTATTAAGCTCTTCCGTATATATCTTGTATTCTTTCAATATCATTTTCATCAAGTATATCACCTTGCTGTACCTCAAGAACTTTTAATTGTTCTTTTCCCAAATTTTGAAGTGAATGAATTTCTTCTATATCTATATCTACGCTATCTCCTGAACTCAAAGTTAGTGTTTCATCTCCCTTTATTACAGTTGCTTCACCTTCTAGTATAATCCAGTGTTCACTTCTATGAAAATGTTTTTGAATGCTTAATTTAGCATTTGGATTTACGGTAATACATTTTGTTAAAAATCCTGTTCCTTCTTCGAGTACTGTATAATATCCCCAAGGTCTATATACCGTTTTATGTATTTCTTTTGCTGTTGAATTTTTCCCGCTAAGTTTTTTGTATATACTTTTTACACCATTAATTTTTTTTCTGTTGCATACAAGTACTGCATCTTCTGTTTCAACTACTACTGTATCTTTTAAATCCATTGTTGCTACTAATTTTGAAGTTGAATATACCATTGAATCTTTTGAGCCTATATCAATTGCATTTCCTTCAATATAGTTGCCATTTTCATCTTTTTTCCCTATTTCATATATACAATCCCAAGAACCAATATCTTTCCAATCTATCTCAAAGGGAATAGTAACAAGCTTTTTACTTTTTTCCATAAGTGCATAATCTATTGATATCTCAGGCATTTTATCGTATATGTTTAACGGTATTGATGGAATTGAATCTTTTATAATTTCATCTTTTATAATTTTATAAATTTCTTTTGAATTTTTTTCCAGTTCACTTAAAAATGTTTCTGCACTAAACATATACATTCCTGTATTTACAAAGAATTGTCCTTTCGAAAATTCCTTTGATTCCTTTTCTGTAGGTTTTTCTATAAAACTTGAAACTTTAAGCGCCGTTGGCTCTATTTCTGAAAGTTTAGAATTTTTTCTTGTTTTTATATAACCAAAATTTTCGTTAATTTCATCTGTTTTTGTTGAAAATGTTACTATATAACCTGCTTTAGCAAGCGGAATTCCTTTTTCTATTAAAGATGCAAAAAGCTCTCTATCATATATAATATGATCAGAAGGTACTGCTAAAATTATTGGAGAATCTTTTTTAAAAGACTTTATATCTCTTATATACTTTACTGCAATACTTAATGATGGCGCTGTATTTTTAGATATTGGTTCTGTTAACATCTTGTATTCTGATTTCCTACAGAACTTTTCTTTTAATAATTTTAATTGTTCTTTTATTATTGATGCATGTTTTACATTTGTAGTTGTAATGATATTTTTATCATCAATAACACTAGCTAATCTTAAAAAGGTTTGTTGAAAAAGAGAATTTTCATTATCCAATTTTAAAAATTGTTTAGGATACATCTCTCTTGATATTGGCCATAATCTTTTGCCAGAACCACCTGCTAATATAATAGAATATAGTGCTGCCATATATCTCCCCTATACAATTATTAATTATACAATAAATAACTTAAATGTTGAATTGTTAAATTCTTTTCTTATGTGTATGCAAGTCGTATAATTTTTGTATGAAAACTTATAAAACTATTATATCAATGATGTCTGGTACTTCTCTTGATTCAATTGATGCTTGTTTAATTAAAATATTTGATGATTTATCATTTGAAATAGTTGATGATTTCTCTTTGGATTATCCTAAAAACATTAGAAAAAAATTATTTGAACTTGCAAATGGTTTAGGTTCTGTTAATGATGTATGTTTTATGAATTTTGTTGTTGGTGAGTTATTTGCAAAAACAGCTAATCTATTAATAAGAAAATCTAAACTTAATAATTCAGATATTGATTTTATATCATCACACGGACAAACAATTTGTCATATTCCTAATGATATTGAAATAGATAATATTAAAACAAAAAGTACTCTTCAAATAGGTGATATATCTGTTATTTCACATAAAACAGGTGTGATGACAATAGGAGACTTTAGAACAAAAGATATTGCTGCAAATGGACAAGGTGCTCCTTTAGTACCATTTGCAGACAAAATAATTTTTGGAACTGATAAAAACAGGCTGGTTCAAAATATCGGTGGAATTTCTAATGTTACAGTTCTTTCTGATATATGCGATATTTTTGCTTTTGACAATGGTCCCGGTAATATGTTAATTGATTATTGCGTAAATAAATTCTTTAACTTAGCTTATGATAAAAATGGAGAAATTGCTCAAAAGGGTAAAATAGATTATGTTTGGCTTGATAAGTTATTAGATGAATCTTATTATTCTCTTAAACCTCCAAAAACAACCGGTAGAGAATTATTTAATAATGATTATGCTGAAAAAATATTGTTAACCGCGCCTTCTAATAAATATGATATTATTGCTACAATTACAAATTTAACAGCAAAAGTTATTGCAGATTCATATAATAATTTTGTTTTACCTAAAATTAGATATATCGATGAAATTATATTAGGCGGTGGCGGCGCTTATAATTTAGCTTTAATTTCTTATTTAAAATCTTACATTCCTGATATTCTTATAAAAACTCATGAAGATTATAATATCCCAAACAAATTAAAAGAAGCTCTTGCTTTTGCTTATTTGGGATATTTTACTTTTAATAAGAAATTTAATAATGTTCCATCTTGTACCGGTGCTAATGATCCGGTTATTATGGGGAAAATATCTTATTAGTCTACATTATATTATCTAAACCATATACAAAGTCATTGTTATTATAAACGTGTTTTATAGCAAGTATTACACCTGCCATATAACAAGAACGATCCATTGTATCATGCCTTATTGTAAAGATTTGTCCTGATGAGCCAAAAATTACTTCTTGTGATGCAATATATCCAGGCATTCTTACTGAATGAATATGTATATTAGCATCTGATTTTGCTCCTCTTGCACCGTCTATTAGTTCTGTTTCACTACAATTTCCTAATGTAAAATTAGAATTTTCTTCTGCCATTAACTGAGCTGTTTTTATTGCAGTACCAGATGGTGCATCTTTCTTTTGATTGTGATGTAATTCTATTATTTCTGCATTATTGAAGTATTTTGAAGCTTGTTTTGCAAACATCATTAATAATACTGCACCAGTTGAGAAGTTTGGCGCTATTAAACAAGATGTATTATTTGTTTTTGATAGTTCTTCTAATTTTTTTATTTCTTCTTCTTTTAAACCAGTTGTGCCTATTACAGATTTTACGCGCTTTTTCATATATAAGTTAACGTGTTCGTATATATCTTTAGGCTGAGTAAAATCAACTATTACATCCGGTTTTTTTGTATCAATTGATTTTTCTATATTTGTATCTATTAAAATATTACAACTTTTTCCAATTGCAGCTAAACCAATATCACTGCCTTCTGCCACAATATCTACTGCCATAACTAATTCTAACTCTTTTTCGTTTAGAACAGCCTTTACTACCTCTTTTCCCATTTTGCCTAAGGCACCTACTACACCTACTTTTATCATTTTTTCTCCTCTTTTTATATTTTAATAATACTTTTTAATTATTAGAAAATACATATCTTGTAAACAAATCTTTAAAATTAATTTTTTTAATTGTATAAAATAGGAAAATATGTTAGTATAATGAAAAATAATTTTTTAATAGGGAATTTATTTATGGAAGAAAATAATATAAATTATTCTGAAAAATTAGAAAATAAAGTGCGTTCTTTGGGTATTGATATTACTTTAGTGGGTAGCTTAGTAAATTTTTTGGTTGATGGAATAAATGATAATTCAGGACAAATGAAGAACATAGATATTGCTAATTTATCTGAGGTAATAAAACGTATGGTTAGAATAATTAAGATAAAGCAAGATAACATAGAAAAAATATTAAATATTTAAGGTATTTTTCATAATAATGTCCGAGAAAAAATTCACGATAAGCTGAAAGTGTGAGTGAATTTTTTTACAAAACGAATCAAAACTTTGTTTTCAATTGAGCTTTAATTCGTTGTGAAACGAAGGTGTGTGGCTTCTCCAAAAGATGAATACTTTGTTAGTGAGGATGACCCGGTAACAAAGTGCTAAACCAGATTAAATTATATTTGTTTGATTTGACCTTTTTTAATACTTTTATTAATATTATTATGTTGAGGAAAAATCACGAGAAATATAAAGTGTAAGTGAATTTCTGAGTGACATTTTTTAAGTGAGTATTTTGTTCGTATGAATGATACAGTTACAATGTGCTAAACCAGATTAAATTAGAGGAGATATTAATATGCCGCAGCCTTTTTCACAAGGAAATCAAATAAAAAGAAGAACATCTGTTCTTGTTTTTCTTAAAGGAACTACAGCTCCTTTGGTTTTATATGTCGAAAATCCTCTTGCTTTATATGATGAACTAACTCAAATATTAAAACTTAACTCTCCTACCGTTAAATTAATTGAAAAGAATACTCTTGGTCCTGTTAAAAAAGTTTGTATTCAATCTACTCAAATATGTGCTGTAGCTATACAAGAAGAACAGTATATGTAATTATTTCATATCTATTAATATTTTTACGGTATGTTTTAATAGCTTATATGCCCAATTTAAAATTAATATTGCGCCTATTATTCCGGTTATAGCATCTAAGTGTATACAATTGAAATATTTTCCAATAGCAAGTGCAAATATTGTTAAAACTGAGATTAATACATCTGCTAAAATATGGTAGTATGCTGCTTTGTAATTATAATCTGTATTAGAATCAAAATTGTGGTGATGGAAGTTATTTTTTCCTTCCATTACAATTATGCAAATAAAATTTATTATAAAAGCAAATATTGATGCATATATTGCTTCTGTAAATAAAATTGTTTCAGGATGTATAAATCTCATTATTGATTCATACATGATACCTAATCCTGTTATCCCTAAAAATATAGAACTGGTATAAGCAGTTAATATTCCTATTTTTTGTGTTCCGTTTATAAATAAATCAGAATCTTTAAATTTTCTTGCGAGAATATATGCAATATAGGTAAGTCCTAAAGTTATAACATGAACACTCATGTGATAACCTTCTGCAAGTAATGACATAGATTTTGTTAAATATCCAAAAGATATTTCTGCAAGCATTGCAAAAATAGTAAATATTATTACAATTAGCATCTTTTTTTCATTAATTAAGTGTATATCTTTTTTTTCTGCTTCATTCATTTTTTTTATTTTCCACAAGTTTTTTAAACGCATTTAAATCTTCAATGGTGTCAATTCCTATTGAATTATAATCGACAACGGAAGTTTTAATTTTCATTCCATTATATAATGCTCTTAATTGTTCAAGGCTTTCGGCTTGTTCTATTTCCGGCTGTGCAAATTTTGTCATTTTGAATAATGATTCTCTTTTATAAGCGTATATTCCAATATGTTTATAAAACTTTGCTATATTAAAATTTCTTTCATAAGGAATTTTTGAACGTGAAAAATACATTGCATATCCGTTAATATCTTTTACACATTTTACCATATTGGGATCATCTAAATCTTCATCTTCTTTTATTTGAGATAACAATGTCGCAATATCAGCATTTTCATCTTCTTTGATTTGTTTTATCACTTCTTCTATACATTCAATATTTATCATAGGTTCATCACCTTGAAGATTAATTATATATGATAAATCTGGATATTTTTGTGCAACTTCAACAATCCTGTCACTTCCGCATTTATGATTTTCTGAAGTCATTTCTACATTGGCACCAAATGCTTTTGCTGTTTCATATATTTCCTTATTATCAGTAGCTATTATTACTGTATCAGCAGATTTTACTTGAATAGCTCGTTCCCATACCCATTGAATAATAGGTTTATTACATACTTTTATAAGTGGTTTTCCTTGAAGCCTTTTTGAATTATATCTTGCCGGTATTATTATTGCTGTTTTTGACATTATTTCTCCTTTTGAGCAACTATTGCTATCCATTCTTTTTGATGAATTATTTCTATTATATTTAATTTATTTTCATCTAGTGCTTTTATTACAACATCTTCTTTGCCTTCAAGTATACCGCTTAAAACTATTTTGGCACCGTTTTTCATTATTCTTTTTAAATCGGGCATGATTTGTGCAAGTACATTATGTAGAATATTTGCAAATACAAAATCGTATTTATTATTTTCTAGTATTTCAGATGTTGCTGTTTTAAAATTAATAGAACCTTCATTATTTATATCTGCATTTATTTTAGCTGTTTCAATAGCTGTTTCATCATTATCTACAGCATCAGCTTTAATTGCACCAAGTTTCATTGCACATATTGCTAATATTCCTGATCCGCAACCTATATCTGCAACAATGGCTCCTTCTCTCATATATTTTTCACAAGCTTTTATACATAACTGTGTTGTTGCATGTGTTCCTGTTCCAAATGCATTTCCCGGATCGATATTTACAATTATTTCTTCATTTTTAGGTGTATATTTTTCCCAAGTAGGGCAAATTACTATTTTGTCTGATACTATTGTTGGTTTCCAATTCTCTTTCCACTTCTTTGACCAGTCAACAATCTCTTGCTTTTTTATTGATATATTCCAACTTCCAATATCACAGTTGAATACATTTCTTTCTATTAATTCTCTTTTCTTTTGATAGAAAAATTCTTGTATTTTTTCTTGTTCAAGAATATCAGCAACAATATATGCTTTTATAATATTTTCTGTTGTTTCAATAAGTTCTAAATTTTTATATTTTTCTTCTGCAGTAATAATTCCTTCACAATTAAATTCTGATTGAATAATGTCACATACAATATCTGAACAAATCGGATTTATCTCAACAGAAAGCTCCCAGTATGTTTTTTTTACTGACAAAATACACCCATTCTTCTAAATTTATTATATCTATCATTTTTAAGTTTTTCAGGTTTAATATCTTTTAATTCTTTGATTGATTTTGATATTGTTGATTTAAGTTCATTAGCAATCATTTCATAATCACAATGTGCACCGCCTAAAGGTTCTTTCACAATGCCATCTATTATTTCAAGACCTAATAAATCTTCACTTGTAATCTTTAATGCTTGAGCCGCAACATCAGCTTTTGAAGCATCTCTCCATAATATGGAAGCACATCCTTCTGGCGAAATAACAGTATAATATGAATGTTCAAGCATAAATACTTTATCTGCAACTGCTAGGCCTAAAGCTCCTCCACTGCAACCTTCACCCGTTATTACAGCAATAATTGGAACATTTAATTTCGCCATTTCTCTTAAATTTTCAGCGATTGCCGTTCCCTGAGCTGTTTCTTCCGCTTTCATTCCGGGGTATGCTCCGGGAGTATCTATTAAAGTAACTATAGGTAAATTAAATTTATTTGCGTGATAAAAAAGTCTTAATGCTTTTCTATATCCTTGTGGTTGAGGCATTCCAAAGTTATAAACTAAATTTTCTTTTGTTGTTTTACCTTTTTGTGTGCCGATTATAATTACACTTTGACCATCTATTTTAGCAATACCGCCAATTATAGCTCTATCATCACAGCCTTCTCTATCTCCGTGTAATTCTATAAAATCTGTTGTCATTAATTTTATATAGTCTAGAAATGTTGGTCTGTCTGAATGTCTGGCAATTTGAATTCTTTGTGCAGGTGTTAAATTTGCATAAAGTTCTTTTTTATATTCATTTGCCTGTTTTTCAAAAGTTTCTATTTGTTCTGATACATCCATTCCTGAAGACTCACTTATCTTTTTTAATTCTTGTATTTTTTCTTGAATTTCATATAATGGTTTTTCAAATTCTAAAATAGTCATATTTTCTCCTATTTCTTATGAAGATTAATCAACTTTGATATTGTAGATTTTAATTCTGCTCTTGATGAAATCATATCAATTTGACCGTATTTCATAAGATAATTTGCTGTCTGGAAATCGGCCGGCAAACTTTGTCTTATAGTTTGTTCTATAACTCTTCTTCCTGCAAAACCAATTCTGGCATCTTGTTCTGCAATAATAATATCGCCTAATGTTGCGAAACTGGCTGTTACACCGCCAAAAGTAGGTTCTGTCAGAACTGTAATATATAAAAGTCCTGCTTCATTGAGTCTTGCAACAGCGCAGCTTGTTTTTGCCATTTGCATTAAACTTAATATGCTCTCTTGCATTCTTGCACCACCTGAGGCTGTTACTGCTAACATAGGTATCTTTCTTTTAAGTGCTTCTTCCATTGCAAGTGTTACTTTCTCACCTACAACACTTCCCATTGAACCACCCATAAATTCAAAATCCATAACTGCTGCGGCTACTTCGTTTCCATCTATTTTTCCAATCCCCGAAATAACAGCTTCATTCATATTTGTTTTTGCTTTTGCTTGAGTAATTCTTTTTTTATATGGTTCTGTATCTACAAAATTCAATGGATCAGCTGTAGTTATATTTCCAAATAATTCTTCAAATGTGCCTTCATCAAATAATTGATTTATGCGTGTCCTTGCATTTATTCTAAAATGGTAATTACATTTTGGGCATACATCTAAATTTTCTTCAACTTCTTTTTTTAATAATTGTGAGTTGCAATTATAACATTTAACCCATAGTTTTCCTATACTGTCATCAATTTGAGTTTCTTTGGCTCTTCTAGCTATTTGCATTTCTTTGCGTTGTTCGAACCAATCCTTTACTGTCATAAATGACTTCCTCCGCTAATCTACTGCGCACATCCACAACATAATTTATTATACATCAAATATATTTCTTAGTATGTTTTTTCTGTATCTTGTAATCGTTTTTTTACATTCTCTCAGGTGCACTTACAGATATTAAATTCATAGCTGATCTTAATATTATTGTAACTGCTTTTACTATTGCAAGTCTTGCATACATTAAATCTGAGTCATCAACTATTACTTTTGAAAATGTATAGAACTGGTGAAATAAAGCTGATAATTCTTGCAAGTATTTTGTTAATAAATATGGAGTCCTGTTTTGAGCTGCTGTTTTTACTGTATATTTATATTCTTCTAGTTTTAATAAAAGCTTTTGTGTTATCTCTATAGCTTTTGAATCATTAACTTTCCATAAAATATTATAATTTTCTGGTTTTAGTTCTTCTATTTCTTTTTCTTGTATTGAATTATTAGAAATATGTTCTTTTGCATGTCTTAATATAGAACAAGCTCTTGCGTGGGCGTATTGTACATAAAATACAGGGTTTTCATCTGTCTTTGATTTAGCAAGGTCTATATCAAAGTCAAGGGTTGTGTCTATGCTTCTCATTATCATCCAATATCTCGTTGCATCAACACCAACATCTTCTATTAATTCATCAAGAGTGATCATTTTAGTTCTTTTACCCATTCGTACTTGTTCACCATTCATAACCAAGTTAACAAGCTGACCCAGAAGAACCTCTAATGAATTTGGATTGTATCCTAATACTTCAATAGCAGCTCTCATTCTTGGAATATAGCCGTGGTGGTCTGCTCCCCATATATTTATTAATCTGTCAAATCCTCTTTGAAGTTTATTATAATGATATGCAATATCTGCTGTTAAATAAGTATATGCTCCGTCTGACTTCTTTATTACCCTATCCTGATCATCACCATATTTTGATGATGCAAACCATAAAGCACCATCTTTTTCATATAAAACACCAAGCTCGTCAAGTTTTTTTATACATTCTTCAACTTTTCCGCTTTCGTGCAATGTTAATTCACTAAAATAATTATCAAAGTGTGTATTGAAATTTTCCAGTAATTTCTTTTGAGAATCAAGCATTTTTAATCTTGCATATTTTGATAAATATTTTAAATGTTCGCTATTGAATTCTCCTTTATAATCTTCTTTTATTTCTAGCGCTTTTTCTTTTTGTTCTTTTATAAATTCTTTTGCTACAGGAATTAAGTATTCTCCTGTATAAAAGTTTTTTGCTTCTTCTTCATCTTCAGGAAAATCTATATTCACATTTAGTTCTTTTAATATTCTTATATATAAAGATTTTCCGAGTTTTTGTATTTGACTTCCCGCATCATTTATATAGAACTCTTGGTATACATCATAACCTGAATATTTCATAACATTAGCCAGTGCACTGCCCATTGCAGCCCATCTACCGTGACCAATATGAAAAGGACCTGTAGGATTTGCACTTACATATTCTAGTATTATTTTTTCCCCACAACCGGAATAATTTCTTCCATATTCTATATTCTTTTCTATTATTTCATAAATTATTTGATTATATAAACAAGGCTTTATTTTAAAATTAATAAACCCTGCTGTGGTATTAATTTCAAAATCTGTTTTATTTATTTTATTTGCAATAATTTCTGCAATCTTATTTGGTGCAAGTTTTGCATATCTGGCAAGAGATGCTACATTCACTGCAAAATTACCAAAATCAGAATTTTTGGGTATTTCAACGTTTAAGGAGGTTTCATCTCCTTCTTTCATTTGTCCAAGTTCATTACTCTTTACTAATTCTTTTATTGAATTATTTACTATTCCCAAAAAATATTCTTTTAACATAATTTTGCCTTCTATTTGTTTATTGTATAAACAAATATAGCAAAAAAATGCTTTAAATAAAAAACTAATTATTTTGAATTAATTTTTTTTCACGTAAATTACACTTTATACATTGTGAATATATATCAATATTACATCTCAGTGAGTTAAAATTACCAAGAAGATATTTTAATTTTTCAATAGTATTATTTTTTAATGCATATTCGCTATTCATATTAACCTCATGCTTTAATAAACTACTTATTTGCCATAAATTAAATATTCCCATATTTAAAATTAAATAAACAATCATATTTGAAGTTATTAATGATAATTAATATTAATTTTGTGTTATAAATATTATAGGTTATGAATTTATAGCTAATTTAATTTAATCTAGTATCGCACTTTGTTACCGAGTCATCCTCGCTAACAAAGTACTCACCTTTTGAAAATGCCACTCAAAAAAATTCACTCACACTTTCAGCTTATCGTGAATTTTTTCTCGGACAAATTATATGCATTCAATTTTGAGTTATGCTGAAGCAATCAGCATTTGTTCTTCAACAATAAGGCTATATATATCAATATTTGGTTTTACATTATCAATATTTTTTAATATTTCTTTTAAATCTGTGGAGTTTTCACTTTTTGTTAATAATTCTATACTCATATACTTTCTCCAAAAAACTAACTAAATAATTATCGACAAATAATTATTTTTCTTTAATTTTTTCTTGTTTTTTATTAAAAAATGTTAATGTATTTTTTAATTTGAAAATAGTTCATATAAAATTATTGAGACACTTACAGATAAATTTAGTGATTCAACGTTTTTTTTCATATTTAATAAAAAATTTTTATTTGAAATTTTTATAAGTTGTTCTGATAATCCATTCGCTTCAGAACCAAACATAATTATAGTTTTTTCTAACTTCAGTATTTCTTTTATATTTGTATTGATTTGTTTTGAAAGAGCTGTTGATATAATAGAATGATTAGGAAAATATTTTTTTATCTCATCGACAGTATTTATACTTATTATTGGAATTTTAAAAAAATTCCCTGCAGAAGATCGTATGACTTTAGGTGAATATAATTCAACGCAGTTTCCGAATAAAATAATTCCTTCAATTCCAAAAGCTGCAGCACTTCTTATTATTGTACCTAAATTACCAGGATCAGAAACAGAGTCTAATAATATTAACTTATTTTTTTTTGTTATTTCTTTTATTTCTATATTTTTTTTCTTTGCTATTGTTAAAACTTCGCAAACAGAGGCTGTTGTTGAAATTTTTTTCATGTCATTTTCTGTAATTATCGTTGGAACATTCTTTATGTTTATATTCTTTATTTCTTTTGTCACAAATACTTCTATAATTTCAATATTTGCTTCTATTAATTCTTCAAGTGCTTTAATTCCTTCAACAATAAAAATATTACTTTCATCTCTATATTTTTTAGTGTGCAGTTTTTTTATTTCTTTTATTTTGTTATTTGATAACTTATTTAAAGAATACATGAATTTGCCTGCCACTTCATATAATAATATTTTTCATAATCACTCATTAAAGATAAATCTACTAATTTTATTTCAAATGGGAAGTGAGAAAGTGATTTCATAACAATTTTGTCTTCTTCTTTTTTTGCATATACTGTATTTTCAAGTCTAATGCCGCCCCAACCTTCTTTATATAGACCTGGCTCTATAGAAAAAACAGTATTTTCTATTATTTTTGTTTTAGAAACATCAGAAGATGAAACTCTTGGCGGATTTTCATGAACAGAAATTCCTACACCATGACCTGTTGAATGTGAAAATTCACAACCTTCAGGTGCTGTTTTATATATATTATCTCTTGCGATTTTGTCTATATTAAAATATGATGATTTCTTTTCATACTTTGTATAATAAGCATTTAAGAATGCTTTTAATACACTTGTATATGCTGTTTTCTGTTCTGAAGAAGGAGTACCTTTTATAAATGTTCTTGTTGTATCAGTTGCCAGTCCTCCTTCGTAATATCCTCCATAGTCAATTAGTAAAAAGTCGCCATCTTCTACCTTTTTTTCTTTTGAAGGGCTAGAATAATGTATTATAGATGTATTACTTCCGGCTGCTACTATTGGTTTAAAGCTTAATGACTCTGCTCCATTTTCCTTCATCGAATTTACTAATGCTTCATAATAGTCATACTCTGTATATATTGTCTCTGAGTTTATCATCTCATATATTATTTTTAATGCATTATCAGAGCGTTCAAAACATTTTTTTAAATGCTCTATTTCTTCTTCACTTTTTACTGTTTTGAATAGTTTTAAATGGCTCTTAAGAATTTTATTATTATCTTTAATTAATTTATAATCAAATATTGAAAGCTGTGACTCATCTATGTATAATTCGCTTTTTTCAATTGACTTGACGGCAGATTCAAACTCGTCCATTGCGGCTACTTTATAATACTGCCCTATATCTGATAATTTACAATCGGTATATATTGTTGCAAAATTTTCATTAATTATTGCTTTTGCAGGAAATACTGAACTATATGCAAAATTATATGAGCGTTTATTTGTTAAGTATGCTATATCCTCAAGAGATGTTACCAATATATTAAATTTCTCACCTGCATATTCTTTTATTAGTGAATATTTTTCGTCCGGAGTTTTTCCTGTAATGCTTTTATCTACATTGAAAATATTGTAGTTAATATTTTTAATCTCATCTTTTTTGAATTCAATAACAGGATCTGTATTTATAAGTTTTATTGTTGAATTTTTTGTTGAAAGATTTTTATATAAACAATCATAAAAATTTTTTGTTATTTTTTTTGAAATTAAACCCAGTTTGAAATAACTTGGCACGATTTGTGTTAATGCAGTTAAAAATGATTGTGTCATTGGCATTTTAACTACTTCAATATGATTTTTATCAACTTGATTGTCTGCTTGTTCGTGATAACGAGTATCTACAAATAAGTATATTTTATCATTTGTAAATAAAACATCACCTGTTGAGCCTGTAAACCCTGTAACATAATATCTGGAATTTAACTCCAACATATTATATTCAACAAGAAATTCATTTGTTGAATTAATAACTAACCCATCTAAATCATTTTTAGACAGATAATCTTTTAAGTATTCAATTAATTTTGTATCCATTAGTCTTTCTTATCTGTTAAATATATTAAATGATAACCAAATTGTGTTTTTATAGGATTGGAAACTTCACCAACATTCATACTAAATGCAGCATCTTCAAATTCTTTTACCATTTGACCTCTTGTAAAATAACCAAGGTCTCCTCCGTTTTGACCTGATGGACAGAGAGAAACTTCTTTTGCTGCCTGAGCAAAATCTTTTCCATTAGTAATTTCTTCTTTTAATTTTAAAGCTTCTTCTTCTGTTTTAACCAGTAAATGGCTAGCTTTTACATATGTAGTCATATTGTCTCCTTTTTTCTTGAGTATAGCATGACAAATACTTTTGAACAATTAAAAATGTTTCAAGTATAATTATTTATATGAAAAAATTGTATGTAGAAACACTCGGATGCCAGATGAATAAATCAGATACAGAACGAATTATTGGTATTCTTTCTGAATTTGATTATATTGAAACAGATATTGAAAAAGATGCAGATTTATTAATTATTAATACTTGCAGTATCAGACAATTATCTGCAGATAAAGCATATAGTAAACTTGGTGTTTGGGGAAAGTGGAAAAAGTCTAATCCGAATTTAAAAATTGCTATATGTGGTTGTGTTGCTCAACAAGATAAGGAGAAAGTAAGGAAAAGAGCGCCTTATATCGATTTAATTTTTGGTACTCATAATATATATGAACTTCCTGAATTAATAAAGAAAATAGAAGATAATGAAAAAGTTTGTGCTATTACAAATAAGCCGTTTGTTTGTAATCAAAACGATTTTAAAATTATTAGAAAAAAATCTGTAAATGCGTGGATTCCAATTATAGAAGGTTGTAATAATTTTTGTACATATTGTGTTGTACCTTTTACAAGAGGTAGAGAAAGAAGCAGATATCCTGATGAAATAATACAAGAAGCAAAAAATATATTGAATGAAGGCTTTAAAGAAATTACACTTCTTGGACAAAATGTTGATAGCTACGGTAAAGATTTAAATGATAAAAATATTACGCTTGCTAATCTTTTAAGAGAATTAAATAAGATTGATGGTGAATTTAGAATTCGTTTTGTAACTTCATATCCTTCTGATATTACTGATGATTTAATCAATGCTGTTGATGAATGTGAAAAAGTTTGTAAATACTTTCATATACCTATGCAATCAGGTAATTCAAGAATTTTGAAAGAAATGAACAGGCATTACACGAAAGAACAATATTATGAAATTGTTTCTAAAATCAGAAATCGTTTTCCAGACGTTGCTATAACGAGTGATTTTATTGCAGGATTTCCTGGTGAAACAGAACAAGAATTTCAAGATACATTAGATGCTATAGATGAATTGGAACTTGATTACTCTAATACAGCTGCTTATTCTCCAAGAGAATTTACTAAGGCTGGAAAAATGGTTGATAAGTTTTTGCCTGAAGATGTTAAATATGAAAGACTTGAAAGACTTAATGAAAAGAACAGGCAAGCCTGTTTAAAGTCTAATGAAAAATTTATAGGTAAAGAATTAAAGGTTCTAGTAGAAGACAAGACTGAAAAAGATGGCATTATAACATTAAATTCAAGAGCAGATAACAATAAAATAGTTCATTTCGTTGATAATTCTTTAAATGTTGGAGATTTCGCAAATGTAAAGATTACCAAAGCTCAAACTTGGTGCCTTTATGGTGAGCCTGTTGTGTAATTTCATATTTTTTCCATGTCGTGATAATCTTTTATTATGAGTAGATTAAAAAGAATAATATATTTATTGATTATAATATCATTAATTCTTGTTTCCTGTTTTAGAATTGATAAAGGTTCTAACGAATTAAATTCAGCTAAAGATAAATATATTAATAATCTAGACGAACAGAAAGTTGAATATAAACCTTATAATACTTTATTTTATAATGGGGTAGATTATAAAACGTCACGTTCTCCTGTTGGAAAATATGGAGGACAAATTGTTTCCTCAACAATTGGAGAAGGTCCTAAAACTTTTAATCCTTGGGTTTCAAAAGATGCAACTTCTTCTTTAATAGGTGATTTATTATATGATCCTTTATTTTCTACTGACCCTGATACAGGTGAGGTTATTCCAGCTTTAGCAAAAGAAATGCAAGTATCAAATGATCAAAAAACGTATCTGATAAAATTAAGACGTGGTGTAAAATGGACTGATGGCAAAGAAATAACTGCTGATGATGTTGTGTTTACTTGGAATGAAATTATATTAGCAGGTTATGGAAATACGTCTTTAAGAGATTCTGTTTTAATTGATGGTGAATATCCTAAAGTTAGAAAGATAGATAAATATACTGTAGAATTTAAAATAAAAAAACCATTTGCGCCTTTTCAACGTTTTGTTGGTACATCTATTGCTCCTGAACATATATTTTCTCCGGTTGTAAAAAAAGGAAAAAGATTTTTTGATTCTTATCTTGGTACAACAGTTAATCCGAAAGATATTGTTTCATCAGGTGCATTTATGCTTGATGAATATGTTCCTGCTCAAAGAGTAGTTTTGAAAAGAAATCCTAATTATTATTCAATTGATGAAAAATACAATAAGCTGCCGTATATTGATAAATATGTTATTTTAATTGTCGGGGACTTAAATAATGAACTGTTAAAATTTGAGTCTGGTGAATTAGATTTAATTTCTGTCAGAGGAAAAGATTTACCTAGATTTAAAGAAAAAGAAAAAAAATCAGATTTTAAAATTTATAACTTAGGTCCCAATACAGGTACAATGTTTTTGGCTTTCAACTTAAATACAAGATTAAACAAAGAAGGTAAACCATATGTTGATCCAATAAAACAAAAATGGTTTAATGATTTAAATTTTAGAACAGCAATAGATTATGCAATAGATAGAAATGCAATGGTTGCTAATGTTGCTAATGGTGCGGCTCAGCCATTATTTACAGCAGAATCATTGTCTTCAATATTTTTAAATGAGAAACTTGCATCAGGTCATGAAAAAGATTTGGAATATGCAAAATCTTTATTATTAGACGCAGGTTTCTATTATGATAAAAATGGTTTTTTACATGATAAAGAAGGAAATTTTGTAGAATTTGACTTATATACAAATGCGGGACAAACAGAAAGAGAAGCCTGCGGTGTTATGGTTAAAGAGGATTTGCGAAATCTTGGAATGAAAGTTAATTTTAAACCAATAGAGTTTAATTCTTTAGTTAGTAAAATGATGTCTACTTCTGATTGGGATATGGTTTTAATGGGTTTAACAGGCAGTCCGTTAGAACCTCATGGTGGTAAAAATGTTTGGTATTCCAAAGGTCACCTTCACTTATTTAATATGCGATTTTCGGGAGATAAAAATGATACTCTGTTGCCTTGGGAAAAAGAACTTGATGAAATTATTGAACAAGGTGCGCTAGAACTTGATTATAATAAAAGAAAATTGATATATGATAAATATCAACAAATAATTTATGATCAAAGACCTCTTATATATTTGTATTCACCATTAACAATAACAGCAATAAGAAACAAAATAAAAAATCTTCATCCCACTTCACTTGGTGGTACTTTGCATAATATTGATGAATTATATATTGATTAAAGCAATTTTTTAGTTGAATTTTATTTTATATATATAGGTAAAGTAAGAAGGTATGGGGTAGGACAAAAAAGTCCTACTTTTTTTATTTATGTTGTTTATAATTTTATTATGGAATATGAAATAATAAAATTAAACACAGCTAGAAATTCACTAAGATACATTATAAAAGCTTATAAAATAAAGGAAATATATATACCATATTATATTTGTCCTTCAATTCGTGGTGCTGTTTTTAAAGAAAATTGTAAAATTTTATATTATCATATAGATAAGGATTTTTATCCTGTTTCTAATTTTCCAGAAGATGCTTTTATTTTGTATCCTAATTATTATGGTGTATGTTCCTTAATTGCAGATGAATTAAGCAAAAAATATCAAAATATAATTATTGATAATGCACATTCATTTTATTCAAAACCTAAAGGTATTGCTTCCTTTAATTCTTTGAGAAAATTTTTTCCTATATTGAGAAATGGTTCTTTTTTATATACAAGAAAAAAAATAGACATAAATCTTATTAAAGATGATTTTAAATATAAACCAGAAGTTCTAAGCTATAAAGATTTGTGTGAAAACGAGAATATTTTGGATTTAGAAGATATTAAATATATCTCAGATTCATCTGTCCAAATTTATGAAAGTATTAATATTGAAGAAGAAAAAGAGGTAAGAGTAAATAGATTTAATTATTGGAATAAAAGGCTAAACGGTAATATTAAATTACAAGAAGATGAAGTGCCTTTTTCTTATCCATATATAGCAAAAAACATAAAAGAAGCAGATGTTTTGGTATGTGAATTAGAAAATGAAGGAATAAATATATTTAAATATTGGAATAATCTGCCTGATAAATTCCCTGAAAAAATTTTTTATACAAACTTAGTATCAATACCATTATCTTAAAATTTATTTTATAAAGTTTTCAAAAATATAAGAATTATTAGTTTCTATTTTTGAATTTGAATTAGTAGAACTTTTTGCAAAAAGGCTTGAGTCTTGCATTTTTTTAATGGCAAGCATTGATGCGATTTTCTCTGAAAGCTTTTGTTGTTTTGTAAGTTTCGCTTCAATAATAGCAGCAGGAATAAATGCCATAATAGCACCAATTCCCGTTAAAAAACCTGCAATCTTTTTATCACCGCATTTTTTTGCTAGTTTGCTTCCAATTGTTCCACCTATAGCTGTCGCTGCTATATCTATAGGGCCTAAAATTGTTTCAGATAATGATTTTATTCCAACTGTCTGGTTATAAACTTCTTCTTTTTGTATATTTAAAGCCATAGCGGTATTTTTTTGTAAGGCTATTGCATCGTTCATTTGTGCATTTGTCAATTCTATTTGTTTTTTTGCATCCATTTTCTGTTTTAATTTTGGAAGTTCTGTTTGAGCAAATTTATCATAATCCTTCATATCTTTTATAGTATTTTTTATGAATTCAAATAAATTTTCTTTTTTCTTCTCTTCTGAATTAGAACTTTGCATAGGATTTTGAGTGAATTTTTTTAGATGTTTATATTTAGTTGCAAGAATAGCTTTATTTTCTATATCAGAAATATTTTTATTAAGAACAAGGTAAGTTAAAAGTGGAACGCCGATTTTAATGCCCATACCAACAAATTTATTCTTAATACCAAGAACATCAACTAATTTATCTGAGATTAAATATTCAAGAAATCCACCTGTAAACATTGCAGAATAAGAAATATTAGATATTGTTTCAACTTTTCTTAACGGTTCTAATACTTCATGTTCAACATTTTTAATAAGATTAGTTAATAAAATTTGATCATCTGATGTGTTAGCTGTTTTTGCTTGTGTAGAACTATTATTTTGTGTTTTTAAATTTTCAAAATATTCATCTTTTTTCTTTTTATAACTTTTTAAAGTTCTTTTATAGTCTCCTACTGCTTGAAAAGAAGAATTAATGTCAATTTTATCTTTTAATTTGTCAACAAAAACAGATTTATTTTTTTGTTGATAATTAACAATTGAATTAACTTCTTCTTCTTGATCAGGAGTTAAAATAGCAAAAAGTTTAGGATCATTTATAATGTTTTGAGTGGCATCAAAACTTGCTTTTCTTATAAGTCCAAGTTGTGACTCCATAGAGTTTTTAATGCCGTTTGCAAAAAATAATGCACTGCCAAAACCTGCAATAATTGTTGCAAATTTTGTTGCTTTAATTTTTTTACCTGCGATGTTTATTATCGAATTTTTATATTTAGTTAAATATTCAGCGGCTGTTTGTGCAAACTTATTATTATTTGCATGTTTATTTAAGATAGGAATTAATTTAGTTATTGTTATTGGAAGAGATGCTAAAATGCCTGTTATTGACATTAGTTCTATGTTAAGAGTTTGAAAAAATGTCTCAGAATCTTCTGCTTTTTCATGTACATAACTGTCAAATAAAAGAATAGGTTCTACTATTGTTTTTGCTTTTTTCTTTAATAATTCTGTATTAGGTGTTGAAAGAGTGTCATTAGCTGATTTACTGCCGGATACTTTCCTTTTGTTGTTTTTTATCCAGCCGTTATATTCATCAACATGATTTCTGTATTTAGTGTAATAAGAAAAAACATTGTTCATTTAAACATACAAAACCTTCCATTAACAATTAAATAAAGTTAAAGATACTTTAAATTTGTTATTTTTTCTATTATTTATTTATATATTTTTACAATTTTAATTATTTTTTTAGTAAAATGATAGTAATTATGTAGAGAGGGATATTAAATGTCAATAAATTCATATTTAGGAATAGATGTAGGTTCAGTAACAACAAAAGCTGCAATAGTTGATGAAAACGGGAAATTTATAGATGGCTATATGACAAGAACAGCAGGAAAGCCTGTAGTCGCTGTTCAGACATCATTGAAAAATTTATTAAAACAAGCAAAGACAGACTATAATATATTGGGTGTCGGAACAACAGGCTCTGGTAGAAATTTGGCCGGTGCTCTTGTTGGTGCTGATGTTATAAAAAATGAAATTACAGCACATGCTGTTGCTGCAAGTACTTATGTTCCAGGTGTTCAGACTATCCTTGAAATAGGAGGTCAAGATAGTAAAATTATAATCCTTCGTGATGGTATAGTAACAGATTTTGCTATGAACACTGTTTGTGCGGCTGGGACAGGAAGCTTCCTTGATCAACAAGCTTCAAGACTAAATGTTCCTATTCAAAACTTTGGTGAACTTGCATTAAAGTCTAAATCTCCGGCAAGAATAGCAGGAAGGTGCGGTGTTTTTGCTGAATCAGATCTTATACATAAACAACAATTAGGATATCCTGTTGAAGATTTATTATATGGTTTATGCCAAGCTTTAGTCAGAAATTATTTGAGTAATCTTGCTTTAGGTAAAGAATTACTTCCTATTGTTACATTCCAAGGCGGAGTGGCAACAAATTCAGGCATGGTTAAAGCTTTTGAAGAAGCTTTAAACACAAAAGTTGTTGTTCCTGATAATCATCAAACAATGGGAGCAATAGGTGCTGCTTTATTAGCAATGGAAAATCATCAATTCAATGACAAGAAAACTTCATTTAAAGGTTTTAGTGTTGGAGAAATGTCTTTTAATTCATATACAAATCAATGTAATGGTTGTGCTAATAATTGTGAAGTTATTACTATTGTTGAGGGTGAAATTACATCAACAGATTTAAAAAATAAAAATGATAAGATTATTGCTCGTTGGGGTGGTACTTGTGGAAGATGGGATATAGGTTAATATTTTGTAAATAAATGTTACATTTATATGCTGTTATCTAAAGAATATTGAAAAAAAAGTCGACATAGTTAATACAAAATATATATAAAGGAGTATAAACTATGGGACTAGCTGCTTCTCAAGGTCGCTATTTGTGTCTTACCGCAAGGAATAGTGATTTGATATATGAAGGACAACAAATATCACAACAACGACTTGCTTTAACGCAAGAAACTCAGGCTGTAGCTGAAAAATATAATGAAGCTATGAATAATACTATTTTGCAGTCTACAACTCCGGATGGGGGTACACAACAACTAACTTATGATATTATAACAAGTCAGGATCCTTTTTCAGGACTATGTATGAGGGTTGTTGATTTAAATGGAAATGTAGTTGTTCCAGGTAAAACTGAAGCATTGTCTGTAACTTCAAAAAATGAAGAAGGCGAAGATGAAACATCTTCTATTACTTCTCCTTATGAATTTGTAACTAAGTATATGACTGGTTTAGATTCAGAAACAATTTCTGATTTAAGTAATAAATCATTATCATATCTTGCGGATTATTATAATCAAAATTATAAAGATACTGGTGTTAATGTTCAGTATACGCAAACTTCATATGCTGCTTTGAAAAATGAAAATGAAAGATTTTGTTATGATGAAAATTGTACTGATCCTGAATATTTACAACAAATGTTAACATCAGGTGAATGGTTGCTTCAACAGGTTTCAACAAGTGATGAATCAGGATGGGAAGAAATTGTATGGCAAGGTTCAAGTGCTGTATCTGAAATATATGATACATCGGATGATTCAGCTGCTGAAGCTGAATATGAAGCTGCCATGACTCAAATTCAAAAACAGGATAAGTTATTAGAACTTAGATTGGAGCAAGTTCAAACGCAGCAAGAGTCTGTTCAAACTGAATTAGAATCTATAAAACAAGTTATTGATAAAAATATTGAAGATTCGTTTAAAACTTTTGCTTAATTTAATTTGAAGCAGGGAATAACATCTCCTAATACTTCATTATCTTGGGAATAAATCTTACTTATATATATTTTGTTTATTTGGCTGGAATATATCCTACTTGGATCCAGCCATTTTAATTGAATAAGGGTGTTAATTGTAGCAAAACTTCTTGCTTCCATGTTAGAATCTGCAATTTTAACAACAATACATTCTTCTTTCTCTAAATTAACAACAACACAAAGTCCACAGGCGCCTACTTTTGCTATTAAATTCCCGGCTGATGCATTTATGATTTCCGAGTCTAATCTTTCTTTTCCTCCAATAATATATGGATAATTTAAAAATGCATTTTTAATTTTTTGATATTTATTATTAAGAAAAAGATTTAGAAATCCTTTTCCAAGAGATTCTAATGATGTTGCTATAACAGGTAGTCCGCAACCGTCTTTGCTTATTAATATTTCATCTTTATTTATTTCACATAATTCGCAAACTTTATTAATTATATAGTTTGTAAGTGGATGATTAATATCTTTATAATTATTTGTAGAAAAACCTAATTCTTTGCATATTGCAAGCATTATTGCGTGTTTCCCAGAACAATTGTTATGGATTTTTCTAATTGGTTCTTTGCTTATAATTAATCTTTCTTTTTCCTCTTTACTTAGAGGTAAAATTGGCTTGCAAAGTAGATCTTCTTCTTTAAATCCTGTTTTCTCTAAAACTGATAAAACTAAGTTTTGATGTGTAATGTCACCACAATGTGATGCACAACATATTCCTATTTCATCTAATTTTAAATTGTATTTCTTATCAATATCCAAATCTATTAAAGATGCTGCTTGTAATGGTTTCATACAAGAACGATGATAAAATTTATAATTATTATCATTATTTGTTTTGTATAAAATTTGCTTTTTATTCATATGTACAATGGTGCCAAAATGTACTTGTTCAATAAGTCCATTTCTTACATATTCTACTAATTTCGTATAATTATATTTATCATCCATATTTATATTTTATCTTAAATGATTATAAAAAAAAGAAGTTTAAGCATACAACGTGCGTATGATTTGTATATAAATTTAAATGTTGTATAATAAAATGGTATTATACGGATGTATTATGTCTGTTTTAAGAGGTTGTGGATGCAGCTGTTAGAAGTAAAAAATGATATAGCAAAAATTGTATATAATCCGGCAGAGAATCATCTTTTGCCGTCTGATTTCTTGCTTATTGAAGACTTTAATCAAAAATTAATTTCTCAAATCATAAATATTGAAACAACTGATGATTCAAATAATAATCTTGCTGTTTTAAGATTGGTACTTTCTATAGATAAAGAAGATAATTTATCTTTATATAATGGCTATATTCCAGCAAAAAGTTCAAAAATTATATATATTAATCCTGATGAAATAATAGAGCTTATAAAAGGAAATGGAATTAATATATATTTTGGAAATCTTTCCAATCATTCAAATTGTTTTGTTAAATCTTCAATATCTTTTTTAAATGATAAATTATATATTCAATCTGACAGAGATGATAAGACAAATATAATTATAAGAAATTTAATATGTGAGCTTCAAAATAAAAATAAAAAAGTTTTATTAATTGATTTTGATGGAAGATATAATTCTGTAGAAAATTCAGTAAGATTAAAAATAACTCAAAACTTTAAGTTGCCTCTTAATATTGATGCCTTTAGTACAATTTTGGAAAACGATATTGTTGATTGCCCTATTGAAGATAAAGCAGTAATTCAAAGTATTGTTTTAGAATTGAGAGAGTATTTAAAGACAATACCTGAAAAATTTTTACCTTTTACTAGATTTAAGAATGTTGTTGATGATGAATTTTTGTCCAATCCAGTTTCAGGACTAATGTTATTTAGAAATAAATTATGGTTATATTCACAAGATAATATTTTTGCTGAAGATGTAAATCAATTTAATATTTTAAATAAATTATTTGAATCTACAAGTACTATTATTGTTGATGCATCTTGTATTGAAGAAAAATGGTATAAGTTTGTTATCCAAACTTTATTAAATCTTATAAATATTCCTTGTTATGTGTTTATTTCTTTAAATGATATTTTAATAGACAAAAAATCTATAATTAATTTATATAACAAGGACGGAATTATACCTGTTGTTTCTTCTTCATATGATTGTAATTATAGACAAATATTAAAATCAATATGTAAAAATCAAATATTGTGTAAATCGTCTAAAATTCAACCAATGGATGAAAATTATTCAATATTCTTAAATAGAATGAATGCAAGTGAAATAATTTTATATGGTGAAGCTACTTTATATTTACCATTAATTGTTGAACTAAAATCATTTACACCATCAACTGCAGAAGAATTAATAGATAATGAAATAAAAAAAGACGTGGATAAATTATTATCTTCATCCCAAACAGTTATTTCTCCCGAAACTATTGTAAAAGAAATTTCAATTCCTGAAGAAAAAACTGACGATGAATATAAAATAATTGAAGAAGATGATTTGACCGATAGTGATTTAGATTTTTTAGATGAAAGTTTAAATCAGAATTATTCTGATAATGATGAAGATATTATAGATGTTGAACCTGAAAAATATGATTTGTTTTCTCCTATTGATGTTGATGAAGAGGAAAATGTAAAAGAACAAAAATCAAATCAAGAAATTAATATAGATGCAAAAACAGATAATATTGAAGAAGATTCAAACTTGAAAAATCAAGATGCTGCTGAAATATTAGATTCGGATGAATTAACTCATAAAGATGCTGATAGTCTGCAATATAAGGGTGAAAATGAACAAACTAATCATGCAATTGAATCGGTTGATAATCATTTAGATACTGAAAATATAGATCAGATTGAAGTTGAAGATGTAGGAAAAAATGAAGAAAAACAAAATGAAATAATTGATGAATTGTGGTCAACTGATACAGAAGAACAAATTTCTTCAAAAGACAATGTTAAAGATAATGAAAATACTGATGAACAAATTTCTTTAAAAGGAAATGTTAAAGATTATGAACATACAAACGAACAAGTTTCTTCAAAAGAAAATGTTAATGCTAATGAGCATACAGATGAACAACAAATTACTGCAATTGATGAAGTTATTCAAACAATTACAGATAAGTTAGATTCAAATGCTGATAATAATTCTTCTCATATAAGTGAAGAAAAGATAGAAAATCAATTGACCGAAGAACAAGAAGTAGAAGAAGTAGAAGAAGTAGAAGAAGAACCACCAGAGATAAATGAAAATATAAATGAAAAGAAATCTGTAGATATACCAATATATGAAACAGACAATTCTTCTTCAATGTTAATAGAAGATATTCCTTTTAAGATAGGAGATAAGGTTTATCATCCTAAACATGGTTATGGAATAATTGAAGGTTTTGCTAATTATAGTAATAAAATATTGTTTTGTCAGATAGAATTTGAAAATGTTGGCAGAAGAATTTTAGACCCAAGAATTTCTGGAATAGTGAAAGTTTCATAAAAAAAGAGCTGACTTAAGTCAGCTCTTTTTTTATATACATAATTATGCTTTTGTCTGATTATTATTATCATTATTGTTAGTGTTATTTGTCAAAAGTTCAATTGCTTTTGTTGCAGCTTCTTGTACTCTGGCATCTTCATCAGATTTAGCTAACTCAAAAATTACATTTAAATCATCTTTATATTCAGGTCTTTGAATATGAGATAAAGCAGCTATTGCACCAATTCTTAACATTGGATTTGGATTAGATTTTGCTGTGTCAATAACTTTTTCAATGCAAGGTAAATCTTTAAGAGGAAGAGCTTTACCATTTCTCTTTTCTAATTCATTGTTTAAACGTTCTTGCATATATGATATTGTATAAAGTGCATATTGTTTATTAATTTCTGCAGATTCTAAAGGTGTTGGTGTTTTAGCTTTTGTTTTATCTTCTTCAGATAATTCTTCTTGTGGTTTTTGTCTTAGTTCAATTATTTCAGGAGTAGGTCCTTGAAGAGAAGATGTATCTTTATCAATAATATCAACTAAAGCATCAAAAACTTGTGTGTCTAAAAGAACAGGTCCTAATGTTTCATTATTTTTTACTGTATCAGCAACTTCTTCAATTGCTGCTTTTTGAGCAGCTAAATCAGTTGATTTTAATTTACCTGCAAAAGATTCAGGGGTTTGAGAAGCATCAGGTGCTACAGGTTGTTCTACAACAGGAGCTGCTGCTTGAGGTGCTGTTTGTGTTGCAGCTGGTGTTTGTTGAGCTTCTGCTGGTGTTGTTTGTGATGAAACGCCTGGATTTACTTGTGCCGCAGCTGTTGGTTGTTGAATTTGAGGAGCTGGGACTTGAGCTGGTATTTGTGGTGCTTGTACGATAGCTTGAGATGCCGGCATTTGTGGATAATATGGCATTTGGATTGGTTGTTGTACAGGCATAAATTGTGCAGGCATTTGAATTCCATTTTGAGGAGTTAAACCTTGTCCTTGTGGATTTAAAATTTCTATATTAACACCGTTGAATTGAGACTTATCTGTACAATAAGGATTTTGAGTTGGCATATAACAGCTTGTTGTCGGATAATTATATATTACTCCAGGTGTTTGATTGTATTGTACTGCATTATTTGCACCTTGCTGTGGATAACTTGTTTGCATCGGTTGTTGTGCCGGTATATATTGTACGTTTGGTGCTTGTATCATTTTATACTCCTTATTATACTATCTTTATTTAATTAACATTTTGCTAATGTACACAATGATAAATGTTTCTGAAATAAAAAAATTGCTACTATTTTTTTTTACACAAAAAAAAAATAAAATATAAAGCTCTAAAAAGCTTTGTTTTTAATCATATTGGGCGCTTTACAAAAGTTAATGTTTTGCTTTTTTTTTTAATATTTTTATTATTTTTTTTTTTTTTTTGTATAATTTTTTTTTATTTAATGTAAAATATGACATGTAGAGTATTTATTATTTTGTGGGTATGAGTATAGAAAATAAAACAGCACAAAAGTTTAACATAAAGGACTATCAAGAATTGATAGATACTCTAGCCAAAGTTGAGTATAAAAAGTTATCATCTAAACATTTAATAGATTTTTCAGAGCTTATTAATATTGGTACTCAAGTAGTTCATAAGTTATGTTCTAATGTTCCTGCTGATACTTATAATAAGTCTTACTTATCTACTGCAATAAAATGGGCTATAAGAAATGAAGTAAGACGTCGTTATAAATGGTATGTACTTAAAAATCAAAAAGAAACTATTGTTGATGAGGAAAATCAGGATAATATAAGAGAAGCTGTATATAAAACTATATTGTCTGTAGATGAGATGGCTGAGGGTGATAATCCTACCCAAATAAGGGATTTTAAAAGAAATCCTGAGGAAAAGGTTCTTTTTTATGAATTAAGTGAAAGTATAAAAAATGCAATAAAAAACTTACCACCTAGAGAAAGAGAACTTATTGAATGTAAATTTTTTAATGATAAAAAATTAAGAGAAATATCAGAGGAGTTTAATCTTTCACCTTCAAGAATTTCAAGAATTATTCAATCTGGTTTGAATAAAATAAGAAAAGAATTAGTTAAACAAAATTTGGTATAGAACAATGCTGTAGCATTGTTCTATTTTTTAATAGTAAAAAGGAGAAGTAAAATGTCAAAATTAATGAGCGGAATAATGTCTTATATATTGCCTCCATCTAATGATGTTTTTTATTCATTATTTGAAGATGGAACAAAATGTTGTAAGCAATCAGCAGAATTGTTTCATGAAATATTAGAAGAGGGAATTACTGAAGAACATATTGCAAGAGCAAGACAATACAAGCATGCCAGTAATAAGACAATAAAAAAGACCCTTGAAGTATTAGATACATCATTTATTACTCCTATAGACAGAGAAGATATTCAAACAATTTCAACTTTATTAAACAAAATAACAAAAAAGATAACAAAAGCATGTTTAAATTTAAAAGTATATAAGTTAGAAAGTTTTACGGAAAATTTAAAAAATCAATCTCAGACTTTAATTGCAGCTACAAGTGAGTTGGAACAAATTTTCGCTAATTTCAAAAAACCTACAATTTCTGATATGACATCAAGAAATTTAAAAATGAAAGAAATAGAAACAAGGGGCGATGAAATATTGTATCATGCTACTGAAGCATTATTTTCAGGTAAATATGATGCTCTTAATGTAATAAAATTAAGAGATATACATAAAGACTTAGAAAATGCATTGGATGCTTGCTATAGTGTATCAGATGCAGTAGTTAGTGTTGTATTAAAATTAAGTTAGTCGGAGTTTTATTATGACATTATTTTTATTAATATCAGTTATTATAGTAGCATTAGCTTTTGATTATATTAATGGGTTTCATGATTGTGCAAACTCTATAGCATCTATAGTTTCCACGAAAGTTCTTTCTCCAAGGCAAGCTGTGTTATTCGGAGCAGTACTGGAAGGAACAGGTGCTTTATTAGGAGTTAATGTAGCAAAAACAATTGGTGCTGGTATTATTGCCAGTGATTCCATTACTCTTCAGGTAATATTATGTGCATTATTAACGGCAGTTATTTGGAACTTAATAACTTGGTGGTTTGGATTGCCTTCTAGTTCTTCACATGCTCTGATTGGTGGATTGTTAGGTTCTGCATTTATACACGCCGGATTAGATCCTATAAATTTCTTTATACTATTTGAAAAAGTAATAATCCCAATGTTTGCGTCGCCTGTTGTTGGTTTTACAGTTGGTTTTTTAGTAATGTGTGCATTCTTAAGATTATTTTATAAAATGAAACCGGATGTTATAAATAGAAGATTTAAAAGAGTACAATTATTTGCTTCAGGACTTATGGCTCTTAGCCATGGTTTAAATGATGCACAAAAAACAATGGGCGTTATAACTATGGCACTTGTAACCGGTGGAGTATTAACAATGGATGCAAGTAATTTTTATATACCAGTATATGTAAAGGTAACTTGTGCAATTACAATGGCATTAGGAACAATGTCAGGCGGTTGGAAAATTATAAAAACAATGGGGAGTAAAATAATAAAATTAAAGCCAATATCAGGTGCTGCTGCTGATTTTTCAGCTTCTTTTATTGTCTTACTTGCTTCTATTTTTGGTATTCCTCTGAGTACTACCCATGTTGTATCTACAGCTATTATGGGGGTTGGTACTGCGATTAAAGGATCTTCTGTTAGAACTAATATTATTGGAAATATTATTACAGCATGGGTATTGACAATTCCTTGTTGTATTATAATGGCTTTAATAATATATTCAGTATTAAAACATATTCCTCATTAATAATAGAAAGAAGTATAAAATGGCATTAAGAACTATTCAATATAGAACCCAAGGTACATGTTGTGCATTAATGAATGTAATTTTAGATGATAATAAAATATACGATGTAGAATTTATTGGTGGTTGTCCTGGAAATTTAAAAGGAATAAGAGAACTTTTAAAAGGAATGGATATAGATAGCGTAATTGATAAATTCAAAGGAATTACTTGTGGCTCAAAGTCAACAAGTTGTCCTGATCAATTATCTCAATGTTTAATAGAATATAAGAAGCAAATCCAGACCCAAGTGGTGAAATAAATATTAATTTTTTCTTTTTTTCTATTATAATAATATATTAAAGAGGAATATTAGTTGTGTCTATAGAGTTAGAAAATAAACAGGGTTTGATTGCAGGTAACGGTCAATTACCAGTGCAATTGGCGAAAAATGCGAAAGAAAACGGATTTGAAGTAGTTGCAATTTCTTTGTCTTCAGATAATAGAAATGAACTGAAAAAATATTGTTCAAGGGTATATGATTATGCCCCTGGTGAAGTTTTAAAAATAAAAAATACACTTCAAGAAGAACAAATAAAACAACTTACATTTATAGGGAAAGTATCAAAAAGCTTAGTTGTAAAAAGACCACGTTTTGATTCTTTAGCTGTTGAATTTCTAAAACAGGCTAAAAGGTTAAATGATGATGCAATTATGCTTTTTCTTGTTGATGAATTGGCAAAAATTGGTATTACTGTTTTAGATCAAACAATTTTTATAAAAAATTTAATGGTTCCTAGAGGTGTATTAGGTAAAATTAAACCTACAGAAGCAATGCTATCTGATGTAGAATATGGTTATAAAATAGCCAAAGAGATGGGTGAGCTTGATATTGGACAATCTGTTGTAATAAAAGATAGAATGATTATGGCTATAGAGGCAATTGAAGGTACAGATAGATGTATTAAGCGTGGTTGTAAATTAGGTAAAAAAGATTCTATTATAGTTAAAGTATCTAAACCAAAACAAGATAAAAGGTTTGATATTCCTGCTTTTGGTCTTAATACTCTAAAAACCATGAAAAAATATAAGGCTAAATTAATTGCAGTAGAAGCAAATGAGACAATTTTGGTTGATTATAAAAAAACTATAGATTTTGCAGATAAAAATAATATTATAGTAATGGCTGTATGAAAAAATTATTTATTATAACAGGTGAATATTCTGGTGATAAACACGCTTCTGATGTTGTAAAAGAGCTAAAAAAAATAAGACCCGATATACAAATTGAAGCTGTAGGTGGTGAAAATTTGGCTAATACTGGTGTGAAATTATTTTGTGATCATTCTAAAATGTCTGCAATGGGTTTTAATTTAAAAATAATTTTAAATCACATTACCTTAGGTAAACGAATAGCTAAATATTTAAAAGAAGAATATAAACCAGATATGGTTCTTTTAACAGATTATGGCGGTTTTAATTTAAATCTTTCGAAAGTACTTTCAAAATATGGATTTAAAATATATTATTACATTCCGCCTCAAATTTGGGCATCACGCAAATGGCGATTAAATACGGTAAAAAAGTGTATTAATAAGGTACTTACAATTTTCCCTTTTGAAAAAGAAATGTATGAAAAAGAAGGGATTAATGTTGAATTTGTCGGACATCCTTTATTAAAACAGCTTCCTGAAAAAACTAATCGAAATGATTTCTTTAATTTAAATAATTTTGATGTCAATAAAAAATTAGTTTCAATTTTTCCGGGTTCTAGAGTATTTGAAATAAATAATCTTTTAAATATATTTTTAGATGCTGCAAAAATATTAAATGAAAAATATCCGAATATACAATTTGCTTTGTGTCAAGCACCGAGTATAAAAGATTCTGTAATTTTGCCTGTGTTAGAAAATTATAAAGATTTGAATATAAAAGTTTTAAAACATAAAAATTATGAACTTTTATCTGTTTCTGATGCATTAATGCTTGCTTCAGGAACTGTTGCTCTGGAAGCTGCTTTATATGAAACACCAATGATAATTAGCTACAGAGGACCTTGGTTCTTATATTTTATATATTTATTAGTTCGTTGTATAAAAAGGGTGTCTTTGCCAAATATTATTTTGGATAAAGATGTTATACCCGAGTTAATACAATTAAAAGCAAAGCCTGAAATTATTGCAGATAATATTTCAAAAATTCTTTTTGATGATATTTATAGAAGTGATATGTTAAATTCTTTGAAAAATGTTAAGCAAAAATTGATGGTTTCAGATGCAGCAAAAAAAACTGCTAATATAATTGCTGACGATATTTAAAGGATATATTAATTACTTTATTTTGTAAAAAATAGTATTTATGTTAAGATGATAGTGTAACAGTTTGTTACAAAAAGGCAATTTTTTTATTTTATAGATTTATAATAAACGTATTCAGGAACTAATAATGCAAAAAGATAATAATAAAGTACAAGAATCTTATAAAAGTAGTTCTCTCTCTCCCAAAAAACAAATAATATCAAACCCGATTGATAAAAGCGGGTTAATTGCTAAAATTAATGTTTTAGGCAGTGGGATGAACCCAAGTAAAATGACAAATGTCATTGCTTCTTCTCATCATAATGATAAATTTTATGGTGCTGTAGATTATATTGGTTTTATAAAAGAAACAAATGAAATATTGAAAAATCATAAAGCATTAAAAGATACTTTGAATGCGTTTCATAATATGTTTGTTAATAGATTGAATTGTGCATATACTGCATTAGGTATAATTAATGAGCAATCAACAACTATTAATATAAAATTATTAGATAAAAATTCTAATGTTTATTCTTTTAGGGTATTCATGAGTGATGATGATAATGAAATTATAAAAGCTATAAAGACAGGAGAAATCTCTGTATTAAATGATTCATCTTTTTTGAATGTTCCTTCATTGGTCAATATTCCTTCTGTAATAATACCAATTAAATTAAAAGGTAGAAATATATGTGTTGCAATGGCTAGTGATTATAATATTCAAAATCATATAAATTTGTATCAAATGGTATCCATGAGTTTAGGTTTAATTGTCGAAAATTCAAAACTTCTTGAAAAAGTTGCTAAAAGTTCATATATGGATAGTCTTACTAATTTATATTCACATAGAAGATTTCACGAATTATTAACTCAGGAATTAGCCTATGCTGATACTAGTAAAACAAAAGTGTCTGTTTTGATATTTGATATCAATAATATGGGGCAAATAAATAAAGATTATGGTCATTCTAAAGGTGATGAAGTAATAAAAGTTGTAGCGAATAAAATAAATGAAAATATTAAAAAGCAAGATATTGCTGCAAGATATGGCGGTGATGAAATAGCTGTAATCTTAAGAAATGTTAATTCTGATGAAGCTAAATATATGGCGGAGTATTTAACATATTCATTATCTTGTTGTTTAGTAGATGATATTGGACCTGTAAATAAACTTTCTGTTGGTATTGCAACTTATCCTGATGATTCAATGGATAAAGATAAATTGTTAATATTGGCGGAGCAAGCTGTTCTTGTATCTAAGACTAAAGGTTATAAAAATGGAATATCAACAATTGTATCTACGCAAGATTATGACTTCTGGGATGATGCAGCATTAAATTCTTTTGCTGCTGTTATGGCAAAGAGACATTCTCAATTAGGAATTAATTTCGAAGAAGCATTGGTTGAACAATTCCAAAATGAAAATATTGTTTCACAAAATCATTTAATAGAAGTTGTAACCTCTTTAGCCAGTGCAATAGATGCTAAAGATGAATATACAAAAGACCATTCATCTTCAGTTTCAAGATATTCTGTTGCTTTAGCAAGAGCAATAAACTTACCAGAAAAAGAAATTGAACGCATTAAATTGGGTTCCCTTCTTCATGATGTTGGAAAGATAGGTATTCCTGAAGATGTCTTGAAAAAACCATCTAAATTAACAGATGAAGAATTTAAGATAATTCAGCAACATCCAACTATTGGCGTTGAAAAAATATTAGAACCAAATCCATTATTACATGATTTAATACCAATAGTTAAGTATCATCATGAACAATGGAATGGTTGCGGATATCCTTGTAAATTAAAAGGTGAAGAAATTCCTCTTGCTGCAAGAATTGTTGCTATTGCTGATACATATCACGCACTAATAAGTGATAGACCATATAGAAAAGGAATGAGCGTATCTAAAGCTTGTTCAATACTTGAAGAAGGTGCTGGAATTCAATGGGATAAAGAATTGGTTAGACAATTTATAGCAATTGCTCCTTCTTTAGCTACTAAGATATAACTTTTTCTTCTTTTTTACTGTAATAAGGTAATTCTTTAGTAATATCTAACTTTTTAGCAGATTTTTTAAATATCTTTGATTTATATATACCTGTATATGCAAGAAAATATTTTATGCTTACACTTAATACCCCTAAGCCATATTTGCAGGAGCGTGCAAAATTAATAGATGAAGCTTCGGGGAAATATTTTGTTGGACAACTTATTTCTCCAATTTTAAATCCATAATAACTAACTAAAGCTAACATTTCATTATCAAATACAAAATCATCATCACAATCTTCTAGCGGAAGGTTTTCTAATACTTTTCTTTTAAAGCCTCTAAAACCTGTATGATATTCAGAAAGATGTTGTCCCAAAAATATGTTTTCGAAAGCTGTTAAAAATTTATTTGCTATAAATTTATATAGAGGCATACCCCCTTCAAGAGCATTTGATAGCATTCTTGAAGCTATTACTGCATCATATTCTTCGAATGCAAGCATTGATGCAATAGCCGGAATTAATTTAGGCGTATATTGATAATCAGGATGTAACATTATAACAATATCAGCACCTGACTTTAACGCTGCTGTATAGCAAGATTTTTGATTACCACCATAGCCTCTATTTTCTTTGTGAACTATTGTTGTAATATTTAAGTCGAGGGCTAAATCCTTTGTATTATCACTTGATTTGTCATCTGTTAATATTATTTCATCCACTATTTCATGGTAAATATCATTATATGTTTTTTCTAATGTTTTTTCTGCATTGTATGCAGGCATAACAACTACAATTTTTTTTCCGTTTAACATAAATCCTCTTTAATTTGTTTATAATTATATTATAAGCTATTTTATAATAGCAAGTTCAAATGTTTATTTTTTTAGAATTAACATTTTTATTAATTGATCAGAGAAAAATTCCTAATAAGCTATAAATGTGAATGTTTTTTTTAAACTAACAAAAAAAATTATTTTGAGTGATTTTGTATTCATAGTGAAACGAAGGTATTAAATGTTTTAGGAAAGTATTTTGTTCGCGAGGATGATTTGTGAACAAAGTGTGATACTGGTTTAATTATATGTTGTATTTTTAAATTTTTGTTTTTGTTAATAAATGTAAAAACATGATATAATATCATTAAGTTTTTTGATTCCATAGTCGATAGTCAATTTGATAGTTAATTGGTGGTAGTTAATGAGTTCTTGTGAGTTGAAAGAAAGCCTTGAAGTTGTTTTAAATTTCTTTAATAAGGATGAAAAATATACAATTCTCCTTGTTGATGATGAAGAAAATAATTTACAATTATTAAAAAGAACATTAAGAGGGCAATATAATATTTTAACTGCACATAATGGTGTAGAAGCATTAGAAGTCGTTAAGGAGTATGGTGATAAAATATCATTAATTGTTAGTGACCAAAAAATGCCTGTAATGGAAGGTACTGAATTTTTAAAAGAAGTTAGAAAAATACAACCTCAAATTGTAAAAATATTATTAACAGGTCATGTTGACACAGATATTATTGTTTCATCTATTAATGATTGTGATTTATTTCAATACATTTTAAAACCATTTGAACCGGAAGAATTAAAAATTGCTGTTGAAAGCGGAATAACTAAATTCGCAATGTCTAGCAACAATAAAATATATTATAAAGAATTAAGAGAATTATTTTATAAGACTATAAGAGCAATATCAAATGCTTTAGATACAAAAGATTCATATACAAATGGCCATTCTTTGAGGGTTACTTTGTACTCAATGATACTTGCAAAACAATTGAATTTAGATGAAACATATATGGAAGATATAGAAATTGCCGGATTGCTTCACGATATAGGCAAAATTGCTATGCCAAAAAGTATTTTGTGCAAAAACGGCAAATTAACAGATGAAGAGTTTCTTGTTATGAAATCTCATCCTGTAAGAGGCGAAAAAATAGTCTTAAATATTAAGAAATTACAAATAATATCAGAATGGGTAAAATCTCATCATGAAAAATGGGATGGCAGCGGTTATCCTGATGGATTAAAAGGAGAGCAGATTCCACTTCCAGGTAGAATTATTGCATTAGCAGACACATACGATGCAATGACATCTACAAGACCTTATAGAACGGCTTTATCTCATGAAGTCGCTATGCTTGAAATAAGAAAATGTGCCGGCACGCAATTTGATCCTAGACTTGCGGCTATATTTATTTCATTGTCTGATGTTATTGATAATGCAAGAAAAAATCCCGAAGCGGCATATCAAAAATATTCTTTTCTTGCAAAAAATATTAATTTTAAAATAACATCAGAAGATTCTACTCCAGTGAGTTAATTTCTACTTTCAAAATATCTGAAAAATTTTTTTCAATTGATTGAATTAAATCATTTGATGTATTAAGCCAGAAATTAGATGATGCAAGTATTTTTGTTGTTTCTCCATTATTGTCTGCTTTAAATACAAGAGGATCTGTACCTTTATATTGAGCAAGCAGATCTTTTATGGCAATAATTGTTTCAAATGGAATTTCTTTTTTAAACGTTATGGTAACGATATTGCTGTTATCTACTGGTTTTACGCTCTCAATAATTATTTGAGAGTTGTTTTCTTCTTTTTTTTGATATTTCCCTGATATAATAACTTTTTTTTCTGTTTCTAAAAGAGAATTATAATTTTGCAATGTTTTATGAAAAGCAACAAAAGCAATCTCTCCGGTTAAATCTTCTATCGTTCCGGCTTTTAGAAATTTTGTAGGATCTTTTTTTGTTGCAATTTGTCTAACAGAGCTTAATAGTCCACAAACTGTTACAAAAGTATCATTTGGAAGATCTTCCAGTTCATTGATATTATGTGTTGTAAGAAAAGGTAATTTGTCTCTAATTGATTCTAAAGGATGTGAAGTAACATAAAATCCTAGGTATTCTTTTTCGAATTCTTGAATTTCTTTATCTGTAAAATCTTCGTCGCTGCCATAAAGTTCAAATGATTGCATTTGATAACTATTTCCTCCAGTGCTTCCTGCAAGCCCAGCAAATAAACTTACTTGACCAAGTTCTCTTGCTTCATTTTCTCTTGCGGCTGCACTTAATATGTTATCTATGTTATTGAATAATTTCTTTCTTGAAACCTCGAGGCAAGAAAATGCACCTGCTTTAATAAAATTTTCCATTGCTTTTCTATTAATAAATTTTGGATTTATTCTTTGCGTAAAATCGACAATGGATTTAAATTCTCCATTTTTATTTCTTTCTTCTGTAATTTCCTTTAAAACAGCTTCACCTATGCCTTTTATTGAATTTAATCCAAATCGAATATTATTTCCGTCAGGTGTGAATTCTGCATTTGATTTATTTATGTCAGGTGGAAGAATTTTTATTCCTGTTTTTTGTGCTTCAGTAATATACAATTGAATTTTATCTAAGTCATCTTTTGAATTTGTTAACATAGCACAAATATATTCAACAGGATAATGTGCTTTTAAATAAGCAGTTTGGTACGCTACAAATGCATAACAAGCACTATGTGCTCTATTAAAACAATATGCTGCAAAGCTTCCTATTTGTTCAAATAATTCTTTTGCATCTTCAGCTTTCATTCCTTTGCTTATACATTTTTCAATAAATGGACCTTCTAATTTTACTAAATCCTCAGGGTGCTTTTTGGCCATTATACGTCTTACGCCATCAGCACCTCCAAGTGTATAATCAGCAAGAACTTGGAATATTTGCATAATTTGTTCTTGATATACCATTGTTCCATATGTATCTTTTAGTATATCTTCAAGAAGCGGGTGTGCGTATGTTATTTTTTGTCGACCGTGTTTTCTTTCAACAAAGTTCTCTACCATTCCTGAGCCTAATGGACCCGGACGAAATAATGCAACAAGAGCACCTAAATCTTCAAATACTGAAGGTTTTAAATCTTTTACAAGTTTTTTCATACCTGCAGATTCTAATTGGAATACACCATCAGTATCTCCTCTAGATAACATTTCATATGTTTTTTTGTCATCAAGCGGTATATGATTAATGTCAATTTCTATACCGTGTCTTTCTTTTATCATCTCAAGAGTTTGTAATATGATAGTGAGGTTTTTTAATCCAAGAAAGTCCATTTTTAATAATCCGACTTTTTCGCAATCTTCTTTCGGATATTCTGTTATGACATTTCCTTCTTTTGCGTATTGTACCGGCACAATATCATCTAAAGGATAATGTGAAATAATTACCCCTGCGGCGTGCATGCCGGTGTTCTGTTTTAATCCTTCAATATTTCTTGCTTCATCAATTATTTGTCTTATTAGTGCATCTTCATCATATACTTTTTTAAAATCAGGTGAAACTTCAAGTGCTTTATCTATTGTCATTCCAACTTCTTGCGGAACATATTGGCTAACTTTATTTGAAATTTCAAAAGGTAAATTCATAACTCTTGCTACAGCTTTTATTGCTGCTTTTGCGGATAATGTACCAAAAGTAATTATCTGGCATACCTTGTCTTTTCCGTATTTTTCAGTTACATAGTCTATAACCTTGTCTCTTCCGTCACCAAAATCTATATCGACATCAGGCATACTTATACGTTCAGGATTTAAAAACCTTTCAAAGAATAAATGATGTTTTATCGGATCTAAATCTGTAATTCCAAGCGCATAGGCAACTAAACTTCCTGCAGCTGAACCTCTCCCGGGTCCAACAGGGACTCCGTTATGTTTTGCATAGTTTATAAAATCAGAAACAATTAAGAAATATGCATCGAACCCCATTTTATTTATTACTTCAAGTTCATATTTACAGCGTTCTTCTATTTCAGGGGTTATTTTTTCATATCTTTCATCTAATCCTTTTCTTACCAGAAAATTTAAATAAGATTCTATTGTGTGATTTGCAGGTACATCAAACGATGGTAAAATGCTTTTCCCCATCTCTATTATTACATGGCATTTATCTGCTATTATTGCTGTATTTTCTATTGCCTGTTCAAATGTATTACTATCAAGCCATTTAAATGCTTCTCTTAATTCTTCGGGAGTTTTTACATAGAATTCATTATTTGGGAATCTAAATCTATTCTCATCTTCTTTTAGTGCGTTTGTTTGTATACACAAAAGAGTATCATGCCAAGATGCATCTTTTTTTCTTAAATAATGGCTATCATTTGTTATTACTAAAGGAATATCAAGTTCTTTTGCTATTTCTATTAGTGTTGGATTTGAACGCTTCTGATTATCAAGTCCGTGATCTTGAAGTTCTATATAGTAATCATCTTTAAAAAGATTTTTGTACCATTTTGCTGTTTCAATTGCATCTTCTTTCTTGGAATGAAGTACATCTTGGGCAAGTTCTCCTTGGATACATGCACTTAAACAAATTAATCCTTCTGCGTGTTTTTCTAATATTTCTCTATTTATTCTTGGTTTATAATAAAAACCATCTATATGCGCAATACTAACAAGTTTTACAAGATTTTTATATCCTGTATTATTTTTGGCAAGTAAAACTAAGTGATATAATTCTCTATTATTTATATCTTTCTTTGTTATATCCCCATGATGTATATAAAATTCGCAACCCAGAATGACTTTAAATTGAGCATCTTTTGCAATTCTATATAATTCTATTGCACCATACATAACACCATGATCTGTAACTGCTACAGCTTCAAAGTTGTTTTCTTTTGCAAAGTTAACAAGATCTTTTTGTCTTATTGCTCCATCAAGTAAGCTGTATTCTGTATGTACATGTAATGGTACATAACGCATTTATATATCCCTTTACCTCGACTCTTAATTATAATTTATCATGTAATATACTTAACTGTAAATTAAAGATGTTTTTATGTAACGATTTTGGCAATCATTTTTTCTTTTTCTTCCGCAAATTTTATTATTTTTATTCTTTGAAGAGTGTCTTTATATTCATCTTCTCCATCAATAAGAACATTAATATAATTGGCTGTAACACCTTTTAATAAGTTTGTTTTTTTATCTCTTTTTTTCTCAATTATAACTTCATTTATAGTATTGAGATTTTTTCTGAAAAAAGTGTTAATTTTATTTTCTGATATTTCTTGTAGTGCACTACAGCGTTCTTTTTTTATTTTATTAGCGATTTGATTTTGCATTTTGTCAGCAACTGTTCCTATACGTCTTGAATAAGGGAAAATGTGCATTCTGCTTAGTTCTAATTCTGATAAATTTCTATATGTTATTTTAAAATCTTCATCAGTTTCGTCCGGAAAACCCGCTATTATATCGCTTCCTATAAATGCATTTTTAAATCTTGTATTGATATATTCTACAAGTGATTTAATTTCATCTTCTGTGTAGTTTCGGTTCATGTTGCGTAGAGTTTTATTACAAACTGATTGTAATGACAAATGAAAATGGGGGCAGAATTTTTCAGAAGAACTTAAAAAGTCTATAAATTCAAATGGTAATTCTGTCGGATTTAAAGAGCCAAGTCTATATCTTTTTATTTTAGATTTTTCTATTTCTTCTAATAAGTTTATTAAGCTTTTCTTCGGCTTAAAATCCCATCCCCATTGACCTATGTGTATGCCTGTAAGAACAGTTTCTTTATAACCGTTTTCAGCAAATAAGTTTATTTGTTCAATTACATTTTTTATTTCATTTGAACGATTTTTACCTCTTGCGAATGGAATAGTACAATAGCTGCATCTGTTGTTGCATCCGTCCTGAATTTTTACTGCAGCTCTACATCTTCCTGTTTGATGTATTTTTTCATAACGGAATTCATTATGCGAAAATATGTCTGATATACAATAGTTCTTTTTCTTGTTCAAAATATTGACAATATCATTTTTTTCATAATTACCTATGACTATATCGATATTATCATTTTTCAGTAAATTTTCTTTTTCTAATTGAGCCATACAGCCAGTTACAACAGTTATAATATTCGGATTTTCTTTCTTAGCATGTTTTATATACGCTAAATTTTTTTTATCTGCAACGTGTGTTACTGAACAAGAATTTATAATATAATAGTCCGCTTCTTTTATATCATTTGTTTCTGAAAAATTATTATTTACAAGAATTTCTGCTATTAAAGCAGATTCAATTTGATTTGTTTTGCAACCTAAAGTTTTTATTATAAATTTTCTCATAATATTAAATTATAATTTAAACAAGTTCTTCGAGAATACTTTTTTTGGAAGTTTTACCTAAAATTTCTGCAACTTTTGCAATGCTTTTAGGGAAATATCTTGAGATGATTTGAGATCTTGTTGTTAAAGATGGAACCGGAGAACCATATGTTGTAAGAAGAAGATTGACTTCAGATATAAATTCTTCATAACCTATAGAACCAGATAGGTCTGCCCTTGGTGAAAAATATTGAATAAATTCCTGTTCATTGAATGAAAAATTTATTAGAAAATTTGTCATTTCTTGATCATAAACTTCTAAAAAGTCATCATTGTATATTGTATCGGATTTAATTTTTTGCTCAACATGTCCTGTTTCATGTGCAATTACACTTAAATCTTCGCCAGTACATATTTCATCTGTATGGCTGTATATTTGAGAGTCTTGATCGTTACAATAACTCCATTTGTCTACTTTTTTTGCTATTGTTAATAATGTATCAATTGGTTGTGATTTTATTGTTTTCCATATTATTTCGTTTGAATAATAAGGTAGTATTTCACTAAAATTGATTGTTTTATTTTTCTTTCCATCAGAAATAGAAATTGTTTTATTCTTATCATCAAAAGTAATAATGTATTTAATACCGTTTATAGTTTCGCTAACTTTATTTTTGTCTATTAAATGTCTGCTTCTATTAATATCCATTAATACTGTTCCGTCAGAAAGGCTTATTTTGTAGGAATAATTACTGTTTATAATATTGCCGTTTATATTTTTTTTCTCTTCATATCTTCTTTCGCTAATACAATCATTTACATTATATTTTTCTGTATAAGTAATGCTACCGTCAGGATTTTTTATAGCTTTTGAAAGTTGAGTTCCATCTCCTGTTACTATATTTGATATATCAAAATCCATTGCTTTCTCATCTGAAGAATTATCCTGTCTGAATTCAGAAATATCATAATATACAGAATCATATGCTCCTGGCAAAATTTTACTGGCTTTTGAATATACAGCTCCTTCAACACTGTGTGTTTTTTCATCTTCTATAATTTGTAGAATTTCATCTATCTGTCCAAACTTATTATAGTTTATTCTTACTAATCTATTTCCTTTCCTTACATATGAACTTGTTGAGTGGTCTTTATATTCCTCTATTCTGCTTTCCGTTTTTATACCATCTTCACTAAATGTTTTTACTATTGTTATTAATGTACCATTTTGTGTTCTCATTTCTTTTGATAAAATTGCTTCTGCAGAATCTGTTTCTGTAAGTTGATTCTCAATTATATTGATATCATAATTGTCTTTAAATAATTCTTCTATTTCAGGAAATTTTTTTAAAAGTGATAATAAAAGTTCTAATTCTTCTTCACTTAGTAATGATAAAGAATAAGACATTGTTCTTGAATAGCCTTTTTCTAAGTATCTTTTATAATCCTCATTTTCTGTTAATCCGTTTTCTATAGAAATTAAATCGCATATGTATTCCGGAAATACTCCGGCATTAAATAATTCTTTTGCCCTTTTTCTGTCTTTACCTTTTAATTTAGATAAATTTGCAATATTAGAATCTCCAATATTTGTTTTTAATAATTTTTCAGCTTTTTTTCTGTCTCGTTTTGATAATTTTGAAATTTCTATTGCATCATAAACATAAATTCCGCTTCTTATAAAATTTAAAGTTCTATCTCTGACTTCTTGTTTTTGTTTTGCAACTTCAAATGCTAAAGGTGCATATATGTTGTTGTTTATGAGAGAAACAAAAATTTCTTTTTGTTCTTGCGTGAGCTGTACTAAATATGCTGCTATATTTTGTTGATATCCTTCTTCAATAAGTTTTATTGCGTCTTCATATTGTTTTTTTGTTAATTTGCAATATAGCATTAAATAATCAATATGAAGTCCCTTTTGTCTTAAATCTTTTATTCTTTCAAAAATCCTTTTATTATTATTTGCAAGTCCTGTTAGATTTTGATCAATTATTCCCATTTCAATAAGAGATTGTGCTTGTGAATATTTTTCATCATTTAGCTGTGCAACATGTGCAATGCTTTGTTCAAAAACATTTTGCTCTATTAAATCAAGTGCTCTTTTGTATTGTATAGCAGGCAAACCTGCAATGCTTTGAGCATAAAATTCGTCTATATTATTTTCTTTAAGAAATGCTATTCTGCTTTCATAATCGGCAGGAAGATTTTCTTCCTCATTAACTGTACTAATAATACTTTTTCCTCTTTTGAAAGAGGGTATGTTTATTAAGGGATTTAAAAAATTGGTTTTCTTATTAGTGTTCGCAAGATTATTCTTAATATTTAATTGTGTGTAATTTATACTTCCAACTCTCATATTTTTATTAAAAACAAACATTTTATATTTTGCTTGCTAATTTTAGACAAAAAAAATGTTTGCAATGTTTGCAAACATCAAATAAACACGAGGATATTAAGAGAGAGAGTAAAAAAATTATTTTTTAATCATTTTGCCTAAAATGGCTGATTATTAATGTTAGATGTTTCCCTTAACATTGCCTCTTTGTGTTTTTTTGGATTTTGAATAAATCTCCTTTCGTTTATTTATTCTCTACTCTTATATAAAGTTTTTTTTTTTACTAAATTGCTTTTTTGTTTCTCTTGTTTTAACAAAACTTAATAATATTGAATAAAAAAAATCTTGACATTATTGAAATAGTGTTAATACAATATTACTGATATGTGTAGAATTGGCGCAATTAAATCAAAAAAATATTTACACCCGTCGATAGCCCTAAAATTAATGCGTTCACAGCAAAAAGGACATGATAATTCAGGATTTGCATTTGTAATGCAAGATTTAGGCGGCATTTGGAGTGCTTATAAAGATTTGCCTATTCTGTCAATGGCGGCAACTGTTGAAGGAACAAGAAAGGCTGAAGATATATTGCATGATTTAGGTTTTACTCGTGTGCTTCAGTGGGCTCCTGATATAAATAATCAAAAAGGTTTAAAAATAGAGCCAATGCCAAATTATATATTTGAAACTTTTCAATATCCTAAAAGTCACAAATATGCAACAAAAGAAGAAAAAGAAGAACTTTTAGTTGATACAGCTCTATTATTAAGAAAAGAGTTAGAAAAAAATAATTTAGGCTATATGTATTCATTTTGGCCGGATGTTTTGACATTAAAAGAAATAGGAAGTCCTAAGGATATTGGAACATATTTTGGATTGTGGGAAGAAAATGAAGATTTATGCGCAAAGATTATTACAGCACAATGCAGACAAAATACAAATTATGATATTGTCAGATACGCAGCACATCCATTTTTTTTAGACGGATATACTGTTCTTGCTAATGGTGAAAACACTTTTTTTGAAAAAAATAGAGATTATCAACAATCTTTGTATAAGGGGTATATTGGTTTTGAATCAGATTCTCAATGTTTTTTATATACACTTCATTATATTAATAAAATTTTAAAGTGGCCTTTGAAATATTATAAACATACAATAACTCCACTTTCATATGAAGAGATTGAAAAAAGACCTGATAAAGAAATTTTATTAAGAATAAAAGCATCACTTTCACATTTAGAAATAAACGGACCAAATACAATTTTATCTGTTCTGCCGTCAGGCGAATTGATGTGTGTATGTGATGCAAAAAAATTAAGACCTGTTGTTATTGGAAGAACAGAAGATACAGTAATAATGACATCAGAAGTTACAGGAATTAATGACGTATTAGGAAATAGAGATGTTTCTCTAGATATATACCCAAATGAACATGAGACTGTTATTGTAGGAAATGATTTAACGGTGGAAAGATGGAAACAGTAAAAATAAATCAATTACATATGGATGATTTGCCTTGGATTATTGAGTATGATGAGTCAAAATGTATTCAATGCGGTAAATGTAGTGCTGTATGTTCATTTGGTGCAATTAAACCGGAAATAGAGAAAAGAAAAAATCCGTCAAGCAATTTAGCAAAACCTTCATACTCAAAAGTATTAGTTATAAAACAACAAATATCATTCCAGCATCATTGCAGAGGTTGTGGTATGTGTTCAAGAGTTTGCCCAAATGGTGCAATAAAGGCAGTTAGAAATATTAATGACAGATATTCTGTCAGGTATAGGGCGGCTAAGGCTGATTCTTTAAAAAAAGGTGGTAGGTCTAATTTAAATACAGAAGGTAGAACTTTAGATAAGATAAAAATTGGTAGAATCTCACAAATGACAGATCCTTCTTTAGATGCAGCACGTCATGAATTTGAATTACGTACACCTTTTGGAAGAATTTTATCTGCAGATAAATTGGGTTTTCAATTAAATAATGACAATATTGAGTTATCAAAACAATTACCTCCAAATAGGTGGATATATCCTATTATAATGGGAGATATGTCTATAGGTGCTATATCATGGAGAATGTGGGAGGCAATGGCTATTGCTACTGCATATCTTAATGAAGTTATGGGTTTGCCTGTCAGAATGTGTACAGGTGAGGGTGGTATTCCTGTAAGACTCTTAAAATCTCGTTATTTAAAATATATGATTTTACAAATTGCATCAGGACATTTTGGTTGGAATAGAATAATTCAGTCTATGCCTGAAATGACAGAAGATCCGGCTGGTATTTTAATAAAAATAGGTCAAGGAGCGAAACCTGGTGACGGTGGATTGTTGATGGCAAGTAAAGTAGCTCGTTATGTTCAAGAAATTAGAGGTGTTCCTAGAGCTGATTTATTGAGTCCACCTACTCATCAAGGATTATACTCTATAGAAGAAAGTGTTCAAAAGATGTTTTTATCTATGAATGCTGCTTTTAATTTTAGAGCACCTGTTGCAATTAAAGTTGCTGCTTCTGTTACAAGCGTATCTGTATACAATAATCTTTTAAGGGATCCATATAATATTGTCGGTGGTTTTTTCTTAGATGGTCTTGCAGGTGGAACAGGTGCAGCTCATGAAATATCTTTGGATCATACAGGACATCCTATTACATCAAAATTACGTGATTGTTATTTGGCTGCTGTTCATCAAGGTAGACAGGGAGAAATACCTTTATTCGCCGGCGGTGGACTTGGTCAAACTGGAAGTTTTGCGGCTGATGCATTTAAGTTGATTTGTTTAGGCGCAAATGGTGTTTTTACCGGTAGGTTGTTACTTGAAATTGCTGGTTGTGTTGGTAATGATGTTGGAAAATGTAATGCCTGCAATACAGGTCTCTGCCCTGCTGGAATTGCAAGCCAGGATTTGTGTTTGACAAAAAGACTTGATATTGATGTTGCTGCTCAAAATATTGTTAATTATTTCATAGCAACACATATGGAACTGAAAAAATTAATGGGACCAATTGGAAACTCTACACTTCCTGTTGGTCGATCCGATGCTTTAATTACTGTAGATAAAAATATTTCAGAAAGATTGGGTATTCAATATGCCTGTTAAAATGGATATGTTATATGAAAAAAGATAAAGTGATTATAAAAACATTAGTTGATAATAATAGAATGTCTACGCAGGAGTTATTACAGTTAATAACTTCTAAAATTGACGATGGATATACTGATTTTGAAATAGATGCTTGCGGACAGCATAATATAGGTGGTTCGTCGTGGGCTAAAAACAGAAATGAAATTCTTAGTTTTAAAATAAAAAATCCGGGACAAAGAGTTGGGGCAATGGCATTAAGCGGAACAAAAATTATAGTGGAAGGCTCTGCACCGGCTGATGTTGGCTGGTTGAATTCTGGTGCTGAAATAATTGTAAAAGGTGACTGCGGTGATACAGCTGCACATTGTGCCGCTGGTGGTAAAATATACGTAGATGGGCGTGTTGGAACAAGAAGCGGTGCTTTAATGAAACATGACCCTAAATTTGAAAATCCGGAATTTTGGGTTTTAAAAAATACAGGTTCTTTTGCTTTTGAATTTATGGGTGGTGGAATTGCTGTTGTTTGTGGCTATGACTGCGGTGATTTGAACTCTGTTCTTGGAAGTCGTTCTTGTGTTGGTATGGTTGGTGGAACGATTTACGTTAGAGGCCCAATTGATAATATTTCTGATTGTGTACAAGTTATTAATCTTGATGATTCTGATATTAAATTTTTAAAAGAAGGACTAAACATTTTTTTATCAAAAATAGATAAAATTGATTTATTTGAAGAATTAGCAGAATTTACTGATTGGAAAAAAATTATTCCTCTTCCTTCTGAAATCAAAGAAAAGAAAATTTCAGTTGCTGAATTTAGGAAAAATAATTGGGTAGAAGATGGTATTTTTGGTGATTTTGTACATGATGACTTTATTGTTTATCCTATGCCTGCAACTTCAGATGGCAGGGTTCACATTCCAAAATGGAATAATGAAAATTGTATAGATTGTAAGCTATGTTTAAATAACTGTCCTCAAAATGCTATTTTTCAAAAGGATAAAAATTATATTTCTGATGATAATAAATGTATTGGTTGTGGTATCTGTGAAGCTGTTTGCCCTAAATCTTGCTGGATAATGTATTCAAACAGACGTGAGTTAACCTAGTATTTTATTTTTTATTAGTTTTAAATTTAATCAAAAAATCTTTACTTATGATGTTTCTTATTTATTTATATTTATCTTTTATTATAAATTTTATTTATAATATGTTAAGAAATGTAACTTGCGTAATGTATTAAAGTTAAAGTATATAAGATTTTTACCGATATTAATTATAAGCATAATTAAAGGAGTCTTGTATGGATATAAACTTATTGATTTCAAATTATCTCAAGAATAATAGTGAAGTTGAAATAAGTGCGGTAGAAGATGCTATTAATGATTTAAGAGAATCTGTTAATGGTGGAAAGTTTGATTCTGGCATGTCCGCTTCTATTTTTTCTTTTGATAGTGATACTGATACATTATCAGAAGATGATTTTATTAAATTAATGAGTTCTGCGACAGGTAAAAGTGTTGATGAAATAGAAGAACAGGCAGGACTTTTATTTGATATATTAGATAGTGAAGAAGGTGCAAAAGGTTCTTTATCTAAATCTGAATTATCTTTATTTCTAGATGGAGATGATAATATTTCAAAATTTAACATTTGGGATAGATTATATGCTTTCGATGATAATGCTATAATGCAATATAGTGAAACAACGGCTGACGCAGATGGTACTGACGGAACAGATGGAACTGACGGTACAGACGGTACAGCTGGAACAGATGGAACAGACGGTACAGACGGTACAGATGGAACAGACGGTACAGATGGTACAGATGGAACAGACGGTACAGATGGTACAGATGGTACAGATGGTACAGATGGTACTGACGGAACAGACGGAACAGACGGAACAGACGGAACAGACGGAACAGACGGAACAGACGGTACTGACGGTACAACTGCTAATAATGGTAGTATAGCAAATTACGATTTTAATGATAAAGAATCTGCAAAAGAATATGTTAACTTATTTATAGATGATACATTAAATACACCTGCTAAGGTTATAGATTGGCTTCTATCAGAAGGAATTATAACTGATGAACAATCTGAGTTATTAAGAGAAGCTTTTATTTCATATACAGATAAAGAAGAGAAACAAATAGAAGCATTAGTTGCAACAGGCCTTACAAGAGAAGAGGCTATTGAAAAGCTTAAAAACTCAGGAAAGATTGATGAAGGAAGTTCTACATTAGATACTGAAAGTCATTCAACAATATCAGATACAGATGCTCAGATATACGCTAATCAGTTACATGATGCAATGAAAGGTGGATTTTTTGGAGGTTTGGGTACTGACGATGAGCAATTTGCATCTATTATGAATAATGATAACTTGACTGCTGATGATTGGGTAAAAATTATTTCTGAATATAATAAGATAGATAGTGGTAGTTTTATCCAAGATGTTAATGCTGATTTCTCAGGAGAAACTCAAGATAAATATCAAGCAAAAATTGCAGAAGTATTACTAGAGGCTGCCGAAAATGGTAATAGTGAAGCTATAGACTTATTATGCAAAGAAATTCATAACGCAACTGCTGGTATGTTAGGAACTGCTGATGAATTTATTGATGCTATATTAAAAAGCGGAAAAGATGATATTATTGCAAAAATTGTAAGAAGATATAATGAACAAACAAACTCAGATATTACTAAGGATATAAAAGGTGATTTCTCATTTGGTACTGAAGATGAATATCTTGAGATAATCAATAATGCTATAGCTAATAATCCGGAATAAAAATAAAAGGGACTACTAAGTCCCTTTTATTTTTTTAAATTTAATGTTTGTTTTAAATTTTGTTTTATTATAATATTCATCTAGCGGAATTGGTAATAAATATTTTTCTTTTACTTTCTCTGTCGGTACAAATACACCAGATAAATTATTTTCAAAAACTAATGTCCATTCTTCTTTATTTAATAACTTATTAAAAACAGGATATTCTTTTTCTATTAGCAATACATCAGTTTTATAATCTCTAATTATTTTATACCAATCATTTTTTAATAAGTGAAAATCTTTTAATTCTAATAATAATTTGGGGTCATAAACTTCTTCATATCTTCCATCCATTACTATAAGATTATTTGGATATAATTTGTATGCCGCATAGCTTCCCCAATCAAAATTTACAAATAGATTACCTTTAAGATTATTTATTTTTATAAATTCAATTGCATATCTTGGATATTTAGAATCAGTAATTATTATTTCTTTGTTTTTACTTAATAAGGGGGGTAAAGCTAATATTATTATAAAAAAGTATATACATATTTCCTTTAATAGAATTATACTTTGGGAAATTTCATTGTTTATCTTTAATTTGTCTTTTATATATTTAACTATAGTGTTAAATATTGTATAAAATTCGTCATAAAGAAAAGTACCAATAGTAAAAATGAAAAAAGATTGGTGTCTTACATGCATTATAGATAAATATGTCATTGTTATTATTATTATTATTTTAGTTTTATCTATTTTTGAATAAGTAATTTTATTCTTTATAAAATATAAAATTTGAACTATAAGAAATGTAATCAAGTATATTTTATATCTAATATAAGAGTATAAATATTTGGAGTGAAATGATGAAGTCCATTCTGAAATGTATTCTCTTTTCATAAGTGCTGCGTAAAATAAGAATTTTACATATTCAAATCCGTATGGGTTTATAAACAATGATAATATACAAGTAATTAGTGTAATGATGTAGTATTTTATAGGCTTTTTATTTAAAAATTCTCCAATACAATAAATACCTAATATACCTATACCGCTTATACAACCTCCATGTATATTTCCCCAAAATATCATTATAATAGGCAGAAATATCAAGTATTTATAATTATTAGTTATTCTTACTTTTTCTAAAATATATATAAATAAAGCAAAAAATAAACAAGTAAATAACAAACATCTTATAGTCGCACCTAAAGATTTATTTACAACTAAAAACATTATTGCATAATATAAGATATTATAGGAAACTGTTGATTTTGGATTTCTTAGTTCAACTGTTTTATAGCAAATAAAAATAGTTAATGCAGTGAGAATACCCTTTAGTATTATAAGACCTGAATCGCCAAAATATTTCAATGCAATATAAAAGAATATACTTGCTCCCCATTCGTGGTCATACCAAGGATGAGTGGGGGTATATGATAAAAAATCATATTTTAATATGTCTAAATTCTCTACTATATATCCGCCGGCTATTAATCTAGCCCATAAATCATTATCTGGTATATTTTTGATACATGTCATTCCTATGCAGAATATAAATATGGTAATAATAAAAATTATTTTTAATACATTATTTGTTTTTGTTTCCATCTATTTGTCCAAATCAGTTTTATTCTTTAATCTCATTACTACAATAGAGTCTTCTTCAATTTCCATTGCCTCGCCGACTTCTGCGTATGTTAGAGGTGTACTTTCATATAAATTAGTACCGGCTGATTGCAACCTATTTTGATTTGGATTTGGAATTAATATCCCTTTTGATACTGCAATTGCTTGTGAAAAACCCGGAATCTTCAAAATATGTCCGACTACCGAGATACCTGCACTTTTTGCTATCTCTTTCTTGTCTTTTGGAGTTGAAAGTCTCAGTGTCCCATAAATTTCCATATCTTCAACATTTTTTATTTTATTATCTTCGCTTGGTATAGTATACTGTATAAGTTTAACTTTTAGATAGCCATCTCTTTTTCCTCTTTTAGGTTTTATATATTCATTTATCTTTACTGTTAGTATTGCATCTTTTTCAACATATTCAAACTCTGATATAAAGTATCTGTCTATTGATTGAAAAGATAGCTCATTATCTGCTTGTAAAAAATTAGTAGATATATCGTTATGTGATATTGCATATAATGTATGAGGTATTATTTCTGCATATGCAAAAATAGGCAACATAAAAATACTAAATATTGCCATTAATATTACTTTTTTCATGTTCTCTCTCCCATTTTATTAGATTATAACATTATTTTATATTAAAAAGGAAACCCATATTAGGTTTCCTTCTTAATTATGATGATTGTCTTATTATCTCTATCTTTCTCATATTCCCACTACTTTTTAATTCTGTTATTGGATTTATTCTTCCAAAATTTCTTCGCCAAGCTTTCATAAATAATTTGTTTTTTTGTAGTTTTTTTACTTTATGTATATTTTTTCTCAATATTATTGCTTTTCTGAAGATATCATAAATATAACCTTCATCATTTTCACTTTTTGCTTTCATATAGTGGCTAAATAAGCTTTGTTGATATCTTCCTGCTGTTTTATAGCTTCTTTTGTTATTTGATTCAACTATTTTAAAAAATTCTTTTTCACTAATTGAATTTTCTTTGATTTGTGTAGAGTCAATATCTAATGAAATAAAATCATAGTATTTATCTTCATACTTGAAATAATTTCTATTTTTACTTTTTCTGTTTGTTAGACCATCTAATTTATCAAAACTATCTTCAGATATTATTTGTGAAATGTAGTTTTCAATATTTGTTATTTCATTTAGATTAGTTTCTATGCTTTTATTTGCTTCAATTACTTTAACTTTTTTTTCTTTTGATGTCATTAAAAACTCCTTACCGTAATGTAAAAACTATACATTATGTTTATCGTCAATAACATTATTTTCTTTAATAATGAAGTTTTAATACTTATGTTTTTGTTCATAATTCTTAATATATAAAAGAATAGAAGCAATTATTTAATAAGTATATACTTTATATATATAGATAGTTGAGGTGTATATGAAAGCTTTATTCAATTTTTTATATAGAAGAAATCGTTTTACAGCATTTGTACTTGTTAATATCTAGTACGGATAAACAGCAAAGTATAGTATTGATATAAAAAACATAATCCAGGTTATTATATTTGTTTTTTCTTTTTGATTACATAATAACTTTAGAATTGGATATACAATGAAACCACAAATTATTCCAGTGCCTATATTATAAGTGAATATCATTGCTGTAATTATGAAAATAGCTGTAGCAAATTCTGTTATATCTTCAAAATCAATTTTCGTTATTACAGAAGACATAAGGATTCCCACATATAGTAGCGCCGGAGCATAAGCATACGAAGGAATAATAGATATAATAGGTGTAAAAATAAGACCTGTGAGAAATAGTATACCTACAATAATGGCGGTAAATCCTGTTCTTCCACCTGCACTAATTCCAGTCATAGAATCTATATATGCACCTGGAGTTGTTGTACCCATAATTGGTGCAAGTATTACAGAAATAGAGTCTGCTATCATTGTCTTTTTTAAATCCATAATATTTCCATCTTTATCTAGGAAGTTAGCTTTATAAGAAAGGCCTACTATAGCACCTGCTGTATCAATATTTACAAGTATAAAAATTACAAATATCATTGGTAAAAAATTCTTATCAAGCAGTCCTCTGAAATCAGTTTGTAGAATTGATGAGGTATAATTTGCTGGGAGTGAAAATATTTTATCAGGAATTTGTACATCTCCAATAATTATTCCAATTAGTGTTGTAACTAAAATTGATATTAATACGGCAGCTTTAGTGTTTTTTTGGGCAAGGTATATAATTAGAATAAAGCAAAATAAGCCTAATAATACGTTTAAAGATAAAAAATTGCCTGTTTCAATAGGAATAGAATTCTTCGTAAAATTGACTATTCCAATATCTTTAAGCGCAATAAAAATAAAAAAGAATCCCAGCCCTGTGCAAAATGCTAATTTTATTGTTTGTGGTATTTGATTAATAATAAAAGTCCTGACATTAAAAATAGTTAATAATAATAATAATAACCCACTAATTAATATTGCTGCAAAAGCTGTTTTAATAGAAAACCCCATCGAGTTTACTAATGTGTAAGAGATGAAGGCAGTTTCCCCAAGAAATGGGGCTACAGCATAAGGTTTATTAGCAATTAACCCCATTAAAATACTTCCTATAAATACCAACAAACAAGTAATAGTAAGTGTTACATTAAAATTAAGCCCAGCCTGCTCCAGTATTTTAGGACTAAGTATAAATAAATATGACATCGTAAAGAAAGTTGTTAGTCCTGCAAAAAATTCAGTTTTTATATTTGTATTATTTTCTTTAAATTTAAATTGTTTTTCTATAATATCCATTATATTTGGCTTTCAAGTTTTTTTACTGTTTTCTTGTTAAAAGCATTTTTTATATCTTTTTTACCATTAAATAGTGGTTCAGTTGACTCTTTTATTATATCATTAATAATTTTGTAGTTTTCATTAACAGGTGTTGGTTTAGTTTTTGATAGCATTTCAATAAATAAATATGAGTGAGTTGGTTTTTTATTTTTATCATTTTCTATTAGATATTTTGCAACTTTTATTTTTGCCGGAATTATTAATCCAGTTTTCGATATTTCTTTAAGTGATTCATCATTTGATAAGAACTGTATAAATTTAATTGCTTCTGCTTTATTTTTCGATTTTTTTGAAACAGCCCAGCCGGATGAATCTATATATACTTTGTTATTATCAGTTGTTGGGAAATTAATTATATCCCAATCGAAGTTGATAGTTTCTCTGAATTTAGGCGTCATCCATCTTCCTCCTAAATACATAGCAATTTTTTTATTTATAAACATTTGCGCAGTTGTCATACTGCCGATTTCTGCTTTTGTAGGTGCCGCATGATACTTATTAACTAAATCTGTGTATAATTGAAGTGCTTCAATACTTTCCGGTTTAGTAATAATAAGTTTTTTTATATCATCTGAAAAAATTCCACCACCGTTAGACGCAAGATAATAGCTCCAATATAGTACATCTTCTTCAAAATTTATTCCAAAATGATTTTTGTTTGTTAGCTTTATAGCAGAATCTTTTAATGAAAAAATATCTTTTATATCTTTATTGGGATTTATTCCTGCATTTTTTAGCATATCTTTATTGTAATATATTACAAGTGTCGAAATATCTCTTGGTATTGCATATATTTTATCATTATATTTAAAGCAGTTTAATGCTTCATTAAAATATAACTCTTTCTTTATATATGATGTTAAATCCTCAAGCATGTCGGCTTTTATATACATCTTTATATTCTGGTTGTTAATAAAAATAACGTCGGGTTCTAAATTAGATGCAAATAGAAGTTGAATTTTTTGAAAATAATTTTGAGGAATATGAATAAAATCTATTTTAATATTTGGATTATCGTTTTCATATTTTTTTATTAATTTATTGATTATTATTGTTTCACTTTGAGAACCCCAAGAAGAAAATTTGATTGTAATTTTATTTTCAATATTTTTATTTTTATATGAATGAAAAATAATTAATAAAAAAATAAAAAGAAAAAGTAATAAAAAAACAATTTTCTTCATTTTTATAAAACAGCCAATTCTTTCATTGAATCATTAGAAATTTCTATCATTGCTTTATAAGAATCCAGTCTAACAATGAAAACATCATTATCACCATTTTTGTCATAAAATCTTGCTTGTAGATTAATTTGTGACAAATCTGCGAATTTTTGTAATAAAAATACATTTTCTCCAATAAATCCAAATAAGGCCATTGTATCATCTACAGTAGTTAAATAAAATCCTTTATTTGGAGTTATATTTAATATAGATATTAGTTCTGCTTTTTTTTCTTGATTTTTGCTCTCATCCTTTTTTAGTTCATCAACAGATGGCAAGTCTAGTTCTTGTGCTTCATTATAATTTATTGAGTTTGTCTTTTGTAAATTGTTATGATTTCTGTTTCTTAAAATATTTGATGTTTGTTTTATCGAACTTTTGTATTCATATGCATTAGTATTTATTTTGTTAATAATTAAGGGAACATCAAAACAAGCAAAAGATGTTTTGTCTGCAGTTCTTATTGCTGCACCTATGTCTGGTCTGGTAATAAATTTATTAGGTTTATATTTTAAATTTTTATTAAATTTTATGTTGTCCGAAGAATAATTTTTTTTAATGTAAAAAGATTCAGGAAAAGATGTATAACTATTTGTTGTTTTATTTATTTTTATAAGTTTTGAAAGTTTTCTAAACATTAAGTATATAGCAAGTATACATCCCAATAGAATAAGTGAATAATTATTTATTGAATTATTAGTGAAAAATATAAATTTGTCATTTTTTGAGTCTTTTGACAATAATTTCAATGAGTAATCAGCATTCATATTTACATAAATTCTTACATAGTTAGATTCAATTTCATTATTAATATATGGTTTTTGATCAATAGAAAGCCTTATATTTTTTCTATCAGATTTATTTTTATATAATATTTTAACTTTCTTATTATTAATAGTTGTATCCGGTAAAAAAACAAAATATGAACCATCTGAGTTTCTTTGAATAAAAGCTTTTCCTTTATATAAGTTATCAAAATATATATTAAGAGTGTATGTGTTATTATATATTGGATCAATTACTACTCTTGAAATATTGCTAAATTCAATATCTTTAGAATTTACAGGTAGCATAGAAAAAAATAAAAAAAGTAATAATGTAAATAATTTAAAAAAATAAAATTTTTTCATATTTAATTTATCTTTCAATGGGTATTATATTCTTAAGTCCTTACAAATATGTTTATATAAATATTAAAACATTAAAATATATAATTTGTCACTTTTTCAGTAAAAATGAAAATTGTTTATGAAACATTACTTAATTTCTTGATTAAAAATAGATTAAGTTTATAATCTTGTATATAATAAATAAATTTGATAATATATGATAGTGGTTGACATTAAGTATGAATATATCTGATGAACAAGTAAGTAAAATATTTGAATTGGCGTCAATGGAAAGTAAACTCTTAAAAGATGAGATAACTTCGGTTGACATATCAGAAGCATTAATTGAAATTGAAAGAAAAATATATTCTTTTTCTTCCGGAATAAAAATTGATTCGTTAGAAGATAAAAAAATACTAATTGCTGATGACTTGGAACTTTCTATTTATCAACTTAGTACAGTTCTGAAAAAAATCGGGATTGTACCAAGTGTTGCAAGACACAAAGATGAGGCAATATCGGAACTTCAAAAAGTTCATTTTGACTGTGTAATTATAGACTTATTCATGCCAGATAGTGCTGATGGATTTGATTTGATAAAAATGGCTGTAAAAAGAAGGTCTGAAACCGGTTCATATTCGAAAATAGTTGTTATTTCGGGTACTGATGATACATCGTTAATTGATCATTGTTACGAATTAGGTGTCGATTTCTATATTCAAAAAGATAAAAATTGGCATTCTAAATTATTAAAATATTTGAGTACTTCTTTTCAATCAGACAAAAATATAGCTTTTACAAGGTATATAATAAATAATAATATAGTTTCTTATATTATTAAAAAATTTAATGATGCCAAGGTCTTTGATTTAATAATAAAGAATATTAATTCATCTATGTATACAGGTGTAAAAAATATATTATTTGATTTAAAAGAAATTATAGATTTTGATATGGAAAATGCATATATCTTTGCGGATATATATAAAATATGTGCTGATAATGGTGGGAAATTCGTGTTAGTTAATCCTTCATCTAAAATTAAAGAAGCTTTATCGTTTGCATACTTGGAAGATATTATTCCTTACGTAAATTCTGTTGAAGATGGAGTTTCTTTAATTATGGAACCTACTATTCATCAATAGAATCTTCAATCATTAAAATTCTTTTTAAATGTCTTTCTTTTTGAAATTCTGTATCTAGCCAGATTTCGCAAATATCTTTTGCAAGATATTCTCCTATAATTCTTTGTCCAAAACACAATACATTTGTGTTATTGTGTTGTCTTGAAAATTTTGCTGATGTTGTATCAGAGCATACAACAGCTCTAATTCCTTTTACTTTATTGGCGGCAATGCTCATTCCAATGCCTGTGCCACAAATTAGTATACCTTTCTCATATTCTTTAGATGTTATTTTTTTACATAATTGTTGAGCTATTAATGGATAATCTGTTGAATCAGTATTATAGCAACCAATATCTTCAACTATATAATTTTTCTCTTTAAGAAATTCAATAATTTTATTTTTTAAAATAAATCCAGCGTGATCACAACCTATAACAATCTTTTTATTCATTTTAAACTCCATAATTTAATTGTAACATTAATAAACGCATAATGATAATTGTTACAAAAATTAAAGAAATGTCTTTAACATAGCATGTTTTTTGATACTTCGGTGTTTATATAAATGAAGGTAGGATAATAATGTCTCAAATTCCAACAAATAATACATATAGTGTTTCTAATGGAACTCCATTGTATACATACCAAACATCAACTCCAAAAGCTTTGGTAACTCAACAAGGACAAGGAGTTAGTGTAAGTTCAAATAATGGAAATTCACAGATATATCAATATCCTACAACTTCTTTATATGATACTAATGCAAATAAACAAGCAAGTTCAGGGGTAAATATATACATATATAATCCTTCAGGAATAGGAGGACCAAGTTCTAATTCTACGGCAAATGCAAGTTATGGATATCCTATTCCTGGTTCACAAACAACTGTAAATAATACTGTACCTCAAGGAAATACTGTTGTTGCAAATACCCCAATTACCACTGAACAAACAACAAAAACAGATGAAAAACAAAAAACTAAAAAAGTAGTGGAACTTACTGATGATTATATAAAGACTTTAGAGAATTATTTAAGAAGCCCTGATGCAACAGTTAGAAAATCAGGTATAAAGGAACTTATTAACAGATATGAAGAGGATGAATCAAGATATGATGATCCAGCTTTAACAGCTCTTTTGAATATTGCTCTTCAAGATTCAGATACTAATAATAGATTATTTGCTATGAGTCCTATTGCTTCAGGCAGTGCTCATGGTGATGAAAATACAATAAAATTATTACAAAATCTTCAGGCTTCTGACAAACTCTATGGACAAGAAGCCAAAATGGCGAATGATGCATTATTAAATGCTGCACAAACAAAGGTAGAAATTCCGGATAATTCTCCGGAACAAAGTGATAAAAAAAATAATGAGTAGTTGAAGGTAAAAGAAATGTCAGTAGTAAGCAGTGTAATACCAAGAATAACAACGGCGGCTAAAAAATTTTCAGGAAAACCTTTAGGCGTTATGTCAAAGGCAATAGCTGTTGCAACTTGTGCTTCAGTTCTTTATGATTCACATATAAATGGTAGGGAAAGAGCTTATTCATTAGACGAAGTTGAATCTGCTGACAGATTTTATAATCAATATAAACAATTTATGACTAGTGAAAGAGAAAGTGCAACTATTTGTAAACTAAAGAAAATTTGGTATAACATGCAGCAAGATTTTCCTTTCTATCATATTACATCAAGATCAAAAGGTTATTTTGCCGGAGCAGGAAATACTTTATTGAAGAATTTACCTTTAATTGGACTATCTGCTGTTGCATTAAAGTTTAAGAATGCCGGAAAAATTGCAGGTGTTCTACTTGGTATTAATGCTCTTCAATCTGTATTATATGATGTAATGGGTATTGGCGCTAAAAAAACAGAAAGACGTTATTAGTAGTTAATATTTTCCATTAAATGTTTGTGTTAGTATTTTTTTATGTTTGAATCAATGAAACATAAAAATCTAATATTGATGATAAAGGGAGATATTTTAGGTGGTATTGTATCTGCAATAGTCGCATTTCCTCAAGCTCTTGCTTTTGGAGTTGCAACTGGACTAGGGGCAAGTTCGGGTATTTGGGGTTGTATAATTTTATGTTTCTTCGCAGGAATATTTGGTTCTAAGCTCCCTATGATATCAGGACCAACCGGGCCTGTTGCTATTGTTACTGCTTCTGTTTTTGCAATGTATAATGATTTTTCTGCCGTTATTGTTGTATTTTTGTTGGCTTCAATTTTTCAGATAATAATTTCTTATACTCAGCTGCCAAGTATAGTTAGATATGTTCCATATCCTGTAATATCTGGTTTTATGAATGGAGTCGGTTCTATTTTGATAATAATGCAGTTGAATATTCTTATGGGTATAGATGGCAGTGCATCACCATTAAGCAGTTTAAAAAAATTAATATTAAATTTTACTGATTTTGATACAAATTCATTAATTTTAGGTTGTTTAACTTTATTAATAGTATTTTTTATACCTAAGAAAGTTAATAGAGTATTTCCATCTCAAATTATAGCATTGTTAATTTGTACATATATATCAATAAAATATTCAATGCCTGTTGAAAGAATTTCTCAAATAAATATCAATATACCTTCAATAATATTTCCTAATATAAATGTAGAAGGAATAATCAAAGCGATACCCTATGCTGCAGCTATTGCTGTAATCTGTTCATCAGAAAGTATGTTAACAGGATTAGTTGCGGATTCATTAACACGAGAAAAAACTATGCCTAAAAAATTGCTATTATCTCAGGGAATAGGTAATGTATTATGCTCTTTAACGGGCTCTATGCCTGGTTCTGCAGCAACTATGAGAACAGTTGCCGCTATAAGAGCTGGTGCTACAACTAAACTTTCAGCTGTTATTAACTCTGTTTTCCTTGTATTAGTAATTACAAATTGTACAAAATTTGTGGAACAAGTACCATTGTGCGTCCTTGCAGGAATTCTTATAAAGATAGGATATGACATAATTGATATAAAAATATTGAAGGTTATTAAATATGCACCAAAAGATGATTTATATGTTTTGCTGTTAGTTTTCTTTTTAACAGTATTTTATAATTTAATTTTTGCAGTAGGTGCTGGTATAACATTAGCTGCTTTGTTATATGCAAAGAGAGTTGCAGATTCGACTAGTGTTGGTATAAAAACTATTAAAGATGAAGAAATTGATTCTTATGAAAAACAATTAGCTGAAGAATACAAATACACAATTCGTGTTTTTCATATAGATGGTCAGTTTTTCTTTGGAAGTGCAACTCAAATTGTTTCACAATTTGATGAATTGTTAGGAACAAAGTATTTAATCTTAAATTATGAATCAAATTCTTTATTGGATATATCAGCTATTTTTGCATTAGAAGATATTATAATTAGACTTCAATCTCAAAATATAAAAACATTGCTTGTAATAAAGAATGAAAATGTTTTGAAACAATTAAATGATGTAAAAATCCCCTCTCAAATAGGAGAACATAATGTTTTCTTTAATGAATATGATGCAGTTGAACATGCCAAAATGAGAGTTAAACGTAAGTTATTAAAAAAAATATGCGATTCAAATAATTGAATTTTCTCAATATATTAATAGTTAGATTGGCTAGTGTTAAACTAGACAGTAGGTTAATTACCTAATTGTCTTTCTTGGTCTAATATTATAAGGTTATTTTGAAATTAAAAAATTGGCAAAAAAGAGAGGAAGGCCGAATCATGACACAAACCATGCACAAGAAAGATGTAATTAGTGTTGTAATTGTTGAAGATTATAAGTTAACAAGAGTTGGTTTAAAATCAGCGTTAAACGAGTATGAACACATTAATGTTGTTGGTGAAGCAGAAGATGCGGATCAGGGTTTAAAAATGATAAACAGTCTGCAACCGGACGTTGTCTTAATGGATTTAGGTCTTCCCGGTATGAATGGATTAGAAGCTACTATAAAATTAAAAGAAACTCAGCCAAATATAAAAGTTATAATTTTAACTTCTCATGAAAGAGGAGAGGAAGTTATTGCTGCTTTGGGGTCTGGTGCAAATGCATATTGTTTAAAAGATATTACTCCTGAAACACTTTCTGAGGTGATTAAGAATGTTGCAGATGGTGCTTGCTGGGTTGATCCTGCAGTATCTTCAGTTGCATTAAATTTCTTTCCCAAACCGGAGAATGTTACTTTATTACAATCAACAGAAGTCCAAGATGCAAGAGCTCAATTAACAGAAAGAGAATTAGAGGTTTTAAAACATTTGGTAAAAGGTAAAAGTAATACAGAAATAGCTAAGGAATTGATAGTAAGTGTTCATACTGCAAAAGCACACGTTTGCAGTATTCTACAAAAATTATGTGTAGATGATAGAGTTCAAGCGGCAGTTAAGGCTATAAAAGAAAATATTATATAACTTAAAAATTAAGCAAAAAAATAAATTCACAAGCTTTTTATTAATGGAGATATTATATGAAAATTTCATCACTAGATAACAAGTTTGTGAGTTTTTCTGGCAGTTACAAGACAGAAGATGTTCTTCGACTTATTTCTGGATATCCATATAAAAATAAGGCTACAGACGGAGAACTTGTAGAGTCTTTGACTGGTGTTGATATTTATTCAAAAGAATTTTCATCTTCTTTACCGAAAGATGCAACATATTTATTTGTCTATTTAAGTATAATTACTCAGTGTCAAGAGCAAATATTAAAGCAACATCCAGAACTAAAACAATTTGATGATGAGTTTGATTGTAAACTTCATTTAGAAAAAGGAAGAAAAGCTCAAGATGCCTGGTTTAAAGAGCAACTAAAAAGATATGCTCCCCAGCTAGAAATAAAACCATTTAAATTAAATGCAGCAAGATTAAAAAGAACATACAAAGATATCGAAAAGGTATTCAATTCAATATTTTAGATAAAAATATAAATAAGTACTTTACAACAAAGTATTTTTTTATTAATATAATACTACGTTTTGGAGGAGTGCCAGAGCGGTTGATTGGAGCGGTCTTGAAAACCGTCGTACGTGCGAGCGTACCGTGGGTTCGAATCCCACCTCCTCCTAATTTTAAAAGAGCTTGAAAAAGCTCTTTTTTTATTGAGATGAGAGCCCTACAAAACGGAGTTTTGTTTTATGGGTTCTTTTGTTATGATAACTTCTTTATCACTTAAATTATAGGAGTTTTCCATTTGTTCCTTTTTTATAAATATTGCCTTTTGGTTGTTTCCCTTGATCCCACTATTACAAATATAAAAACCTACTAAATCTTTTGTTTCAGGATCATATACAACGCCTGTTATAAGTACCCAATGCTGTTCTTTCTAATTCAATTTCATTATCCTCTTTATCTCCTAAAACATAATTTATTCCCGTTGGTGTAAGCCCGTAGGTTGGGTTTTAACCCAACATTTTTCTTGTTGTTATTTTGTTTTTGTTCTGAATTATTTTCTTTATC